>DXGH01000064.1 GCA_019114005.1 Candidatus Acetatifactor stercoripullorum
AACTCCTCCTCCCGTGCTTTGTAGTGTAGCTTCTTACAAGCAATTTTACAGCAAAAAGTAGAGAGTTGAAATACTTTCATTACTATTTGTGCCGCCAGCCAAAGGCGGCGGAATGGAGATTGATATGAAAAAAGAGACGGGGAATATAGGGAATCTTCTCATGACGGGAATCTGTATTCTCGCAATGACCATAGTGATGGCAGTCTATTTGGACTGTACGGAGCTGATCAGACAAAAGGGGCAGGTAAGCCAGCTGGCCAGAAGGTATATTTTGAAAATGGAAACCACAGGCTGTCTGGAGGCCGGAGACCGCGGACGGCTGCTTTTAGAGCTTGAGGAAATAGGGGCAACGCAGATCGACCTGACAGGCACCACGTTAAACCAGGCGCCCTACAGCGCTCCGGTGACTTTGAAAATACAGGGAAAGCTGGGAGGGAAATTTACATTTGAAGAAAAAAGAGTGTCTACCTCCAAAAATTAAAAGCCTGTCTGGAAGAGGCCTGGGAAAAAAGGAAAAAGCACAGGCGGAAGCCGCAGCGGGAGTGTTTTTTGTGGTTTTTCTCAGTATTCTTTTATATTCCTTGCTCCAGATCGAAGTTTACCGGGCGTCAGCTCTCTATCTGGAGGATGCGCTGGCGGCGTCAAATCTGGCATCGGCAATTATTGATATTGAGGAATATGGGAGCACCCAGAATCTGATCATAGGCGATCCCCTTCTTGCTTTTGACAGGTATACCACGGCGTTAAAGGGAAATTTGAATCTGGATGACAGCTGGCAGTGCGAAAATAAGAGAATGATATCCGGCAGGGTGGAGGTTATAGATTATGTGATTTATAACTGTGTAAAGGAAAAGATATATGCCTGCCGCGTGGGAGAGGAGGGGATTTTGGCAAGCTGGGAAGGAACATTGGGACAGGAGAGGGCTCCAAATGGAATTTTAGTGGAATCCACAGGGGTGTACAGTGAAATCACATTTCCGGTGGAAGGAATTTTGGGAGTGTGTACCCAGGCCAGAAAAGGGAAGCTTGTGGATATTGTCGCAAATGATTGAGAAGGGAGAGTTTTATGAAGCTGCGAAAAAAGAAAAAATTGGAAAGCAGAGAAGCGGGAGCCGGCCGGGGCTGGATTATCAGTATTGCAGCGGCATTTATTGCTGCGCTGGCAGTTTATGGAGTGATGCTCAGCTTAGAAAAAAATATGCTGACACAGTATGAAAAGGGATGTATTTACGTGGCAGCCAGACAGATTCCGGAAGGACAATATATCACGGAAGAAAATTGCGGGGACTATTTTGTGAAAAAGGAATTGGATAAAAGCTGTATTCCCCAAACGGCTATCAGCAGCCCCAAACAGGTACAGGGGTTGATTGCAATTACTGGAATCGAGGAAGGCGTTTTGCTTACGGAGGGTATGTTTGAGGAATTAAACGAAATCACAAGCAAATTGGAAAATCCTGTGATAGCCGGGTTTAAAGCAGAGGATTTGTATCAGGTTGCAGGAGGCGTTCTGCGTTCCGGAGACCGCATACATATCTATTCTGTGAAAGAGGAAGGTAAAGAGGCTTCCACTGTGTGGAAGAATGTTTTTGTACAACAGGTATTTGATACGTCGGGAAACCGGATTTCCAATGAAGACGGCGACACGGCGGCACAGCGGATAAATATATATCTTGCGGAGGAGGATGTGGAGCGTTTTTACGAACAGCTTTCTGCCGGTTCCCTGCGGGCGGTAAAGGTATGTGATTAAAGTGCATCAGCTGTGCTTTTCTGCTGCTTTGCAGCTGAACCTGCTCATGTCCGGGCACTGTAATGCTTGCGAAATGCTTCCATTTGTGTTATTTTTTATCAAGACAAATGGCAGATGCAGGAATCAGGCAGTGTACCTTGAAAACTGCATAGGCCGGAAAACTTTACAATCATTTAATTGTAGTATGGGGGATTTTCCATACGGAAAAGGGGGGTTATGAAAAAGAAAGCAGTAAATGCAGCATTCTGCCTGGCTGTTTCCCTGATGCTGGCGCTTGCAGGCTGCGGGAGCACAGCGGAAGAGGGCACGGGAGAACAGACCCAGGTGCTGGATGAAAGGGAAGTGGAAGTACAGGAAGAAAAAGAGGTGGTGGCCACCGGAAAGATCACCATGGAGCCGGGGGAAACCGGGGAAGCAGAACAGACACCAGAAACAGAGGAGACGAAGGAAGCGGCCGGGACGGAGGAGACAGAGGAAACAGAACAGGCGGCAGCAGAAACAGCGGAGGAAACAAAGCAGGCAGCTGCTTCCCAAAGCACTAAGACCGCTCAGACGAAGGAAAGCACAAAGGCCTCCGGCAGCGGAACGGGCAGCACGGCGGCATCCAAGCCTGCGGAGAGCCAGGCAGCTTCCAGCAGCACCGGCAGCACGGCGGCATCCAAGCCTGCGGAAAGCCAGGCAGCCTCCGGCAGCGGAACGGGCAGCACGGCGGCGTCCAAGCCTGCAGAAAGCCAGGCAGCCTCCGGCAGCGGAACGGGCAGCACGGCGGCATCCAAGCCTGCAGAGGCCCACACCCACAGTTTCACGTCTGTGAAAATTTCGGACGCCACTTGCGAATCCGGCGCCGTGTATGAGGAGCGGTGCAGCTGCGGGGCCACAAACGGCACCCACACGGAGGGCAGCGGCCTAGGCCATGACTACCAGTACAGCGGCCCCTACGTGGCAGCCACCTGCTCCGGCGGGGGGATTGATGAAGACAAGTGCACCCGGTGCGGCGCCATAAGGTGGACAAATGTGCCCGCCCTCCCCCACAGCTGGACGGAGACCCTGACCTTTGCAGGAAACTGCAACACAAAATCAGAATACACCATCACCTGCAGCGTGTGCGGGGCCCCCGGCGGCACCAGGGAAGGGGACTACACGGACGACCATGACTGGCAGACCTTTTCCTGGCAGGACGTGGACCTGGCAACCGGAGAGTATATTACGATTACAGAAGTAGGATGCAGCCGCTGCGGAAAGAAACAGTAACGGAATAAAAAAACATTGTAAAGGAACCGGAGAAATCCGGTTCCTTTCTGCGTGGAAAAAAACAGAAAGAAGGGATAAGCCTATGAAGAAAAAAAGGAAGAAGCCCGGCAGGCTGCTTTTGTCCCTGGGGGCGGCGGCCTTTGCGGCGGCCCTCCCCGGCCTGTCCTTAAAGGCCGAGGCTGCGGGGAGCATCTATGAAAGCCCCTATGTGAGCTTTTCCCCGGACGGGGGCTGGTGGACGGTGGCGGAGGACCTGCCGGAGGGGACCCAGGGGAATTTTAAGGACCCGGCCTGCTGGTATGACTCTGACACCGTGGTGGATACAGGAATAGAGAGCACCCTGCGGGGGCTGGAGACGGGGGAGCACTATTATGCCTATGACAGAAACGGGATCATCCCGGTAGGGTACTGGGAGGTCGGATACCGGGGGGCCAACTGCTGCCATTCCAACGGCGGTGCCACGGACATCGGGGGGATCACGGACATCAACAACAGCCGCCTGTGCCTGCAGCCCTACTGGTCCGGATGGCTGGCCTACTGCGCGGACTGCGGGCAGCGGATTGTAAACCGGCTCCATTACATGAGCCTGGATGCGGTGAGTTCCATCAATGCCATCGACGTGGACATTTCCTATTTCTACCTGTGCCCCAACGAGAACGGGGACGGCACCCAGTGCAGGCACCTGGAACAGGGAGCGCCCGCCTATGCCCACCAGTGCAGCGCGGTTTCCTGGAACCGGTACCGGGTGGAATATGACCACAATACGGATCTGCGGATGTTAGAAATGGAGCCCAGCTACCACATGTACAACAACGCGGAGGAGTATGAAGGGAGCCGGGTCACCCCCCAGACGAAGCTGAGCCTGAACACCTATTCCCGGCCGGGGTATGAGTTTGTCTGCTGGAACACGGAGCCGGACGGCAGCGGCACTTCCTACGGGGACGGGGCGGAAATCCGGAACCTGACCGCGGAGGAGTACGACAAAGGGACGGGAAAGGGAGTGGTGACCCTGTATGCCCAGTGGAAAAAGACCACAAGCACCCTCCTGGTCGACCCGGCAGGCGGCACTTACGAGGGGAAAAGCGGGACGCAGGCCGTCACCCAGGGCTACAATACCTTTTATACTGCAGACCCGGAAAAGATAACGGCCCCCAGGGGGCATACGGTGTCCTTTGAGACCAACGGGGGGAATGAGATCTCCCCCATCACGGGAACCCAGCATTTTTCCCACTGGGAGTTTTCCCATGACGAAGCAAAGCCTGGAGCAGGCGTTTTTTATTCTGACAACAGGTACCTGTTCCGGGGCCCCCAGGACGCCGTGGACAGGCTGCAGGCGGCATACGAGAAGGACGCCATCATCCTGCCCACGCCGGAGAAGCCAGGCTCCTCCTTCGGGGGCTGGTACAAGGATCCGGAGTGCACTGAGCCGGCGGGGGCAGGCGGGGATGAATACACGCCCTCCCAGGATGAAACCCTGTATGCCCTGTGGGCGGAGCTGGTGCTCCAGTCCCGGGACAACTACACGGCAAACGGCGGGAAGGGGGCAGTGGACCTGGCATGGCAGCAGAAGGACAGCGCAGACAAGAGCTACAGGCTGTACCAGAGCCGGGACGGGGTGCATTTTTCACAGATCTACGGCGCAGAGGAGACCATAGACCGGAATGCCTCCGATGAAACCTTCTCCTACAGCGGCAGCATGCGCCAGTACACGGTGCCCTATACGGGCTTTTACACCCTGTCCGCTTACGGGGCACAGGGCCAGGGCTGGCAGGACATCCCGGGCGGCCTTGGGGGAAGCGCGGAAGGGAAGTTTTATTTAAAGAAGGGGGACGTGCTCTCCATCCTGGCAGGCGGAACCGGCGGATACGGCGGCGGGGGAACCGGCAGTGTCTATGGAACCGGCGGGGGCAGGACAAGCATTGTCTCCCGGATGCAGGGCACCCTTTTAGTGGCCGGAGGAGGCGGCGCGGCCACCCCCATGGGCGCGGGAGGCGCAGGAGGGGCCGGGGGAAGCCAGACCTCTTCTGCGTCCGGCGGAAGCGGCGGAGCCGGAGGAGGCGGCGGATACAGGGGCGGCAGCGCCGGGGAGCTGGTCATCCATGAGCATACGGACGAATGCTATTATGTGAAGGACCTGTCCTACACCTACAGCACGGCTGGCATACACACCATCGCAGGCTGGGGCCTCAGGGGGGCCAGGAGATTTGCCGGATGCACAAGCCCCAGCTGGGTGACTGATGAAAATGGCATGACGGAAAGCAGCCTGATCCCCACAAAAGGGAACCCCACGCTGGAAATCGACCTGCATGTGAACGCCTGGTCCAACAACGCCATGCAGACTTATGTCTATGTAACGGTTTATGACAGCAGCAGGCGGCAGATCTACAGCTGGCGGGCGGATGAGTACAGCCAGGTGACAGACGGGAATCCCGGGGAATCCTGGGAGGACGGGGACGGCTGGCACGGCACGCCGGACGTTTTTGACATTGAAACGGTGCTTTCCGTGGATGTGTCAGGGACAGACGGCGTCTGGGTGGCATACGGGATCGGCACCACCAGCCAGGATGACGAGGGAGAGCCCTTTGCGGCCTGCCACTATGGCTATAACCTGAACACCATTTCCCTGTCAGGGGGCGTGGAAAAGGAACTGATCTGCGGGTACAAGGAAGGGGAGGTCATCTCTGCAAAGCCTGCCTATGGGGGGACCAGTTATGTAAATACCGCTGCCGCATCCACTTACCAGAGCAGGGCCGGTGTAAGAAGCGGAAACGGCTCTGCCTCCATAGCAGTAAACACGGTGGGCTTTATGGACGCCCTTTCCTTAAACGGTGTAACAGCTACGGACTATGCAGCGCCGGATGCAGTGGATGCAGACAGTGTGGAAATAGAAGCGGCGGGAGCCGGGGCCGTGCTGGTGTCCTTTGACAGGCCGGAGGATAACGGCACACCCTACTATCACAGGGCGGAATCCTATCTGACAGGGACGGCTTCCCTTTTATGCACCTCCAATATCACAAAGAACATCCTCACAAGCGGCGTGGCAGGATACTATTATGTGCTGGACACAGAAGAGAAAACTGCTGCAGGAGCCGGAAACGGCAGGTTTACGGCGGATGAGAGCCTGACGGTGCAGGCAGGAGGACAGGTGCAGTACCTTCATGTAGCGGCAGTGGACATAGCAGGAAATGTAGGGGAGACAGCCCACATTCCCATTAACGAAGGGGAAGTGCTGTGGAAGCTTTATACCAGGCAGCTTTCCATTGAGGAAGCAGACAATGTGTATCCTGCAGGCCGGGAAAAAACCTGGTATGTGCGGGCGGACGGCAGCACCCCGTTTACACTGCGCCACAGCGCATACATGGACGGTACCGCCAGCAGGGACTATCAGATCAACTATACCATCTTCCAGACCAGGACGGAGGGAAGCATCGGCAGAAATATCGTGTTTACGCCAAGCCATGACATCAAAGACGGTACCATCCTGACAAAAGCTGCGGAGCTTTCCTATACTGTGGAAGGAGAAACGCTGCTTGGGCAGTATCCTTACATTGTCACGGAGAGAAGCAGCCGGAACCGGGAGCTTTCTGCCACCCAGAAGTTTACCTTAGACAGGGCAGCCCAGGGACAGCAGATAGAGGTTGCGCCCATGGCCGGGGCGGCCCATGCACAGGGAATACAGTACACAGAGGAAAGTGCGGACCGCTTAAATGGCATTGTGCTGATCGGAGACGGGGAGGCGCCTGTGGTAAACGGCCTGGAGCTTTTGGAAAACAGGGAGCTGATTGACAGAAGGGAGGGAACCGTCACCCTGGATGTGACAGCGGCGGATGCCCTGAGTGGGGTGAAGGAATTTTATATAGTGATAGAAAACAGGGATAATGCTGCCACCCAGACCTACACCGGGGATGAAAATGGGAGGATACAGATCGAGATTACAGCGGATGAGCCCATTTTCAGCGGGGATTTCACCGTTACGGCCCGGGCGTTGGACAATGTGGGGAATGTGGCGGAAAAGACCTGCAGTGTCACAGAATTTGCCCTGGAGGCAGAGGTGGAAAGAATCTTAGAGCCCCATACGCCGGTATTTAAGAGGGGGGAAAGCGGCATTTTAACGGTCACGGTCTGGGGCTATGCAGACCGGGTAGAGGTGGAATTTCCAAAAGAGCTGACAGATTTAAACCCGGATTTGAACCAAACCTATGTGTACACGGATGCACCCCAGTACAGGCAGGAGGAGAAGCTGCAGTTTATGATTCCCCTGTATGCCCCGGAAAAGGAAAGCTATACCATAACGGTCCGGGCCTATAAGGGAGACAGGAGGCTGGAGGAGCATCCACGCCTTGGGGTGGTATCTGTGGAGGGCAGTGTACTGCAGGATTTTAGGACAAGGCTGAGGTAAGGGGATATGCTGATATTTCTAATGACCCGGGGAGCGTTATTTCAAATCTGCAGTCTGGACAAGGAAATGAAGGGCTGCGAAGAAATACTGAGCGGAAAGGGAGCGGCTGTGTTTGGAGCTTTATGCTGCATAAACGGCGTAATGGCCTATATCCTTGCAGCACAAAAAGCCAATGCCTTTTTTCAGGGGCCGGCGGATGGCTGTTACGCAGGTCTTGTGCGTTATCTGCTTTTTTGTGTAACGGCGGCCTGTTTTTTACTGGCTTGCATAGAGGACTGCTGGATATGTCAGGTTCATAATTTTGTGTGGTGGACCGGGGCGGCTGCGGGGGCGGGATTGTTATTTTCTGCCGGAGAAAACAGAGGGAATGTGTTCGATTTACTGCTGTTTATTCTTCTGCAAGAGCTTTTCTTCTGCCGGTTTTACGGGAGGGCCGATTGCCACAGCTTCTGTGTCTGCGCCATGGTACAGTGTGCCCTTGGCGCAGGATTTACAGCCTATCTTTTTTTGATGCTTTTGGCTGTAGGGATGCTTGGCCTGGTACAGGCATTCCGGCACAATATAAATAAGAAGGGAAATCTGAAGATTCCTGTCCCCTTTCTGCCGTATATTACCATATCTCTTTGGCCGACGCTTTTTCTTGTATATTTATTCAAACATAGTTGATTTTTTCCCAGAAAGGTGATATATTAATCCAGATTCAAAGTATGTTTCAGGAGGAGGATGTAATTATGAAAAAAATAATTGCCATGACCCTTGCTGCGGTAATGTGCGCAGCGGCACTTACGGCCTGCGGCAGCGACGCTGCAAATGCAGACGTGCAGAGCACTGTTTCAGAGACGCAGAGCGCGTCCACTGAAGGCGCTTCTACAGAAGCACAGGAGACCCAGGCTGCTTCTGAGGAAAATGCCTCCACAGAGGCAGAGACTGCAGACGGCGACAATGTGCTGATTGTAGGAACCAATGCCGAGTTCCCGCCCTTTGAGTATGTGGGGGATGACGGAGAACCCGACGGCTTTGACATTGCGCTGATTAAGGCGATCGGCGAGAAGCTGGGTATGGAGGTACAGGTGGAGAACATGGAGTTTAACTCCCTGATTGCTTCCATTGGCACTAAGATTGACGCAGTCATCGCAGGCATGACCGTGACAGAAGAGCGTGCGGCTGCAGTGGATTTTTCCGACACCTATTATGAGGCTGTACAGTCTGTGATTGTTCCTGCAGATTCTGACATTAAGGCGGCTGCGGATCTGGAGAACAAGACCATCGGCGTTCAGCTGGACACCACCGGCAACTTTATTGCAGACGAAATTCCCGGAGCTACGGTGCAGGCTTATAATAAGGGCGCTGATGCGGTAAACGATCTGATCAACGGAAGAGTGGACGCTGTCATCATCGATACCAATCCGGCACAGGTGTTTGCACAGCAGTTCGAGGGAGAGCTGGTTGCGCTGGACGGTGCGGACTTTGATTTTGAGGCGGAGTACTATGCGATTGCCCTTCCCAAGGGAAGCGATCTGGTGGAAAAGGTAAATCAGGCCATTGCCGATCTGAAGGCAGACGGCACCTTTGACGCTCTGGTGGCACAGTATATCGGCGAAGTGGAATAGTTATTTTGTATAAATAAACAAATTTCGCACATTTTGGAGGATAATGGTTGTACCGTTATCCTCTTTTTGGTATGATAGATATCATGATATCTATATCTATCACGACAAAAGAAAGAAGAGGATTCTGAGCTATGGAATGGTTAAATTCTGTCTGGCTGAAGATTGAGGCCGCCTTTATCACGGGAGACAGGTGGAAGCTGTATGTAAGTGGTCTTGGAATTACTATGGAGGTGGCTTTTTTTGCGGCTATCATCGGTGTGGTCATAGGCACTGTGGTGGCGTTTATGAAGCTGTCGCGCAGAAAAAACGGCAAGCCCACCATATTGACCCATATTGCGGGAATTTACATTGACATTATCAGAGGTACGCCCTCTGTCCTGCAGCTGATGATCATGTGGTTCGTGGTACTGGCAAGCTGTAAAAACGGAATTCTGGTGGCCAGCATCACCTTCGGGATTAACTCCGGGGCTTATGTGGCGGAGATTGTCCGTGCTGGGATTCTGGCGGTGGATAAGGGACAGACGGAGGCAGGCCGTTCCCTGGGACTGAACAACTTTCAGACCATGCGCTATATTGTCATACCCCAGGCGTTTAAAAATGTGCTTCCTCCTCTGGGAAACGAGTTTATCGTGCTGATCAAGGAGACTGCCATTGTAGGCTATGTAGGGCTCAGCGATCTGACCCGTGTATCCAATCAGGTGGGCTCCAGGCTGTTTGACTCCTTTACGCCACTGGTAGGCGCGGCGATCGTCTATTTTATCATCATCAAAATATTGACCAAGCTGCTGGAAAAACTGGAGAGGAGGCTGCGGAAAAGTGATAACCGTTAAGGATCTGCATAAAAAATTTGAGGACAACCATGTTTTGCGTGGAATCAACTATGAGATACAGCAAGGGGAAAAGATCGTGGTCATAGGCCCTTCCGGATCGGGGAAAAGCACCTTTTTACGGTGTCTGAATCTGCTTGAGACGCCCACAAGCGGAGAAATATGGTTTGACGGACAAAACATTACCGATCCCAAAACAGATATCAACAAGGTGAGAGAGCATATGGGTATGGTGTTTCAGCACTTTAATCTGTTCAATAACCTTACCATCATGGACAATATCACCCTTGCGCCCATAAAGCTAAAGCTGATGAAGCCCGAGGAGGCGAAGGAAAATGCGCTGAAGCTGCTAAACCGGGTGGGGCTTTCCGAGAAGGCCGACGCCTATCCCAGCTCTTTGAGCGGCGGGCAGAAGCAGAGAATTGCCATTGTCCGTTCTCTGGCCATGAGCCCGAAGGTGATGCTGTTTGACGAGCCCACCTCTGCCCTTGACCCGGAAATGGTGGGAGAGGTTTTGGAGGTTATGAGAGAGCTGGCAGAAAGCGGCATGACCATGGTGGTGGTGACCCACGAGATGGGCTTTGCCAGAGAGGTGGGAACCAAGGTAGTGTTTATGGATCAGGGGAATATCGTGGAGGAAAATACCCCGGCTCAGTTTTTTGCAAATCCCAAGAGTCCCAGACTGCAGGAGTTTCTTTCCAAAGTGCTGTAGGAGCGAGGACTCTGCAAAGGTGAAAGGACAGGGCAATGATAACCATTTCATTATGTATGATTGTAAAAAATGAAGAGAAGGTACTGGCACGGTGCCTGGACAGCATTGCGGATCTGGTGGATGAAATTATTATTGTGGACACAGGCTCCAGTGACAGTACAAAAGAAATTGCAGCCCGGTATACCGGGCTGCTTTACGACTTTCTGTGGACGGATGATTTCAGTGCGGCCAGGAATTATGCCTTTTCCAAGGCCACTAAGGAATATATTTATTCTGCGGATGCGGACGAGGTGCTGTCGGAGGAAAACAGAGAGCGCTTCCGGATATTGAAGGAAACACTGCTTCCTGAGATTGAAATTGTCCAGATGAAATATGGGAATCAGCTTCAATATGGCACAGTTTACAATTTTGATGAGGAATACCGTCCCAAGCTTTTTAAAAGACAGCGGGAATTTGTGTGGGAGGAGCCAATCCATGAACAGGTACGGCTGGCTCCTGTTTTGTACGACAGCGATATTGTGATCACCCATATGCCCCAGCAGAATCATGCCGGACGTGATCTTGCAAATTTCAGGAAGCAGACTGCAGCCGGCCGGCGGCTTTCCACAAGACTGCACAATCTGTATGCCAGAGAGCTTTACCTGTCCGGAGAGAGAGAGGATTTTGCGCAGGCGGCGGATTTCTTCCAAAAATCTGCGGCAGATGTGAACAGAAGCAAAGAGGAGCTGGTGGAGGCATGCTGCGTTGCGGCGAAAGCGGCCAGGCTTTCAGGAGATGTGGGGGCTTTCCTGAAATATACGTCAAAGGTCATTGCAGGGGAGGGCTGCTCGGAAATCTGCTGTGAGCTGGGTCAGTTTCATGAGGAGCGAAAGGACTATGAAGAGGCTGCAATTTGGTATTACAATGCGGTCTATGAGACCGCACCGGCGTTAAGCATCGCCTGTGGGGACAGAGAGGGCCTCAAGGGGCTGATCCGCTGCTATGAGGCCCTTGGAAACAGGGAGCAGGCCGAAGCGTATAGAAAAGAGCTTGCAGCATTGGAGGAAGGATAAGAGCATGGAAAACAGAAAGTGGGAAGAGAATATAAGAAGGGTGATCCCCTATGTGGCGGGGGAACAGCCAAACAAGGCGGGGATGATAAAGCTGAACACCAATGAGTGCCCCTATCCACCCTCTCCGCAGGTAGAAAAAGCACTAAAGGAGCTGGATTCCAAAGCGTTTCGTCTGTATCCTGATCCTGACAACAGACTGCTTACCCGGGCTTTGGCGGAGTACTACCATGTGGAGCCGGAGCAGGTCTTTGCGGGGGTGGGCTCAGACGACGTGCTGTCCATGGCGTTTATGACCTTTTTTAACGGCAAAAAGCCCATTTTATTCCCGGATGTCACCTATTCCTTTTACGATGTGTGGGCTGGTCTCCATCACATACCCTATGAAACCTGCCCGCTGGATGAAAGCTGGCATATCAGGCCAGAGGATTACAGGCGGCCAAATGGAGGCGTGATTTTTCCCAATCCAAACGCCCCTACGGGACTTTGCGAAAGTCTGGATACGGTGGAAGAGATTGTAAGGGATAACAGGGACTGTGTAGTGATTGTGGATGAGGCTTATATTGACTTTGGGGGAGAGAGTGCGCTGCCCTTGTTAAAGAAGTATGATAATCTGTTTGTGGTGCAGACCTTCTCAAAATCCCGTGCCATGGCAGGAATGCGTATCGGCTTTGGCATTGGGAATGAGCGCCTGGTGAAATATTTGAACGATGTAAAGTTTTCCTTTAACTCCTATACCTTGAATCTTCCCGCACAGGTGCTGGGGGCGGAAGCAGTAAGAGACGAAAAATATTTTCGGGATACCACAGACAGGATTATTGCCACCAGGGAAAGGGTGAAGCAGAGGCTGGCAGAGTTAGGCTTTACTTTTCCGGACTCTATGGCAAACTTTATTTTTGCGTCCCACAAGAGCATACCGGCGGGTGAGATTTTTCAGGCGCTGCGTGAGAGAGATATTTATGTGCGGTATTGGAATAAACCCAGAATCAACAATTATCTTCGGATCACCATAGGAACAGATGAGGAGATGGATGCGCTTCTTGCCTTTTTGGAGAACTTTATTGCCGGAAAGGGGTGCAGGTAATGGAGAGAAATGACGGTATTTATGGAGATTTTGCCGCTGTATATGACAGGTTTATGGACAATACTCCCTATGGGGAATGGTGTCTTGTACTGACGCAGCTGATAGAAAAATACGGTGTGTCGAAACCTGAACGGGATAGTGAGGAACTGCTGGAGGCAGAACGAAATCTGGTGGTGGATTTAGGCTGCGGCACAGGCACTCTGACAGAGCTGCTTTATGAAAAGGGCTATGACATGATCGGCGTGGACAGCTCCCAGGACATGCTCAATATTGCCCTGGAAAAGCGGGAAATGAGCGGTTCTGAAATCTTATACTTACAGCAGGACATGCGAGAGCTGGAGCTGTATTCCACGGTGGGAACCGTAATCAGCGTCTGTGACTCCTTAAATTATATTCTGGAGGAGGAAGAGCTTTTGGCGGTCTTTTCTCTGGTAAACAATTATCTTTATCCCGGGGGCATTTTTATCTTTGATTTCAACACAGCCTATAAATACCGCGAGGTGATCGGGGATACGGTGATTGCGGAAAACAGAGAGGACTGCAGCTTTATCTGGGAAAATTTCTACGACCCTGAGGAGGAGATCAACGAGTATGATCTCACTGTATTTGTGCGGGAGGAGGAAGAGCTGTTCCGTAAGTTTACAGAGACCCATTTTCAGCGGGGCTATACCAAGGAGCAGATAAAAGCCCTGTTGGAAAAGGCGGGAATGACGCTGGTAGAAATGTTTGACGGGGACACCAGGGGAGCGGTGACTGATATGAGCCAGAGAATCTGCGTGGTTGCCAGAGAACGGGGAAAGGAGCAATGAAAATGTCTGATTATATCGTGAGAGCTTCGGCTGCAGACGCGCAGATCCGCGCTTTTGCCTGCACTGCAAGAGAGGTGGCGGAGACGGCCAGAAGGGCCCATAATACAAGCCCCGTGGTAACGGCGGCTCTGGGACGGCTTTTGAGCGCCGGGGCAATGATGGGCGTTATGTTAAAGGGAGAACAGGATATTTTAACGCTGCAGATCAGTGGGGACGGTCCGGCGGGAGGGCTTACTGTAACTGCAGATTCTCATGGAAATGTAAAGGGCTACGCCAATGTGCCGGATGTAATTCTTCCCGCAAATGCCGTGGGGAAGCTGGATGTGGCGGGAGCCATAGGAAAGGGAAGCCTGCGGGTCATAAAGGACATGGGCTTAAAGGAGCCCTATGTGGGACAGACTCTTTTGCAGACGGGCGAGATTGCGGAGGATTTGACCTATTATTTTGCTGCCTCCGAGCAGGTGCCCTCCAGCGTGGGGCTGGGCGTGCTGATGGAGAGAGACAACACTGTGAAGCAGGCGGGCGGCTTTATCGTACAGCTGATGCCCTTTGCAGAGGAAGGGGTGATAGACAGGCTGGAAGAGAATCTGAGAAAAATCACCTCAGTGACCGCTCTGCTGGAGGCAGGAAATACCCCGGAACAGATTCTCGGACAGCTTCTTGCGGGACTAAACATGGAGATCACAGATACCATCCCCACAGCGTTTGTGTGCAGCTGCAGCAAAGCGCGTGTGGAAAAAGCTTTGATCAGTATCGGAAAAGAGGAGCTTAAGGACATGATTGAGGAAGGAAAAGAAATAGAGGTTAACTGCCATTTCTGCAATCGAAATTACTGCTTTAGCGTAGAGGAGCTAAAGCAGCTGTATGAAAAGGCTCGCTGAGAGGAGGGGAAAAGGCATGCAACAGGGATTTATCAAGACGGCGGCGGTCACTCCTAAGATCAGGGTGGCGGATCCGGCATATAATGCCCAGGTGATTTTGGAAAAGCTGGAGGAGGCCTGGGAGCATGGGGCCAGAATCATTGTGTTTCCTGAACTGTGTCTTACCGGATACACCTGCGGCGACTTGTTTTTACAGCAAAAGCTGTTGGAGGAGGCCAAGAGACAGCTTCTTTTGATTGCGAATGCCACAGAGGGAAAGGACGCTCTTGTGATGGTGGGGCTTCCCCTGGAAAGGGACGGCAGGCTTTATAATGTGGCTGCGGTGCTCCAGGACGGAGCCATTCTGGGAATGGTGCCTAAATCCAATATACCAAGCTATGCCGAATTTTACGAGGGGAGGCATTTTTCCCAGGGAAACGCTCAGGTGGTCAGCTATTATCTGGAGGGGGAGGAAATTCCCTTTGGAACCAATCTTCTGTTCGAATGTATGAATCTGCCCGGGCTTACCCTGGGCTGTGAAATCTGTGAGGACTTGTGGGTGGCAAGCCCCCCTGGAACCAATCACGGACTGATGGGAGCCAGCGTGATTGTCAATCTTTCGGCCTCCAATGAGACGGTGGGAAAGGGTGAATACAGGGAGCTTTTGGTAAGGTCTGCCAGCGCCCGCCTGATCTGCGGTTATATTTACGCATCTGCAGGGGAGGGGGAATCCACCCAGGACCTTGTGTTTGGCGGCCATAATCTCATTGCGGAAAATGGTGTGATTCTGGCCCAGTCAAAGCGCTTTACGGGGGAGACTGTCTATGGGGACCTGGACCTGCAGAGGATTGCAGCGGAACGCCGCAGGATGGGAACCTTTGGAAAGGAACCGGATCTTTCCTATGTAGCGGTGCCCTTTAAGCTGAATATCATGGAGACGAAGCTGGAGAGAAGCTTTGAGCGCATGCCCTTTGTGCCTAAGGATCAGGCGGCCAGAAACAAAAGGTGTGAGGAGATTTTGTCCATTCAGGCTTTTGGACTGAAAAAGCGTTACGAGCACACCGGCCTGAAAACGGCGGTGATCGGCGTTTCCGGGGGACTGGATTCCACCCTCGCTCTTTTGATTACCGTACGGACCTTTGACATGCTGGGATTAGACAGGCGGGGAATCACAGCGGTGACCATGCCTTGCTTTGGCACCACGGATCGAACCTATGAGAATGCCTGCAGACTTGCAAAAACCCTGAACACTACGCTGCGGGAGGTGGATATCAGGGATGCGGTGCTGATTCATTTCAGGGATATCGGACAGGATCAAAAGAATCATGACATCACCTATGAAAACGGGCAGGCCAGGGAGCGCACCCAGGTTCTTATGGATATTGCAAACCAGCAAAACGGACTTGTGATTGGCACCGGAGACATGTCGGAGCTTGCGCTGGGCTGGGCTACCTACAATGGGGATCATATGTCCATGTACGGTGTCAACGCGGGAGTGCCAAAGACCCTGGTGCGGCATCTGGTGAAATACTATGCGGACACCTGTGGGGATGAAGCCCTTGCGGCGGTTTTGCTTGACGTATTGGACACGCCCGTAAGCCCGGAGCTGCTGCCCCCGGTGGACGGAGTGATCTCCCAGAAAACGGAGGATCTGGTGGGGCCCTATGAGCTCCATGATTTCTTTTTGTATTATATGCTCAGATGTGGATTTCCACCGGCCAAGGTATACCGGGTTGCAAAGAAAGCGTTTCAGGGAAGCTATGACAATGAGACCATTCTGAAATGGCTTAAGACTTTTTACAGAAGATTCTTTGGCCAGCAGTTTAAGCGTTCCTGCCTGCCGGACGGACCCAAGGTGGGCAGCGTAGCTTTGTCTCCCAGAGGGGATTTACGCATGCCGTCGGATGCAAGCGCACAAATATGGCTTAAGGAGCTGGAGGGGCTGTTATAACCTCTCCGGCTCCTTAAGCCTTTATCGTAAAGAAGGAAATTTAAAAGGTCTGTCTCAGCTTGAAATTCCCGGTGAGATCCTTGAGAACCTGTGCCTGTGCGGACAGCTCTTCACTGGCAGCCGCGCTCTCCTGTGAGGTGGCTGAATTGGACTGCACAACGCTGGAAATATCATTGACGCGGGTTACAATCTGCTGCAGACCGGAGGACTCCTCATCTGTGATCTGTGCGATTTCCGCCATTCTGCCCTTGATATCCTGACTTTTGGCCGAAATATCCCCTAGCATGGAAGCTGTTTTTTCTGCCTTGTCAGAACCATCTGCCACAGCAGCCATAGTGTCCTCGATGAGCTGAGAAATTTCATCTGCGGCATCCCCGGATTTGCGTGCCAGCTCTGTGACCTCGTCCGCCACAACGGCAAAGCCCCGCCCTGCCTCTCCGGCCCTGGCCGCCTCGATAGAGGCATTCAAGGCAAGGAGCGTGGTCTGGGAGGTAATGTCGTTGATAATGCTGATAATTTTTTTGATCTGCTGGGATTTATCGGAAATGCCCTCCATGGACAAAATCATTTCCTGCATTTGCCCGTTGCCGTCGTTTATCAGACCGCAGGTTTCATTTATCATGCCCTCCATCTCATGGATGTTTTCCACTGTCTCGTTGAGCTGGGAGGAAATGTCTTTCAATACCTTCGTAAGCTCCTCCACGCTGTTTGCCTGACTTTCCGCGCCGTTAGAAAGATCCTGGGCGCCGCAGGCAATCTGATCCGCTCCCTGTGCGACCTGATCGGAGGAAAGCTTTACCTCGTTTAATGTTTCGCTGATACGCAGCGTAAATTCTGTGATGGACTGTTCGATCTGCTTGAAATCCCCGATAAATTCCACGGGAGATTCCAGGGCAAGATTTCCCTTGGCAAACTCTTTCATGCCGTAATTGATGGCCTGTATATAGCGGGAAAGCTCCCCACAGGAAAAGTCCAGGCTGCTTTTCAGCTCATTGATTTCGGCAAGACTGGTGTCAAAGCTCAGATCAAGATCCAGACACCCCTGGGAGAGTCTCTTTGTCTGAGAGACAATAGCGCTCAGATTGCCAATGATTTCAGCTTTAATCAGATAATACAGACGCAGGCTGAAGAAGCTGATTGATACCAGCACAAGGAAACAGGAAAATCCTACAGCGAGCAGAGTCAGGTTGAAATTAGAACTTGCGGAGGCAGAAAGCTCATTCAGCTGGCCGATGAAGGAATTTATCTCCGATACCAGAGCGTCTATGCTGGAGACTACCTGATTCTCATACGCCGTGAGGTATTGGGGGTCATTTGCAGCCTTCAAGGCTAAGACTTCCTCCGCAGAATCATGAATCTGCCTGTGCAAGGGCTCTGCAGCCGCTAAAAAATCTGAAAAAAGCGGGTTGGACGCAGTTTTCTCATTGTAAATAAATTGTCCAAAATCACAGGCAGTACAGTCGGTGCTTCCCGTAAATTCCACATCCTCCAGAAGAGACTGGCTCAAAGCGTTCAGCCATTTGTAGTGAGCGGTTTCAGCAGCGTAAAGCTCGCTGGTATAGGCATCGTATGTCTCAATGGCGTTATTCGCCGAATTTACTCCTGCAATCCCGGAAACCGCTACCACAGTTACCAGCGCCGTGGAGATAAAAATACCGCCGAAATTAATTTTCATTTCTCTTTTTAGTGTCTTTTGTACTTTGTTTTCTTTTCTCATGTTTTTTCCTTTTTTATTTTTTTTTAGTTTACATGGAAGAAGCAGCTTTAGGCAACTATTAATTTCATAAAAAACAAGGAAATAAGTACTATATTTTAGATAATTACGCCGCATTGTCTCCTAAAAAGAACCTTCAGAGGATGAAGCGTCCAATGAAGCCTTATCTAACGAAGCCTGGATCGCCTCCATCAGCACCAAGGAGGTGTATTTGTTGTCCGATGTGTAGGAAATCTCATCCAGAGACTGGTTCTCATAAATCTGCTCACAGATGGAATCAAAGGTGGGCTCAAGCAGCGGGTACATAGTGGTCAGGGATTCATCGGGATCTACCATGCGTATGGATTCAATAGAGGATTCCTCCACGATGACCTCTATCTCTACGGACTGACCGCCCAGAACCAGCTCGGTGGTGTAAATGCCGGGTATGTATACGGAACCGGAGGCTGAGACGGAAGAAATGCCTTCCTGTGTGTCGTCCGGGGCAGAGGCGTCCCCCGGTTCTTCTTTCCTTCCGGGCAGAAACATGACGATAATAAGCACGATGAACAGGATTCCCAGAGCGGCAAAAATACCTGTATAGATTAGCTCCTTCATGTGAAGTACCACAATTTTAGTTTTTGCACTCATCTGTATTCTCCTTTTGGCCCAAACAGGGATTCTTTTCTTTTTAAAAGATATGCGTTTTCCGGCGGCAATATTCTGAGGAAACTTTGCATTGACAAAGAATGAGTCACGTTGCTATTATGGGAAAAAGGAGATTATGCGCAGAAATGAGGAATAATATGAAAATAAGCACCAGAGAAGATGTGATCAGAGTGGTTGAAGAGGAGGACGTGGAGTTTATACGTCTTCAGTTTACGGATATGCTGGGAAATCTCAAGAATATTGCCGTCACGGCAAGCCAGCTGGACAGGGTTCTGGACAATCGATGTATGTTTGACGGTTCGGCCATTGACGGATTTGTGAAGGTGGAGGAGTCGGATATGTATCTGCATCCCGATTTTACCACACTGGAGATTTTCCCCTGGAGACCCCAGCAGGGAAAGGTGGCACGGATGATCTGTGACGTGCACTATCCAAACGGAGACCCCTTCGAGGGGGATCCCCGGTACGTCTTAAAGCAGGCCATCTCAGAGGCCAGGGCGCTGGGCTATGAGTTTAGAGTGGGGCCCGAATGCGAATTTTTCCTATTTAATACGGATGAAAATACACTGCCCACCACCCAGACCCACGAGCAGGCAGGTTATTTTGACATTGGTCCACTGGATTTTGGCGAGAATGCCAGACGTGATATTGTGATGACACTGGAGGACATGGGGCTTGTGGTGGAGGCCTCTCACCACGAGATGGCTCCCGCCCAGCATGAGATTGATTTCCGGTATGACGAGGCTCTGGCCGCAGCAGACAATATTATGACCTTTAAGCTGGCGGTGAAAACCATTGCAAAGCGCCACGGGCTTCACGCCACCTTTATGCCCAAGCCCAAGTACGGCGTCAACGGCTCCGGTATGCACATCAATATGTCCCTGCATCGGGGGGATGTCAACATTTTTGCGGATAAAACAGACTCCCTTGGACTGAGCAGAGAGGCCTATTGGTTTATGGGCGGCATTATGAAGCATATCAAGGGAATGGCAGCCATCACCAATCCTCTTGTGAATTCCTATAAGCGGCTGGTTCCGGGATATGAGGCTCCCGTCTATATTGCCTGGAGCGCTACCAATAGAAGTCCTCTGATCCGGATTCCTTCTGCAAAGGGAGAGGGTACCCGGATTGAGCTGAGAAGCCCGGATTCGGCGGCTAACCCTTATCTGACGCTGGCGGTGTGCCTGCGGGCGGGACTGGATGGCATTGTAAATAAAATCGAGCCGCCAAAGAGCGTGGACGGAAATATATTTGCCATGACAAAGCAGGAGAGAATCAGTCTTGGAATAGAACAGCTTCCCGGCACGCTGATCGAGGCAGTGGAGGAATTAAAGAAGGATACCTTTATTTGCAGCAGCCTGGGACCTCATCTGGCCAAAAAATATGTGGAGGCCAAGGAGGCGGAATGGCACAAATACCGCTGTCATGTGTCTGAGTGGGAAATAGAGGAGTATCTGTACAGATATTAGTACCGCACCTCTTGCAGAAATTTTTGGAAGGTAAGGAGGTAGCGCGTGACCAATATCATAGTAGTACTGCCTAAGCTGGAGGATGCAAAGGGCCTTAAGAATATTCTTGTGCGAAACGGCTTTCAGGTGACTGGGGTATGCACTACGGGAGCACAGGCCATAAGCCAGGCGGACGGACTGCACGACGGTATTGTCATATGCAGCTACAAGATGATGGATATGGTTTATGACCAGCTGCACGAATGTCTGCCGGGCGGCTTTGAGATGCTGCTTCTGGCCTCTCAGAGGCTGGTGAATGAATGCTATGGCAATGACATTGTATGCCTGTCCATGCCCCTTAAGGTGAACGACCTGATTGATACCGTAAATATGATAACGGAGGGCATTGAGCGCCGCAGACGGCGGCTGAAAAAGCAGCCCAGGGCAAGGACTGCGGGGCAGGAGGCCGTGATTAAGGAGGCCAAGGAGCTTTTGATGGCCCGCAACCACATGACAGAGGAGGAAGCCCACCGCTATCTGCAAAGATGCAGTATGGACAGCGGCACAAATGTGGTGGAGACGGCCCAAATGGTGCTGTCTTTGATGGGAGGACCATAAAGTTATCCTGATAAAAGCCGACTGCGGAGGCAGAGAAAGGAAGGGTTTATGAAATTTACCAAAATGCAGGGATGCGGTAATGATTATATTTATGTGAACGGTTTTGACGAGCACGTTTTACAGGAGGAAAAACCCAAACTGGCAAGAAGGCTCAGCGACCGCCACTTTGGGGTGGGCGGGGATGGCTTGATTTTTATCAACCCGTCTAAGGAGGCGGACTTTGAGATGGAGATGTACAACGCTGACGGCAGCAAGGCGGAAATGTGCGGAAACGGCATCCGCTGCGTGGCAAAGTATGTGTATGATAACGGGATGACCGACAAGGAGCGCATTAGTATCGTCAGTGCCGGGCAGATAAAGTACCTGGATTTGACGGTGGAAAAAAAGGCGGGGAGAACGCAGGAGAGAGGCGAGGTGAGTCTTGTGCGTGTAAATATGGGAAGCCCTGTGCTCTCTCCTGCACAGATACCGGTTCTGGTTTCCGGGGACAGAGTGGTGGATGAGTCCATCCTGGTGGAGGGGAAGGAATACCGGATGACCTGCGTCTCCATGGGAAATCCCCACGCGGTTATTTTCACCAAGGGCGTGAAGGAGCTAAAGCTGGAGCAGGTCGGCCCCTTCTTTGAGAATCATCCCTGTTTTCCCAACAGGATAAACACGGAATTTGTGGAAATTATAGACCGAAAGACCGTATCCATGCGGGTGTGGGAGCGGGGAACGGGAGAAACCTTAGCCTGCGGCACAGGGGCCTGCGCGGTGGCTGTGGCCTGTGTGCTGAACCAATTGACGGAACCTTCGATTACTGTTAAACTATTAGGCGGCGAGCTTATGATAGAATGGGACCGTGAACAGAACCTGGTATATATGACTGGCCCCGCTGCCACGGTTTTTGAGGGAGAAGTCAAAGAATTGTGAAATAAAAATTTTGTATTCCCAGCTGTGTATGCTGCATATTTCAACACAGACACGCTTTCGCTCCGAGCTGACCGCAGCGGTACCTAAGGCTGCAAAGTACGCAGCCTAAGTACCGGCGGTCAGCAAGGGTCTGTTTATGAAATATGCAGCACCAGAAACTGGGCATAATAACCAAAAAAAGGGTGACTATAGAAGAGAGGAGACCATTATGTTTAAACTGAATGAAAATTATCTGAAGCTGCCCGGGAGCTATCTTTTTTCCACCATTGGAAAGAAGGTAAACGCTTATTCGGCAGCTCATCCTGATAAAAAGGTGATTCGCCTGGGAATTGGAGACGTGACCCAGCCTTTGGCGCCGGTGATCATTGAGGCGCTGCACAAGGCGGTGGATGAAATGGGACATGCGGAAACCTTCCACGGCTATGCGCCTGATCTGGGATATGAATTTCTTAGAAATGCCATTGCGGAAAACGATTATAAGGCCCGGGACTGCAGCATCAGCGCCGACGAGATTTTTGTGTCGGACGGAGCAAAATGTGATTCCGCCAATATTCAGGAAATTTTCAGCCTGGACAACAAGATCGCAGTGTGCGACCCTGTTTATCCCGTATATGTGGACTCCAATGTGATGGCGGGCAGAACGGGCACCTATGACGAGACCACGGAAACCTGGAGTGATGTAATCTATATGCCTTGTCTTGAGGAAAACGGCTTTGCGCCGAAGCTTCCGGAAAAGACCCCCGACCTGATCTATCTGTGCTTCCCCAACAATCCCACCGGAGCCGTTTTGAAGAAGGAGCAGCTTCAGGAGTGGGTGGATTACGCCAATAAGGTGGGAGCTGTGATCTTGTACGACGCGGCTTACGAGGCATATATTTCAGAGGAGGACGTGCCGCACAGCATTTACGAGTGCCAGGGGGCGCAGACCTGTGCCATAGAGCTTCGCTCTTTCTCCAAAAATGCAGGCTTTACCGGTGTGCGTCTGGGCTTTACGGTAGTTCCCAGGGAATTAAAGTGCCAGGGTGTGTCTCTGCATTCTCTGTGGGCGAGACGCCACGGCACAAAATACAATGGCGCGCCCTACATCGTGCAGAGGGCGGGAGAGGCCGTATATTCGGAGGCTGGAAAAGCGCAGCTGAAGGAGCAGGTGGCCTATTATATGAAAAACGCAAGGTATATTCTGGAGGGCTTAAAGAGCGCAGGCTATACCGTGTCCGGCGGCGTGAATGCGCCCTATATCTGGCTGAAGGCGCCTAAGGGCATGACCAGCTGGGAATTCTTTGACTGCCTTTTGGAAAAAGCCAATGTGGTGGGCACGCCGGGGTCAGGCTTTGGTCCCAGCGGAGAGACCTACTTCCGTCTCACCGGCTTTGGAAGCTACGAGAATACCGTGGAGGCAGTGGAACGTATCAAGGCGCTGCAGCTTTAGGAAAATATAAGCCAAATTTTAGAAAATGCTCATAGATCGTTCACATTTATGAGGTATGCTTAAAAGGTCGGCAGCTGGCGTATGTCAGCAGCCGGCCTTAAAGCAGCTGGGAAACGGGTGGGAAGACCAATGACGAATGAGCAGTATTATGAGTTGATCAAGCCATATGAGGATGTCAGCCAGGTCATGCTGACAAAGCTTGAAATATTGAATCACAGCATTTACAGCAAGGACACGGGAAAGCCGATTCATCATATCCAGAACCGTATTAAGGACAAGAAAAGCATTGAGGGAAAGCTGGAGAGGCTTGCGCTGACGGACAGTGTTATGAATGCAAAGGATCATCTGATGGACATTGCCGGCATACGGGTGATCTGCTATTTTCCGGAGGAAATCTATGACCTGGTGCAGTGCTTGAAAAGGCAGGCTGATCTGATTGTCATCAAGGAGTCTGATTATATTAAAAATCCCAAAAAAAGCGGCTACCGCAGCTTCCACATTGTGTTTGGAGTGCCAATCCACTGTCTGGACGCTATGGAATACTATCCGGTAGAGGTGCAGTTCCGTACACTTTCCATGGACTTTTGGGCAAGCATGGAGCACCGAATCTGCTACAAGAAGGAGTACGACGACAAGGACAAGGTAAGCCGGGAAATGCAGCAGTACGCCATGGCGCTGGAGCTGATTGAAAGCCGTTTTGAGCAGCAGCTTAAGGACCGGCAGATGCAGTGAGGGAAAAAGGGAAAATGAAAGGAAAACAAAACCGTATTCTGACGGGGATTGCAGCGGCGCTTGTGCTTGTGACTGCAGTTGTGATGTACGCTGTTCACAGAGCCGTTCCTTTTATGATGGACGATCTGTGGTATGCTACCCTTCTTTCGGAGGATACTCCTGTCAGGACGGTGTCTGATATTTTTAAAAGCCAGATATGGCATTATTTCAACTGGGGCGGAAGAAGCATGACCCACAGTATTCTGCAGCTGACGCTGCTGGCCGGAGAAAGCGCAGCGGATGTTTTAAATGTGGGGGTAACCTTTTTACTTGCTCTTTTGATATGCACAGTGGCGGGAAATAAGAGACTTCCTGCTTTTTTTGCTGCCTGCGGTATGCTTCCTGCACTAAACGCCAACTGGAAAATGAGTATGTTCTGGCAGTCCGGGGCAGCCAATTATCTGTATATCACCGTGTTTTTACTGGCCTTTTTGTACTGCTATTTAAGAGAGCTTTCAGATACAGGAGGCTTTGGCAAAAACGCACAGCCCTTTTTGCAGGAAGGAATTAAGCCACTGCCGGGAATCGGGGTATGGATTGTTCCACTGGGGATTCTGGCAGGCTGGAGCAATGAAAATATGGGGCCTGCGGTGTGGCTTTCCAGTCTCTTTGTAATGGTGCTTCTCTTCAGGGAAAATAAGAGAATAAAGCCCTGGATGGTTCTTGGGAGCCTTTCCTGCCTTTTTGGCTGGGTCATGATGATTGCCGCTCCAGGCAACTATGTAAGAAGCGCCCAGACGCAAGAAGATCAATACGGTCTTTTGTGGAGGTGCTTTCTGCGGGGATATGCCCAGAGCAAGGCGGCTCTGGAATATCTGTTCCCGGCGCTTTTGGTGGTGTGCGCCATGCTTTTGCTTGCCAGGGCTTTAAAGCTTAAGCTTGGCAGGAGAAATGTGATTCTGCTGGGGTGTGCGCTGCTCTCCTGGGGAGCCATGATCCTGTCCCCCCATTACCCGGACAGGGCCTGCTTTGGAACCATGGTTTTGCTGATCTGCGTGGCGCTGCGGATTGGAGGAAGAATCGCAAGGGAAAGAAAGGATATGGCCATTCCCCTGTTTGCAGTCTCCGTGCTTGTCTGGCTTCGAGGCATGTATTTTCTGGGAGAATTTCTCGCCATCAGCTGGGGCTGGATACGGTGAGAACGGAGCACGGTTTTCAGGTGAGAACAAAGCACGGTTTTCAGTGCTTGTTGAAACAGGGAATTTATGGTATCATGGGAAAAGCATCCGCCCGGTCTTACCGGAAAAAGCCGGAGGGCAGGCGGCCAAAATGAGGAAATATGAACGACATTATCTTACAATTACAGGATTTGCACAAGAAATTTGATGGCACCGGAGTTCTTAACGGGGTGAATCTTGACATCCACAGGGCAGAGTTTATTACGCTTTTAGGCTCCTCGGGATGTGGAAAGACCACCACGCTGCGCATCATTGCAGGGCTGGAAGCGCCGGATCAGGGAAGGGTTATCCTGGAGGGACAGGATATCACCGACCTTGAGCCCAATAAGCGAAATGTAAATACGGTGTTTCAAAATTATGCCCTGTTTCCTCACATGAACGTGGAGGATAATGTGGGCTACGGTCTGAAAATCAAAAAAGTGCCCAAGGCGGAAATTGCCAGGCGGGTAGGAGAAATGCTGAAGCTGGTGCAGCTGGAGGAATACGGAAAGCGTATGCCGGATCAGCTTTCCGGCGGCCAGAGGCAGCGTATCGCCATCGCCAGGGCGGTGATCAATGAGCCCCGAGTGCTTCTCTTAGATGAGCCTCTGGGAGCCTTGGACCTAAAGCTGCGCAGGCAGATGCAGCTGGAGCTGAAGCGGCTTCAGAAAAAGCTTGGGATTACCTTCATCTACATCACACACGATCAGGAGGAAGCCATCAACATGTCCGACCGGATTGCCGTGATGAATCAGGGTGTGCTGGAGCAGGTGGGGACTCCCAACGAGATTTATTACCGCCCCCGAACAAGCTATGTGGCGGATTTTGTGGGAAATGCCAATATTTTCCGGAAGGGAGCAGAAACCTTTGCCATTCGGACGGAAAATGTGCTTCTGGAGGGGGAAGGCCCCTGCGTCCACGAGGCTGTGGTGGCAGAGAAGTCCTTTGCAGGGGGACAGCTGCGGATTTTGTTTACCCTTTCAGACGGTCAGAAAATCACTGCCAGCCGTTTTGGCATCGATGCGGACATTCAGGTGGGCAGCAGGATAAAGATCGGCTGGCTGCCGGAGCATGCCGTGCCGGTGATAGATGACGGACAGTAAGGGAGGATCACATGAAGAGAAAAGGCAACTGGCTTTTGCTGGCTCCTATTTATCTTTTTACCATACTTTTTGTGGCGCTGCCTATTTTGTATATGTTTTTACTGAGCTTTTTGAGCCGCGCTGAAGTCTGGGGAGTGGATTTTACCTTCACTCTGGATAATTATAAGCGAATTCTGGAGCCGCTTTATTTAAACACTTTTGTAGAATCCTTAAAGCTGGCATTTTTATCCACGGGACTGATTGTATTGATTGGGTATCCTTATGGCTACTTTATGGCGAGAATGAACGCTGTCTGGAAAAAGAGAATGATGCTGCTTCTCATGATACCCTTCTGGACCAGCGCACTGATTCGTCTGTATGGCTGGATTATTGTATTTCGCTCAAACGGCGTTTTGGATAAGGTGCTGATGGGGCTGCATATTACGGATGAGCCCTTAAAGCTGCTTTACACCTATCCGGCGGTGGTGGTGGGTATGATTTATGCACTGCTTCCCTTTATGATTCTGTCGGTTTACTCCAGTGCGGAAAAGCTGGACTTTACTTTGGTGGAGGCGGCCAGAGACTTGGGGGCCTCCTCTTTTCGGGCCTTTTGGACGGTGAGCTTTAAGCTGACGCTGCCGGGACTTTTGTCCGGAGTGGTGCTGTCCTTTATTCCGTCCATGGGACTTTTCTTTATTGCGGATATCCTGGGAGGCAACAAGATCGTCTTGGTGGGCAGTATGATTCAGGAACAGGCTACCAAGGGTAGAAATCTGCCCTTTGCGGCGGCCCTGGCGGCGGTGCTTATGATTTTAACCTCCCTGATGATACGGCTGTACCGCAGGATTACGGGAGCGGAACAATTGGAGGGACTTTTGTGAAAACAAAAAAATGGCCTTTTATCTATGTGGGAGTCATTACGGTTATCACCTACATTCCCATTTTGCTTACAGTGGTTTATTCCTTTAACGCCTCGAGAATTTCCTCCATATGGGAGGGCTTTTCCCTGAAATGGTATGCGGAGCTTTTTCATGACCGGGATATCTGGGAGGCTCTGCGAAACAGCCTGATCCTGGCGGTCTTAAGCTGCCTGGGGGCTGTGGTGATCGGAACCATGGGGGCTCTTGGGATGTATCGGAAAAAGAGCCGGTTAAACGATGCGGTGGCATACTTATCCATGCTCCCTATCATGATACCGGAGATTATTTTAGGAATGGTGTTTTTGTCTGTTTTTTCCCTGATGGGGCTTCCCTTTGGTATGGTCACTCTGGTGATTGCGCATACTACCTTTTGCATTCCGTATGTGTATTCCACGGTAAAGGCCAGGCTGGTGGGAATGGACAAATCCCTGGAAGAGGCGGCCCTTGACCTGGGGGCCTGCGGCTGGCGCGTGTTTTTTGATGTGACGCTGCCCTTGATCGCCCCGGCCATCTGGTCCGGCGCAATGCTGTCCTTTGCCATGTCCTTTGACGATGTGGTAATCAGCATTTTCCTCACCGGGCCTACAGTGAATACCCTTCCTGTAAAAATATATACAAAACTGAAAACAGGCGTGACGCCTGAAATCAACGCTTTAGCGACTCTCATGCTGGGCGTTACCATTCTTTTGCTTGCGGGAGCGGCTCTTGTGGGCAGAGGGAAAAGAAAGAAGTAAGGAAGAGAGGACAATTATGAAAAAGAAAATTGCACTTTTGGTGACATTGCCAACCCTTATCATGTCTCTTGCAGGCTGTGCAGGAGGAAATAACGCATCTGACGGCGGCACGGATACGCTGGCGGAGGAATCCAGACAGAATGCAGCGGTAAACTACATCGGCGGGGAGATGAATCTCTACACCTGGGACGGCATGTTTCCTCAGGAAATCCTCAGAGGCTTTGAGGAAGAAACGGGAGTGCGCATCAACTATTCCAACTTTGATTACGATGAGGATATGCTGGCAAAGCTTGAGGAAACCCAGGGAGGCGATTACGATTTTGTGATTGCGGACGACTATATTCTGGAGCTTGTGATTGCGGAAGGACTGGCACAAAAGCTGGATACCACAAGGCTTGAAAACTATGAAAACCTGAATCCTGTGTTTATGTCCCAGTTTTACGATCCGGACAATGAATATACGGTTCCCTACGGGGCGGGCATCCCTTTGATTGTGTACGATCCGGCCCTGACCAATGTGGAAATTACCAGCTATGAGGATCTGTGGGACCCCTCCCTGGAGGATAATGTAGCGATCACCGCCAATTACCGCGTGATCAACGGCATTACCTTAAAAACCATGGGAGAATCCTTCAACACAGAGGATTTGGATGTGATCCGCCAGGCAGGAGAAAAGCTTCTTTCCCTGGCGCCCAATATTCGTGTGATCAATGACAGCAATACTCAGGATTATATTGTCAGCGGAGAGGTGGCGGCGGCCTTTTTATATACCTCTCAGGTTTATGCAGCACTAAATGCCAGAGATGACCTTGAGGTGGTATATCCCGAGGAGGGCCTGGGCTTTGGGATTATGGCAGGCTTCATCCCTTCGGACGCACCGAATCCCGATGCGGCGTACGCCTTTATCGACTATATCAACCGCCCGGAAAATGCGGCGGCCTGCTTTGAATACATCGGCTACTATTGCACCAACAAGGCGGCCGAGGAATACATTTCCGATGAGATGAAGGAATTTATTGTACTTCCTGAGGACGCGGCGGAAGGAGAGATTGTACAGAATATCTCTCAAGAGGCGGAGGATCTCCACGCGGAAATCTGGAATCAGTTCAGGGCTGCCTGCGACTAACAAAGAGGGATGAGAGGAAAAAAGTACTTGACATTTCCTCGTTTCCGTCATATGCTAAATAAAACGGCAGAATACTCAATGGCGAGTGACCAAGGGAGTATTCTGTCTTTTTGTTTTCCGGAAGAAAAAGCTTGAGAATATTTTTCTCTATTTCGGAAATTCTATCTTGCAAAATAGCAGAGAGTGTGATACCATTTCACACAAATCAGAAAAATGCCTTGAAGGAGACTCTTGCTGGGAAAAACAACAGGAATACGGCGTCACCGACTGAGAGCGCCGTTTGTGGGAACCGGTGAAGGGAACACTCTGGAGCAGGCTGCCTGAACGGACAAAGACGCTGGGACAAAAGCGGCGGATGTGCGCTAGGGCAGCACGTAACACGCGTTAAGTGTAAGAGAGGACAGACCGGGCAACATTCTTGTTAGAGGATGCGGTTTGTCAATGCGGGTGGTACCGCGGGTAAGAGATTATCCGTCCCGGAATACGTTTTTGTATTCCGGGATTTTTTTATCCCGGAATATCTGGCACAGAAAAGTATCTGCAGTTTTTTAGAAACTAAAATCAGGAGGGAACTTATGTACAGAGATCTGACTATAGAAGAAATCGGAGAACAACACATCGGGCAGGAGCTTCAGATGGCGGGATGGGTGGAAAACATCCGGGATCACGGCGGTGTCTCTTTTATTGATCTTAGGGATATGTACGGCGTGCTCCAGGTGGTGATCCGGCAGCCCCAGCTGCTTAAGGGAATCACAAAGGAAATGTGCCTGTCCATTGCAGGAAAGGTGGAAAAAAGAGACGCACAGACCTATAACCCCAAGCTCCCTACGGGCACCATCGAGCTGGAGGCGGCCCGGATACAGGTTTTGGGAAAGGTCTACAAGCAGCTTCCCTTTGAGATCATGACCTCCAGAGAGATCAGAGAGGATGTGCGCCTGAAGTACCGCTATCTGGATTTGAGAAATGCGAAAGTAAAGGAAAATATTATGTTCCGTTCCAGGGTGATCAGCTTTTTGCGGGAAAAGATGACGCAGCTGGGATTCCTTGAGATACAGACCCCCATACTCTGCGCGTCCTCCCCCGAGGGAGCCAGGGACTATATTGTGCCCTCCAGGAAATTTAAGGGGAAATTTTATGCGCTTCCACAGGCTCCCCAGCAGTATAAGCAGCTTTTGATGACGGCGGGCTTTGACAAATATTTTCAGATTGCACCCTGCTTTCGGGATGAGGATGCCAGAGCAGACCGCTCCCCCGGAGAATTTTACCAGCTTGACTTTGAGATGAGCTTCGCCACCCAGGAGGATGTGTTCCGGGTGGGAGAAGAGGTGCTTTCGGAAACCTTTGAAAAATTTGCGCCCCAGGGAAGCAAGATTACGAAGGCTCCCTTCCCGGTGATCAGCTATAAACAGGCTATGCTGGAGTTTGGAACTGACAAGCCGGACCTTAGAAATCCTCTGCGGATCATGGATTTGACGGAGTTTTTCCAGAAATGCACCTTTAAGCCCTTTCTGGGAAGAACCGTGCGGGGAATCAAGGTTCATGCGGATATGTCCAAGGGCTTTCACGAAAAGCTGCTTTCCTTTGCCACCTCTCTTGGAATGGGAGGCCTGGGCTATCTGGAGGTGGAAGAGGATTTATCCTACAAAGGGCCCATCGATAAGTTTATCCCCGAGGAGCTGAAAGGAGAGCTTCGCGCGCTTGCGGACTTAAAAGCGGGAGATACGATTTTCTTTATTGCGGATAAGGAGGCAAGGGCAAACTATTATGCGGGCAGGATTCGGAATGAGCTGGGGGAAAAGCTGGAGCTTTGCGAAAAGGACGCATACCGTTTCTGCTATGTAAACGACTTCCCCATGTTTGAGAAGGACCCTGAGACCAGAAAGATTGGCTTTACCCACAATCCCTTTTCCATGCCTCAGGGAGGATTGGAGGCCCTGGAAAAGGAGGATCCGCTGGAGGTTTTAGCCTATCAGTATGACATTGTGTGCAATGGAGTGGAGCTGTCCTCCGGGGCGGTGAGAAACCATGACATTGAGATCATGAAAAAAGCCTTTGCCATAGCGGGATATGATGAGGAGACCTTAAAGAGCAAATTCGGCGCGCTGTATCAGGCATTTCAGTTTGGAGCGCCTCCCCATGCAGGCATGGCTCCCGGAGTGGACAGAATGCTGATGCTGCTTCGGGGAGAGGAGAACATCAGGGAGGTAATTGCCTTCCCTATGAATGGAAATGCCCAGGACCTTATGTGCCAGGCACCCTCGGAGGTGACGGAGCAGCAGCTTAGAGAGGCACATATCAGAATCAGAGACTGATGATGGGAGGATAGCGGATATGGCAAATGAGATCAGCGATAAAACCATAGAGTATGCGGCAGCTTTGGCGAAGCTGGAGCTGTCCGGCGAAGAAAAAGAACAGGCAAAGAAAGATATGGGAAGGATGCTGGATTATATTGACCAGTTGAACGAGCTGGATACCAGCCAGGTGGAGCCTTTGTGCCACCTGTTTCCCGTAAGGAATGTATTTCGGGAGGATGTGGTGGTAAATGGAGACGAGAGTGAAAAGCTGTTAAAGAACGCGCCGGAGCAGAAGGACAATATGTTTGCGGTGCCCAGAACCTTTGATTAAATGAAGGAGGACTCTATGGATAGTTTGACATATACGGCCACAGGTCTGGGAAAGGCCATAAAGGAGGGCAGGCTCACCGCAGTGCAGGCGCTGGAGGCGGTTTTTGCCCGGATAGAGGAATCGGAGGAGTTGTATCACTGCTATGTCACGCTGGAAAGGGAAAAGGCCTTTGAGAGGGCGGCTGCGGTACAGAAAAAAATAGAGGCCGGAGAGCTTACGGGGCCTTTGGCGGGCGTGCCCTTTGCCATAAAGGACAATATCTGTACGGAGGGGATTCCCACTACCTGTTCTTCTAAGATATTGCAGAATTTTGTGCCAGTATTTGACGCGGAGGCCATACTTAAGCTGAAGCAGGCGGGGGCTGTCATTATAGGAAAGACAAATATGGATGAATTTGCCATGGGAAGCACCACGGAGACCTCCTATTTTGGGGTCACAAAAAATCCCAGCAATCCCGCCCATGTGCCGGGGGGCTCCTCGGGAGGCTCTGCAGCAGCAGTGGCGGCAGGAGAGTGCTTTGCGGCTCTTGGGTCTGATACCGGAGGCTCCATCAGGCAGCCCGCCTCCTACTGCGGTGTGGTGGGCATGAAGCCTACCTACGGAACAGTTTCCCGGTATGGCCTTATTGCTTACGGCTCTTCCCTGGACCAGATCGGACCCTTGACGAAGGATGTGACGGACTGTGCCGCTGTGCTGGAGACCATCTCCTCCCATGACCCAAAGGATTCCACCTCCATGGAGAGAGGGGACACAGACTTTAGCGCAGCTCTTTTGGAGGATGTGCAGGGGATGCGTATCGGTATTCCCCGGGACTATTTTGGGGAAGGGCTGGACCCCCAGGTGAAGGCGGCCGTGTTAAAGGCGGCTAAAGTGCTTGAGAAAAAAGGCGCCCTTTTGGAGGAGTTTGACCTAAGCCTTGTGGAATATGCCATTCCCGCCTACTATACCATAGCTGCGGCGGAGGCAAGCTCCAACCTGGAGCGGTTTGACGGCGTAAAGTATGGTTACCGGGCGGATGCCGAGGAGCTCCATGCCATGTATAAAAAGACCAGATCGGAGGGCTTTGGCCCGGAGGTGAAGCGTAGAATTCTTCTGGGCTCCTTTGTGTTAAGCTCCGGCTACTATGATGCCTATTATCTGAAAGCGCTGCGGGTAAAGGCTCTGATCAAAAAAGCCTTTGATGCGGCCTTTGCCAAATACGACCTGATTCTGGGCCCAACAGCGCCTGCCACGGCGCCTAAGCTGGGGGAGAGTCTGGCCGATCCCATCAAAATGTATCTGGGGGATATCTACACCATTGCAGTGAATCTGGCCGGGTTGCCCGGCATCAGCGTTCCCTGCGGTAAGGATGACAAGGGGCTTCCCATTGGTCTGCAGCTGATCGGGGACTGCTTTCAGGAAAAGACCCTTATCCGGGCGGCTTATACCTATGAACAGACAGCAAAACAGGAGGGAAACTGATATGGCAAAGCAATATGAAACAGTGATCGGCCTTGAGGTGCATGTGGAGCTGGCAACAAAAACAAAGATTTTCTGCGCCTGTTCTACGGCCTTCGGCGGCGCTCCCAATACCCATACCTGCCCTGTGTGTACGGGAATGCCGGGAGCTTTGCCGGTGTTAAACAGACAGGTGGTGGAATATGCGGCGGCAGTGGGGATGGCTGCAAACTGCCAGATTACAAGGGACTGCCGGTTTGACAGAAAAAATTATTTTTATCCGGACAATCCTCAGAATTATCAGATATCCCAGCTCTATCTGCCTATCTGCAGAGACGGATGGATAGAGATTTCGGTTCCTGAAAAGGAAAAGACCGTCACAAAAAAGATCAGGATACATGAAATTCACATGGAGGAGGATGCGGGAAAGCTGATTCATGATGAGTGGGAGGACTGCTCTTTAGTGGACTACAACCGTTCCGGCGTCCCGTTGATTGAAATTGTATCTGAGCCGGATATGCGAAGCGCTCAGGAGGTGATCGCCTATCTGGAGGAGCTTCGCCTGATGATTCAATATCTGGGAGCCTCCGACTGTAAGCTGCAGGAGGGATCTATGAGAGCGGATGTGAATCTTTCTGTGAGAGAGGCGGGAAGTGAAGCTTTCGGCACCCGCACGGAGATGAAAAACTTAAATTCCTTCAGCGCCATCGCCCGTGCCATCGACGGGGAGCGGGAGCGGCAGATTGATCTTTTGGAGGCGGGAGAGCAGGTGGTGCAGGAGACCAGACGCTGGGATGATGAAAAAGGAGAGTCCTATCCCATGCGCTCCAAGGAGGATGCACAGGATTACCGCTATTTCCCCGACCCGGACCTTACGCCCCTTCACATCAGCGAAGAGTGGCTTGCGCAGATTCGGGCAAAGCAGCCGGAGCTTCCGGCAAAAAAGCGCCTTCGCTACAAGGAGGAATTTTCCCTTCCTGACTATGATATCCGGATGCTTACTAATTCCAAGGCTATGGCGGATATCTTTGAGGAGACGGCGGCCCTTGGGGCACAGCCGAAGAAGATTTCCAACTGGCTGCTGGGGGAGACGCTGCGGCTTTTAAAGGAGAAGGAAATGGAGCCGGAGGACATCACTTTTTCACCCAGGCATCTGGCAGGACTTATTGAGCTGGCGGAAAACAAGGTGATTAATTCCTCTGTGGCCAAGGACGTCTTTGAAGTGATGTTTGCATCGGATGTGGATCCAAAGCAGTATGTGGAGGAAAAGGGCTTAAAGATGGTTAACGATGAGAATGCCTTAAGGAAAACTGTGGAGGAGGTCATTGCACAGAATCCCAAGTCTGTGGAGGATTATAGAAGCGGGAAAGAAAAGGCCCTGGGCTTTTTGATGGGGCAGACCATGAAGGCTATGAAGGGAAAGGCAGACCCCGCAGCCGTAAACCAGCTTCTGCGGGAGCTGCTGAAACCCTGAGACAAAAAATTATTCTTCAAACAGATAATCAATAAAACGAACCGCCGTGTCGAGATGGGTGGTGTTGGCGTATACGCCCACTACCACACCCTCGCCGCGGAAATAATAGCTTTCCTGCAGCGCCGCATTCTCCACATAGATGGCCACGGGAACAGGCTCCTCCATTTCTTCCGGCTTCGTAGGATCGGGGTAATCCGGCTCATAGGTATCGTCCAGGTTGTCCTGCGCTTCTTCTATCTGGCGCACCACTGCCATATCTACATAATAGAAATAAGGCTTATAGGCTGTCACCTGTTCCGGGGAGAGAATTTCCCTAAGATCGCAAAATACACTGCTGTTGGCATATTGTCTGATGGAATCACTGTCGGTCACCATTACATCAAGCTCGCCTGCGGCAAGATACACGGCCAGCTTTTGCGTAGAGGTCATGGTCACATCGTCTATAATATCCGAATCAGTGGAAATACGAATAGATGTGTCAAAATAAACGTCATAATCTTCTAAATCAAGGTCCGCATATTCGTAAAAATCCTGATTAAAATCAGCTGCTGTTTCCAATTCTGTGGCATTTAGCATGACCGCATAAAACGCATTTTCTTTGCTGGTGAGCATTTCGTATGCAATGGAACAGATTCCCGCAACGATTAAGACGGCTGCGATCACATGCCACTTATAATAATAGAAAAAATAACTGACTTTCTTTTTAAATCCGGCGTTCTTTAATGCCTCCCGCTCTTCCTTAAATTCATCCATCACTGCCATAAGCGGCACCTGCCTTTCTGCTGCGGCGTAAGCCGCTTACGTCCCTTGTAGTATCTTTCTTTATCATAAGTGCTTGGGGGCGGATTGTCAATGAAGGGCTTCTAAGAGGATTCTAAAAAAAACATAAAATCATATTGTTATTGCGGGTAAATAAAATTATACCGGTGTGTATTTACAAATATACCGTATAATCATAAAATATTTTTATAAATTGTAGACGGGGGTATGATATTTTCGGTCATCCCAGGAGGTATCCTTATGGGTTTTCAGATTCAAAACAATGAAATTTCATACTTAAGAAATGGAGAAACTGTGCGTCTGAGCGCATGCGGGAAAAACAGCATACGCTTTCAGGCTTCGCCAAACGGCAGAATAGAAAATCAGGACTGGACGCTTATGCCCCGGAAAGCAATGGCTTCGGCGTGGCTTGAGAATGATTTTGCCGTACTGGAAAATGGCAGTATGCGGGCAGAGCTTTATAAAGATGGAAGGGCTGTTTATTATTGCCGGGATAAAAAAATACTGGCCGAAAAGCCGGAGCTTGCCTTTGGGCAGGGGATCAGAAATTACCGCAGCAAGGCAAGCGGACAGTGGAGTGCGCGTGTTACGTTTGAGCCAAATGAAAAGGAGCATTTCTATGGACTTGGACATGAGTCCACCGGGTGCTTTGATTTAAAAGGCTGTACCATAGATCTGCGTCATGTAAACGCAAAATGTGCGATTCCTTTCGTTTACTCTTCCCTGGGATACGGGTTTTTGTGGAATATGCCGTCCACCGGGCGCTGCGAATTGGCCAATAACCGGACCAGATGGACGAGCGACAGCACAAAACAGATTGATTATGTGGTGATTGGCGGAATGCCGCGCCAGGTCAGCGAAACGCTGGCAGATCTGACGGGACACGCACCTGAAATGCCATATTGGGCCACAGGGTTTTGGCAAAGCCGCCTGCGGTATGAAACGAAGGAAGAGGTTCTCAGGGTTGCGGGACGCTACAAAGAAATGGGGATCCCTCTTTCTGTGATCGTGATAGATTATTTTCACTGGACGGAGCAGGGCGATTACAAATTTGATCCGAAATATTGGAGGGATCCCAAAGAAATGGCGGATAAGCTCCATGAAATGGGTGTTAAGCTGATGGTTTCCATGTGGCCTACCATCAATGAAAAGAGCGAGAATTATCAGGAGATGCTTGATGGGAATATGCTGATAAGAACGGCGGCAGGCTCAAACAGAGTATTTGATTTTTACGGCCAGCAGGCGGAAATTGATCCAACCAACCCCCAGACCAGGAGGTTTGTATGGGACAAGCTGAAGAAAAATTATATTGACAATGGAGTGGACTGCCTTTGGTTTGATGAGGCAGAGCCGGAAATCCATCCGGAACAATTTGATAATCTGATTTTGTCCATGGGCAGGGGAGATGAAGTGGGCCTGCTGTATCCGTATTATTATGCGAAGCTCGTGTATGATGGTATGAAGGAAATAGGGCGGGACGACATTGTCACCTTGTCAAGGTGCGCCTATCTTGGCGCACAGAAATTCGGGACGCTTGTGTGGTCGGGGGATATACCCTCCACCTTTGAAAGTCTCTCTGCACAGGTAAAGTCAGGTTTAAATATGGCGATGTGCGGCATACCCTGGTGGAATACGGACATAGGCGGATTTTACGGCGGGGACACCGAATCTGCGTATTTCAGGGAACTGATTGTAAGATGGTTTCAATACGGCGTATTCTGCCCCGTGACAAGGCTGCACGGAAGCAGAAAGGGCCAGGACAGAACCCGGGGCATCATTGAACCCACCGGGGGAGACAACGAGCTGTGGAGCTTCGGCGAGGAAGCTTTCGAAATATTAAAGGAGCTTGTAATGCTTCGGGAAAGGCTTCGACCCTATGTGGAAACACATATGAAAACAGCATCCCAAAAGGGTACTCCCATGATGCGTCCGATATTCTATGATTATCCCGATGACGAACAGTGTTATACCCTTGGAGAGCAGTATCTGTTTGGGGATGATATTTTGTTTGCGCCAATTACAGAGCAGGGACAGACTAAAAAAGAGGTATATCTCCCCCAGGGGAGATGGGTGCTTACAAAGGATGCCCAAACCTATTTGGGCGGCAGATGGTATACCATAGAGGCAGCATTAAATGAATTTATTGCCTTTGTAAAGGAAGGCGCTGAGGTGATAAATTGCTTCCATAGTGATATGCAATAAAGAAACCGTTTGCGGATTCTAAAAAAAAGATAAAAATTGCGGATAGGGGGAAAGTCGCCTTGCAACTTGAAGCAGGATGTTATATCATGAAGCTATAACATTTGGAAAAGGACAGGACAAGATTATGAGCGATACCTATGTAGAATGCCTGATCAAGGCAAAACAATCCATGCTGGCTAAATTTTTCAAGATACTGCTGATCATGCTGACAGTGGTATTTGGTCTGGCCATGTTTCTTTTTATGCCGGCTATGCTGCTTGCCCTTGCATGCGGCCTTGGAGCTTATTTCGTAAATCTTTACACAGATCTGGAGTATGAATATCTGTATCTGGACAAGGAGCTTACTGTGGACAAGGTGATGGCAAAAGCCAAGAGAAAGAGAGTTGCCACCTACAGCATTGACAGACTGGAAATTCTGGCTCCCATAAAATCCTATCATCTGGATAATTACAAAAACCGCAATGTAAAGGTGAAGGATTACAGCATCGGTGAGGAGCTGCAGCCTGATCTGCGGTATGTCATGTATTATGAAGGCGGGGAAAAGGTGCTGTTAAGTCCTTCTCCCGAGCTGGTGAAGGTGATAAAAACGGTTGCGCCCAGGAAGGTGTTTACGGATTGAATTCTTAAATTTTTATAAACGTATGTGTTGACAGTGAAAATAATCTTTGATACACTCATTTGAAAATTAAGAAAATACAGGAGGACAGAAAATGGGACAGATTATTGGCGAAGGCATTACCTTTGACGATGTGCTGCTGGTGCCTGCGTATTCACAGGTGATACCCAATCAGGTGGATTTGACCACCTGGCTGACGAAAAGGATTAAGCTGAACATTCCGATGATGAGCGCGGGAATGGATACGGTGACCGAACACCGCATGGCCATTGCCATGGCAAGACAGGGAGGCATTGGCATTATTCACAAGAATATGTCCATTGAGGCGCAGGCCGAGGAAGTGGACAAGGTAAAGCGTTCTGAAAACGGAGTCATCACTGACCCATTTTCTCTGACCCCTGAACATACACTGGCGGATGCTGATGAGCTGATGGGGAAATTCCGCATTTCCGGTGTTCCCATTACTGAGGGACGAAAGCTTGTAGGCATTATCACAAATCGAGACTTAAAATTCGAAACAGACTTCACGAAGAAAATCAAAGAGTCCATGACAAGCGAGGGGCTGATCACTGCCCAGGAGGGAATTACGCTGGAGGAGGCAAAAAAGATTCTGGCAAAGGCCAGGAAGGAAAAGCTTCCTATAGTGGACAAGGACTTCAATCTAAAAGGACTCATCACCATAAAGGATATCGAAAAAACAATCAAATATCCGCTGGCCGCAAAGGACAGCCAGGGGCGTCTGCTCTGCGGAGCCGGAGTGGGAATCACAGCCAATGTGCTGGACCGGGTGGCTGCGTTGGTGGACGCCAAGGTGGACGTGGTGGTATTGGATTCCGCCCACGGTCATTCTCAGAACGTATTAAACTGCCTTAAGATGATCAAGGAAAAGTATCCTGATCTTCAGGTGATCGCGGGAAATGTGGCTACGGGAGCAGCTACGAGAGACCTGATCGAGGCAGGTGCAGATGCGGTAAAGGTGGGTATCGGCCCCGGTTCCATTTGTACCACCCGTGTGGTTGCGGGCATTGGCGTACCGCAGATCAGCGCCGTTATGGACTGCTATGAGGTGGCAAAGGAGTATGGCATTCCCATTATCGCAGACGGCGGTATCAAATATTCAGGCGACATTACCAAAGCCATTGCGGCAGGCGGCAATGTGTGCATGATGGGAAGCATGTTTGCGGGCTGCGAGGAGAGCCCTGGGGATTATGAGCTCTTCCAGGGAAGAAAGTACAAGGTGTACCGTGGCATGGGCTCTATTGCAGCTATGGAGAATGGAAGCAAGGACCGCTATTTCCAGGAAAATGCCAAGAAGCTGGTTCCGGAAGGCGTGGAAGGCCGGGTTGCCTACAAGGGAAGCGTGGAGGATACGGTGTTCCAGCTGATGGGCGGTCTGCGCTCAGGTATGGGCTACTGCGGTGCTGCCAGCATCGAGGAGCTGAAGGAGAATGGCAGGTTTATCAGAATATCTGCGGCATCCTTGAGAGAAAGCCATCCTCATGATATACATATCACCAAGGAAGCGCCCAACTACAGCGTGGATGAATAAAAATAATAAGTGTGATATAAAAGCGGAAAAACGTCCGCCTGGGCGCCATGACTGTGTTGCTCAGGCGGATTTTTTACATTAAGGGAAAATGGTTTTTACAGGAGGAAGAAAATGTTATCACTGGAGCAGGAATTGAAAAATAATGAATACCCCGGGAGGGGCATTGTGCTTGGCAAGTCTCCCAATGGAAAGTACGCCGTGGCCGCTTATTTTATTATGGGCAGAAGCGCAAACAGCAGGAACCGTATTTTTGTGGAGGATGGACAGGGCATCCGCACACAGGCCTTTGACCCTTCCAAGCTGGAGGACCCCAGCCTGATTATCTATGCGCCGGTAAGAGTGCTTGGAAACAAGACCATAGTGACCAATGGAGACCAGACGGACACTATTTATGAGGGAATGGACAAGCAGCTTACCTTTGAGCAGTCCTTAAGAAGCAGAGAGTTTGAGCCGGATGGGCCTAACTATACGCCCCGCATTTCAGGAATTCTACATATTGAAGGCGGACGATTCAGCTATGCCATGTCTATTTTAAAGAGCAACCACGGTGATCCTTCCTCCTGTATCCGCAATACCTTTGCCTTTGAGACGCCGCTTGCGGGAGAGGGACATTTTATCCATACCTATATGCACGATGGAAACCCGCTGCCCAGCTTTCAGGGGGAGCCTAAACTGGTGGCAGTTTCGGATGACATGGAAGGTTTTGCAGATATGCTGTGGGACAGCTTAAATGGAGACAATAAGGTATCCCTGTTTGTGAGATATATTGACATTGCCACAGGAGAGTATAGATCTATCATTAAAAATAAAAACCAATAACAGGAGGCGTTGCGCAATTTCTACGCTATGCTTCGGAATGGAGATTGTTATGAAAGAAATCGAATTGAAGTACGGGTGTAACCCGAATCAAAAGCCTTCCAGAATTTACATGGAGAATGGAAGCGATCTGCCTGTGACCGTGTTAAACGGCAAACCGGGCTACATTAATTTTTTGGATGCCTTCAACGGCTGGCAGCTGGTGAAGGAGTTAAAGCAGGCAACGGGACTTCCCGCAGCCACATCCTTTAAGCATGTTTCACCGGCGGGAGCGGCAGTGGGGCTGCCCTTAAGCGAAACCCTGGCAAAGATTTACTGGGTGGACGACCTGGGAGAGCTGTCTCCCTTGGCCTGTGCCTATGCAAGGGCCAGGGGAGCGGATAGAATGTCCTCCTTCGGAGATTTTATCGCCCTGTCCGATGTCTGTGATGTGGATACGGCAAGGCTGATCAAGAGAGAGGTGTCCGACGGGGTGATCGCGCCCGGCTATACAGAAGAAGCCCTTACACTTTTGAAGTCTAAAAAGGGCGGAAACTATAATGTGATACAAATAGACCCGTCCTATGTGCCGGATCCGGTGGAGAAAAAGCAGGTATACGGCATTACCTTTGAACAGGGCAGAAACGAGCTGGATATCAATGGAGACCTGCTGTCCCATATTGTGACAGAAAACAAGGATATTCCCGAAAAGGCTCTGATTGACATGAAAATTGCCTTGATCACTCTGAAATATACACAGTCCAATTCTGTCTGCTATGTGAAGGACGGACAGGCTATCGGAATCGGAGCAGGCCAGCAGTCCAGAATCCACTGCACCAGGCTGGCAGGCAGCAAGGCGGACAACTGGTTTCTGCGTCAGTCCCCTCAGGTTATGGGACTTGAATTTGTGGAGGGCCTGGGAAGGGCCGACAGAGACAATGCCATTGACGTGTATATGGGCGATGAGTATATGGACGTGCTGGCGGACGGCGTATGGGAAAAAACCTTCCGGAAAAAGCCTCCTGTGTTTACCAGAGAGCAAAAACAGGAGTGGCTTTCGAAAATGGAGGGAGTTACCTTGGGCTCCGACGCCTTTTTCCCCTTTTCCGACAACATTGAGAGGGCGAAAAAAAGCGGCGTGAAGTACATAGCCCAGCCCGGCGGCTCCGTGCGGGACGACGCAGTGATTGAATGCTGCAATAAATATGGCATGGTCATGGTCTTTACGGGAATCCGGCTGTTTCATCACTAAAAAACTGCTTTATCATTTTGCGTCAGTGTGATATGATAAAAGGCAGATGTAAAGTACACTGAAAGGCTGGAGCACCATGAGCGAGACAAAGAATTTTATTGAAAACATCATTGACAAGGATTTGGCGGAGGGTGTGTACGATACGGTTCACACCCGCTTTCCGCCGGAGCCCAATGGTTATCTTCACATAGGACATGCCAAAAGCGTTTTGTTAAATTACGGGCTGGCAAAGGAGTACAACGGAAAATTTAACATGCGCTTTGACGACACCAACCCTACCAAGGAGCGGACTGAGTTTGTAGAGTCCATCAAGGAGGATATCAAGTGGCTGGGAGCAGACTGGGAGGACCGGCTGTTTTTTGCCTCGGATTACTTTGACCAGATGTATGAGGCGGCTGTAAAGCTGATTAAAAAGGGCAAGGCCTATGTCTCGGATTTATCTCCGGAGCAGATAAAGGAATACCGGGGCACTCTGACGCAGCCAGGCAGGGAAGACCCTGGCAGCACCAGAACCGTGGAGGAAAATCTGGCTCTCTTTGAAGATATGCGGGCCGGTAAATTCAAGGATGGGGAAAAGGTGCTGCGGGCCCGCATTGACATGACTTCTCCTAATATTAACATGCGCGATCCGGTGATTTACCGTGTGGCACACATGACGCATCATAATACCGGGGATAAATGGTGTATTTATCCCATGTATGATTTTGCCCATCCCATTGAGGATGCCATAGAAGGGATTACCCATTCTATCTGTACGCTGGAATTTGAGGATCACAGGCCGCTTTATGACTGGGTGGTAAGGGAGCTGGAATATCCCCATCCTCCGAAGCAGATTGAATTTGCAAAGCTGTATCTCACCAATGTGGTCACAGGAAAGCGGTATATCAAAAAGCTGGTGGAGGAGGGCATTGTGGACGGCTGGGACGATCCCAGACTGGTTTCCATTGCCGCTCTGCGCAGAAGAGGCTTTACGCCGGAATCCATCAAACGCTTTGTAGAACTCTGCGGCGTCTCCAAGAGCAATTCCTCTGTGGATTATGCCATGCTGGAGTATTGTATCAGAGAGGATTTGAAGGTAAAGAAGCCCCGCATGATGGCGGTGTTAAATCCTGTAAAGCTGATTATTGATAATTATCCGGAAGGTGAGACAGAGCTGGTGGAGATTCCCAATAATCAGGAGAATGAAGCGCTGGGGAGCCGTCAGGTGCCATTTGGGAGAGAATTGTACATTGAGAGAGAGGACTTTATGGAGATTCCTCCCAAAAAGTATTTCAGAATGTTTCCGGGCAATGAGGTGCGCCTGATGAATGCTTACTTTGTGACCTGCACAGGCTGCGTGAAGGACGCGGACGGTAAGGTCACAGAGGTGCACTGTACCTATGATCCGGCGTCTAAAGGCGGCAGCAGTCCTGACGGAAGAAAGGTAAGGGGAACCATACACTGGGTGCCTGCCAGGGAATCCATCACAGCGCAGGTACGGCTGTATGAAAACATTATCGACGAGGAAAAGGGTGTTTATAATGAGGACGGCAGCCTGAATTTGAACCCCAATTCTCTTACTGTGCTGCAGGAATGCAGACTGGAGCCTGCCTTTGCGGGAGCCCAGGCCTATGACAGCTTTCAGTTTGTGCGGCAGGGGTTCTTCTGTGTGGATGTCAGGGATTCCAGGCCGGATGCGCTGGTGTTTAACCGGATTGTATCCCTGAAGAGCTCCTATGCGCTGCCAAAGGAAGTGTAAGGCTTCCAAGGGTGTAAAATTGAGTGGTGGAAAAGAGACGGAAGGAATGGAGGGTAAAAATGGCTGGATTATTGTCCGGACTTTCCGGATTGGGATTGGGCAATCTGGAAAACATGGATATTTATAAAAACGAGGAAAAGGAAAAGCAGAAAAAGGAAGCTGCGGTGCAAAAGGTGGAGGAGAAGGATCTGATTTACGATAAGACCTTTGAGTGCCCTGTGTGCGGCGAGAGCTTTTCTTCCAAAATTATGAAGTCGGGCAAGGCAAGGCTGCTAAAGACGGATCAGGACTTAAGACCTCAATATGACGGAATTGATGCGGCAAAATATGACGTGGAGCTTTGCCCTCACTGCGGCTATGCGGCACTTAGCAGATATTTTACCACAGTGGGCAGCGCCCAGGCGAAGCTGATCAGAGAACATATCAGTCAGAGGGTGCAGCTTCATCCGCATACGGGAGATACCTACAGCTATGAGGAGGCCGTGGATAGATATAAGCTTGCATTGGCAAACGCTGTAGTCAAAAGAGCCAAAGCCAGTGAAAAGGCATATATCTGCTTAAAAAGTGCCTGGCTTCTGCGAGGCTATGCGGAGAGCCTTGAAAAAGAGGAAGAAGCGGATCGAAAAAAGCTGGCCGAGCTGAGAGCTCAGGAGGCAGAATATCTGGAGAATGCTTATAATGGCTTTACAGAGGCTATGCAGACGGAAGACTTTCCTATGTGCGGCATGGATGAGATCACGGTGGAATACTTGATCGGTGTTCTGGCTGCAAGATTTAAAAAGTATGATGTGGCCAGCAAAATGGTTGCTGCTATATTGACGTCTCCCACAGCCAACAACCGTACCAAGGATAAGGCCAGAGAGCTGAAGGAACAGATTCTTGCGGATTTGAAGAGGCAATAGGAACTGCAATGTATGACATGACCATTCGTTTACAGACAGACAGTGGGAAACGTCTGTATGAACAGATTTATGAGCATATAAAAAAGGAAATCAGAGAAGGGAAGCTGCTTACGGGAGAGCGGCTTCCCTCCACGCGTTCTCTGGCCGAATATCTGCAGGTAGCCAGAAGCACCGTGGAATATGCCTATGACCAGCTTGTCAGTGAAGGCTATATTGAGGCCAGGCCTTACAAGGGATACTTTGTGTGCCCTTTAGAGGAGCTTTTCTTGATGGAAGGAGAACGCTCAGAAGAGGGCATAAAAGCTTTTTCAGGGGAGGTTTCTCCATTTAGACCGGAGGAAAAGCCGAAAAAGAAGGAGCAGGGGGCGCCGGAGCCTCTTCTTGACTTTTCGCCAAACGGCATTGATATGTCCGGCTTTCCCTTTGGCGTTTGGAAAAGAATTACCAAAAACATTTTAAATTACGGAAACAGTGAATTGTTTTCCCAGGGGGAGGCCCAGGGAGACTATGATCTGCGCCTGACCATAAACAGATACCTCCATTCCTCCAGGGGTGTGAACTGCAGGCCGGAGCAGATTATCGTGGGTGCGGGAAACGACTATCTGCTGATGCTTTTGGAAAAGATTTTGGGGAGACATGTGCGCATTGCCATGGAGAATCCCACCTACAAGCGGGCTTATCGCATATTCCAGTCCTTTGCCTACCGCATTTTTGTTGTGGATATGGATGAAAATGGAATGATGGTGTCCGGCCTGGAAAAGGAAAATGTGAGCGTAGCCTATGTGATGCCCTCCCACCAGTTTCCAACGGGGACGGTAATGCCCATAGGGCGCAGGGCGGAGCTTCTCAACTGGGCTGCCAGGGAGCCGGAGAGATATTTGATTGAGGATGATTATGACAGCGAGTTTCGATATCGGGGAAAGCCTGTGCCGTCGCTACAGGCGTCGGATGACCACGACAAGGTGATCTATATCGGCACCTTTTCCAAGGCCATTGCACCTGCTATCCGTGTAAGCTACATGGTTCTGCCCGAGGCGCTGCTTAAGCGTTATCAAAGGGAGTGCTGGTTTTACTCCTGCACCGTGTCCCGCATTGACCAGAGGATATTGAATGAGTTTATTCAGGATGGCAGCTTTGAACGCCATTTGAATAAGATGCGGAAAATCTACCGGGGAAAGCATGAGCTTTTACTGGAGGGCCTAAAGCCCTTTCAGAAGCATTTTCAAATATCGGGGGAGCACGCAGGACTGCATCTGCTTTTGACGGCCAAAGGCCAGGTGTCGGAGGAGGAGCTGATAAAAAGGGCTGCGGCAAAAGGAGTGAAGGTGTATGGACTCTCGGACAGTCTGGTGGATTCAGAGAGCAGAAAATATGAAAAAGCTGCGGTGCTGCTGGGCTTTGGCGGCCTGACGGACGGACAGATTGCCGAGGGAATCAAAAAGCTGCAGGAGGCTTGGCTATGAAAGCTCCTGCAGCTTCTTTGTGCAATTAATTATCCTTGATGGGAGGCTCCTCTTCGTTTGTGTCCTCTTCGTCAAAAAATTCCTCCACTGTCTCCTCCAGCGCATCTTCCGCTTTGTGAGCGGCTTCCTTTACCTGCTCGGACAGAGGCGTGAAATCCTCGCCGCCATTTTCCTTTGCGTCGGAATCGGAAGAGGCTTCTTCGGACGCGTCTCTATTTAGAGGGACATAGCTGCGGGAGGAGGAATCCGCATCGTCATCTAAATCCTCGCTGAAATCGTCATAATCTTCGTCATCTTCATCGGACACCGACAGATCAGCATCCTTTTTCTTCATGTAGTAATAAACAGCGGCAGCCGCTGTGCCCACTGCGGCGGTGAAGAGTAAGAACTTGCCAAATTTCTTTGCCATGGGTTGCTCCTTTCCATTTATTTCTTTACAGTAATATATTAATACTATTTTGTGGAAATGAAAAGAGAATATGTATTAAATTTCTGAAAAATATTTTGTTTTCCGGGCGCCTGTGATAAGATAGGTAGTTGAAGGAAGGAGTCGTTTCATGAATGCCAGGTTTTTTGACTTGAAAAAGGAGAAACAGGATAGGATAATAAACGCCGCCCTGAAGGTATTTGCGCTCCATGGCTACCGTCATGCAAGCACGGACGATATTGTGCGGGAGGCCTCCATCAGCAAGGGGCTTTTGTTTCACTATTTTGAGAGTAAGCTGGGGGTTTACGCTTTTGTATACGAATACAGCGTGCGTTATATGATATTGGAGATAAAGGCCTGTGTGGACCGAAATGAGAGGGATTTGTTCGAGCTGATGAAGCAGACGGAATGCGCGCGCATGCACGCCCTGCGCGCATATCCCTATATGCAGCAGTTTCTCAACCGTTCCATGACGGAGGATGTAAAGGAAGCGCTGCTTGCGGTGGAGGAGAAAAAGAGCGAGCTTTTGGATGTCTATGAAACCATAAACAGTCAGGCCGATCTTTCTGCGCTTCCTGAGGGGATTGACGGCGTAAAGCTGCGCAAAATGCTGGATTTTACCTCAAAGGGGCTGATGACCCAGCGCTTTTTGGACGCCTCCTTTCAGCCGGAAATGCTGTATGAAGAAATCGCAGGCTATCTGGATATGATGAAACAGCTTTTGCAGAGGGTTACTTAGCAGACAAGGATTTACTTGTTCATGCGGTAGGGCCCGTCTGCGGGATAACCGCCCTTTAGCTTCTGCATTCCCCGCTGGATGGCATCCTTGGAATTTTTCCAATCCGCATCACGGTTTCGATAGTCAAACTTTTCCACCAGCCAGGCCACGTCGCCGGAAATGCGTTCCATGTTTTCCTCCATGAGAGGCAGAGCCATTTCATAAAAGGCCTCTTTTTCCTTTTGGGAGAGCTTTTCATCGGCGCCCTGGCATAAATCGCCGAAATGGTGCAGGCAAAAGCCTTTGCTGTTCTTTATTTTTTCACGAAAGGCAGAATCCTGCTTAAACAGGTAAAAGAAGGTATCCAGATATCTTGCATAGGTGTCCTGAAACTGACTGCAGATATAGCAGGAGGCCTCCTTTTGCGCAATCCACATGCCGATAGGGTTGGCATCCGAGGCGGCCTTGCGGAATTTGTCCTTCAGGGAGGATTTGCCGGGACGAAAATTGGTAAACTGCTGTTTCATTTCCCCGATCATTTTCTGATAATGGGTTTTTAAAATCCAGGCATTTCCCAGAGTATTTCCATAGTCAAACATTTTCTGGAAGTGCGTTCTGCAAAAGCCCATCTTGTCCGTAATCTCCCGGATATCCGCCTCCATATAGGAGGAGCCGCTTCCCAGCACAAAATCAAGCAGATCCTGCTCCACGCTGCGCTCGATATAACAAAAGGGACATTCATCCCCGGCATTTACCGCATCGTTGAGAGGGATGGTGTAGAGCTGTTCTTTCATATTTTTTACACAAATCTCCATTCCGAAATCTTTTCATCTTTTGCTCTTATTGTAAAGCATGGCCCGTCATATGGCAATCAGGAAAATTACATATTTACTACAAATTTGTAACAAATTGTAAGTTAAAATTAAGAATTATTTAGTTGTATTATGACCGGACAAAAGATACTATAGTAAGTAGAGAAGAGACGAAAGACGTGATAATTCTTGGTTTTCAGCAGTATAGAATTCTTGCTCTATTTTCTTCCGGCCTTTTTTATCCTGTATGGAATTACCCCCAAAAACATGAAAAATGTGACACTTTTGTCGGGAAGTCTTATTTTTTATGCGCTGGGAGAGCCCAGGCATCTGGTGCTTTTGATGCTTTCGGTGCTTTCCAACTATTTTGTGGGACTGCACTTACAGCCTGTGAAGGGAAATAGAAAGAGTAAAAATAGATTTCAAAAAAATTGGAAAAAGCTTCTTTTCATTGCGGCAATCGCAGGAAATGTGGGGTGCCTTGCGTTTTTCAAGGGCAGAACGGATCAGGCCGGACTGCCTCTGGGAATCAGCTTTTATACCTTTCAGATCCTGTCTTATTTGATTGACGTTTACCGCGGAGATATCAGGCGTGAGAGATCCTTTCTCAATTTGGCGGTGTATATCACCATGTTTCCGCAGCTGATTTCTGGTCCTATTGTAAGCTACGGGGAGCTGCGGCAGCCTATCAGGGAGAGGCAGATGACGGCGGAGAGCCTGCAGGAGGGTCTTAAGGTATTTACGGTAGGACTTGTCTGGAAGGTGCTTTTGGCTGACAGGATAGGGCTTTTGTGGAGAGAGGTGCAGGTGACGGGCTTTGAAAGTATTTCAACGCCTTTGGCCTGGCTGGCGGCCCTTGCCTACTCAATGGAGATTTACTTTGATTTTTACGGATACTCTCTGATGGCAATCGGACTGGGGAGGATGATGGGCTTTCGACTCCCTGAAAATTTCAAGCATCCCTACATGGCCCGCAGTGTCAGGGACTTTTACAGAAGATGGCATATAACGCTGGGAAGCTGGTTCCGTAAGTATGTGTATATTCCCCTGGGAGGCAACAGAAGGGGAATGACAAGAACTGTGCTGAATCTTCTGGCCGTCTGGATGCTGACTTCTCTGTGGCATGGCAGTACGGTCAACTTTTTTATATGGGGTGGAAGCTTATGGTTTTTGATCGTGCTGGAACGACTGCTTGAGAAAACGGGAGTTGGGAAACGGCTTAAGGTGATTCCCCATCTGTATCTGTGGATCGTAATCCCTATTACGTGGATGTGCTTTGCCATCACTGATGTTTCCCAGCTGCAGATCTATCTGGGAAGGATGTTCGGCTTGGTGGAAGCCATCAATGTGCGGGCAGGTGACTGGGAGAAGGCCCTTACAAATTACTGGCCCCTTTTTGGGGCGGCCCTGCTTTCCTGCACACCCGCAATACAGAAGCTTTACCGCAGGTGGAAGGACACCATTCCAGGAATGCTTGTGCTGGCGGCCCTGTTCTGGATTTGTGTGTGGCGGATTGCGGTAGAGGGAGAGAATCCGTTTATGTATTTTCGCTTTTAACGGGGAATTTCGGGGAAAATTGGAAAAGGAAAAGACTGGCGGCTTGAGGTGATTGCTTGAAGAAGATTCAAAAATATACTTTTTTGGTGATGCTTTTCGTGTTTGGGGCGGTGTATTTGACCTTTGGGGACAACTGGCAGGTTTATGCGAAACCTCTCTGGCAGATGAGAAGCTGGTATCAGGAGACTATGGCAGGAGGGGAGGAAACTGTGAGTGCAGGAGACTCGAAGGAGGAAGGCTTCGGCAGCATTTCTGGCTCCGACAGCGTCTCCGACTCTGACAGTGTTTCCGGTTCTGACAATGCGGACGACTCTTTACAGGAAGAAAGCCAGGCTCCTGCTACTGGAGAGGGAGATGGGACGGAGAATTTGACTGGACAGGGTGACCAAAATGGTCAATCACAGGAGCCGCCCCAGCTCATTGTTTCCCGCAGGCCGGAGGATGTGGAATACCGGACTGTGGAGGATGATTATTTCAAGGATGCGCTTTTCATAGGAGATTCTCGGACTGTGGGACTGTATGATTATGGCGGACTGGAGGATACGGCGACCTTTTACGCGTCCACCGGACTGACCATATATAAGCTTTTGGATGCGGAGATTGTTACGGTTCCCGGACAGAAGGAGAAGCTGACTGTGGAGGAAGCGTTACAGCAATATTCCTTCTCGAAAATTTATTTGATGATTGGCATCAACGAGATGGGAACGGGCACCGTGGAAACCTTTATGGAAAAATATAAAGAGGTGGTAAACCGCATTCAAGAGCTGCAGCCTAATGCCATTATTTATTTACAGGGCATCATGAAGGTGACCACAGAGCGTTCCAGCCAGGGAGATTATATCACAAATGAGGGAATCGAGGCCCGTAATACGGAGATAGAAAAGCTTGCGGATTATGTGAAGGTATACTATCTTGACGTAAATCCTCTTATCTGCGACGAGACAGGGGGCATGAATCCTGATTATACCTTCGACGGCGTGCATTTAAAGGCACAGTATGTAACCATCTGGAAGGACTTTTTAAAATCCCATGCACTGTAAGGGAAAATGGGAAAGGGAATATAGAAATCCACCGGGGGAATACAAAAATGGAACAGATGCCTTGTGTGCAGAAGAAAGGACAGAGGCCGGTGAATCAAAAAATTGTGGATATGCACTGTGACACAGTGGCTGAGATTTTTGAAAGGGAGAGAAAGGGGAAAAAGACTGGACTTAGAGAAAACGGCCTGCAGCTTGACTTAAAGCGCATGGAGAAAAGCGGATATCTGCTCCAGAATTTTGCCCTGTTTGTGGACCAGGAGGAGTGCACAGACCCTTGGGAGAGGGTCTGCGCACTTTATGAAATTTACGCGAGAGAGCTTTCCTGCAATGAGGAAAAAATTGTGCCTGTGCTTTCTTATGAGGATATTGTAACAAACGAAAAGACTGGGAAATTGTCTGCGCTCCTGACAGTGGAGGAAGGCGCCGTGTGCAAGGGAGAAGCACAAAAGCTGCAAAAGCTGTACCACATGGGGGTCCGCATGATGACGCTTACCTGGAATTATCCCAATGAGCTGGGGTACCCAAATAGAAATGGCCGCCCGGAAAAAGAAAAAGGGCTTACCGAAAGGGGAAGAGAGTTTGTATTTTGGATGGAGCGCATGGGAATGATTGTGGATGTGTCTCATTTGTCCGACAAAGGATTTTATGATGTGCTGGAATGCGCAAAAAAGCCTTTCGTGGCGAGCCACTCCAATGCCAGGGCAGTCTGTCCTTGTGCCAGAAATCTGACGGATTCCATGATACGCAGTCTGGGAGAGAGGGGCGGTGTGATGGGGCTGAATTACTATGTGGACTTTCTTCTGGAGGCACAGTGTATTCCCCGGGGAAAGGAGGCGCGCATACAGGCAATTTTAAATGCTGCGGTGAACCATGCAAGACATATTGTGGACGTGGGCGGAATGGAGGTACTGGGACTTGGCAGCGACTTTGACGGTATCGATGTCAACGAAGCGCTGCCCGGAGCACAGAGCGTGGAGAGGCTCTGGGATGCTCTCCATGGGGCAGGCTTTACCCAGTCCCAGCTGGATGGGATATTTTCTGAAAACGTGCTTCGGGTATACCGGGAAATTTTAAAATAAAGCGGACAAGGAGAGCCTTTTTATGGCGTTTTTATTGATTTAAGTGACAAACAGATACTGGCCAGGATTCTGAAGGAAACGGTCAGTGAATTTGCAGGATGTTCTATGAAGAACCAATATGCCTTTTGTTGGAGGAATGACTCAGGAGGACAAGGTGGCCAACGAAGGCCAGGTGACTTTTGACATACGCTTTCATGCGGTTACGCCGGGGATGGAGCAGGTAAAGCTGATCATCAATGTGGAAGCGCAGAAGAGCTTTACACCAGGCTATGACATTGTAACCCGTGCAGTCTATTATTGTGCAAGACTGCTGTCCTCACAGATGGGAGTGGAATTCACGCCTAAGTCCTATGACGGAATTAAGAAAGTATATTCTATCTGGATTTGCTTTGACGTGCCGGAGTATGCGGAGAATACCATTACAGAATATAAAATACAGCCAAACTCTTTATATGGGGATTTTCAGGGAAAGGTGCGGTATGATTTGTTTTCGGCAGTGATGGTATGCCTTGGGAAAAAAGAGGATTTATCTGCAGGAAGCAGTCTGCATAGGCTGCTGGAGGCAGACCTTGAGCTTGGAGGAACGGATCAGACCTTCAACCTATTGATGGGGAGAGCGCTTCAGAAGGAAATGGGAATGGAACCACAGGCGGCCTTGTTTATGCCCATACTGGAAGGCATTGACGGAGTGGAAAAAATGAGCAAGAGCCTGGGCAACTACATTGGAATTGATGAGGACGCCAGGGTGATGTTTCAGAAGGTGATGCAGATACCGGATCACAGGATCATAAAATACTTTGAGCTGGCTACAGACATTCTGCCCGAAGAGCTTCAAAAAATCAAGGAACAGCTGGCGGATGGCATAAATCCCAGGGACAGCAAGCGGCTGCTTGCAAGAACTATAACACGGCTCTACCACAGTGAAGAGGAAACGAAGGAGGCAGAACGGTTCTTTACGGAGGCCTTTGTGCAAAGGAAGGTGCCTCAAAGACCGGATACGCTGCAGGTAGTGATGGATCAGGGTACTTTGTACGACTGCCTCCGCCCTTTGGTGCAGGCCCGGGTGATTCACAGCGGAAATGAATTCAAAAGGCTGCTGAGCCAGGGCGGCGTACAAAAAAACGGACAGCCTGTGGAAAAGCTGGAGGAAGGCATACGGACGGGGGATGTGCTCAAGGTGGGCAAGGGGAAATTTGTACGGCTGGAGCTGGTATAAACAAATAGGAGAGGAAAATACTGCGCAGAAAAGCAGTGCTGGCTCATCTGCAAGGAAAGTGGTTTTAAAAACTATTTCATGTTGAATTGTCCTATGAAAAGTGGTATTCTATGCTCTGTGAAGCAAAATAATCGGAAAGGTAAATCTGCAGTATGAGTGAAGCGTACCACATTGTAAGCGACGGCTCCTGTGATCTGCCGCCTGCGCTTGTAAGGGAAATCGGGGTAACGGTGGTTCCCTTTTATGTGTCTTTTGGGGACGAGAATTATCAAAAGGAGATAGAAGAGATCGGGATCAGGGAGTTTTATCAGAAGATGGTGGACAATCCCAAGATATATCCCAAATCCTCCATGCCCTCTGTGCAGGACTATGTGGAGGTGTTTGAGCCTCTTGTCCGGGAGGGAAAGCCTGTAATCTGCATCTGCATCACCACCAAATTCAGCGGCTCCATGCAGTCTGCGCTGAATGCAAGGCAGATGCTCTTAGAGGAATATCCGGAGGCAGAGATCACCGTCATGGATGCCACGGTAAATACGGTTTTACAGGGACTTTTGGTGCTGGAGGCCGTGCGCCTTAGAGACAGGGGCACAAGCTGCCAGGATACCATAAAGCGTCTGGAGGAAATCAAAGGCACCGGCAGAATTTTCTTTACCATCGGCGGTATGGAATATCTGCAGCATGGAGGCAGAATCGGAAAGGTGGCCGGGGTGGCGGGAAGCGTGCTGGGAATCCGGCCGGTGATCACCCTAAAGCAGGGAGAAATTTTCCCGTCCGCCATCGGAAGAAGCCGCCGCAAAACCATGGATAAAACCATAGAGCTTTTGCTTGCTTATCTGGATGAGCTGAAGGCGGACATCAGAGATTATACCATAGCGGTGGGCTATGGATATGACGAAAAGGAGGCGCAGGAGTACAGAGACAGACTGCTTGACACTTTGCAAAAGAAGTGCTATGCGATTTCTCAAGTCCCTATTTATCAGATCGGAGCCACCATAGGAGTGCACACGGGGCCGTATCCCATCGGTATCGGCATACTCCGCAAGGCATTTTAATCTGCACAGGCATGGAAAAGCTCTTTGATATGGGCAAAAGCGAAGCTTGGAGGAAAGGGCGTATTTTTTAAATCCTCCGGCTTTGCCTCCCCTGTGAATACTACGCAGGTATCCACACCGCCGTTGATGCCGCAGGCAATGTCTGTGTAAAGCCTGTCGCCCACAACCAGGGTTTCTTCGGGAGAAAAGCCGGAATGAGAGAGACACAGATCCACCACAGCCCGGCTTGGCTTTCCAAGATAGATGGGCTTTTTGTCTGTGGTTTGGGAAATCATCTGGCAGATTGCGCCGCAGTCCGGTATGAAACCAAAGTCAACGGGACAGCGCAGGTCCGGATTGGTTGCATAAAAAGGCACATCTGTGGTGGACAGCACCTTGCAGATATGGGTCAGCTTGGCGTAGGTCAGCTCGCTGTCATAGGCAGCCACCACACAGGCAATGCCCTCCTCACAGCATTCGGTGACATGGAGGGCATTTTTTCTAAGCTCCTCCACAAAGGAAGCGGTCCCAAGCACAAAGATTTTGTCCTGCGAGAAATGCTCCTTTAAAAAGCGCAGGGTCATGTACCCGGAGGTGACAAACTGTTCCTTCGTGGTGTGAAGTCCAAAGGCAGTGCGGAATTTTTCCACGTAATCAGCGCCGCTTTTGGTGGAGTTGTTGGTAATGAAATAGGTCTTGCCGCCTATGGAGTCAATGTAGGACAGCAGTTCGGCGCTTCCTTCATATAAGGTATCCCCCACTGCCAGGGTGCCGTCTATATCAAATAAAAACAATTTCTTTTTTTTCAATTTTTCCCGTAATGTCATAAGATATCTCCTTACTGCAACGAGTATAGCAAATGTCTCCCCATAAGGCAAGCGGGGGAATGACAAATCCCGGCGCCTTGTGTTAAAATAGGGACAGCTTAAGAAAGGAACAGGTGTAAAATGAAATTAATATCCTGGAATGTAAATGGTCTGCGGGCCTGCCTGCAGAAGGGTTTTCTTGACTTTTTTCACCAGGCGGACGCCGACGTGTTCTGCCTGCAGGAGACGAAGCTGCAGAAGGGTCAGCACGATCTTGATCTGCCCGGCTATTATCAGTATTGGAATTATGCGGAGAAAAAGGGATACTCCGGAACCGCTCTTTTTACCAAGGAAAAACCCTTGTCCGTCACCTATGGCATGGGTGTGGAGGAGCATGATCATGAGGGACGCATCATTACGGCGGAATATCCTGACTTTTATGTGGTCACGGTATATACCCCTAATTCCCAGAGGGAACTGACCAGGCTGGAATACCGGTGTCGGTGGGAGGCTGATTTTTTGGCCTATCTGAAAAGGCTGGAGGAGAAAAAGCCTGTGATCTTCTGTGGCGATTTGAATGTGGCCCATCAGGAAATCGATTTAAAAAATCCCAAGACCAATCACAATAATGCCGGATTTACAGATCAGGAGAGGGAATGCTTCAGCAGACTTTTAGAAAACGGCTTTATAGATACCTTCCGCTATTTTTATCCGGACAAGGAAGGAATTTATTCCTGGTGGTCTTATATGTTCCAGGCCAGGGCAAAGAACGCCGGGTGGCGCATCGACTATTTTGTGACCTCTAAGGCGCTTAAGGAGCGGCTTTTGGACGCTAAAATCCATACCCAGGTGCTGGGTTCGGATCACTGCCCGGTGGAGCTTACCCTGAAATAAAGCGCCGGTTCTTTAAAGAGTTGGCGCTTCTCACAGGGGGCTATGGACGGAAAGGTACGGGGAGAGAAAGCGAAATGGAGAAAAAGAAACGTCTGACCAGAGCATTTTTTGCCAGAGACGGGATTACGGTGGCAAGGGAGCTTTTGGGGAAAATACTGGTACATGAAACGCCCCTTGGGACGGTGCGGGGAATCATTACGGAAACAGAAGCCTATATGGGGGAGGAGGACAAGGGCTCCCACACCTACGGAGGCAGGCGCACTGACCGCACAGAGCCTATGTATCATAAGGGAGGCACCTCCTATGTGTATCTGATCTACGGTATGTACAGCTGTATGAATATAGCGGCTATGAGAGAGGATATCCCCCAGGCGGTGCTGCTTCGCAGTGTGATTCCCGCAGATGCGCAGTCAGAGCGGATCATGCTGGATTTAAGACTTGCACCCTTAAACCAAAAGAGAAAGCGGGCGGGAAAGGAGTCCAACATTAAAAAGCACCTTGCGGACGGGCCGGGAAAGCTGTGCATAGCCATGGGAATTTCCAGGTCGGACAATGATGTGGATATGACAAAAAGCAAGGAATTTTATGTGACAGAGGGGCAGGAAATCCGGACGGAAGAAATCAAAGCGGGAAAGAGAATCGGGATCGACTACGCCGGGGAGGCGGCAGATTACCTTTGGAGATTTTACTTATGAGCCTACGTTTTTATTTTGGGCCTTCGGGCAGCGGAAAAAGCAGACAGCTGTATCAGGAGATGGTGGAGCGGGCCGGAAAAGAGCCGGACCGGAATTTTTTTATCATTGTACCGGATCAGTTTACTATGGAGACACAAAAGGATTTGGTGGTCTTAAGTCCCAGAGGGGGTATCTTAAACATTGACGTGCTCAGCTTCGGACGCCTCAGCTATCGCATTTTGGAGGAGGTGGGCAGGAAGGAAACCCCCATTTTGGATGACACGGGAAAGAGCCTGGTTTTGCAGAAGGTGGCCGCCGGGCTTGTGGAGGAGCTTCCTGTTTTGGGAAGCCTTTTGCATAAGCAGGGATATATTCATGAGGTGAAAAGCGCTGTTTCAGAGTTTATGCAGTACGGGATCAGCACTCAGGATGTGTTTACTCTCTCGGAGTATGCCAAAAAGAGAGGAGCCCTTTCCTTGAAGCTGCGGGATTTGGGAGTACTGTATCAGGGATTTTCAGACTACATCCGGGACCGTTTTATCACTACGGAGGAAACCCTGGACGTACTGCGAAGGTCCTTAAAAAAGTCAAGGCTTCTGCCGGACAGTGTGGTGGTATTCGACGGCTTTACAGGATTTACGCCCATACAGGAGCGGGTGATACAGGAAATGATGGGTATCTGCAGGGAGATTACCGTCACAGTGACCATGGGCGCGGGAGAAAACCCCTATGAGCAGGACGGAGAACAGAGGCTTTTCCACCTGAGCAAAAAAACTGTCGCCAGACTGGAGCGGCTGGCAAAAGAGGCTTTGGGCGGCGCAGGCGTAGAGCGGCAAAGGGATGTGTTTCTCCTGCCCGGAGAGAAGGCGCAGCCGGGGGAAAAAGTCCTTTCCGGCGAGGCGGCCGGGCGCTGTCAGGTGATGAGAAATCCCCATCACCGCTTCTGTAAAGCGCCTGCCCTGGCGGCCCTGGAGAAAAATCTTTTCCGCTACCGGGTGGAGCCCTATGAGGAGGAGACCCTGGAAATCCGGCTGTTTGAGTCGCTGACCCCCAGGGATGAGGTGCGTCAGGCTGGACTGGAGATCAAACGTCTGATTCGTGAAACGGGCATGGCGTACCGGGATGTGGCTGTGATCACGGGGGATCTGGAAGCCTATGCTCCCTACGTGGAGACAGAGTTTGAACAGATGGAAATTCCCTGTTTTATAGACAAAACCAATGGGATTGTGTTAAACCCCATGATCGAATATATCAAAAGCGCCCTTTTATTGTACCTCAGGGATTTTTCCTATGAGGCGGTATTCCATTATCTGCGCAGCGGTCTTTCGGATATTCCCAGGCAGGACATCGATGAACTGGAAAATTACTGTATCCGCACGGGGCTTCGGGGCAGGAGGGCCTATGAGAGAAGGTTTACCCGAAAGACGGAAGAGATGGAGGGGGAGGAGGTTCTTTTGCGGCTCAACGCCATACGGGAACAGCTTATGGGTCAGATCGGGCTTTTAAGCCTGGAAAAAAGTGGGCTTGCAAAGACCTATGTAAATCATTTGTATGATTTTCTGGTAGAAAACAAGGTACAGGAAAAGCTGGCTGTCTATGAGGCCTTCTTTCAAAAGGAGGGGCAGCTTTCCAAGGCGCGGGAGTATGCCCAGATATACCGTCTGGTCATGGAGCTTCTGGATCAGATTTACGGACTTTTGGGGGAGGAGGAAATCTCCCTGCAGGAATTTTATGATATTTTAGAGGCCGGATTTTTGGAGATTCAGGTGGGAACCATTCCCCAGAATGTGGACCGGGTGGTAGCAGGAGACATGGAGCGCACCCGCTTAAAACAGGTAAAGGCACTGTTTTTTCTGGGAGTGAATGACGGAAACATACCAAAGAGTGCCTCAAAGGGAGGAATTATCTCGGACATGGACCGGGAATTTTTACAGGAATCCAATCTGGAGCTGGCCCCTACGCCCAGACAGCAGATGTATATTCAGAGGCTGTATCTGTATCTGAATCTGACAAAGCCCTCCCACAGGCTGTATCTGTCCTATGCAAAGGTAAACAGCCAGGGAAAGTCTCTGCGGCCCGCCTATCTGATCGATGTGGTAAAGCGGCTTTTCCCCAGGCTCTCCACAGAATATCCCCAAAACCGCAGCGTATTGGAGCAGATTGTCACCAGGAAAGAGGGTATGGGCTATCTGGCCCAGGGGCTTAGGGAATACGTTCAGGGAAGCCTTTCTGAAAAACAGCAGACGGAATTTTTTACCATATATCAGGCATACGGGGAAGAAGAGGTGCGGGGAGAAAGAGCCCTTCTGACGCAGGCTGCCTTCAAGCGGTATCAGGAGACAGGACTGTCCGCAGCAGTGGCAAGGGCCCTTTACGGAAAGAATCTGGAAAACAGCGTGACCCGGCTGGAAACCTATGCCGCCTGTGCCTGCAGACATTTTCTGCAGTATGGTCTTTCTTTAAAAGAGCGGGAGGAATTTTCCTTTGAAAATACAGATATGGGAACGGTGTACCACGGTGTATTGGAGTCCTTTGCCCACAGACTGCAGGAAAGTCCCTACACCTGGTTTGACTTTCCGGAGGAATTTGGAAGGGAAGCGGTGCACGGGGCATTGGAGTCCCTTGCGGCGGTGTACGGGGATACGGTTCTTTACAGCAGCGCAAGGAACGAGTACGCCATCACCCGCATGGAGCGGATTCTTACCAGGACGGTGCTTACCCTGCAGAGCCAGCTGAAAAAGGGAAGCTTTCTGCCGGATGTATACGAGGTATCCTTCCACTTTGCGGACAAGCTGGAGAGCGTCAATGTGGCCCTTTCCCAGGAGGAAAAAATGCGGCTTCAGGGAAGGATAGACCGCATTGACGTGGCACAGGAGGCGGACAAGGTTTATGTGAAGGTAATCGATTACAAATCGGGCAGCAGACAGTTTGATCTGGCGGCGCTGTACTATGGACTGCAGCTGCAGCTGGTGGTTTATATGAACGCGGCCATGGAGCTTGAGGCCAAAAAGCATCCGGACAAGGAGATTGTGCCCGCAGCGCTTTTGTACTACCACATCGAGGACCCCACCGTGGAGACGGCCACAGAGCTGACCCAGGAGGAAATTAATCAACAGCTTTTGGAAAAGCTTCGCATGAACGGCGTGGTGAACAGCCAGCCGGACATTGTAGAGCGGCTTGATAGATATATGCAGGATCGTTCCGATGTGATTCCTGTGGAGAAAAAGAAGGACGGAAGCTTTTCCTCACGCTCCAGCGTTATGAGCACGAAAGAGCTTAAGGTGCTGTCTGATTATGTGAACCACAAGATAAAGAGGATCGGACAAGAGATTCTGGATGGAAGCATAGGCTTAAGCCCTTATGAGCTGGGAACAAGGCAGGCATGCAGCTACTGTCCCTATAAAAGGGTATGTGGATTTGACCCGGCAATACCGGGCTGCAACAGAAGAGTTTTGGAAAACCTGGATCAGGAGCAGGCCCTTTTGCGGATGGAGGAGGAAGCTTATGGCAATCACGTTTACGCCACAACAACAAAGAGTGATCGATCTTAAGGGGCGGAATATTTTAGTGTCCGCCGCTGCAGGCAGCGGAAAAACAGCCGTTTTGGTGGAGCGTATCGTAGAGATGGTGTGCGATGATAAGCATCCTGTGGATATTGACAGGCTTTTGATTGTGACCTTTACCAATGCGGCGGCGGCGGAAATGCGGGAGCGCATCAGCGCCGGTATCGGAGCCAGACTTCTTGCCAATCCAGAATCCGAACACATCCAGAAGCAGTCTGCACTGCTGCACAATGCTTTGATTACCACCATTGACAGCTTCAGTCTGTTTCTCCTTCGAAACCATTTTAACGAGATCGGACTGGATCCGGCCTTCCGGGTGGCTGATGAGGGAGAAATTAGACTGCTGCAGCAGGATGTGATGAAGGAATTGATGGAGGATTCCTACGCGGGCGGGGACGCGGCCTTTCGAAGCTGCGTGGAATATTTCTGCCCGGGCGGACGGGAGAGTGTGCTGGAACAGCATATTTTAAATCTTTCCCGCTGCGCTGCCAGCTATCCCTGGCCGGAGGAATGGCTGAAAAAGCGCAGGGAAGATTATGGAGCCGTAAGTGAAGAGGATTTGGAGAACAGTGATTATGGGCGTTATCTTTTAAATCATCTGGATAAGCTTGTGTCAGGCTGCATTGAAAAGCTGCAGAGGGTGCAGGCGCTCTGCCAGGAGCCGGATGGCCCCTATATGTATGGAGAGCTGACGGATGGAGAGCTGGAGGCGGCAGAAAAGCTCAGGGACTGCAAAACCCTGGCGGATTATGCGGCGAAGCTTTCTACGGTGGCCTTTGGCAGGCTTCCTTCCAAAAAGGATGATACGGTGTCCCCGGCAAAAAGAGAGCTGGCAAAAAAGCTGCGCAGCCAGGTAAAGGATACCCTCCAGACCACTGCCCGGCTTTTTTTTGCCACGCCCCTTTCTCTTGCAGCGGCTCAGGGAGCGGCCTGCAGAGAGCCGGTGGAAACCCTGGTGGAGCTGACCCTTTCCTTTGACCGGAGGATGCGGCAGAAGAAACAGGAAAAAAAGCTGGTGGATTTTTCCGATATCGAACATTTTGCCCTGGACATTTTGATCAAAAGGGAAGGAGAGCTTTTAAAGCCCAGTGCTGTGGCGCTTGAGTACAGACAGCATTTCCATGAAATTCTCATCGATGAATACCAGGACAGCAACCTGGTGCAGGAATATCTGCTGAAGGCCGTTTCCGGAGAGGAGGACGGGTGCTTTAACCGCTTTATGGTGGGGGATGTGAAGCAGAGCATCTACAAATTCCGTCTGGCAAGGCCGGAGCTTTTTTTGGAAAAATACGACTCCTATGAGCAGGATGGAAAATGCACCAGAATTGATTTGTCCAAGAATTTTCGAAGCCGCAGTCAGGTTGTGGATACGGTAAACGGTCTGTTTTCCAGAATTATGAGCAAGGAAATAGGCGGCATTGCATATGATGAGAGAGCGGCCTTATATGCCGGGGCAGTCTATCCGGAAAATCCAGGCTGCGGCAGTGAGCTGATTTTAGTGGAAAAACCGGAAAATCAAGAGGGCAGGAACGCAAAACAGGCGGAGGCCTGGGCTATTGCAGCTAAAATCAAGGAGCTTTTGGAGGATTTTCAGGTAACGGACAAGGAAACCGGTTCCTTGCGCCCGGTGCGATTTTCAGACATTGTGATTTTGCTGCGTACCAACAGCGGCTGGGATGAGGAATTTAAAAAGGTGCTGGAGGAGGAGGGAATCCCCGCTTATGTCACCTCAAAGACAGGGTATTTTGCAGCCCCGGAGGTGCAGGAGCTTTTGCAGCTTCTCAAGGTGCTGGACAACCCCACCCAGGATATACCGCTGTTTGGCGTGATGAAATCCTTATTTGGAGGCTTTGAAGAGGAGGAGATCGCCAAAATACGCTCGGGGAGGAAAGGCTGCTCCCTTTATGGGGCTCTTCAGAATTATGCAAAGCAGGAAGAGGGAGAGGGGCAGGAAAAGGAGGAAGACCTTAGAAGAAAAGCGGCGGCTTTCCTCGGGCAGATTGAAAGCTACAGGGACTACACGGTGTATCTGCCGGTCAGAGAGCTTCTGCAGAAGCTGGTAAATGATTTTGATTATCTGAATTATGTGACGGCGCTTCCGGCGGGCAGCAAGAGAAGGGCCAATGTGGAGATGCTTCTTGCCAAGGCGTCGGATTTTGAGAAAACCAGCTATTTTGGTTTGTTTCACTTTATCCGTTACATGGAACAGATGGAAAAATATGACGTGGATTACGGTGAGGCGGATACCCTGGATGAAAATGCGGATGTAGTGCGTATTATGAGCATCCATAAGAGCAAGGGGCTGGAATTTCCTGTCACCTTTGTGGCGGGGCTCTCAAAGCGCTTTAACATGCAGGATTCCCATCAATCGGTAGTGATTGATACGGACCTTGGCCTGGCCACGGATTATGTGGACTACAACAGACGCATCCGAAACAAAACCCTGCGGCGTATGGCTCTGGCACGGAAAATGCGGGAGGACAATCTGGCGGAGGAGCTGCGGGTTTTGTATGTGGCTCTCACAAGGGCCAGGGAAAAACTGATTTTGACGGCGTCCCTGGAGCAGGCCCAGGAAAAATGGGAGCTGCTGCGCGAAAATGGGGACAGGCATCTGACGTATCTTGATTTTATAGAGGCGGGAAGCTATCTGGACCTTCTTTTGCCTGTGGCTGGCGCCCCCGACGCTTCCTTGTCCGTGACGGTGACGGATTTGGAGAAGCTTTCAGGACAGGAGGTGAAGGAGCAGCTTGCCCTTCACGGAAAAGCGGATGCTTTGCGGCATGCGAAGGAATGGACGGATGAGGCCGCCTTAAAGAAGCTGAAGGAAAGGCTTGCCTATGCGTACCCCTATGAAAGCCTGGAAAAGCTGTATACAAAGACAACGGTTTCAGAGCTTAAAATTGCCGCCATGGCCCAACGGGATGAGGCGGCTTATCACGCCTTTGAGGAGAAGGAAATTCACCCCTATATCCCTGCATTCCGAAAGGGAGAGGAAAAGGTGGCAGGTGCCCTCCGGGGAAGCGCCTTTCACAGGGTTATGGAGCTTTTGGACTTTGAAGGGCTGCTGGGGGCGCAGTTTGCCGCATTCCCTGAAAGCTTTGAGAAGTACAGGGAGGGACTGTCCCAGGAAGCTTTAAAGAGCGCGCTGTATGATTTTTTGATGGAGCAGGCGGAAAGCCTGCGTTTGAGCGCTCAGTATCTGGAGGCTGTCAACCAGGAAAAAATTCTCCGGTTTCTGCAAAAGGAGCTGGCCTACCGTATGTGGGCGGCCAGCAGGCGGGGAGAGCTTTCTGTAGAGCAGCCCTTTGTGCTTGGTGTGGAGGCCCGCAGGCTGGGCGAGGCATTCCCGGAGGGAGAAACGGTGCTGGTACAGGGAATCATAGACGCATTTTTTGTGGAAGAGGGACAGATTGTGCTTCTGGATTATAAGACAGATGTAATAAGAACCATGGAGGATTTGTGGAACCGCTACCAGGTACAGCTTGACTATTATCAGGAGGCGGTGGAAAAGCTGACGGGAAAAAGGGTGAAGGAAAAGATATTGTATTCCTTTTATCTGGAGAAGGAGGGGGTTTTGACGGAGGAATTCTGATCGGTGTCGGAGGTTAATCCCTGCTGAAGATTTACGGGTATGTGTTGAAGGGAAATGTTAATACTAAAGAAAGGGGCTGCAAAAGCAGCCCCTAATAGTAAAGGAAGATGCAACCGTTTATTTTGAAAGGTTGCATCTTCCTTTACTATTAAGTATATCGGCAAAGCTTCCGAAAGCTTTATAGCTGAAATAAAAAAATATTCAGATAAAATAGATAGTAGTTTGTCTGACTTAAAATCTCCTTGGCATATACGACATCTCCTTAAAAAAAGAGGAGACCCCGCAGGTTCTTCACCGTCACAGGCCTCACAGGTTTCTGCAACGCGATCACTGCGTTTATCTTACCTGACCTTGCATTTTCATGTCAAGCAATTTCTGCAGCCTTTGTTTTTCCAGCCAGCTGCCCAGATTGCACCATCTGCAGCCTTGCCTTCTCCAGCTCCTCCGGAGTGGCTTCAAAAATGCGCGCTGCCTCTTCTTCTGCCCCTCCATTTTCCAGGAACATCTGCAGTATAAGTATCCTTGTTTCTTCCCGGCCTTTCTCCCAGCCTGCTCTCCAGGCTTGTTCCCAGCCCTGTTTCCAGCCTTGTTCCCAGCCCTGTTTCCAGCCTGCTTCCCAGCCCTGTTTCCAGCCTGCTTCCCAGGCTCGTTCAAAAATAAGCTCACTTAAATTGCACATACCAGTTAAACTCCTTCCTATCGCTTGTATGCACGGCATTTCCTGATAATATGCCGCAATACACCGATGGCAGGAAGATAAATAAGGTACATCCTATTGGAGTGTGCCTTATCCTCTCCTTTCATTTACACCGTCTGCAGCCTTGCCTTTTCCAGCTCTTCCGGAGTGGCATCGAAAAGATCCTTTGCCTCCTCTTCGGTCCCTCCTTTTCCCAGGAACATCTGCAGCATTATGATTCTTGTTTCTTCCCGGCCTTGCTCCAAGCCTTTTTCTACGCCGCGGTCATAAATAAGGTCACTTAAATTGCACATACCAGCTAAACTCCTTTCTATCCGTTCCGTCATCTGTATGCCGTACTGCTCCTCCAGCACGGCTTTTTTCTCTTCTGGGTTCAGTTTCTCAGAAAAAACAGCGGAAAGCATTCGGTGCAGGGTGCTTCCGTCTGACATATCCTCCTTTTTCCCCAGGCATACCATTACCGCCGAAAGCAGGTCATATCGTGCCTTTCCCTGGAAATTCCCATAAAGGGAATGGGGCTGTAACTTGTACTCTGTAATGGTGTTCTCCGCATACTCAGGCACATCAAAACACAGCCAGATCGAATATACTTTCTTAATTCCGTCATAGGACCTGGGTGTGAATTCCACTCCCATCTGTGAGGACAGCAGCCTTGCGCAGTAATAGACTGCGCGGGTCACAATGTCATAGCCCGGTGTAAAGCTCTGCTGTGCTTCAACGTTCAGAATCAGCTTCACGTGTTCCTTCTCTGGCGTAACCGCACGGAAACGGATGTCAAAGGTCACCTGGCCTTCATTCACCACCTTATCCTCCTGGGCCATGCCGCCTACAAGAGGCATATTGGTTTTCCCAGGCATGACAGAAACCGTGGAGATTTCCGGCTCTCCTTCAATGCTGTCCATGATCTGCTGAAAAGAACAGCCTGCAAATTCACTGACCGTTTCCTTCAGGATTCTGGCCAGTATCTGCTTGTCACTTAAGAGGCGCTTCGCCTCTGTGTCATACCTTGCCTTGCTTCCCGCTGTATCCACAGCATCGGCAGCCGTTGTGTCTATGTCCATTCCCTCTTCCTTTCCCCCGTCCTGCAAGATATCCGTTTACAGTTCCTCTATTGAAACAGGGAAACCCGTAAGACAAAATTCCCGGACATATCCCTGGCCAAGCGCATTTCAGGAATAACAAAAAGTAAAATATCTAAGCTTAGTGTATCCTAAAAAGACAGATAAATCAATAAAAACACCATAAAAATACACTATAGTATATACTATTATTTATTTTTTATTCATGAGGTTTTTTATTCATGACTGCTCCCGCAGCACACGGGAGAGTCACAGCTGGATGTTTCCAAACACCTCGTCCCTGTCGTCCTGCTCGATGCACAAATAATGCTTTGTGATCTGGTAGGAGGAATGGTTGTAAATATTCATAAGAAGTGCAGGAGGGGTGCCTTGCTTCCAGGCATGGTAACCGAAGGTCTTGCGCAGGGAGTGGCATCGGATTACATCCTCTAAGCCAACCTCCTCAGCTGCTTTTCGTATGATCCGGTATGCCTGACAACGGGAAAGCGGGTTCGGAGAGCTTTTGCTGCTTTGAAAAATGTAATCGTTCAGCTCTCTTTCGGTATTGTTCCAGTAATTTCCCAAAACTCTTTTTACCTCCTGGTTAATCAGGATTCTGTTTTCTTTTCCGGTTTTTTGTTCCTTGATCAGAATATGGGTGCGGAAGCTGCCGTTTTCCTTGAGAACCATGTTCCAGGTCAGATGCAGGATATCGCTGATGCGCAGGGCGGTATTAAGACCGATTACGATTAAGGTGTAGTTTCTGGGATTTGGAGCATGCAGAAGATAGTAATTTTTGAAATCCTGAAGAAGCGCCCGATCTCGGATAGGCTGTGTTGTGCTCATAGTTATTCTCCTTTTCTAATGGTCTTGGATGCAACCTTTCAAAATAAAAGGTTGCATCCAGGCAAAAGCCGTTCCAGACAAGGAGGTCTGTATGCTGAAGCTCTCTGTTCGACCAGGAGAATATTTGATAATAGGCGATAACGTAAAGGTCATTTTTACAGGCGGGACTGGGAAAAACCTCCATGTCATGGTGGATGCTCCCAAGGAGGTGCCTATAGTGAGAAGCAAAGCGGCCCAAAAGGCCGGGGAGGCGGGGGCTTCACCTTACTATCCTGATTGAAGTATCGGTAATAATAGGCTGCTAACCTAGGGGCGCCTTTCATATTACACCATCGGCTTATGCCGGGGAACAAAAACTGAATAAAGAAAAGAAAAACTGTCACGAACGGATTCGGGGCAGAAGGGGAAAATCCCCAAAAAGTAAACGGAGGTACATTTTATGGTAGTACAACACAACTTAACAGCAATGAATTCCAACAGAATGCTGGGACTGACAATGTCATCTCAGGCAAAATCCACCGAGAAGCTCTCTTCCGGCTATAAGATCAACCGTGCGGCAGACGACGCAGCAGGCCTTTCCATTTCCGAGAAGATGAGAAAGCAGATCAGGGGTCTGACCCAGGCATCCTTAAATGCCCAGGACGGCATCTCCGCAGTGCAGACCGCAGAGGGCGCGCTGACAGAAGTGCACGACATGCTTCAGAGAATGAACGAGCTGGCAACTAAGGCTGCGAATGGAACATTGACAGAAGAAGATCGCAAGGCTGTACAGGATGAAATTGACCAGCTGGTAACGGAGATTGACCGCGTATCTGAAACCACCACCTTTAATGAGATGGCGCTTTTGAAGGGAGATCCAGAAAAAACTGTTACTACAACGGAAAGAGTTGTAACCAGTGAGCTTGCTGCAACATATGCAAATCCCATAGAGGCAACAATTACCATAGATGATACGGGATTTGACGGTGACGATGATGTAAACGGTACGAATACGGGTTATTATTTGGCTGGAAGCGATACTGCACTTACGGGTGCTGATTTGGCTGATTTGCTTGAGGTAAAAGATGGAGCTATTGCACTAAAAGAAGGCGTTGCAGTTTATACTGAAGTAGCAGATACAGCAGGACAGTTTGGTACCCAGGTTACAGATGCAAATGAAGCATTTCTTACTGCCATAGCGGATTATGTTACAATCAATAACAATGCGTTATATGATAAAACTACTAATGCAGAAGTTACTGAGGAGGACTTAGTAAATTACTTTAATGCAGATGGGACTTATAAAGGCGGTTTAATGGCATATAATGATGCTAATGCTTTGACAGATGTTGGTGCAGAGCAAATTGGCAATTTTGTAACAGTGACAGAAGAGCAGTATGAAGAAAAAACAGATACATTGCCAGCTGCTTTAGAGTTTAAGCTTCATGTAGGCGCCGAGTCAGATACTGCAAATAAGATTCAGGTCACTATTGAATCTATGTCTGCTAAGAATATTGGCATTGATGTGTTAAAGACCGATGGAGTTATGACGGAGGATTCTGCAACAGCGGCTATTGATGTAATCAAAGCGGCAATTTCCAAGGTATCTGAGCAGCGTTCTACGCTTGGTGCGGTACAGAACCGTCTGGAGCACACCATCAACAATTTGGACAACGTTGTGGAGAACACCACCAGCGCAGAGAGCCAGATTCGCGATACGGATATGGCTACCGAGATGGTAAAATACTCCAACAACCAAATACTTGCCCAGGCTGGTCAGGCAATGCTGGCACAGTCCAACCAGGCAAACCAGGGCGCTCTGGCGCTTCTGCAGTAAATTTCAGGTATGTGTGGAAGGAAAATGTCAATACGAAAGAAAGGGGCTGCGAAAGCAGCCCCTTAAAGCTTGGATATGAATTACGACTATCATTCCCTGCATCAGGGATTCATTTCTTAATCTGTATCTGAAGAGGGCGGGAGAGCCGTCAACATGCAGCTTCTGAAAAGAATCGTCAGGAAGGAACAGATTGTTCCATTGACTGAAAAACAAAATTCAAAAACAAAATTATGCGCATATTTTTGTTGCATGATAAGCATAATTATGCTATTCTTATGACAAAGAAGGGAGTGAAGCATCATGCCTCTTATCATGCCTATTAAAGAGCTGCGCAATACAACTGAAATTTCCAACATTGCACACAAGGCACAAGAGCCAATCTTTATTACGAAAAACGGATATAGCGACTTAGTTATAATGAGTAGTGAATTATACGATAAATTTGCAAGAATTAACCGTATTGACCAAGCCATCTACGAATCAGAGCAGGAAATGGCTGACGGGGCTGAAGCAATCGATGCAGAGATGATTTTGGCAGAATTGGAGAAAAAGCATTTTGGATAAATACAAGGTTAAAATCAGCCCCAGAGCAATACGCGAATTAGACAGCATTTACAAATATCTTGCAAGTGAAAAAATGGTTCCTGAAAATGCTAAGGGACAGCTTGGCAGAATTAAAAAGGCCATTTTGAATTTAGACACCTTTCCACAGTCCCACCAAGAGCGTAATGAAGGCAGATATGCGGGTAAGGGTTACAGGCAGCTGCTGATTGATAATTATATCGCTATTTTCCGCATTGATGAATCAAGCAAAACAGTTTATGTTGTAACGATACAGTACCAAGGACGAAATTTATAAGATAAGCGCTAAATGGAAATTTAACGTTCCGATAGAAATGCAATGATACTTTCACTTATTGCTTTGTATTCGTAGTCATGAACATAATGCGGGCAGTTTAATTCTATATATTTTCCTCCATCAATCTGTGCTATATATTCTATAGGAATTTTCCGCCATGTGTCTTTATCGAATCCTGTTCCACCAGAACCGTCGGAAATAAATAACAGCATTGGAAGCTGCGGGATTCCCATGCTATTCACCGTTTCAGCGTTTTCCTTCACCCATTCAGTTTCATTTATCATAGTTACAGTTGCCGTGCGGCTGTAGAAAACAGCTTTATAGATTTCTTTTTCTTTGTCCGATAAGGTGCCGTACTTTACAGCATCACTGTCCGACAGCCCCGGAATAAATCGAGTGACACCTATGTTTGCTGCCCAGCTTGCAATACGCATAAGAGGAATATTTATATTCATGCTGTCATAATACTCTGGAACTGCCATGTCAAGCCCGATAATTGCAGACACCTCATTGGGATATTTCTGCGCCCAATATAAGGCTTCAAGCCCTGACATAGAGTGCGGGCAAAGGACATAAGGTGCGGTTAATCCCGCCGATGCAAGCGCTGTCCTTGTGTCTTCAAGTATAGAATCAATATCTCTGTTTTTATCGACAACATCACTGAAACCATACCCGAATTTTTCTACAACGGCAATCTGATATTTATCACTTAAAAGAGAATAGAGGGATTTGAAATCCAGTATGGGAGAACAAGTACCTCCGCCCGACATAAAAACAAGCGTTGTATCACCTGTACCTTCAATATAGACGCTCATATTGTGTCCATCAACTTCAACCATCTTTCCTAATGGCAGGCGCAATTCAGCTTCTCCTTTTAAATGGATTTGATGATTGATGTATATGATAAGCAGCAATATAAGCATTGCAACAATCACAATAAAAATTATTTTCATAGCTCTTTTCCTCTTTCTCATAGTGTTCCCCACCTCTGTGCCTTTGCGTCTGGCTCCTTGATGACATTTAAATTCCGATTTTTTGTCCTATTCAACACTAAGAAAAGTATAGCATAAGGCTGTGTACAAATCTACTTCCTCTCAGCTTGAAATGGAACGAAAGGGCGTTTGTTTCCACGCTCTCGGAATTGTGGTAAAATAAGATGATTTATGGGAAGGGAAAGCTATAACAGGAGCCTTTTGGGGAAAAGACTTAATAAAGGGAGACCGATTATGATCAGAGAACGAAAAGAGACAGAAATTGACAGGATCATGGAAATTTGGCTGGATACCAATCAAAAGGCACACAGCTTTATTTCTCCCAGATACTGGGAGGAGCATTTTGCGCCTGTAAAAGAAATGATGCCAAAGGCCCGGGTTTATGTTTATGAAGAGGAAAGGAGCGGAGAGATTCTGGGCTTTGTGGGGCTGAGCGGTGATTACATTGCCGGAATTTTTGTCTGCGAAAAATGCCAGTCCCAGGGAGTGGGAAAACAGCTCATGGATTTTGTAAAATCTATCAAGGGCAGACTGTCATTACATGTATACCGGAAAAACAAAGGAGCTGTGGCCTTTTATAAGCGGGAAGGGTTTACAGTGGCATCCGAAGAGAAAGAGGAAAGCACCGGGGAGCAGGAATATTTTATGGTGTGGAAATAGCGTTGGTGTACAAGGGCATACGGTGGAGGATGGAAAAGGAACAAAAGTGCAAAACCAGGATATAAAATTCATAGTTTTCCTTTTGCGGGATAAATTAAAATAAAAGCACAGAGAAACCCGTACATCAAAGCTAAAGGAGGATAAGTATGAAGAAAAAGTTAATTCCACTGTTATGTGCATCTCTTCTGGCGGGAGCGCTTGCAGGATGCGGCCAGACACAGGGAAGCGCCGGACAGAGTGCTGGAAAAGGTAAATGAGATCACCCTGGAAAAGATCAATATGACGCTGGATTTGGAAATCATGCTCCAGCTATGATCCAAGCTGGATACAGGCCGGTTATCTTGTGGATATGAGTGAGCTTTTGCCGGAATACGGACAGGATATCATAAACAGCTACAGCTCTCCGGAATTTGCTATGGCGGCAAGCTTGGACGGATATTTTGGAAAAGTATAATATTGATGTGTCACAGATTCATTCCCTGGCGGATGTAGATGCTGTGTTTGCACAGGTGGCCGAGCAGGAGCCAGAAATGTGGATGGTTTCTTTTGAAAACACCGGTATGCCTGATATGGAAATGCTGGATTATATCTGTGGACTGCAGGATTTCGTGATCCCTGATCCCACAGAGAGTACGGAGGTTACCACTCTTTTTCAGGCGGATTCCTTTAAGACATGGTGCGATTACAATTTTAGAATAATAAAAACAGGTAGTTTTTGACACTGCCACAAATTTGAAGGAGATGCAGATTATGAAACTGTTTCAAGTTGCAGACCGGTATTATAAAGAGAGCAGATGGAAAACCCTTGCGGCTTACCTTCCGCTGAAGGAAAAATTGTTCCGCACATGGCAGGCGGAAGAACAGGAGAAAACGGTATGAGTAATGAAAAAGTTTATGGCATGAGTTTCAGCAAAATCTATCCATTTCTGGTCAGCAAAGCAGAGAAAAAAGGGCGCACATTGGGCGAAGTGACTCAAGTGATCACTTGGCTGACCGGGTACACTGCAGAAGAAATTCAAAAGGCTGCGGCAAGTTCTGTGACATACGGCGACTTTTTCCGCAATGCCCCGCATCTGAACCCGAACAGGAAGCAAATCACCGGTGTTATATGCGGCGTGCGTGTGGAAACGATTGAGGAACCGCTGATGCAGGAGATTCGGTATCTGGATAAACTTATTGACGAACTTGCCAAAGGCAAGGCTATGGAGAAAATACTGCGTGGACAGGTGCAAATCTGTGAAGCAGGTATAAAAAACAATGGAAAAACCTATCTGTTTGATGTAGTAATTGAACCCGTCCCCGAAAAAGGCGGTGCTTATGTGCGGTTTCCCTATGACATCCGAAAAGAATTTGGGAGGGGGCGTGTCAAGGCAGAAATTACCTTTGACGGCGAGCCATATTCTGGCAGTATCGTGAATATGGGTCTCAAAAATGACGATGGCTCAATTTGCTATATCATTGGCATTCGGAAAGATATTCGGACAAAAATAGGAAAACAGCCGGGAGACACCGTAAAAGTTACAGTAAAGGCGGTTCAGCCATAAGGGAAGCGGAAAGCCGTGTGGGAATGTCCAAAATGCGGACGGAAGTTCAAGAATATAAATCAAAACCATTACTGCGGTATTGCGCCGCAGAATATTGAGGAATACATGAGAAGCCGCTGCCCCTCGGCCTGATTGGCGAGATTGCGGCATGGTGCGGGAAGGAGCACGGAGAATAATGGACGCGGATACACTTCTTTTCTTTGAAGGGCATATGGGTGCCCTTCCGCTTTATGAGAAGCTGGAAGAACAAATTTTAACTGATATTGATAACGTGCGCATTAAGGTGCAGAAAAGCCAGATTTCCTTTTATAATAAGCATATGTTCGCCTGCGTGTCGTTTGCACGGGTGCGGAAAAAGAAGGACTGCCCGGAAAATTATATTGTGGTGACTTTCGGCTTGGAACATAAGGCGGATTCTTTCCGGATTGACATTGCGACTGAGCCTTACCCTAACCGATGGACCCATCATCTGCTCATTTCCGATTTGGATGAAATTGACGAGGAGCTGATAGGCTGGATCAAGGAAGCGGCGGAGTTTGCCTGGCAAAAATAATGATGGGCTGGCGGAAAGCCTCGTTAAGGACAGTGGGGGAGGCCTGCGGACGGACTTAAAGGATTTGAACCTTACAAAATTAATAATCCGGTACCTGTCACGGATGATATGCTTTTTGATCTGTATGGGACTATGAATTCCCGTTCGTTTGTGCTAAAATAGCTACAGAGAGAATGAATGAAAATGTGCGAAAGACGAATAAGGAAAGGACGGGAACCATGAAACAGAGTGTAAAGGATTATGTGATTGAGAAGGTAAACGAGCTGATCAATGCTCCTACCTGCTGCGCAGAGGCAAAGAAAGCAGCCCAGAACTGGCTTGACGCCCTTGGAACGGACAGGGAAGCTGAGCAGACAAAAAGCCTGATTGCAGAATTGGAGCAGGATATTGTCACCGTTGACGGACTGATCGCTTTTTCCGGTTCGGAAGCAGGGGAAAAGGTATTCGGTGCAGAAAAGGCAAAAGAGGTGAATGCCCACGCACAGGAAATCAAGGCAGCCGGAGCAAAATACTGCGATTGTCCTGCTTGCGCGGTGGTGGCGGCAATCCTGGAAGAAAAGAAGAATTTGTTGACAGACATAGAGTAAAGTACTATAATGACTGGCAGGCAAGGGCGCTTTGAAGGTTTCAAGGCGCCTATCTTTGTGCCGCCTCTTCGCGGCCAGTTACTTGTAAATGAGGAATAACATTAGAGGAATCATATTATGAAAAAACCAATCATTGCGCTGCTGCCGTTGTATGACAGCGAAAAAGAATCCTACTGGATGCTTCCCGGATATATGAAGGGAATTGAAAAAGCGGGAGGTATTCCTGTTATGCTGCCTCTTTGCACAAACACTGAAATATTAGATACGCTGGCGGATCAATACGACGGCTTTCTGTTCACCGGGGGACAGGATGTTTCCCCTGGGCTTTATAAGGCGGAAAAATCCGCTCTTTGCGGTGAAATATGTAAAGAAAGGGATCAGATGGAAAAATATCTGCTGGAGAGAGTGCTTCATTTGGATAAGCCCATTTTGGGAATCTGCCGGGGCATACAGATTCTGAATGCGGTGCTTGGAGGAACCCTGTATCAGGATCTGCAGGCAGAGCACCCGTCGAAGATTACACATCGGCAAAAGCCCCCTTATGATAAGCCAATCCACAGTGTAAGGCTGGAGCCGGATTCGCCCCTTTGCCTTTTGCTGCAAAAGCCGACTCTGGGAGTCAACAGCTGCCACCACCAGGCGATCAAGGAGCTTTCCTCTGCACTAACGCCAATGGCATATTCCGAGGACGGTCTGACAGAGGCGGTTTACAAGGCGGATGCCCGCTTCGTGTGGGCGGTACAATGGCACCCTGAATTTTCCTACGAAAGTGATGAAAACAGTCTTGCAATTTTCCGGGAATTTATCAAAAGAGCAGCGCAGGACGCGTAAGCCTACCGGTTTACCATCCTTTTGTATTCACTGGGAGAGCAGCCGATATGCTTTTTGAAAATTCTTGAAAAATAAGCAAAGTCCTGGAAGCCTGCATTTCCTGCTACCTCTGCCACAGACATATTTGTGGTATTGAAATATTGGATGGCCGACTGAATTCTCTCCTTTTGAATGAAATCTGTCAGGCTTTGCGTGGTTTCCCTGCGGAACCGTCCGGAGATGTAAGCAGGATTTTTGTGGAAATAGTCGGCGATGGCAGAAAGATTCAAATCCTCGGAAATATGTGCCGACACATAATTCATGATATTGCAGACTAAGCTGGAATACTCTGGCAGACTGTGATTTTTTACCATAAGGCAGTATTTCCGGCAGATTTCATAGGGCAGCCGGAGGAGCTGCTGATATTCGGCTGTCTCAATGCGGTATTCATAGGTGAGATAGCATTTCATAATGAAAACAGGATGAACCTGCGTAGCAAGCATACGGCTTAAGCAGAAGGAATTGAGAAAGCAGGCCGCTTTGTGCAGCTGCTGCGGCAAAATGCCCGGGCGGCATCCAATATAATCCAGAAGAAGCTTCAGTTTATCTGAGGCTTCTTCTGTTTTTCCCCGCAGCAAGGCAAAGCCAAAGTCCTCTAAATGACGGCAGCAGACCTCCGCCTGGTCTGCAGAGAAGGAGGCGACATAATCATCAATGGAAGAAAATGACAGCCGCGGATTCTGCTTCTGGGAGAAGCTGATATATTCAGGATAGGCCTTTTCAAATTCCGGAAGGAATGCAGACAGAAGGTGGCGGAGGGTGGAGGCCATATTCTGCGGGTCTGCTGTGGGAAGGCTGTAATAGAAGCGCCGGAGCACATCCTGATGCTTTACAGGGAAATGATGGGCCTGAACGATCCGGATCAGATCCTGATCGGTTATCTGGCGGTCACGGAAGGGTCCAAGACAGATGAAGTCAGGGGTGCTTTCACAGGGAAGCAGGGCAATAATGTTGTAAAATTCCAGGGCGCTGTAGATAATAAACAGCCGATGCTCCCTGATCATATTTTGGCTTTTTGCCAAAAGGGAGGCAATATCCTCCTTTTGCAGAAGCAAACTGCGGAACCCTCTGTCTGCCTTATCCAGATCAGTGTAAGGGGCCGATAGATACCAGGCGTCAGTCATGTAGGCATCGGAAATGATCTGGCGGATAAAGGGAAAGGCTTCTTTTATGGGTACAGAGAACAGCAAAATAATCACCACCATGTTAAATATTTTTATTTTAAATCAAAATAACACAAAAATAATCCAAATACAATAGGAATAATACAAGCGAAAGAAGAACAAGGCTGTTATAATATTCCCAAGAGTAGTACTTATTTCACATTTTTGGAAGCAAAAGGAAGGAGGACAAATCCAATGGTAAAAACAAACTGGAATCAGGGCTGGCAGTTTAGCAAGGACAGCATTTCTGTTGAGGGAGGGGCTTCAGTATTGAAGCAAGGGAGCTGGGAAGCCGTAAATCTGCCCCATACCTGGAACGGAATGGATGGACAGGATGGGGGCAACGATTATTATCGGGGAACCTGCTGTTATGTAAAGCATTTGGAAAGGCCTGGGGATGCGGATGAAAAGGAAATATATCTTGAATTTGAAGGAGCCAATTCCTCTGCCGACGTCTATGTGAACGGTAGGGCGGCGGCGCATCATGACGGCGGCTATTCTACCTGGAGAGTCAATATCACGGAATTTCTTGAAAAGGACAATGAGATTGTTGTGGCGGTGGATAATGCCCCCAATGATCATGTGTACCCGCAGATGGCAGATTTTACCTTTTACGGCGGATTGTACCGGAATGTAAACCTTTTGAGCGTAAGCCGCACGCGGTTTGATCTGGATTATTTCGGAGGTCCCGGCATCACGGCGACACCAAAGATAGAGGGGAAGGACGCCCTGGTAAAAGTATGTGCTTATGTGACCGGCATCACCGGCGGAGAGAAAATTACCTTTTCCATTTGTGACGACGGCAGCACAGTGGCAGAAACCACAGTGGATGCAGCTTCACCGGAAGCGGAGCTGAGTATTACAGACGTTCACTTGTGGAACGGGAGGAAGGATCCCCATTTATACACATTAAAGGCTGTACTGGAAGGAGATGGGCAGACACTGGATGAGCGAAGCGTCCGCTTTGGCTGCCGTACCTTTGAGATTAACCCTGAGAGAGGTTTTATCTTAAACGGAGAGGAATATCCGCTGCACGGGGTATCCCGTCATCAGGATCGCCCTAAAATCGGGAATGCCCTCAGCAGAAGGGATCACGAGGAGGATATGGCACTGATTCTGGAAATGGGGGCAAACACCATACGCTTGGCCCATTACCAGCACGACCAGTATTTTTATGATTTGTGCGATGAGAACGGAATGGTGGTCTGGGCGGAAATTCCCTATATTTCCAGACATATGCCGGGAGGGAGGGAAAATACCGTCTCTCAGATGAAGGAGCTGATCATTCAGAATTATAATCATCCCAGCATCGTGGTGTGGGGGCTTTCCAATGAGATCACCATGGGCGGCGAGGAGGATGCGGACCTGATTGAGAATCATAAAATATTAAATGACCTTGCACATCAGATGGATCCTGCCAGGCTGACCACTATGGCGGTTGTCTCCATGTGCAGTATAGATGCGTCTTATCTGAAAATCCCGGATGTGATTTCCTATAATCACTATTATGGGTGGTATGGTGGAGATACCTCCATGAATGGAGAGTTTTTCGATGGGTTCCATGCAAAATATCCCGAAATACCTATTGGAATGAGCGAGTATGGCTGTGAGGCACTTAACTGGCATACCTCCAATCCGGAGCAGGGGGACTACACGGAGGAGTATCAGGCATATTATCATGAGGAGCTGATCAAGCAGCTCTTTACCAGGCCTTTTATATGGGCTACCCATGTGTGGAATATGTTTGACTTTGCGGCGGACGCCAGAGCGGAGGGCGGCGAGGACGGAATGAATCACAAGGGTTTGGTGACCTTTGACAGAAAGTATAAAAAGGACGCCTTTTACGCGTACAAGGCATGGCTTTCTGACGAGCCCTTTGTACATATCTGTGGAAAGCGCTATGTGGACCGGGTGGAGGATGTGACCAGGGTGACGGTTTACTCCAACCAGCCCCAGGTGGAGCTGTTTGTGAACGGAGAAAGCATTGGCAGCAAGACCTCCGATGTGCATTTCTTTTACTTTGATGTTCCCAATGCGGGAGAAAGCAAAATCGAAGCAAAAGCCGGGGAATGCGTGGATGAAAGCGTGATCCGCAGGGTGGAGGTCTTTAACGAGGACTACCGCATGAAGGAAACCGGCGATGTGATCAACTGGTTTGAGATTGATATGCCGGAAGGGTATTTCTCCATCAATGACAAGCTTTCTGATATTATGTCTGTCCCGGAGGGACAGCAGTTTGTGGCCTCCTTCAGCGCGGGACTGATGAAGAGGATGAAGGGCTCAGACGGAAAGGAGGGAGAGGCTGCCGGATTTAAGGTGAACGAAGGCATGATGAAAATGATGTCGGGCTTTACGGTTAAGAGACTGCTTTCCATGATGGGGATGGCCGGAAACGGAGCCGTCTCAAAAGAGGAAATGCTGGAGCTGAACCGTCAGCTCAACCGTATCAGGAAAAAATAATTTTGCGAGGATAATCATATGGGAAAAAACAGTAAAGTGTATTCGGCGGGAGGGAGTGCATACCGGAAATTCAGCATGCGTGACAATTTGGCGTATGCTGCGGGGGATTTAGGGTGTAACATGAGTTTTGCGCTGAAGGGAACCATGGCGATCTTCTGGACCCAGTTTATGCAGATGGATTCCATTCTTTATGCGGGGCTGTTTTTGGTCTGTCAGATATGGGACGCCATCAATGACCCGTTAATCGGCTCCATCGTGGATGCCGACCGGCGCAAATACAAGAGAAATAAGTTTCTGGCTTATATCTGGCTGGGGTCTTTGGGACTGCTGGTTGCAGGAGCGCTGTGCTTTGTCCCTCTTCCAAATGCACCGGCCATGGCAAAGAACATTATCTTTGTCTGCGGCTATGTTTTGTGGGACGCCTTTTACACAGTGGCGAATGTGCCTTACGGCTCCCTGCTGTCCTTAATCTCCGACGAACCCGGCGACCGTGCTTCCCTGTCTGCCTGGAGAAGCGTGGGCTCTTTGGTGGGACAGATGGCTACTATGGCGCTGCTTCCGCTTCTGATTTATGATGAAAGCAATAACATTGTGGGCATACGCGTATTTGCGGCGGCCTTAGTGATGGGAGTGCTTGGCTTTCTTGCCTTTCAATTCATGATCCGCAACACAGTAATCCGCGTGGAAAGCAATGTGAAGGTCAGTGAGGAAAAAAGGAAATTTAATGTTTTAAAGGCGGTGGGAAACTTTTTGAAAAACCGCCCGGCAGTGGGAGCTACTCTGGCGGCCATGGGAATGTTTCTTGGTATGCAGGGAGCTACGGCAGCCAATACGGTTATGTGGCAGTCCTATTTCCATAATGTGCAGATTTCAGGACTGGTGTCAATGTTTGCCATGATACCGATCATTCTGTTTACGCCGCTGGCCCGCAAGATGGTGGTGAAATATGGAAAGAAGGAAATCGCTACAGTGGGTGCAGTTTTTTCTCTGATTGCCTGTGGGCTTATGGTGGTACTGCCTATTACGCCAAATATGCAAGGAATTGCTCTCTGGGTGATCTGCCAGCTGATTAACAGCCTGGGCATGGGTATTTATTCTACGGTGTCCTGGTCCATGATGGGAGACGCCATCGACTACAACGAGTGGAAGCATGGAAATCGCGAGGAGGGAACCACTTACTCTCTCCATTCCTTCTTTAGAAAGCTGGCGCAAGGCATGGGACCCTCTCTTGCGCTGGTATTCATGGCATCTCTTGGTTATGTGGAAGCAAATGGTGGAAACCAGACCTATGATGTGGCTTTGAGGATGCGCTATCTTGTGGCGGTGCTGTATCTGGCAAGCGCTGCGCTGCAGTTTATAGGGCTTGCTTTGGTCTATAATCTGGATAAAAAGACGTTGAATAAAATGGAAGCGGAGCTTAAGGAGCGCAGAGGACAGGAGTAACTAAAGCAGAAGAAATCAAAGCAGATGCGGAAAATAAAAGAAAAAAGCACGGTGCGGTTAAGCTGCGCCGTACTTTTTTCTTTATAGGAAAGATATGTTTTACGCACCGTTTCCAGCGCATCCGTGCTTGTCCTTCTGACAGGTATGCTCCCCACAGGAGTGCTCTTTTTCGTGATGGTCACAGTGCACGTCTGGATCATAGGACAATGTGCCGGACAGATAGGCGCGGACTGCCTCATCCGCATTGCCGGTTACACCGCCGAAAGAGGAAATGCCGGCCTCCTGCAGCGCATTCTGGGCGCCTGTGCCAATACCGCCGCAAATCAGCACATCTGCCTGGAGCCTTGTAAGCAGTCCCGCCAGGGCACCGTGCCCCTCCCCATTGGTATCTACGATCTGGGTATACAGAATATTTCCGTTTTCCACCTCGTAAAGCTTGAAATGCTCTGTGTGCCCAAAATGTGGAAAGACCATCTGATCCTGGTAAGTTACGGCAATTTTCAATTCAAACACCCTCTTTCTGGCATCAGCTGTTTCTGATGACCTCTGATGCTTCTATTTTATCCCTGAAGGGAAAAAATAACAAGACCTGTTAAGCCTCCTGAGCTGTTTTCCTGACCACAAGAAGAGCCTTGGAAACGGGAGGCAGAGAAATGACGATGACAGTCAGCACCGCCTCTGCCAGTATGTAGGAATAGTTATAAATGATGGGGTAGAGCGCGGCCAGAGACTGAGGGAAATTTTCGGGCATATAATCCATCCAGTACAGATATCCCCCCAGGGTGTGGAAGGCGCCTCTTGCCAGAATGCCTAACAGATATCCCTTTACAAGACCATTTTTGGATTTCCAGAATATCCCGGCCAGCCCAAGGGCTCCGAAGGCCAGAATGTAATCGCAGCACACCTGGAAAAAGCTTAAGACGTAAGGCTCCTGAAGAAACTGCAGGATACCGTAGGCCAGCCCGGTCATAATCCCGGCCTTGACGCCGTACCAGTTTCCGATCAGACAGATGAAGAGCATGCTGAACAGGGTGACGGAGCCGCCAAAGGGCAGCTTAAAAGGCCTCAGGTAAGAGGTGACAAAGGCAAGGGCCAGGGAAACGGCGCAGAAGATCAGCTGCTTAGTTGACAGCTTTTTGCCGGAAGCCGTTTTGCTGCGAAGCAGCCCGGCGGCAAGCACCAAAACCACGGCTGCGAGAATGGACAGGGCATAGCCCAGGGCGGTGAGACCGCCGTCTGGTGTAACAATAGACATAAAAAATCCTCCTTTGTGTTCGCAAGGAGGGACATCATCAGACCTGTGCACCACCCACACAGGCATAGCTGCAGATGTGTGGCTGCGCAAGTCTTTTTTGCTTCCTTCCGCCGGTATTATCCGGTTCAAGTAGTGAGGGTTAGAATCCTGCGGGATTCAGTCTCAGCGATGTGCTCCCCTAGCGGTTATTTTGTTATTTATTTCGGAGTTAACTATAACACCCTGATGAAAGAGTGTCAAGTATTCCAAATTGCTTTATCGACTTACATCCCTTTCTGTGCTATGATTATATTCATATGATGATAGAACAGAAAGGGATTTTTCTATGGAAAAAACACCTGAAAATAAAACGGCAGCACAGGCGGGACGGCCGTCAAAGCATATAAACGTGGGCCTTCTGGCCCACGTATGAGCTAAAAGACGGTCACACCTGCTAATATAATTGAATAATGTGATAAAGCCGCTTGTTTTGTGTGAAATAGGCGGCTTTTTAACTTACAAAGACCATTCAAGGAAACTTGAGTGGTCTTTTC
>DXGH01000065.1 GCA_019114005.1 Candidatus Acetatifactor stercoripullorum
AAAGATTTTCGCAGGCATCCGCCAGAAAGCCGGTACGGAAACGGGCAATCGTGCTGTGGCCGGGAGCTTTCTGCCCGGCAAGCAGCCACATAAAGTTAATGTCACGTCTGCATGCTGTTTCAATCTTTCTTGAGGAATAGATATTTTGGGAATACGCATAAGTGAGGATCTTGAACATGGTCTTGGGGTCCACTGCCGGATTTCTGCCTTTGGCAGAGTAAGCCTGATACAGCAAGCTGTAATCCAATCCCTCCAGTTCGTGGCTCAGCAGTCGGACAGAATCATCATCAGGAACCAAACCTTCCAAATTTAATGGCAAAACCAGTTGATAAGGCTCGCCGAATTCGGTATAATTTTTATGGTATTTTTGGTTAATAGGCATATCTAATTATACCATAGATTACGGGCTCTTCGGGGTCCGTTTTCTGTTTTCAGGAATAAAAAGGGAGCCATTGCTCCATAGATGATTACTCATCTATTTTGCAACGGCCCCTTAACTCTGGTGTTCAAGAATCCAGCGCAGCAAGTCCGTTGCTTCAATCTCTCCGGCGGCAAGCTGGAGGATCACATCTGAAAGCTCTGACTGTGAATGCTGCAGTTCAATGCCGTTGAGAGCAAGAAACACAAGCATTGCGTGTGCGCCAATTCGTTTGTTTCCGTCCACAAATGGATGGTTTTTGACAAGGCCGAAGCAAAGCCGGGCCGCCTTTTGCTGGAGAGACGGATACATATCCTCCCCACCAAATGTTTGAAACGGAGCATTCAGCGAGGAGTCCAGCATTCCTTCATCGCGCAGACCGGACAATCCGCCAGTCTCAGCAATAAGTTGGTCATGGATAAGAAGAATCTGGTGCTTGGAAAGTCTAATCATTTGGCGAGTACCTCGTAAGCCTGACGGTTCTTCTCAATCAAGCGCTTTGAAATAGACATAACATCCTCATCGGCAGCAATCTGCTCCTGCTCTGCCGCAGAGAATTCTACGACAAGGTAGCGGGGAACATTGTTCTTTAATATGACGACAGCACCGCTCTCATCTACAAGACGTGCCACCTTGGAGAAGTTCTGGTTTGCTTCAGTAATAGAAACAAGGTTATTTGTATTGATGTTCATAGGAAAACCTCCTTTACTTTCGATACTTTTATTATATCCAAAAATAGGAGAAATTCAACCTATTCGTTGCAATTTTTTTATGACCCAGGGACGGTCAAAATCTCTGCAGCCTTTCTTGTGGGAACGGGCACGGCGGTGCGAGAATATTACAAAAAAATCATCTTGTAACCCCAAAACGGCCTGCGGGCATCGCACCACGCACAAACGGCATAGCCCTTAAAGCTATGCCGCATGCACCAAATCAAATTTTCTGTAACAGTTCGGCCTCACCCGTTTACAAAATATCCGGCGACCATTCGATATCCACATCACCGCTGCTGTCTCCGCCGCCGGAAGAGCCGCTGTCACTGCTTCCACCACCCGAGGAACCACCGCCCGAATCCTGTGCGGGAGGCTCAGGGGTGGGAGTAGGTGTGGGAGTAGGTGTGGGCGTAGGAGCCGGTGTACTGGAGGTTCCTCCCGAGCTCTGCCCGGAAGAGGAGCCCGAACCAGAAGAGGAACCTGAGCCAGAGGACGAGGAACCGGTGGAACCGCCCGAGTTAGTGCTCTGGCTGGTAATGGTTCCTATGCCAAAGGTTCTTCCGCTGCTGCCCTCAGCGCTCTCCCCGTTTCCTTGGCTTCTCTTTTCTGCCAAAAATGTCTCCCGTGCCTGAGCATAAGCCTGGAAGGGATCCTGCTCCAGCAGCTCCTCAAGACTTCCTGCGCTGACCCAGGTATTTCCGTCCAGATACTGAAGCTCACCGTCAAAGATTCTCACGCCGGCCTGGCCCTGAGAAGGCTCCTGGGCGCCGTTTTCTTCCTCTGTGCTGTTTTCATCTGTGCCATTTTCCCCATCCATTGCCGCATCCTCCTGGGCCTGACCTGCGTCGGCCGCCTCGTAAAGCGTATAGCTGGGATAAACTCCAACGCCCAAAGCGTCAACGGAAAAAAGATATCCCTCCGCCTGGGTATCTCCCGAAAGCTCTGCAAAAAGGCAGTCGCTCTCATCCTCCCCATAGGCAAACACCACGGCCCGCTCGCTCTCGCTTTCCGAAAGCAGCCTTGCAATGGCAGCCTCAGAGGGCTGCTCCAGAGTGGTCTTTCCCTCACTGTCAAAGGCTCCCGTGTAGGTTACATAGGAGAGACCCTCACGGTTGCTCCACAAATCAAAGGTGTCTCCCGCCTCCGAGCCCTGATGCACAGCCGCAGTATACTCCCCTGTAACCACATTATTTGAAAAGGTGCCCTGCTCCCTGTAAACATCGCCTGTTGCGCTGTTTATGGTCCAGATTTCAAAGGCGCCGTTATATGCTCCCTCCGCCAATCCGGTGGTCATCACCTGCACCACAGAGCCTGCTCTGGACACAAAGGTCACCTGGTTTTCTCCACTCACATACCATACGTTGGAGAAAGGATTTCCCGCTGCGTCAAAGCCGGCCTGTATGGTCAGCGCCGCCCGCTCGTCCTGCTTTAAAAAATAATTTCTCTGTCCCTGATAAAGCTTGGGCATCATGGTGTCCAGCCATTCATCGCTGGCAACCATGTGCACGGCTTCCCCCAGATATTCCGACAGCTCCAGATTCTGCAGCATGGTCTGGGCCTCCGCCTTCACGCCTTCCTCTTCCTCATCCAGATTCACCGCCAGTCCCTGCAATGTCTCAAAAGCCTGGGCGTCCTCATATAAACGGTAGCTTTCCTCCAGCATATCCCTCTGTCTGCGGATCAGTCCCGCTTCCCCGTAAAGTCCGGCCAGGGCCTGATAATCCTCCATGGTAAATTCACCTGTACTGTATTTTAACTCATAATCGAGAATTTCTCTTTCCGTATCCGAAAGGGCCGGTTCGGGGGAAATCACCGCCACCTCAGAGCTGGTTCCCGCGGTTCCTTCCTCACTGCCATCCCCACAGCCTGTAAGCATGGCTGCAAGAACCGAGCCTGCAAGCAATCCATAGATTAATTTTTTCCTCATCTCCTCATCCTTTCCTGTCTAAAAAAGGTTAACCTGTTTCCACTGTTCCTTTCTCCTGTCATTCCTCAGCCCGCTGCGTCTCCGTCGCTGATGAGCTGTCTCAAAAATAAATCTGCGTCAGAGCCCTGGGGATAGGTTCCCATCTGCAAAAGCTGCTGTGCCAGAGAATAAATGCTCCTTGCCACCACAGGGCCATAAAGGGTAATCTGCGCCCCGTCCTTTTCCAGCACAATATAGCCTCTAAAGGCATACTCCACCTTATATTGGTTGGCAGGCAGCCCCACCAGCACCGAGGTAAAGTGATATCTTCCTCCGGTGGTGGCATAAATCTTATCCTCCAGGCCGCCGCTTGCGTTGGTGCCATAGGACATGCCGCTTAACACCTTCTCCCCTCCCTTGATCATGGGATAGGAGGCTCTGTTGGCGTTGTTCATCACGAGAGTGCCATATTCCTTCAGCTTGTAACCGTTCACGCCCCCTGACGTGAGCGCAGCTCTTACATCCGTAGAGATACCGGTCTTAAAGCGGATGCCGGAATTTCCTGTAATGCGGATGGAAAATCCGTGGTAGGTCAAAAGATCCGCCAGTCCCGGCTGAGCCGTAGCCGTATAAGCGTTATTTGCATAGCTTAAGGTCCACACATACATCCCCACAGGCACCCCTGACTCGTTATAGCGGTAAACCACCGCCGTTTTTGCGCCGGTATCCGGCGCCTTCACCACATATTTCCCATTCTGGGCCTGTGCTGTATAGGCAACGCCGTCCAGATACACTGTGGTATCGCTGTAGCCCTGGGGATACTCCAGAATCACATCCGTGGAGGCTGTGGGCATGGGGCATGCCCCCTCTGGCATATTCTCGTAAACGGGAATTTTAAACACAAAGGTGTTTTCCAGCGAATTGGCGCTTGCATACAAATTTTTCATGCTTTTTCCCTCGCTGGTAGGGGCAGAAATATTCTGCATATATTGATGGGTATACAGGGCATAATAGCCATTAGGGTTCACATTATATTTCTGGAGATACAGGGTATCCTGTCCTCTCTTAATATAGTTGGCGGAGATCACGTCCGCCCCTCCCAAAATGGAAAAATAGGCATCCGTCCACCCTTTCTCCTTGGCATATTTCAAGCCATTTTCAATCACCTGGGTGGTGCTGGTTCCCGTTGCGCCCACATTGAAATAATTATAATATCCTTCATAGCCCGGATAGGTTCCCGAGATCAGGCCGGATGTGCCCTGTCCCTGCTCCTGGTATACTCTGGCCGCCAGATGAAAAGGACTCACCTCTCTGCCCTCCTCCGCTCCGATGGCCCAGAAGATATGGGCAAAGGTCATACTGGTTCCCGGCGCGTATTGGCTGCTGTTCATAAAGGTATTATTCAAAAAGGTCTCCACAGCAGCCTCCGTATGATAGGTCTTATTATAGGTCAAAAGCTCAAACTGGAACACCCCATCCTCTGTCAAAGCATTTCTGGGGTCCATATAGTATTCCAGAATTTCCTCCGTGGCATAAAACCAGTTTCCATCATCGTAGGCCCCCGCCTTGGTATAATCGGGGAAGGTTTTATACACAAGGCTTCTCCCTCCCTGAAGCTGATTGTAAATCACAGTATCCCAGTCAAGACCCGTATTCATCTTCACAAAGGTCCAGTTGGGATGCTTCTGCTTCAGAGCGGTAAGGGCTGCCTGATAGCTTGCGGGAAACTGTTCGATGTCCACATACCTCTGGGTTCCGTCTACAGAGTAGGCAACCACATTTGCCGCAGGATTCATTCCGTAGCTTGCTTCCCACTCCAAAAATTTTTCATCGGAGCACGCCAGAAAGGACCGGGGAATATATCCCTGATACTCATTTGTTCCGTACAGCAGGCTTACGTACTCCCAGACCTCGTAATTGTCGTCCACAAATACGTCCTTGATCTCCACCATCTGTCCGCTGGGTACGGTTACCAGTACCTCCGCGTCATAGGAAGCCTGCGCACGCACAGGATATTCATCGCTCAGATACACCAGCGCCATGATATCCCTCTCTTGTACAATTTCTTGAAGCGCCCCTCTGGCCTCCTCAACCCAGACAGCGGTTTCCTCATCCAAAGCATGGGCTTCATAGGTGAATACGCCGGCCGAAAACAAACCGGCCACTAAGCATATGGTACCTAAAAACAATAAAATTTTTTTCATGAAGTCACTCCTTTGTACCTGTTAACGCCTCCATGCCGTATCATAACATAGAAATTCCCGTTGTCCACTGGAAATATCTGTGTCGCAGAAGGATTTTATCGAAAAAGAATTATCCAAAAAGAAATTTAAAAGCCTCAATTCCCACACATTCCACAAAATACCATCTGCTGTAGCCGTTGATGCGGTAGCAGTAGAGGTATCTGTCCCGAATACGCCTTGCGGCCTCCTTTAAGCTTTTGCGGCTGCTTGCTCCCCCCAGATAAAAATCTGCCAGCACCCGATCCACAGTGACGATTTTCCGTCCCTGGCGCACCATCTGCAGATAAAAGCCGTAATCGTCATGGATGCCCATATCCCGGAAGGGGTTCTCCTTATAGAGCCTGGCCCGCACAAAGGTAGTGGGATGATTCCAGTCCCTGGAGGTCTGAAATTTACGCAGTCTGGCCTTTTTTACAAAGCTGCCGCCTCCTATCCGGTGTATTCGTATATTAGCAAACATCAAATCACATTTTTGGCTCTGAAAGGTCTCCACAGCAGTTTTTACCGCCTCCGGCTGGTAAGTATCCCCGCTGTTTAAAATCCCTATGAGTTCTCCTTCTGCCAGACGGATTCCCTTGTTCATGGCGTCGTAAATCCCCCCGTCCGGCTCGCTTATAATATGATAGGAAATGCCTTTTTGGGCAAATGCGTCCCGGTAAGTCTCAGCCTTCTCAACTGTCCCGTCACTGCTTTTCCCATCGATAATCCAATATTCCGCAGGCGCCTCCAGCTGTGCCAGCACAGATTCTATGGTAGCTCCTATACAGCTCTCACTGTTAAATGCAATGGTGATAATACTCACTGTCATTTCAAACACTCTTCCTTATGCTCTCTGAAAAGGAATATTTCCGATATCCCTCCGGGCCCTGATCAATCCCCAGGTCAATGGTCAAGGAACCAAATGCCTTGCCTGCCATCCCCCCCGCTTTTCCAGGCAGAACGCAGGCCAGTCTCACAAAAGGATTCAACGCCCTGACGAGCCGAATTTTCTTTCCCCTGGCAGTCCCGATCTCCTTTACCAGTTCAGCGGTGGACACATACTCCTCGTTTTGCGGGAAAAAGATTCCCCCTTCCCCGCTCTCTGTCAAAAGGCGGATAAATTCCGCCAGATTTTCCACATAAATCATGCTCCGCCTGTTTTCAATGTTTGGAAAAAAGGGAAGCCTTTCTGCAAGCTTTACCAGCATGGGGAAATTCCCCTTGCTGCCTTTTCCGTAAACCATGGGAAGTCTCAGGATTGCCACATGAAAATCCTCCGTTTCCAATTCCTGCAAGCCCAGCTCCCCCTGGTATTTACTGTCCCCGTAAAAGCTTGTAGGCGCTGGCTTTCTGTCCGCCGTAATATGCACATTCCGGCAGGCCTTCCCACTCTCCCCGTAGACAATCACGCTGCTTAAGTAAATAAACAAAGGAATGCCAGCCTGCCTTGCCCATTTTGCAGTCTCCACCGCAAGGTCCCTGTTTACCCGGTAATAGAGGGCCTTGGTTTCCTCGGACACGCCGCTTATATCCGCATGGGCAATTCCCGCCACATGCAAAAGAGCGTCCCATTTTGATTCCCCGTCCGGCTTTGGAAAGCCATCCCTCAAGGAAATCTTATCCACCTGGTACCGCCCTTGTCCCTCCCTCTTATTCCACTGCTCCAGATACGCCTCCACCGCATTTCCAATATAACTATGGACGCCGGTTATCAATAAATGTTTCATGCTGCTTCCTTTTTCCAGGTAATTTTGGTGTTTTCCTTTCTCTGCGTGGGGCACGCTTCCACACAGACACGCTTTCGCTCCGAGCTGACCACAGCGGTACATAAGGCTGCAGAGGACACAGCCTAAGTACCGGCGGCCAGCAAGGGTCTGTTTAGGAAGCATCCCCCACCCAAAGAGAATCTGCCAAAATTACCAGATTTACAATGATCTACAATGTTGATGGCAAAGGGTAGTTCTGTCACAAATAGTTAAAATTACTTGACTCCAAAGTCGCAAGCAATTTTAACTATTTGTGACAAGACGGCTTTTTCTCCTCCTCAAGGCTCCCCGTGCCGCCCTCCACTACGCCGTCCCCCCGAAGCACCTTAAAGAAGGTGCCGAAGAAGCAGCGGCAGTCCATGGGAAAGCCCATCCGTTTCACATATTCCCCGTCCAGGGCCGCCTTCACCGGAATCTCCAGCTCATCCCTGCCGTTGATCTGCGCCCAGCCCGTAAGACCGGGGCGCACATCGTTTGCCCCGTATTTGTCTCTCTCAGCAATCAGGTCATATTGGTTCCACAGGGCGGGCCTGGGTCCCACCACAGCCATATCCCCCTTTAAAATATTGATGATCTGAGGCAGCTCATCCAGGCTGGTTCTGCGCAGGAAACGGCCTACCCGGGTGATATACTGCTGTGGGTTCTTTAAAAGATGGGTAGGCATATCCTTAGGTGTATCCACCCGCATGGTGCGGAATTTTAAGATCATAAAGTGGGTCTTATGGATTCCCACCCTTTTCTGACAAAAAAGCACCGGTCCCTTGGAATCCAGCTTTATGGCTGCTATCAGCAAAAGAAACACCGGGGACAAGAGGACCATCCCCAAAAGAGCCATTGTAAAATCCATTCCCCGCTTAAACCTCGGATACATGAGCTTCCTCCTTATTCCTCATAATGATAGGTGGGCACGATTTCCCGCACCAAACGCCTGATATCGCTTTCCTCATCCAGGGATGCCTGCCTGAGGCGCTCCAGCTGTTTTTCAAACACATCCGCATCGTACTCTATGGGGCGGCCGATATAGATCATCTTGTTGGCAGTCTCCTGCAGCCCCTCCTCATTCATGAGAAGCTCCTCGTACATTTTTTCTCCCGGGCGCAGGCCGATAAACTCGATCTTGATATCCTCCCCCACCCGGTAGCCGGAAAGCTTGATCAGGTTTTTGGCCAGATCCACAATCTTCATGGGCTCTCCCATATCCAGCACAAAGATTTCTCCCCCCTTGGCGTAAGCGCCCGCCTGAAGCACCAGGGACACGGCTTCGGGAATGGTCATAAAATAACGGATGATATCCGGGCTGGTAACGGTCACCGGGCCGCCCTGTTCAATCTGCTTTTTAAACAGCGGGATCACGCTGCCGTTGCTGCCCAAAACATTTCCAAACCGCACCGCCACATATTCCGTCTTTGAGCTGCGGTTTAAATTCTGAATGATCATCTCGCAGATACGCTTGCTGGCTCCCATGATATTGGTAGGGTTCACCGCCTTGTCCGTGGAGATCAGCACAAAGCGCTTTGTCCCGTACCTGTCCGCCGCCGTGGCCACCTTATAGGTGCCGAACACGTTATTTTTCACAGCCTCGTTGGGGCTGTCCTCCATAAGGGGCACATGCTTGTGTGCCGCCGCGTGATACACAATATCCGGCCGGTATCTCTTAAAGATCTCATTGACTCTGGCCGTATTCCGCACAGAACCGATGAGCACCACCATGTCAAGCTTTGGATATTTCTGCTTCAGCTCCTGCTGGATTTCGTAAACACTGTTCTCGTAGATATCAAAAATCACAAGCCTTTTTGGGGCATGCTGGGCAATCTGGCGGCACAGCTCGCTGCCGATGGAACCGCCCCCTCCGGTAACCAGCACTACCTTGTCCTTTACATAGCCCATGATCTCCTCCACATTGACCTCAATGGGGTCCCGGCCCAGCAGATCCTCAATCTGTACCTCTCTAAGCTTTGACACATTCACATCCCCGTTGATGATCTGATACATGCCAGGGAGAATGCGCAGCCTGCATCCTGTCTCCTTACAGATTTCCAGAATGGGCTTTAGCTTCTGTCTGCTGGCGGAAGGAATGGCGATTATGATCTCGTCAATATTGTACTTTTCCACGTTGTCCGGAATGGACTCCCGGCCGCCCACAATGGGCACACCCCGCAGGTATTTCCCGTGGCAGCCTGGATTGTCGTCAATGGCGCAGGCCACATGGATGCTCAGATAACTGCTGCTTTCTATTTCCTTTAAGATGGCGTTTCCCGCAGCCCCGGCCCCTACAATCATACAGTTGATCCGGGACTTCCCCCCAAAATGATGGAGTCTCCGGTTCTGGAGTATGCGCAGAATGCGATAGCTGAAACGGATGCCGCAGGTGAGGATCATGAGAAAGAAGCCGTAAAAGAAGGGATAGCTGGTAGGCAGCCGCACGCCCTCTAACCAAAAGATAATGGGCTGCATAATAGAACAGATCACAACCGCAATGGCATTATTCACCAGCTCCGTGTCAGAGGCATACCGCCACACGCTGTTATAAAGCTTGAAAATGGCAAACACCACCGCCACGATCACCGCATTGTACCAGTAGGCGTCAAGCACCGCCACCCAAAATTCCCTGGGCACATCCATGAATTTGAAATCATAGCGCACATAGAGGCTTAACACCGAGGCCACCAGAATGGAGACCATATCGGACACCACTAAAAGCGCAATCCGCGTCACCGGTATCTTCAGAATACCTACCCTGATATCATTCAACCTTTTCATAATCGTTTCACCTTTTTGTGTATCCGGCGCACCGTCTTTGGAGCCGCCGCAAGAAGCGTCAGATAAGCCTTATTTTGGGGAGTGAGAAAGGGATTTGCCATTCCCTCTGCCCAATATCTTCTAAGATACCCCTTTATCCGGCCGTATTCCTGATTCTCCCCCTTCATTTCCGAAATCGGAATGTGAAGCATATAGTCCAGCCGCTGGTAAAGGCCGAAGCGTCTGGCCTGTTTGTAAAGAGCCGGATACTGTTTTTTAACCAGCTCCATCACCATGTCCGCATTGTCCACATTGTCGGAAAACACTCGGGAAAATCCGGTATTTCTTCTGGTATTGCTTCCCATTCTGCAAAAAACATGATATCCCCGCTCCGGCAGCGACACAATGCCGCCTATGTCCGGCAGCATCTCCACCAGCAGATGAAAATCCTCATTCAGCACACCCTCCGGAAAGCGCCGTCCCTGAAACACCTCTTTTTTCAAAAGCTTGGTGCAAAAGGAGCAGTCTCCTCTGTGCAGAAGCAGTTCCCGCAAGAAATCCTCCGGTTCTATGCACTCCGGCGAAGAAGGAGGAACGCAGATATCAGGAAGTCTTTCTCCCTCCTGGGAAATCTCATCTCTGCCAATCTGGGCAGCCTTCACCCCGTATTTTCCAATAGCCTCCTGCAAAAGTGCATACATATTATACTCTACATAGTCATCGCTGTCCACAAAACCCAGATATTCGCCTCTGGCCTGTTCTATTCCAAGGTTTCTGGCGGAGGAGGAGCCTCCGTTTTCCTTGTGGAACACCCGGATTCGTTCATCCTCTGCCCCCAGGCTGTCGCACAGCTGCCCGGTGCCGTCGTCGCTTCCGTCATCCACCAGAAGGATTTCCAGATTGGGATAGGTCTGTGCCTGCAAGGACGCCACACATCTGGGCAGATATTCTTTTACATTGTAAACCGGAACAATCACACTAATCAAGGGTTTTTCCATTGCTTTCTCCATTTCATCCGCCTCTCTGACAACACAGGGGCAGGAGAACAGGGGCCCGTGAGAGGCGGCGTGAGGGAAATCTCCCCGGCTGCCTCCCCCTTCTCCAAAAAGCCCAGTCTGACGCAGAGCCCCAAAAGCCGCCTGGCCGCTGTGGAAGCATTCCACTCCTGGGTAATGGTCTCTATGGCATTTGTGCCAAGCCTTCCGCACAGCTCCTTGTCCTGCAGAAGCCTCTCCACTGCGGCAAACAGCTCTTTTTTATGCCCATCCCGGTAAATCAGTCCATTTTTGCCCTGGCTGATCAAAAAGGGCACAGCTCCTGCCATATGACCGGCGGCCACCGCGCAGCCGCTGTTCATGGCCTCGTTTACCACAGCGCCCCAGCCCTCCATGCGGTCGCTGGTCATCAAATAGATCTGGGCCTGCTCCATAAGGCGGCGTATTTCCTCCGGCCTGCGGTAGCCCAAAAGCCTGACCCGCTCCTTAAGCCCGTACTCCTCTATTCTTTCTCTCACAAGGGGCTCCAGCTCTCCGCCCCCCGCCAGCTCCATCCGAAAATCGTATCCCTTATCCCTCAGGTATCTGGCAGTCTCTATGGCAAGCTCAGGATGCTTCCAGTCAAGGAATCTTCCCGTCCACAGAATGCTGCCCTGCTTTTTTTGGGCCATCAGCTGATCCACAGCATACTCCCTGGTTTCCGGAAAATATCCCCAGCGAAGCAGCTTTTTCGGATAAGCCCTCACAATATGAAAATCCGAAGCCACATAAGCTCCGGCACAGAGCATATACACCGGCTGCCTGCGGTACCTTGTATGATCCTGATACTTTTTTAAAAGCCCTCTGGGGGACACCGCCTTCCACTGCCCGCTTTTATACAGCCGCTCGCTGTAGCGGATCACAGGCTTTCCCAAATCCAATCTTTCCCTTATGTAGCCTTCTTCGTCCGTGCCTCCAAAGAATACCACCTTGGCGTCAGCAATCAGCCTTCTGCAGGCCTCCTGCTCATGGTAGTACAGTCTCAGGTAAGGAGCCTGGATGTCCTTACTCCATCCCATTCTCACCCGCTCCTCCTCCATGGGCTCGGTCTGGACAAAGGCAAAGTCTCCCTGCAAAAGCTCATACATGGCGTTGCAAAAGGGAATCTGATGATGATTCAGATAATTGGATACGAATACAAATTTCATCCCTGTGTCTGCGGCACTCCTTTCTTTTTCTCCTGAATGTCTGCATATATCTCCGTCAATTTCCGGTAATTTTTCTCTCTATCATGAGTTTTTTCTGCATGATCTCTTGCATTTTTACAATACTGCAGCATTTTATCTGTGTCCGACCACATTTCCAGCACCGCCTCTGTAAGCCCTTTTACAATTTCTTCCAGCTCCGTCTCATGGCCGTCAAAAGAATCACATGTGTTATCAAAAGAATTTTCCTTTGTGCGGAAGCCCCGGTACAAAATGCCGTCCGTCCCCCCTCGGAAAATACTGGGGATTCCCCCCACATCGGCGCTGACACAGGGCATTCCCAGGATCATGGCCTCTCCCAGGGAATTGGGAGAGTTTTCTATGGTGGAGCAGCAGACGAAAAGGCTGCTCCTTTGATAGCGTTCCTTCATTTCCGCTGCATTCAGCTTTCCCAGAAACTCCACGCAGTCCTTAAGCCCCCCTCTCTCTATCAGCTCCTGCAGATACCTTCCATAGGCAGAGATTTTCAGCTTTTCCTTAAGCCCCCCTTCTCTCACAATACAGTTTCCTGCCACGGACACCTTCACCTGCGGATGCCTTTCTCTGATGGCAGGCAGCGCCAGAAGCAGGTAATGCAGGCCCTTCACAGGATAATCTCCCTGGCTTACAAAAATGGAAAAGGGAACGCACTCCTCCTTCCTCCAGCAGCCCTCATAAAAGGGCTCCCGCAGCGTTTCATTCATACCATAGTAAACCGCATCAGGGTTCCATTCTTTGGCATAATGCCTGTCCCATGCGGTTCTTCCCGTGATATTTCCCGCAAGTCCAAGGGCCTCTGTCTCCATACGGCCTCTGGCCGCAAACTTCTCCTTCTGGCGCGGAATGCTGTCCCTTTTTAAGAAATCCCGCAGGGTAATGCGGCGAATCACCCTCCCCGGCATACTGGCAAAATACGTGTTGGCATAAACGGCGCACAGCCCCTGAATCCCCACTAACAGCCGCCCTTTATCCGGAAAGGCTCTGCACATGGCCAGGGTATGGGGGTATTCCGTTCCAAAGCAGTGTACCACATCCGGCCCAAAATCCGCCGTAATTTTCTCCATAAGCCGCTCTATGCCAGGATCATACTGCTCAGGCCGGGCAGTATCCTCATAAAATCCATAACAATGAAGGGTGCCTTCTCCCACCTGAAGGACTCTGGAAAACACAGCTTCCCTGTCCCCTATCAGGCCGTCCCTCAAAGAGACCGGAAAAGCCGCCGCCAGCACAATGCCGTTCTCTTTCTGCCTTTTGAGCACCTGGCCCATCAGCCCATCCAGCCACCCTTCCTTATTTGTGGACTCCTGCCCAAGGCACCTGGCCGCAGCAGGCGGCATGAAATTACAAAGCCACAATATCCTCACAGCACATCCTCCTAGTTAAAAATCCAGTTCAAATACGGCAGAAGCCTCACATCCACATCATACATTTTATACAGCAGAACCACGAAATATCCTGCAAAAGCCCCGATGACGCCTGCATAGCATAGAGTACAAAACCACCCCCGCCTGATATCACGCAGAAGCCTGGGAAGCAAAAAGGTCTGGGACACGATCATATAGTATCCCACCCTTGACACCTCCGGAATAAAGGAACCGCAGCAATATACCACAAGCCCCGCCAGATTTAAAAAGAAGTAAAAGCGGTTCATCAAATCCTCTTTCAGGCTTCTTTGATAGCAGATCAGACAAAGCACAAGCACCGCTGTGCACTTTGCAATATTCACATAAGATAATTCCCCATTGTCAAAAGCAGAATTTTCATAATAGGGGTAAAAGCGGAAAATGATCTCCCTGTAAAAATTCTGGCCGAACACCAGGCTTAACAGCAGAAGGGCTCCCGCTCCATAGTGCCATTTTTTCAATTTGGCCTGGGCTAAAAGCCTGGCCGCCAGATACACAGGTATCACAAGCAGTATGGACTTATGAAAAGCAGCCCCCGCAGCAATCCACAAAATAAACTTTCCATACTCGCCCCGGAGCACATATTTCATGGCATACAGGGCCACCGCCAACGCCAGATAATACCGCACGGAATTAAGACTGTTGAAATAGTAGCCTCCCGTCAGCAAAAGAAACAGGGAAAAGGCGTAATCCGTTCCCTGGTCGTGAAGGGCCTTTACAAAAAAGAATACCGTCACCAGAGAAAACAGGCCGAAAATGGGAAGATATTGGTCATAGCCGAACAGCTCCTGCATCCAGTCCACAACCAGGTTAAAGCCGATTTCCGAGGACACATGCCTGCCCTGTGCGATCAGCTTGAAATTGTCCCGATAGACCCAGTAATCGTTTCCCACTGCAATTCTGCAGGCAGATACCCCTGCCAGCAGGCAGTATACCGCCGTTTCCGCAATCAGATTTCCGGCCTGCCTGCGCTGGAGGCCGCAAGGCTCACCAAAGGCTCTGCCGCCCCGGATACGCCCCGCCACAAAATCCCGGTTATCCACAAAAAGAGCCAGGATGACCGTGACTGCCGTTAATCCGATATATACAAGCGCACTGCTCTCCATGGCTCCTCCTTTCTCAAATCCCCTGCCTGTTCAGGGTGGACAAAAGCGTTTTCCCTATTGGGCTTTTGCGTCTCGTATTCCCTCCCGCATCCAGGCAAAGGCCTGCTTTAAGCTTGTCTCCCTGCACAAGGTCCCCTTGTGGGCCAAAAGAAACCGAAGGGCCATCCCCAGTGCAAGTCTCCCGTACAGAAAATGGTACAGCACTCCCCTGTCATAAAAAAACTTTTGGTGATATCCGCTAAACCAGGTGGATTCCCGCTCCCGTTCCCTGCCGATGGTCACCGGAGCCGTATACACCAGAAAGCCTTTTTTCATAAATTCCTTCAAAAAAAGACTGTCCTCTCCGGCGCTGTATCTGGCGCCGCCCCCGAACAGCAGAGAAAAGGTCACCCCTGAACAAAGCAGGCTTTCCCTTTTCACCGCAAAGCTCACTGCGCCGTACCTTCCACAGTTGTACCAGCGCACTCGCTTTCTTTCCGTAATTTGATAGGTTCTCCGCTCCTCCTCCACCTGGATGTGAAACAAAATCATATGAGCCTTGGGATTTCGCTCAAATTCCTTTACGATTTTTTCTGCATATCCCGGTTCATAGACGATATCCTCATCCGAAAAAAGACAAATATCCCCCCGGGCGCGCAGGATAGCCTCATTTCGGCTTCTGCCGATTCCCCGCTCTGGAAAGGAATAAAAGCGTATTCTGCCCTCTGCTTTCTTCCGCTCCTCATAGCCAAGGCTGTCACACTGATTGATGATCACCGCGTCGGAGCTCAAATTCATTTCCTCCACAATGCGGTCTATGGACTGATTCATCACAGACGCCAGAACTTCAACTCTCATGCTTCCTCTCATTCTGCCGCGTGAGCGGCTTTATAAATTGAAAATTTTAATTTTCAATCTTCTTCCCCCGATTTTTCCTTCCCACGCTCCAGCCAGTAATAGGCTCGAATCAATTTTTCATCAGCCTCCCATAAAATAGCGGCCGTTACTTCACAATCCTGCTGGCGCAGGTACTCCAAAGTGTATTCCAGGGGTTTTCCTGCATGACTTCCTGCGGGCACTGCCAGCAAAATGCCGTCCATCTCCCGCAGTGTCCGGCAGACCTCCGGGCACAGCGCCGGCGTCGGGGCAGGAATCCATTCTATCCCTTGGCTGCATTCCCCCAGCTTACTGGCCACAGCCGCCGGGTCTCCTCGGTCCTGCGCAAAGCAGACGCCTACACGCTTTTTTTCTGCAAATAAATAACGTATGTTTTCTTTCAGAAAGGGACTTCCCATGGTTCCCAGCACCGAAAGTCCATACCGTTTCTTTATGGAGGACGACAGCCAAATACTGTCTTCCCCGGTCTCCTTTAAGAGAAAAATCACCACTGCAAAGAAAAAAGTAAGGAAGGCGCTCAAAAGAAAAGCCCTCCCTGGCCGCACATCCAGAAAAACCTCCTGGGCCGAAACCGCCGGGTCCACCACCCGGATGGAGTCCACCTCCTTGGTCACCTGGGGAAAATCCTCCGTCATGGTCTGCTCCACCGCCTCTGCAATCTCCAGGCTCATCTGTGGGTTCACAGTGGTCACGATGGTCTGGGGCACCCGCAGGTCCGTAGGAAGCTGCGCCGCCAGGGCTTCACTCAGCTCTTGGTTGGTTAATTCCCAAGAACTTTCCTGTTCCCTGAGATGTCCCTGCACCATATTGAGAAATTCCTCTGTATGGACGTAAGTGTCCCAGGTGGCGTCGTTGATATAAGTGCCGTACTGGGACCAGTCCGGGTCTGCGTACTCCACCTTGTAGGTGGACTGGGCGCTGTAGTACACCTCCCCCCGGAGAAGCACATTTTTCACATAATAGCCTCCTCCGAAAATAAGGGTTCCTGCAAGCGTCACCACTATGATTTTGTCCAGGTTCTTCAAAAAGCGAAGGGCCGTCAGACGAAGGTCAAAGGGCTCCTTTCCATAATATCCTTCCCACATGGCTTTTCTCCCGATTTATGACTGTTTCTCGTTTTCTGTTCTTTTCTCGTTCTCTGCTTTTTCCCCGTCCCCTGCTTTTTTCTCGTTCTCCGTTTTTTCCCGGTTCTCTGTTTTACCCTTGTACTCCTCTTTAAAGGCTGTAATCTGCTCGCTCTCCACGCCCTCCGTGCTGTCCGGCCAGAACAATATTTTCAGGGTCAAAAGCATCAGCTTTAAATCAAGCCACAGAGAATAATTCTCGATATAGGTAAGGTCCAGCTTCAGCTTATCATAGGGAGAGGTGTTGTATTTTCCATACACCTGGGCGAATCCCGCAAGACCGGCCTTCACCTTCATGCGGAAGGCAAACTCCGGCATAATCTCCATGTACTGGGCAATGATCTCCGGTCTCTCGGGCCTTGGCCCGATAAAGGACATATCGCCCTTTAATATATTAAACAGCTGCGGCAGCTCGTCGATCCTGCACTTTCGGATAAATTTTCCAATGGGCGTAATGCGGCTGTCGTTCTTCTTTGCCAGCCTGGCAACCCCGTCCTTCTCCGCGTCCGTGCGCATACTGCGGAATTTCAATATGAAGAACTGCTTCTGGTCCTTAGTGCACCGCACCTGCTTGTACAGGACAGGGCCATGATCATAGAGCTTGATGGCAATAGCCGTCAGCAGCATAAAGGGAGACGCCAGAATCAAAAGAAGCAGGGAGCATACCACGTCTACGATCCGTTTTGCCAAGCGCTGCTCCATGGTAAGACTGTACTCTCTGGTCAGCAGCAAGGGAGTGTCAAATACATGCAGCTCCTCCGCCCCCATTAAAATAACATCTGTGATTTTCGGGAGCAGATAAATGCGGATGGAATGGGCATAGCAAAACTTTAGCAGCAGATTTCTGTCCTCCACAGAAATATCCCCCAGCACCACCGCATTGCACTCACCCTTTTCATAGCACTCCATGATAGCCCGGCACAGCACATCAAAGCCCTGGTTCACATGAATGGTCTTGGTTATGCGGTATTTATCCTTGCGGCTTTGAAATTTTGCACAAATATCCTCTATGGGTCTGTCTCCGTGAACCAGCATCAGCTTTCTGGGCGGAAACATCGCCCGATAAATTCTGTTGGCAATATTGATATAGATGATAACCACCATGGTCTGTTCGGCCATCATCATGATAAATACGTTAGGCACAAAGGGCTCCCTGGCCATAATGGAAAGCTCTACATAAATCAGAATGTTTGCCAGCAGCGTGGAAAATACCTGGGAAAAAATAATCTCCACATTTTTCAGATAACCCAGGCGCATGCCGCCGTACATGGTGGACAATAAAAGCAGAATAGCGCCGTAAAAGGAAACCTCCACAATGGTTCCCCTGATCCAGAAGCCCCGTAGGGGCTCCACCACGCTGTGAGAGAAGTGATGTTCAAAATTATAATAGAAAATATAAATCTCCAGGGCCAGACAAATGGCCGACAGTCCAATGTTAATCAGACGCTTAAGAGATTCCAATTTCCTCAATTTATTTTCATAAGTGTTGGTTGCCAAGGCTGTTTTCCTCCGTCTCACCGTTTTCTAAATTCTGCGCTTTACCGCCCGCACGGCCCAGAAGCAGCAATGCCAGAGACTGCTTAAAACGCTCATGCGCTCGGCCTGGCGGTACAAATTCCAAATGCGCCGCACGGCTTCCGCCTTGTTGGAGGAAAGGGTTTTTCCTCCACGGCGGTACAACGCCAGGTTTTCATCAAGGCCGTATGCCGTGACGCCTCCTCGCAGAATCTTCCACCACAAAGCGGTATCCTCGCTTTTCATTTCGGGCATCTGAAGCTCTTTCTTTGCTATCCTCTGGGTGTCAAACATAACCGTGGTGGTAAAGATTGTGGTGTTTTTCAGCGCCTGCTTATAGTTTAAGGTTTCCGGCACCCGCACCACCTTTCCTGTGCCCTTCCCGTGCTCATCTGCAAACTCATAGCCGGTAAACGCAAAGGCGGCCTTTTTTTCCTGCATAAAGGCAAGCTCATGCTCCAGCTTCCGGGGCATCCACAAATCATCCCCATCCAAATAAGCAATATATCTGCCCTTGGCCTCTAAAACGCCTCTGTTACGGGCTCTGGCCGCTCCCTGGTTTTTTCCCTGGCGGATCAGACGAATCCGCTCATCCCCGGTGCGCTGCCTGTACTCCTCAATGACCCCAGCGCTGTTGTCACTGCTCCCATCCTCTACAAGAAGAAGCTCCCAGTCGGAATAGGTCTGGCTGCGCACAGAGTCCATGGTCTCCACAATGAAATTTTCCACATTATATACGGGCACAACAATACTCACCCTGTTATTCGTCTCTTCCATTGTCTCCTCCGGGGAAACCTCCACGGTCTTCCCCGCTTCTTTCTCACAGCATAATCACGTAATAGCTGCCCACAGCCGCCGCCTGGCTGCCCAGCATTCCTTCAATGCTGACCAAAGTTTCCTGTGTGACAGCATTCGGCAGCACAAAGCAATTTACGCCCCTTTCCACCGCGGCGGCAAGAACCTTATCCGGCGCCGGAGCTCCCTCCCCGCTTCCATTGTCCTGAAGAAACTGCCCGGTCTCCTCCAGACTGCACATCTGCTCGTACAGCTCCCTTATCTGCTCCGGATACACATCGTAGGAATACGCGTTCAGAGCTTCATCCCACATATTTCTTCCATAAATCAGATTCACGCTTCCGTCAAGGGCTCTTGCATATTCCATCACTTCCCTGGGGCCCCACAGGCACAGGGAAGCGCCTTGCTCCTGTCTGGGAAGCTGTGCCAAAAGCTGTGCGCACTGCGCTCTTTGTGTCTGGTCTTTCTCCACATCCCAGGCAGGATGTCCCAGGCTTCCGCACAAAAGCACAAGCACAGCTGCGAGAACAAAAAAGCAGGCAGGCCGCAAGGGAAAATAGCTTCCCTCCTTTTTTGGTCCCTTTCCCGCGCTTTCCCCCTTAACGACCGCTTCCTCCGTCAGAAATTCCGTAATGCCCCAGGCGATCACGGGGGTCATGGGAACCAGACTCCATATCCACTGATAATCATAAAATTTTGTCTGATACAGCATCAACAAAACGGCTGTCACAGGGAAAATACAGCATGCCGTCATAAGGACAGCGTAGCTTAAAAAGCCCTTCTGTGAAACCTTCTTATTTCTAAGCCACAAAAAAAGCAGCGCTGCCAGCAAAAGCGCCGCCAGCTTGCCGTCATCCGTATAATTCTGCCATCCCAGCCAGGCATTGCGAAGAAGCTCTCTCATAATCAGTCTCCTTCCCTGTGAAACAGACCCCTTGCACCTCTCGGAAGCTTCTGTATCAAAAACAGCAGAAGAGCTGCCAAAAGGCAGGCTCCCATGCCATAAAGCGTCCACACCATACATGCCTCCGCAAGAATACATAGGATAACAGATTTCCACATTTTCCGCATACACAGGTCAAAGGTATAGGGAAGCAGCACCGCCGCCCTGATTACATTGCCCCGAAAGCCGCTGTAGAGCAGCCCGAAGCCATCCATGCCGTACATGTAATCTCCCCCCCATAGAATCAGGGCCGTAAAGGCCAGAAATATCCATCTTTTGGAAGGGCTTTCCGGAAACAGTCTCTCCCCAATGCCGAAAAAAGCGCAATATGCTCCAAACAGCGTAAACAAAGGCACAATGCCCCACACCACTGTGGCAGCCTCCAGTCCCGATATCCGGCACAGACAGGCATAAAAAGCCGGCAGGCACAATATCTTCAGGCGCAGAGGAATCCCCAGCTTGTAAGCCTGTCCCGTCAAAGGGTTCACGCCATAAATGGTGTCCGTATCCAAAAAGCTGTTTACGGTCTCCACGGTCATATCTCCCTGGCGGTACACCCGTCCCTGGGACGCCACGCTCACAAGCTGCAAAAGAAGCAGGAGCCAAAAGAGGAAAAAGGCCGCCTTTCCGAAACCAGAAAGCCTCTGAAAGCCCGTCCAAAGGGTTCCCCCGTCCCTATTCTGACGCTGCATATGCCCCATTTTTTTCTGCCCTCTTCTCAAAAACAGATACACGCCTGCTCCTGCAGTCAAAGCAGCGGTCAACGCGCCAAAAAGCCTGACACAACCAGAAAAAGACCACCCTGAAATCACGGCTGCCAGATATGCCGCTTCGGCCAGTCCAATCACCACAATACCTCCTGTCAGGAAAGCATCCCGGAGTCTTTTATCCCTTGCAGGCTGATTCCCATATAAAACACCCAGAGCGCACTTGCCAAGCAGGCAGGAAACCAGCGCCATTAACAGCCCTAAAAGGAAAGCCATGTCAATACCTCTCTGCCTGCCCTCAAGTCGTTTCGCAGGCTCTATTTTCACATTTTACCATAGTTATGAAATTTATACAATATTTTGAAAAAATGCCGCAGGATCACCAAGCCGGTCGTCCTGCGGCATCTGACAGTCAGCAGTAAAAAGCATACTTTATTACCTGTCTATTTTAAACAGTCATTCCTTTGCGGCTACATAGCCTTGATATCCAGGCGTACCTTGTCGGCAATGCGCGCTATGTATTCGCTGTTTGTGGGCCGTGTTTTACCCGTAGATATGGAATAACCAAACATTTTTTCAAAAGTCTCAGCATTTCCCCTGGTCCAGGAAACCTCAATGGCGTTGCGAATCGCCCGCTCCACCTTCTGGTCCGTGGTTTTAAATCTCTTTGCGATAGCAGGATAAAGCAGCTTAGTAACGCTGCTGACCACCTCCATATCCCTCCCGGAAAGCAAAATAGCGTCTCTCAAATAATGATAACCCTTTAAATGGGCAGGCACTCCAATGTCCAGCATAATATCCGTAATATATCTCTCTAGTTCGTAGTCCTTTACAGCAGTGATCTCCATAATGAATTCCCCTTTCATATGTCGAGTACTGCTCTTTACTGCAACCGTCGAAGTAAATTTTAACATATTCGTCGAAAATTGCAAACATTTTTCATCGCGCAAACCCACATATTGTGTTAAAATTTCTTATATTTCTTCTTTTGTCAGGTAAATCGGACGATTTTTGACTTCCATATAGGTTTTCGCCAGGTATTGTCCCAAAATGCCCGTACAGAAAAACTGGACGCCGCCGGTCATGAGGATAATGCAGACTAAAGAGGGCCAGCCCGACACAGGGTCCCCGAAGATCAGCTTTCTCACAATAATAAACACAATCATCAGAAAAGCCACGGCGCAAAACAGCACCCCAACCAGAGAAGCAAGCATCAGCGGCACTGTGGAAAAGGCTGTAATGCCGTCTATGGAATAAAGCAGAAGCTTCCAGAAATTCCACTTGGTTTCTCCCTTGGCCCGCTCTACATTTTCATATTCCAGCCACTTTGTCTCAAAACCCACCCAGCCGAAAATTCCCTTGGTAAAGCGATTATATTCCCGCATAGACAGAATCGCGTCCACCATTTTCCTGGTCATCAGACGGTAATCCCTGGCGCCGTCCATAATCTCCGTTTTGGATATCCTTTTCATCAGGCGGTAAAACAATCTGGCAAAAAAGCTTCTCACCGGGGGCTCCCCTTTTCTGCTGACCCTTCTGGTGGCCACGGAGTCATAGCCCTGTTCCACATAGGAAAACATCTCCGGCAGCAGTGAAGGCGGATCCTGCAGGTCCACATCCATCAGCACCACATAGTCTCCCGCAGACCGTTCCAGCCCCGCAAACATGGCAGCCTCCTTGCCGAAATTCCGGGAGAAGGAAATCATATGCACCCTTTCGTCCCGCTCATGAAGCTTTTTGATCTCCCGCACCGTGCCGTCCTTAGATCCGTCATCCACATAGATCACTTCTATCTCCACGCCTTTTCCACGGAAAAAATCATGGTTCTTCATCAACTCCGTGTAAAACAGCTCTACGCTTTCCTCCTCATTGAAACAAGGTACGATCACACTTAGTAGGCTCATAGGCTCCTCCCGTCCAGCTTGATTAGTTTCAGTATACTATCCCTGCCTTAGATTCGCAAGACGAAAACATGGACTTTTTTCCGGCAAAAGGGTATAATAACAGCAGGCTTACTTTGAGATAGGAGAGAGGAAAATGTCCTTTTTTCAGGAATTATCCACCAATACCATGTTCTGGGCCGCTGTGCTTTCCTGGTTTGCGGCGCAGCTTTTAAAAACACTGATTCACCTGTTCTTAACCAAAAAATTTACCGCTGAACGGCTTGTGGGCAGCGGCGGTATGCCCAGCTCCCACTCTTCCACGGTCTGTTCTCTGGCCACGGCGGCATGCTTTGAATACGGTGCGGGAAGCTTTGAGTTTACACTGTGCTTCTTTCTGGCAATTATCGTCATGCACGACGCCATGGGAGTGCGCTGGGAAACAGGCATACAGGCAAGGCTGTTAAACAATATGCTAAAAACCTTTGAGGACATGGGCCGCAGCGAATTATCCGCTCAGGAAAAGCTCAAGGAATTTGTTGGACATACACCCCTTCAGGTGTTGATGGGGGCTTTGCTGGGTATCCTGCTCACCGTTTGCATTTACAGCCTGCTTTCATAATATTAAGAAATCTTAATTTTGCCATCCCATAATGACGGGTGGAATTTTTTGTGCTATACTGGCAAAAGAATGGAAAATCTCTTTTTCCATAAAACAGCAACAGGAGAGAAAACAATATGAAAAAAATAAAAATTTGGCTGACCCTTGCCGCTTCCGTCGCCCTTTTGTGCGCCTGCGGACAGTCGGAGGATATTCAGAGTCCCATAATCGTGGATGAAGAACCCATTGCAACACAGTCCTCGGAAACGGATGAAACACTTTCCGGCACCGACAGCACTCAGACAGTGACAGAGGACGACACTCTGCCTCCCAGGGAGGGCATGGTCCGCAGCAGACTCACCAACGAATGGGTGGATGAAGAGGTGGCAAATACCCGTCCCATCGCAGTGATTACACCCAATGAAAGCAATGCCATTCCCCATTATAATCTTTCCAAAGCCTCCATTTTATATGAGGCCAACGTGGAAGGGCGCATGACCCGTATGATGGCCATTTACGAGGACTGGCAGGATTTGGAGAAAATAGGAAATGTCCGCAGTCTCCGTACCTACTACGCATACTGGGCCTTTGAGTGGGATGCCTTTCTCGTGCATTTCGGCGGCCCCTTCTTTATCGACGAGCTGCTGGCTCAGTCCACCACTCAGAACATAAACGGCAGCGCCGGCGGTGCAGATGAGCAGGCCTTCTTCCGCAGTACAGACCGTAAATCCCCTCATAACGCCTATGTTTCCGGCCCCGGCATTCTGGAGGCGGTGCAGGATAAGGGCTACAGTCTGGAATACCGCGGACTTGCCGACGAACAGCATTACAACTTTACCACGAAGGCCGAGCCCAACACTTTGGACCAATACGGAGATGACGCCCACAGTGCAACCTACATTGATATGTCCGGCTGCTATCCCTTGACCAGATGCTATTTTGAATATAATGAGGATGATGGCCTGTACTACAGATCCCAGCATTTGTCCGGTTCCACCGACGGTCCTCACATCGACGCTGTCACAGGTGAACAGCTGACTTTCAAAAACATTCTGGTGCAGTACACCAAAAGCGAGGATCTGGGAGAAGGATATCTGGCTTTCCAGTGCCATGACACCACAAAGGACGGCTGGTTTTTCACAAACGGCAAGGGCATCCATGTGACATGGGAAAAAACCTCCGATTACGGCGCTACCCGTTACTATGACGACAACGGAAACGAGATTACCTTAAACACGGGAAAAACCATGGTGTGCATCGTAGAAGAGGGCGACAATTTTACCTATCGGTAATACATAAAACCACTAATTATAAAAACCCCCGGCAGAAACTGCTTCGCAGTCTCTGCCGGGGGTTTGCTAACATCCTGAAAACAATTCCATTCAATTTTCCCCAAGGCCCAGCCTGTTAATAGCTGAAAAAATCGCTCTCACAGAGGCCCTGGTGATATTGGAGCTCACGCCCACGCCGTAGGTAACGCGTCCGTCATCCGCATCCAGCAGATGAATGTAAGCAGCCGCCTGGGAATTAGAGCCGCTCTGCAGCGCATGCTCCTCATAGTCCAAAACCTTGATGGAAATTCCAAGCTCCTGAGCCAGACCCCTCTGTACAGCGTCAATGGGCCCGTTCCCTACAGCCTCAAAGAATTTTTCCTTCCCGTGATCCGTGTATACTACCGTCACTCTGGTGTCAAACTCGGTCTTCACAGAACCGCTCAGATCATCTATCCGCAGTCTGCGGAAATGAATCGGTTCCTTTCGATTCAAATATTCCTCCCTGAATTTCTCCATAATCTCATCCGGAGAAACCTCTCCCTGCTTCTCGGAAAGAGTTTGAATCACATTGGCAAACTCCTTGTGCATACCCTTTGGAAGCTTAAAGCCGAAATAGGAATCCATCACAAAGGCTACGCCGCCCTTGCCGGACTGAGAATTGATACGCACGATGGGCTCGTATTCTCTTCCGATGTCCGCAGGATCAATGGGCAGATACGGCACCTGCCAGATATCGCTGCCCCGCTCCTTCATGGCATGAATTCCCTTGTTGATCGCATCCTGATGGGAGCCGGAAAACGCGGTGAAAACCAGCTTGCCCGCATAGGGATGTCTGGGATGTATGGGCAGCTTACAGCAGCGCTCGTATATCTCAATAATTTCATTGATATGCTCAATATTCAGCCCCGGATCAATCCCCTGGGAGAACATATTATAGGCAAGATTCAAAATATCTACATTTCCGGTTCTCTCACCGTTGCCAAAAAGGGTGCCCTCCACTCTGTCCGCGCCCGCCAAAAGGGCAAGCTCCGCACTGGCTACGCCGGTTCCCCTGTCGTTGTGGGGGTGGACGCTGACCACAATGCTTTCCCGATTGTTCAGATGGCCGATCATCCATTCTATCTGATCCGCATACACATTGGGTGTATTCATCTCCACCGTGGACGGAAGATTGATGATCATAGGAGCCTTTGGTGTAGGCTTCCATTCTGCTGAAACCGCATTACAGATTTCCAGGGCGTAATCAAGCTCCGTGCCCGTAAAGCTTTCCGGTGAATACTCCAGAATAATTTTGCCGGGAAATTTCTCTGCCCGTTCCTTTACCATTTTCGTGCCGTTCACGGCAATCTCCGTAATGTGCTCCCTGTCCATGTGGAACACTACATCCCGCTGTAAGGTGGATGTGGAATTATAGATATGCACAATGGCCTGCTTACAGCCCTCAATCGCCTCAAAGGTGCGGTCAATCAGCTCCTCCCTGCACTGGGTGAGCACCTGCACCACCACATCGTCGGGAATCAGTCTGCGGTCCACCAGCTGGCGCAGGAAGTCAAATTCAATCTGGCTTGCCGCCGGAAATCCGATCTCAATTTCACGGAAGCCAAGCTTGATCAGATACTGGAACATTTCGATCTTTTCTTCCACCACCATGGGATCAATCAACGCCTGATTTCCGTCCCTCAAATCCACACTGCACCATACCGGAGCCTTGGCAATCTCCCTCTCCGGCCATTTGCGCTCCGGATAATGTACCACAGGATTTTTGCGGTATCTTTTATAATTCAACATTTACGGCTTCTTCCTTTCCAGACCTCTATTCCCCAAGACCGCTTTCCACAGCGTCAACCAGCGCCTTAAGCGCTTCCTCCTCATCATCCCCTTCACACACAAATTCAATTTCATCTCCACATTTCACGCAGGCCCCCAGTACGCTCAAAACGCTTTTGGCATTGGCTGTGCTGCCCTTAAATGAAAATGTGATCAACGACTTAAACTGCATTGCTTCTTTGCACAAAATTCCTGCCGGTCTCAGGTGCAAGCCAGTCGGGTTTTTGATAAATACTTTCTGACTTACCATAATGCCATCCCTCCACTTTCTTTTGCTTATCTTAACTATAGCACGGTTCAAATTTTCTGTCAAAACATTACGTCCTGAATCAGATTCGCCAGCTTCTCCGCCTCAGCCTGTATCACCTGCAGATCCTTGCCCTCTATCATGACCCGAACTAAAGGCTCTGTGCCTGAGGGGCGTATCAGCACTCTTCCCTGTCCCTCAAATTTTTTCTCGATTTCCTCTATGGCCTTCGCGATGACGGGATATTCCATATACTTATCCTTCTTGTGGTTTGCCACCCGGGCATTTACAAGAGCCTGCGGAAGCACCTCCATAATACCGGCAAGCTCAGACAGGCTTTTTCCGGTTTCCACCATAACCTGAAGCAGATGCAGCGCACTCAGGAGTCCGTCCCCGGTGGTATTTTCATCCAGGAAGATAATATGTCCCGACTGCTCTCCTCCAAGGCTGGCTCCGATTTCTTTCATGCGTTCCAAAACATACCTGTCTCCTACCTTTGTCTGCTCCATGTTCAGGCCGCATCTCTCACCCATGAGGAAAAATCCCAGATTGCTCATAACGGTGGCCACAATGGTGTCTTTTTTCAGCTTTCCCTGGCTTTTCATATAGTTGCCCACAATAGCCATAATCTGATCCCCGTCCACAACCTTGCCGTTCTCATCCACAGCCAAAAGCCTGTCGGCGTCTCCGTCAAATGCCAGCCCCACCGCTGCCTTTTCAAAAACCACTCTGGCCTGAAGCTCTTCCATATGAGTGGAGCCGCAGTTTGCATTGATATTGGTGCCGTCCGGGCTGTTGTGGATTGGCACTACGTCCCCTCCCAATTCCTTTAAGGCCTCCACAGAGGTGTAAAAAGAGGCGCCCTCCGCGCAATCCACTACGATCTTCATGCCCTCCAGATTTACATTCACCGACTGAACAGCATGATTGATGTACTCCTCCCTGGCGTCCGTGCGGTATTTGATCTTGCCGACGCCGGGCCCTATGGGAAACTCAATCCCACGCATCCCGTCCCGGATCACAGCCTCTATCTCATCCTCCAGGGCATCCGGAAGCTTATATCCGTTTCCGTCAAAGAATTTAATGCCGTTAAATTCCACCGGATTATGGGATGCAGAAATCACCACTCCCGCATCCACCTTGTACTTTTGCGTCAGATATGCCACCGCAGGGGTGGGAAGCACTCCCACATAAATACAGTTGGCTCCTACTGAGCAGGCGCCCGCCATCAGCGCATTCGACAGCATATCTCCTGAAATACGGGTGTCACACCCCACCATAATAGTTGGCTTATGCTTTTTTTCCTTTGTCAAAACATATGCGCCTGCCTGCCCCAGCTGCATGGCAAGCAGTGGAGTAAGCTCCTCGTTGGCAATTCCTCTTACTCCGTCTGTCCCAAATAATCTAGCCATCCTTTTTCCTCGTTTCCGGTGCTTCCACCTTCTTTATTGCTCTTCCAGTCTCGTAACCACCACTCTCGCATAGACCCGGCTTTCCAGGTTGACTTCCTCCGCCAGATCAAAGGTGATGGGTATGAAATAGGTTCCCGGGGAGAGCTCCTCCCTTTCCTCATCTGCCATCCATGCCCCGATATCCACGGTGCCCCTCACCGCACTCTCCTCCAGAGGCGTGATGTAGGCATCCAGTCCGTACACATTCAGGGTGTATGTGGTGTAATCCTCCTGCAGCTGTACATCCACACCTTCGGGAGCATTCACAAGACTGATGTTTTCTGCCGGTATCTCCAGTGTTTTTTCTACCTGAGGTTCAATGTAAACTGTAGCGGTTACTCTGCCGTTATAGCTGCTGTCCGCCAGACTCACATTTTCGGGCAGGTAGTCTCTGATATCAATGGTTTTCACAAAATTTTCTGTTGCACCGGAGATATCTAATTCCTCCTCCGGGATGCTGATCCTGCTTATGCCTGACAGCGTATAAGCCGAACCGGCGATCTGTATGGAAGCGGGACTGCTCTCCGTCACACCGGTGACAAGATATCCCTCCTGGGGCTCACCAGCTACGTTCAGCTCTATGGGAACTGTCTTTACGGCAAGTATCTCCACCTCTATGCGTACATAGCTTACATTCTTCCTTACGCTGGCGGAGTCCACCAGATTCCCGTCCCCATCATAAAGCTGCACATCTACGTTGGCGGACAGGCTGTTTGTGGCTCCTGTCACATCAATTTCCACTGCAGCATAGCTGATGCTTTCTATGACAGATTCCGGCCCGGTCACCTCAATCAGGGTTTGGTCAGGCGTTGCGCTTGCCACCATATAGCCGTCTGCCACCTCGCCCACCGTATTGGTCTGCAGCCTTACCCACTTGCTGCTCTTGTCCTCCACACTCAGGCGTACAGCGTCGTGATCCCCCTCAATGCTGTCTATCTCATAGTTTACCGAATAGGTAATCGCCACCGTATTAATGTCCGTCAGCTTACTAATGTCAGCCTCTGCCACAATATCGGAAGCGCGCAGCTGCTCCCGGATGCTTCGGGGTGCGCTGACCGTCACATTTACGGAATCCGTGTTGTCCAAAACCTCATAAACCTTGTTTTCCTCGTCCAGAAGCTCCGTATTGGTCAGCCTTACCGTGATATTGTTAAAACGTATGGTTCCGATGGGGTCATCGATCTGCACAACCAGAAACCACAGAATAAAGGCAAGTATCAGGGATACAAGCTTCAGACCCCAGTTTTTAAATATTTTTTTTCTCATCAGCGGTCCTGCTCCTTCCCTTCCAGATACGCTTGCTCTTTGCCTTCTCCTCCCCGTCTTTATTTAAAATTTGCTGCAGACGTTTTTTCAGTCCCTCCGCATCCAGATTCCGGGACAGCTCTCCCTCGTAGGCCACGCTGATGCCGCCAGTCTCCTCGGACACGATCACTGTGAGCGAATCCGACACCTCTGAAATCCCAACTCCCGCCCTGTGTCTGGTGCCAAGCTCCTTGCTCAGTCCCATATTGTCGGAAAGGGGCAGATAACAGGTGGCAGAGGTGATTCGGTTTCCACGGATAATCACCGCGCCGTCATGCAGAGGCGTATTATGCTCGAAAATATTAATCAAAAGCTGGCTTGTAACAATTCCGTCCACATCGATTCCCGTGCGTTCATAATCCCGCAGGGACACATTCTGCTCTATCACGATCAGGGCTCCCGTCTTGACCTTGCCCATCTCCACACAGGCCTTGGTTATCTCGTTAATGGTTTTTTGGGAGAACAGCTCCTGTGTCCCGCGCCTGGAATCAAAGGGAAGCACTGAAGTGAGCAGATTCTTTTTGCCCAGCTCCTCCAGAGCATGGCGCAGCTCCGGCTGAAGCACCACAATCAGCGCCGTTACCGCAAAGGTCAGCACATTCTGCGCCATCCACAGAATTGTGGACATATTTGCCAGATATGCCAGAAGCAGAAACACAAGGATCACGATCAATCCCTTCATCAGCTGCCATGCCCTTGTGGTCTTCATCCAGACTAAAATATAATACAACAAAAAGGCGATAATCAAGATTTCTACGAAATCGCTTATCCCCATTGTTGTCTTATATACACTAAAATCTCTTAAGTGATCAACTACTGTCTCAAACCACTGCATTGCCTATCATTCCCTGCTATTTATTTTCAGAACAATTCCTCGTAATCATCCGTATTCTCCTCGGTCATATTGCTGTTAATGGTTACGCTCCTGCCCGTTCTGGCATCATTTCTATGTGTCCCCGGTCTTTGGCCCCTTCCCTCATCCCGGTGCGCTCCCTGCGCCGTCCGCTCCTGCCCCGTGGAAATTCTCTCCGTAGTCACATTTCTGGTTCTCTGTCCGGAAACGGTTCTGGCGCCCGCTGCAGACGTTCTGCCCGGGGCGGCTCCGGTACGCCTCTGGGGATTGATTTTCTTCACCGTTTTGGAAGGCGCAGTCACTGTCATCTTGGGTACGGCCTTCACATAGTAATAGTATTCATCATCCTCAAACTGCACCTTTTCTGTCCGGCTGTAATCCACACAAAACCGGAAAAACTCTATGATTTTTGCCACCACCACAGCCGCGATTTCTCCCACCACTGCACCCAGCAGAGAAATATTGAGATCATACATCAAATCCCCTACCAGAAGTATGACCAGATTCATCATAACACCGGCAATCATGGCAATGGTCCAGCAGTGGTCCACCGCCATCCTGCGTATCAAATATACCACAATCACAGTGATGGCAAATGCCGCTATCACCACAAACATCTCCTGATTACCCAGGATTCCGTCAATAATCAGCCTGAGCTTTGCGGTGGCCTCCTCTGCGCCCATAGTGCTTATGGTAGATGCGCTGCCGGACACGGTAAGAAGCAGATAATATACCACTACACCGCAGCTGACAGATATAGCGGACGCAGGCGTCCCCAAAAGTCCCATAGCCACAGGCATGATATAAGGCACCTGCAGTACAAACAAAAACGGCGTCAGCACCGCCACAATGGCCTCCTTGTGGCAAATCCTGAAAAACAGAAGAAACAGCAGCAGATAGACACACAGCCCTATGGCCGCAATCTCCAGGGACAACGCGTACATATGAGCCAGACTGAACAATGCCGCAAACAAAACAATGCTTCCCATTGGAAGGAAGGAGCACAAGAGCGACACAATCAGAACAATGGCTATATTATCCAGCTGCGTCATATATCCCAGCTGTCCGTTCAGGGTATTCAGCACCAAAAAAGCCAGCAGAAACTTCAAAATCGGCAGAATAAAAAATTCATTTTTACTGTAAAACAGCTTTAGTTTTTCTCTAAATTCCAGTAAACCAGTCATTCTTTCCTCCAGGTAAGCCTAAAATGCCTCACTCGTTGTAAAGCGAATTGAGCTTTTTCAGGTTGTGATAATAACATTTCAGGCTTTTCTTTGCTTTAGAATATCGGTAAGAATACAGAATATAAGAAATCACTCCATATCCTGCCACCGTAATCCCGTAGTACAAAAGCACGGTCTGGGCAAACTCGATCAGATTCATGTTATAAATATCCTGCATGAAAATTTCAAAGTCATAGAACACAAACAGTGCAAATATAATGGCAAAGGCCACGGTGGCGCAGAAAATGGATTTCAGCACCTGAAGGCCGATATAATCGCTGCGAAAATATCTGCCTATAGCCACATTCTCCCGTCCTTCATTTTGTTCATAGGATGCCATTTTTGTCATCAAAATAATACGTTCTTCGTTCAGCATGATAATTTCTCCGTTTATAAATACCGCATTCTCGGGTTTTCCCGGTCAACAGGCTCCCGCTTGACCCCCTTGGGTTTATTGCTCTCCAAAATATTCTTAAAGCCCTTGGTCATGTCAAATTTGCATTTTTCGCAAAATCTGCCGCAGCGGATAGGCGCCCCGCAGACCTCGCAGGTCAGGAAAATAGGAGAATCCTCCGTCACCTCCAGCCGCTCCTCCCGAAGCCACTGCCTGATCTGGGAGGGCTCCACATCACATGCCTTCGATACCTCAGGAATGCCCACCCCAGGATGGCTGCGTATATACTCCTTCACCTCCTGAAATTTGCCCTCAAGAGATTCCCTGCAGGCCTGGCACAAGACAGGCCCCGCCACATAGTTAAATATCCTTCCGCATCCTCTGCAATTCCTAATGTCCATAAAACGCCCCATTTCTGCGCTGCTTCTCTGTGCCGCTTATTGCACCCCGCACCGCTTTCTTAAATCCCAGTGCCGCCGGCAAGTGTAAGAAAGTAAACCTTCTCCGCCCCATTTTCTTTCAATACTCTGGCCGCCTCCTCTACGGTACTGCCGGTAGTGTAAATGTCATCTATAATTATAATCGTACTTAATTTTACATCATTTTGGCATATATGGAAAGCCTTTTTCAAATTATTTTGCCTTTCTTTCGGATTTTGGCTCTTTAAGGGAGCCGTGTTTTTCACTCTCTTTAAAAGATTTTCATACACAGGCAGCCCGGCGCAGCGTCCCAGGGCTCTGGCTAAAAGCGCCGCCTGATTGTATCCCCGCCTGCGGAGCCTTTTTTTGTGGAGGGGAATAGGCACAAGGGCATCCGGCGCTGCCCCTCGTATGAATCCGCCCAGCCATTTCCACATTTCCTCTCCGTAAAAGTCCGCATACTCCTGCCGTTTTCCGTATTTAAAGCGGTATAGAGAGGCTGCGGCGCTCTCATACTCATAGAGTGCTCTTCCCCGGATAAAGCTATGCTTTTTCTCCTTACAGCTGCTGCAGTATTCTCCCTCCTCCAAAAGCTTTTTCCCGCAGCACATACACCAGGGCGGTGTGATAAGCTTAAACTTCGGCACACACTCCGCACATATTTTTTCTCCGTAAGGCTGTACAATGCGGTCGCACACAGGGCACCTTAAGGGAAACAGAAGCTGTCTTGCCTGTTTTCCCACCGTACTGCAAAGCAAATACCATTTTGTTTCTTTTCTGTTTTTCACAGTCCCTCTTTCGGGCCTTCTCCGAAGCTTCCCTGCGCCTCCAGGTTCCCCTTCCATTCCCGGATGCGCTGGGACAATGCTGTGTAACGCTTGTTTTCACTTTCGTTGGCAATCATCTCTCTGACTGTATCACTGCTGCCCAATATAGTGACACAGCTTTTGGCACGGGTGATGCCTGTGTAGAGGAGATTACGGTTAAATAAAAGCCTCGGCCCCCCTAGAAGAGGCATAATCACCGCAGGATACTCGCTCCCCTGTGCCTTGTGTATGGTTATGGCGTAGGACAGTTCCAGCTCCTCCAGCAGAGAAAACGGATAGGTCACTCTCCTGTGCTCGTCAAATTCCACCACCAAGCTTGCCGCCCCTTCGTTGATCTCCAAAATTCTGCCCATATCTCCGTTGAATACCCCCGTGCCCCTGTCAATGGGAATGCCATAACGGCTGACAATCTCCCACTCCAGCTGATAATTATTCCTGATCTGCATCACCTTATCGCCTTCTCTGTACAGCGTGCTGCCGCTAAGGTGCTCTTTTTTTCGGGGGTCAGGCGGATTTAAATATCTCTGCAGAATGCCGTTTAAGGTTTCGCAGCCCAGGCTTCCCTTTCTCATGGGGGTCAACACCTGTATGTCGAAGGGTTCTGCTTCCACATATCCCGGCAGCTTATCCTGAATCAGCTGTATCATATGCTTATATATGACATTAACGTCCCTTCTTTCCAGCAGGAAAAAATCCCGGGATTTATTGTCCAGGGCAATCTGCTCTCCCTTGTTAATCCGGTGGGCGTTCACCACAATATCGCTTCTTTCCGCCTGCCGGAATATTTTCTGCAGCACCACCATGGGAAAGGCCCTGCTGCTCATCACATCCCTGAGCACCTGCCCCGGCCCCACGCTGGGAAGCTGGTTTACATCCCCCACCAGAATTAGTCTGGTGCCTGGCATCACCGCTCTGAGCAGAGACTGGAAAAGGTGGATATCCACCATGGACATCTCATCTATAATCACCACATCCGCCTCCAGCGGGTTTTGCTCATTTTTTTCAAATTTTGCTCTTCCTCCGTCCTGGTCCGACAACGCGCTGTTTAGCTCCAGCAGCCGGTGTATGGTTCTGGCCTCAAAGCCTGTGGCCTCAGTCATCCGCTTGGCCGCCCTGCCCGTGGGCGCCGCCAGAAAAATGTCCAGCCCCTCTGCCTCGAAATAGCGGATCATCATATTGATGGTAGTGGTTTTCCCCGTGCCGGGCCCTCCTGAAAGGATAAAAAGTCCATTTTGTATACATTCCATCACTGCCTTCAGCTGAAGCCCGTCAAGCTCCATCTGCAGCTCCCCGGCCTGCTTTTTAAGCCGCCTTAGAACAGCTTCCTCCCCGGAAGACGTCTGCCCCTCCATCATGGGAATATTCAGCTCATGAAGCATTCTTGCGCAGTTCAATTCCGCATAATAATAGGAGGCGGCAAACACATTCTCCCCCTTGATCACCAGCTTTTTGTCCATCATCAGGTTTTCCGCCTGTGGACGAATATTCTCTTTGCTTACTCCAAGTAATATATGCGCTCTCTCAAGCAGAATATTCATGGGAAGATAGCAGTGTCCCTCTCCTGCAGCCTGCAGCAGCGAATACAAAAGTCCGCTGCGGATTCTATAATCGGAATCCGTGTGAATCCCGATTTTGGCAGCAATCTCATCTGCAATTTTAAAGCCAACGCCGTTTATATCCTCAGCCAGTCTGTACGGGTTTTCCTTTAAAATACGGTAAAGGTCACTCCCATAAGCATCGTAAATTTTCACCGCCAGGGTATTGGATATGCCGTACTGCTGCAGATAGACAAGGGCTTCCCGAAGCTCCCTTTTCTCCTCCATCTGTACGGCTATTTCCATGGCCTTCCGCTCACTGATACCCTTGATCTCCGCAAGCCGCTCCGGCTCCTCCTCTATAATCCGAAAGGTATCGCTGCCGAATTTCTTTACGATCCGTGCCGCCAGGGCTGCTCCCACTCCCTTCACAGCTCCTGAGCCCAGATAACGTTCCATGCTCACACTGTCCTTTGGCGCCGTCACCTGGTAGGCACTGATCTTAAACTGGCTTCCATACACAGGGTGCTCTACAAGCTCTCCCTGAGCCGTTATGGTTTCCCCCTGGGCCAGTCCTCTGCACATGCCTACACAGGTGATCTCTTCCCCCTCCGCCGCCAGATTCATCACCGTATATCCGTTTTCTTTGTTTTGGAAAATAATGTGCTCCACATATCCGTTTACTGTTTCCATATCCCGTCTTTCACCCTGCCGTTTCGCGGCGTTCGCCGAATAGACGCGCAGACGCGTCCCCCGGCTCACTGCCCGTGGGAATAAAGAAAGCTGCCGATAACAGCAGCTTAAAAAAATAATCTATAAATCATAGTTGCGCTTCATCTGTTCATAAAGCATCTGCGCAAGGCCAAGGCTGTTCTGCTCCACAGACTCCGACGCGATATTTTGTATCATCTGATCCTTATAGAAATCCACCATGGAGGAGGTGGAACCGGATGTGCTTTCGCTTTCCGGGATGGTATCCATCATTTCCTTAAACATCTGCTCCAGAAAATACGCCTCAAATTGTTTGCAGGCATCCATCAGCTCTTCATCGTTCGCCTGGGAGTAATCCGTTTTCAGCTGATTCTCCAGCTTAGAAGCGGTCTGATTGGAGGCATCGGCATAAATGTCACTGTACATAGAAGTAATACTGCTGATATCCATTTCTTCCTGCCTCCTTATCTTCTCAGATTGTTAGCCTGCTGCAGCATCTCGTCCGAGGCTGTGATTGCCTTTGAATTCAGCTCATAGGCCCGCTGCGCCACAATCATATTTACCATCTCATCTACCACCTGCACGTTGGAGCTCTCCAGATAGCCCTGTATGACGGTGCTTCTCTCCACTATATTGCTGGTGGCCTCGTTGATGGCCTGTCCGCTGGCAGCAGTAACCGCATAAAGGCTTTCTCCCATTTTTTCCAAACCGTTCGGATTGTTAAACTGGAACACACCGATGGTGATGCCGATGGGCTGCAGGTTCTCATTGGCATCCGGATAATATAAGCTTCCGTCCTCGCCTACAGTAATGTCGCTCACAATATAATTGTTCCCCAAAATGATAGGGTTTCCGGCTGTGCTGAGCACAGGGAGCCCATCTGTAGTAGCCAGCATATTGCCGTTAGCCGCCAGGGTAAACTGCAGATTGCCGTTTCTTGTGTAATAGGTATTGCCGTCCTCTCCCCGCACGGCAAAGAATCCTTTTCCATCAATGGCAAAGGCCGTAGGGCTTTCCGAAGCCACGAGATTTCCCTGGGTAAAAATGGAAGAAATGGACGCATTGCGCACTCCCAGTCCCACCTGCGCTCCCACAGGCTTGTTTTCGCCGTTTGCGCTTGTAGTCTCAGTCTGAATATTCTGATAGAGCAGGCTTTTGAATTCATTCACCTGGGTCTTATAGCCCTGGGTATTCACATTTGCCAGGTTGTTCGCAATTGTGTCAACGTTTGTCTGCTGCGCAATCATACCGGTTGCCGCTGTCCATAAACTACGTACCATATTGTTTCTCCTTTTTGGTGTCCTTTATCCTTAGGTTTATTGTACTCTTCCCAGCTGATTTACGGCAATCTCAAGAGAGCTGTCATAGGTCTGCACGATTTTCTGATTACTCTCATAGGCCCGGGTAATGCTGATCAGATTTACCATTTCCGACACGATCTGGACATTTGCCATTTCAAGATAGCCGGAATTTACCTCTGCATCGGAATTGATGATCTCAGCACCTTCCACAGGCTGAAAATAGGTTTCTCCATATTTTTCCAGATAGTCATAGTCGGCAAAGTCCACCACTTGAATCTGCGCCACACGGGTGCCGTTCTGGCTGATGTTGCCGTCGCTGTCAATTTCAGAATCCAGAAGAGTGTTCAGCTGGATTCTGCGGTTCTGGGTATCCAGAACATAGTCTCCGTCCTGGGTCACCAGATAGCCCTCCCTGGTCAGCGTAAACTGACCGGCTCTGGTATACTTTGTGAAGGTCTCCCCCGCCTTGTTGGTATATTCAATGACGAAAAAGCCGTCTCCTGACAATGCAAGGTCATAAGTGTTTCCGGTGACCCGGAAAGACCCCTGGCTGTAGTCCGTGTAGTTTTCACCAATCTTTACACCGGGATTGTTGATACCGGTTCTCTGCACATTCTGAACGCCAACGGAGGCGTCCTTGATCTTTACCGTGAGAATGTCGTCAAAGGACTGGCTGGTGGAGCCTTCCTTCTTAAATCCCACCGTGGAGGCATTGGCCAGATTATTGGTGAGAATATCCATTCTGTTTTGTTCGTTTATCAGGCCCGTGTAGGCCGTGTACAATCCCTTCAGCATAAAACGTCTCCTCTTCTCAGTTCTCCCGGTAGCCTGCCAAAAATTCGACATATCTTCCGGTGCCGATGGCAACTGCCGTCATAGGGTCCTCAGCAGTCATGGTGTTGATGCCTGTCTTGGCCGAAATCAAATCCTCCAGACCCCGAAGCAGGCTTCCGCCTCCTGTAAGCACAATGCCCCTGTCCGCAATATCCGCAGCCAGCTCCGGAGGCGTCTTTTCCAAAACGCTGTGTATGGTCTCCACAATCTGTGCGGTGGTTTCCCTGAGGGCTTCCTCCGTCTCCTCAGAGGACACCTTGACGGTCTTTGGCAGACCAGTTACCAGGTTCCGCCCCCTCACGTCCATATAATCCACTTCCGGCCGCTTGTAAGCCGACCCGATTTTAATCTTCAGATCCTCTGCCGTTCTTTCTCCGATCAGAAGATTATGTTTTTTCCGCATATAGCGGACAATGGCTTCGTCAAAATCATCTCCCGCAATTTTAATAGAAGCGCTGACCACCGTGCCGCCCAGAGAAATCACAGCAATGTCGGAGGTTCCTCCCCCGATATCCACGATCATGTTTCCACAGGGCTTAGAAATGTCTATGCCTGCACCGATGGCTGCGGCAATGGGCTCCTCAATGATGGACACCTCTCTTGCCCCCGCCTGATAGGTCGCATCCTCAACAGCCTTCTTTTCCACCTCCGTCACACCGCTGGGCACACACACCGCAATGCGGGGCTTACGGAAGGTTCTCTTTCCCAGAGCCTTCTGGATAAAATATTTCATCATCTTTTCGGTGACGGTATAATCAGAAATTACACCCTGGCGCAGCGGTCTTACCGCCACAATGTTGCCGGGCGTTCTTCCCAGCATAAGACGGGCATCCTCTCCGATGGCCTTTATTTTATTGGTATCTCTATCAAACGCAACAACAGAGGGCTCCTTTAAAACCACGCCCTTTCCTCTGATGTAAACTAAAATGCTGGCTGTTCCCAGGTCAATTCCGATGTCTGTGCACTGCATAAATCTTATACCCCTTTCTAATGGTATCTATATAGCATAATGTTTCTAAACTTTCAATTTTTAGTCATACACGACATATTATAACTGAAATGATTCCATTTTCATAGGGGTTTCATAAAATTTTAAAATTTTATCGGCAGAAAACCCTGTATTCTTTAGCGTTTTTCCAGCATTTTTTTCACATACAGACCTGTGTAAGAGTTTTTATTTGCCGCCACCTCCTCGGGAGTGCCTTTGGCAATCACAGTGCCGCCCTTGTCGCCTCCCTCAGGACCGATGTCAATGATATAATCCGCCGTCTTTATCACATCAAGATTGTGCTCGATCACCACAACCGTATTCCCACCGTCCGCCAGCCTGTGCAAAATCTCCACGAGCTTATGCACATCCGCAAAATGCAGACCCGTAGTGGGCTCGTCCAGAATATAAATGGTTTTTCCGGTGCTGCGGCGGCTCAGCTCTGTGGCAAGCTTGATTCTCTGGGCCTCTCCGCCGGAAAGGGTGGTGGAGGGCTGTCCCAGCTTCACATAGGAAAGCCCTACGTCGTACAAAGTCTCGATCTTTCGGCGGATGGACGGAACATTCTCAAAAAAGGCCAAAGCCTCCTCCACCGTCATGTCCAGCACATCAAATATACTCTTTCCCTTGTATTTTACATCCAGCGTTTCCCGATTGTAGCGCTTCCCGCCGCAGACCTCACAGGGCACATATACGTCCGGCAGAAAGTGCATCTCAATTTTGAGGATGCCGTCTCCGCCGCAGGCCTCGCAGCGGCCTCCTTTTACGTTAAAGCTGAACCGCCCCTTGCCATATCCCTTGGCCTTGGCATCCGCCGTGGATGCGAACAGGTCTCTGATCTGGTCGAACACTCCCGTATAGGTGGCCGGATTGGAGCGGGGGGTGCGTCCGATAGGGGACTGGTCAATGTCAATCACCTTGTCCAGCTGTTCCAGGCCCAAAATATCCTTATGCTTCCCCGGAATACATCTTGCCCGGTTCAAGTCCCGGGCCAGATGCTTGTAAAGAATCTCATTGACCAGAGAGCTCTTGCCGGAGCCCGACACACCGGTAACACAGGTCATCACACCCAGCGGGATTTCCACGTCAATATTTTTCAGGTTATTTTCCCGGGCGCCCAGCACCTTGAGCCACCCTGTAGGTTTCCTTCTCTCCTCCGGAATGGGAATCTTTAGCTCTCCGCTTAAATATTTCCCAGTGACAGATCCCGGCGTATTCATAATTTCCTCCGCCGTTCCGCAGGCTACGATCTCTCCTCCGTGGGAGCCGGCCCCCGGTCCCACATCCACAATATAGTCCGCCGCCCGCATGGTGTCCTCATCGTGTTCCACCACAATCAGAGTATTGCCCAAGTCTCTGAGATTTTTCAAGGTATTTAAAAGCTTATCATTGTCCCGCTGGTGCAGGCCGATGCTGGGCTCGTCCAGAATGTAGCAGACACCCACCAGGCCCGATCCGATTTGTGTGGCAAGACGAATACGCTGGGCCTCCCCGCCGGAAAGGGTGGCGGTGGCTCTTGCCAGAGAAAGATATTCCAGACCCACGTCCAGTAAAAATCCTACCCTTGCACGGATTTCCTTTAACACCTGTTTGCCGATGAGCTGCTGCTGGCTGCTCAGCTGCATATTCTGGACAAATTCATAGAGTTTGCGCACAGACAAAGAGGTCACTTCGTATATGTTCTTCCCACTGACCGTCACCGCCAGAGATTCCTTTTTCAAACGCATTCCCTTGCATTCCCTGCAGGGAGTGATCCGCATAAAGCTTTCATATTCCTGCTTCACAATCTCCGAGGCTGTCTCCCGGTACTTCCGTTCCACATTTCGAATCAATCCTTCAAAGGCCACCGGGTAAATTCCCTTTCCACGCTGGCCCTGATAGTGAACCTCCACCTCTTTGCCGTTAGTGCCCTGCAGAATAATATTTTTTATCTTCTCGGGATAATCCTCAAAAGGCGTGTCCAGATCAAACCCATATTCCTTACACAAGGCCTGCAGGATAGCGTTGGTAAAGCTGCTCTTATCCGTGCAGGACTGCCAGCCCATAACGGCGATGGCTCCTTGATTAATGCTCAGGGATTTATCGGGAATCATCAAATCTGCGTCAAATTCCATTTTATAGCCCAGCCCAAAGCATTCCGGGCAGGCGCCGAAGGGATTGTTGAAGGAAAAGCTTCTGGGCTCAATCTCGCTGATGCTGATGCCGCAGTCCGGGCAGGAAAAGCTCTGGCTGAAGGCAAGGGGCTCTCCGCCGATAATGTCCACCAGCAAAAGTCCGTCCGCCAGCTCCAGCACACTCTCGATGGAATCCGTAAGCCGGCGCTCTATGCCCGCCTTTACCACAAGCCGGTCCACCACAATGTCAATATTATGCTTGATATTCTTGTCCAGCCTGATATCCTCCGTGAGCTCATACAGGCTGCCGTCAATGCGCACCCGCACATAGCCGCTTCTCTTGGCCCGATCCAGCACCTTCACATGCTCTCCCTTGCGTCCCCGCACCACGGGGGCAAGCAGCTGTATTCTGGTGCCCTCTCCCAGCTCCATGATCTGATCCACCATCTGGTCCACGCTCTGCTTTGAAATTTCTCTGCCGCATTTGGGGCAATGGGGAATCCCGATTCTGGCGTAAAGCAGTCTGAAATAATCGTAAATTTCCGTCACAGTTCCCACAGTGGAGCGGGGATTACGGTTTGTGGATTTCTGGTCAATGGAAATGGCAGGAGAAAGTCCGTCGATACGCTCCACATTAGGCTTCTCCATCTGTCCCAAAAACTGTCTGGCGTAGGAGGACAGGGATTCCATATAACGCCGCTGGCCTTCCGCATAAATGGTGTCAAAGGCCAGCGAGGATTTTCCGGACCCTGACATTCCGGTCAAAACCACCAGCTCATTTCTGGGGATATCCACATTTACATTTTTTAAATTATGTTCCCTTGCCCCGCGTATTTTAATATATTCCCGGGGGCGCATCTTCTTTGCTTCTTCCACAACTTTCCTCTTTCCTCGTTTTCTTCTATCTGCCTATCCTTTTATCTTGTCTCTTTTCCGGATTATTCCTCATCCATTTCCTGCAGCCGCTTTTTCAGCTCAATCATTTTATCCCTGAGCTCTGCAGCCGCTTCAAAATTCAGATCCGCAGCCGCCCTCTGCATCTTCTTCTGAATGTCCGCAATCAGCTTCTCCAGTTCCTTACGGTTCATGGACTCCGGATCTTTCTCAAAGCGCAGCTCCTCCTTGGCAATCACCTTGGAAATACTGATCAGGTCTCTCACTGCTTTCTTTATGGTCTGGGGCGTGATGCCATGCTCCTCATTATACTTCATCTGAATCTCTCGCCGCCTGTTGGTTTCCTCCAGTGCAGCCCTCATGGAATCTGTGATAGTGTCCGCATACATGATCACATGTCCCTCTGCATTTCTGGCAGCACGTCCGATAGTCTGTATCAGAGAAGTCTCGCTTCTCAAAAAGCCCTCCTTGTCCGCATCCAAAATAGCCACCAGGGAAATCTCCGGGATATCCAGACCCTCCCGCAGCAGATTGATACCCACCAGCACGTCAAATACATCCAAGCGCATATCCCGGATGATCTGGGCTCTCTCTAAGGTATCGATATCCGAGTGCAGATATTTTACCCGGATTCCCACTTCCTTCATGTAGTCTGTCAAGTCCTCGGCCATCCGCTTGGTAAGGGTGGTAATCAGCACCTTGTTGTGCTTTGCGGTCTCCTTGTTTACCTCTCCCACAAGATCGTCTATCTGCCCTTCCACCGGGCGCACCTCTACCTTGGGGTCTAAAAGTCCCGTGGGGCGGATAATCTGCTCCGCCCGCAGCAGCTCATGCTCCTCCTCATAACGGGAGGGAGTGGCCGACACAAACAGCATCTGGTCAATATGGGACTCAAATTCCTCAAAATTTAACGGCCTGTTGTCCAAGGCGGAGGGCAGTCTGAAGCCGTAATCCACCAGCGTAGTCTTTCGGGACCTGTCCCCCGCATACATGCCGCCGATCTGTGGTATGGTCATATGGGACTCATCTATGATGATAAGATAGTCGTCCCCGAAAAAGTCCATCAGGGTCATGGGGGGCGCCCCCTCCGGCATCCCGTTCAAATGCCGGGAATAGTTTTCAATGCCGGAGCAGAAGCCTGTCTCCCGCAGCATTTCCACATCAAAATTGGTGCGCTCCGCAATGCGCTGGGCTTCAATCAGCTTGTCCTCGCTCTTAAAGTACCGTACCCGCTCCTCCAGCTCCTTTTCAATATTGTCGCAGGCAGCCTTGATCTTATCCTGGGATACCACATAGTGAGAGGCCGGAAAGATAACGATATGGTTCAAAACCGCATGAACCTTTCCGCTCAGGGGCTCCACCTCCGCAATCCGGTCTATCTCATCTCCAAAAAACTCAATGCGGATCAGGTAATCTCCTCCCTGAGCGGGATTTATTTCTATCACATCTCCTCTCACCCGAAAGGAGCTTCTCTGCAAATCCATGTCATTGCGGGTATACTGTATGTCCACCAGCTCCCGAAGCACCTGGTCCCGGTCCTTGATCATGCCCGGACGGAGGGAAACCACCATGCTCTTGTACTCCTCAGGACTGCCCAGGCCGTAAATACAGGACACGCTGGCAACCACGATCACGTCCCGCCGCTCTGCCAGCGCCGCCGTTGCAGACAGGCGCAGCTTCTCTATCTCATCGTTGATGGAGGAGTCTTTGGCGATATAGGTATCCGAGGAGGGAACATACGCCTCCGGCTGGTAGTAATCATAGTAGGACACAAAATATTCTACTGCGTTTTCCGGGAAGAATTCGCGGAACTCGCCATATAATTGGGCCGCAAGGGTTTTGTTGTGTGCAATAATGAGTGTCGGTTTATTTAATGCGGCGATTACATTTGCCATTGTAAATGTTTTGCCGGAACCCGTAACCCCTAGTAAAGTTTGGAATTGGTTGCCTTTTTGGAACCCTTCCACCAGTGCTTTTATTGCCTGTGGTTGGTCGCCGGTTGGGGCAAATTCACTGTGTAATTTGAACTCCATTTCACCACTTCTTTCTCAAAAACTTATAGTAAAAAGTTTCACTATAAGGCAATTTTTTGGTCGTTTAATTTATTTTGCGTTCTCTAATTTCTTCCAATTTTTCTCAAATGCACAATTGGGTCACCCAATTCTCATTTTCAAACTATACGGACCACAAATAAAATATGGACAAATCACCCTATTTTATTCGTGATACAGCTTTTACATCATATCACATAAAGGCTAATTTGTCCATATGTTTTAGAACATTTGTTCGTGCTATACAACTATCGGAAGATACTCGTCAACTACGATTTTGCAAAGACCATAAAAGTAGAATTTCAATCAATAGCTTCATTACCATTTTCTATTACCCTTCTGCCTTCATTGCAGTAACACACAACCAACCTTTTCCATTCTCATGTAACTTAATATCAGTAAAACCAGCCTTTTCTAAATACTCTTTTATCTGCTCAGCAGTATAAATCACCATGCCCTCAATCATCTTGGTCCATTTTTCATCAGCCTGATTCTTTCCGCAAGACTCATTACATATCAAAAAGGTTCCACCCACTTTTAGAACCTTGTATACCTGTGCAAAGGCCTTCTCCAGCCCTGGCCAAAAATATACAGTTTCAAAAGCAGTTACTGCATCAAACTGTTCTTCGCTAAAGGGAAGCTCCATTACGCTTCCGCAAACGACTTCACATTTTCCGTGCTTTATTGCATCAGCATTTACCTTTCTTGACTTCTCCACACTTACTTCCGAGTAATCAATTCCTTTTACCATTCCCTTGGTACACTTTTTCAGCATATAGGCAATATTAGCACCACCCCCACAACCTATATCAAGTACCGTATCTGTTTCTTTCAGTTTAAGAAATTCAAATCCCCATTCTGCCATTTTTGCATGACCACTATTCATCATATTTACCATTATTTTGCCGCCCAGTCCTTGGGGTTTACATGTATTTTGAAAAAATTTCGACATATCTATATCCTCCTTCTAGCCAATCCAGACGCAAACAGCCGCAATTACCGCACACACACAAGGAAATGCTACTATCTGCATCACTTGTTCCTTTTTATTAAATCCAAAACGCTTATAGCCTTTACTACCTCTCGTTTCTGGAAAGAAATGTTGAAAAAACTGAGTTTTAGTAATAAGCCACCAATCCAACACAACAACATCAAACAACTTAAACCCAAACAAGATGATCATATATCTTAAAAATATTTCCCAAAATCCATACCCACGGCAGATTCCTTCATAGCCTGCGTAAACAGAAATTCCAATCGCAAACAGCACTCCCAAAATATACGCAGTAAAGCCAATTATCATTCTCCATAATGGCGGATTGGGATGATCCTTAGTTTCCTCTTTTAATTCCTGTGGCATAGTTTTCATAACCACCTTAGCGGGAAGATTTCCTACTCCGACTAAAATTACAATCAATATATCCGCTATCATCAGTAACGTTAAAATTACAGTTATTATCATAATACATCCCTGCACCAATCTCCAAAGTTACCTTTACATCATATTTTTCCAATGCTGCCTTGATAGATTCTGCCGCAGCAGTAAATACCTCATCTCCCCCAAAGCTCAAGTACACATCACGCAGTCCTGTATAATCTCCGAGTTGAAGATACTTCATATAATCGGGTACCTCTCTGCCACCAGTCATTCCTTCCCAAACGGCCAGTGTTCCCTTCTGACTCATGATAACATCCGTCTTATCCAAAACTTCTGCTTTCCTTCTTTCTTCCTCTGTTAACAGTAAAGTTCCCGGGGAGGAAGCATATATTTTGCCAGGCATAGGAAGTTTTTCTCCCTTGGCATTGATATGAGATATTAATCCAAGTGCCAGGTTTCCTCCTGATGAACCTCCCAGAAAATATATATTTTTCGGTTTGTATTTTTCCAATGCCTTTTTATAAAGCTCATACAACATTTCATATGTATCAGGCAATGTATGACCGGTCAAAACCAAAGGATAATAGGGCAATACAAAATCTATATTGCATTGCTTGGCCAATTTGATTAGCCCCTTTGCCTGTCTGGGCTTTGGGTATTTCAACATCCCACCGCCTACCAGATAAAAGCAAAGTCTGCGATTTTCTTTTTTATGCTTATACCATACTACAGTAGAATCTGCCACCTGAGCAGTTTCTATATCCAGCTCTGCATCTGACATGTTGGGAATCACCACACCCTTATATGCCTTTCGAAAAAGTTTTTGGCTCTTTTCAGGCGGCAGCGCCATAATTTTTTGCATCTTTAACACTTTAAACATTTTTAGTAAAAATTTGTACTTAAATGACATAACCATTATCTCCTTGTATATGTCTTAAAACAAAGTGCATATCCATGCTATTATCGCTGAAATAAATGGAAATGCTATTATGTGCATCAAATGTGTCTTCTTGCTATATCCAAACAAATGACAACCGAGCACTTCTTTGGTCTCGGCATAAAAATGCGGAAAGAAGTTAAAACCTGCGTTACACAACAAAACCCAGTCAAAGAACAAGATATCGTAGGCTTTTAATAAAAGAAGCATTATTAAAAAGCGTACGAAGAACTGAACAAATCCATAGCCTTCCTGTATTCCGGCTACAGCACCTATTACGATTGCACCAAGCATCATAAGAATAGATATCACGGCATGAACCACCCCAGCGCATAAGCTCCCGGAAACCGTTCATCATAAGGCTTAACCACATCCAGCACCTCCTTGGGCCCGATGTAAAGAAACGCTTATCCTGAATAAAGCCGACACCTGATAAAAGCATCAGGAAAAGCCCCACCATCATCATTATCGCAAGTAAAATTGTAAGTGTCATTTTTATTTTTCTCCTATTTCTTCCCGTATATCAGTCCTACACCTTTTATCATCCAGGGCGCAGTAACAAATTTCGGAATAAATTCTTCCTTCTCTACATTGCCAATATAATGTATTTCTGCAATTCCCTCTGCTTTAAGTTCCTCAATAAATGCATTCATATCTCCGTACAATGCTTTTTGCTCGAACATATCCTGAAAAGCAAAGGATCCGCCTTTCTTAACCACACGTAAAGCTTCTCTTACTACCTGACGTTTATCTGACTGACTGCGAACCTCATGGAATACAAAATTACTAACTGCCACATCAAAGCTTTCGGTGGCAAACTCCATATTTCCTGCGTCTCCTTTTCGAAACTTAATTCTATCAGCTACCCCTTCCGCCTCTGCATTATTCTCACACTGTTCCTTTGCATAGCTCCATTCTGCTCCCCAATAATCCATTCCGATTAAGTTTGCATTTGGATATGCTTTAGCACACCGAATAGTCAATGCTCCGGCTCCACAGCCTATATCAAGTAATGTACCATCCCCATCCCATTTCATATGGTCAACTAAATACTGATGTACCTTTCCCATCATTCCGCCCTTGTTGAAATCAAAGATATCTCTACATTTCTTCATATACAAAGTAAATAAAATCATCACAATCAAAAGAATACCAAGCATTACTGCCGGAATCTTAAATTGCAAAGCAATACATACTACAGTAAGTAATGATACTACCGCTATCGCCACGCCACAAGTCTTCATCATTGCAGCCGGAACCCAATTTCCATAGTTTGTATTCTTATTGCCCATCTTTATCATATCATTATCTACCTTTCTCTTATCCCATCAATATTCTTTCCCAAAATACTACCTCCACACTATGCTTCGCCTGATTACAGCCCTTGCATTTTTTACAATTTCCGCCGCATTGTTCAGACGCATTCATCACTGTTTTCTTTACCAGCCCCAGTTGCTCATAGCGTTCCAGCTGTGCCTCAACCATCTCAACTGATGTGTTAAGTATATCTGCAATCTGCGCTGTGGAACGTATTTCTTTGCTATCCAAGACATCAAGTAATGACATTTTCATAACCGCCTCACATAAATAAATTCGCAATATGATATGTAATTCCCGAAAGAATCAGTGCTGTCACAACATAATACAGGGCAATGCGTACCGTCCACTTTAAAGAATGACTCTCCTGATAAGTGGATGCAATGGCAACTACACACGGAACATTAAAGGTTACTGCTACAATCAATGCCAGACCTTCTGCCCTTGAGATAGATGCTGCCATAATTTCTGTAATATTTGCATCTGCAGACGCTACCTTGGTAGCCATCTCAATAATGGAACCATCGCCTGTGTAAATAGCACTGAATACACCCAAAACGCCTTCCTTGGAAATCATGGAAGCTATGAATGCCATAAAGGATTGCCAGCTCAGGCCAAATACCTTGGTCACAGGTTCAATTGTTTCTCCTATTCTCTGCAAGATACTAGCCTCACCCGCAACAAAGGAATAAGAAAGTAACCAGAACACAGCCGAGATAACAACTACCACTCTAAATGCCTTTTTGAAGGTTCCCCAAACATTGCCAAAAGTTGTTCGAATAAGGTCTTTCCAACGCGGCTTATGATAAGGGGGAAGTTCCATAATCAATCCCACTCTATTTTCCTTTGGACTTAAGGTTCTTCCAAAAACCTTCGCAGTCACAAACATATGTAAAAACATCAGTGCAAACAAAAATACCATTACAAGTACACTTCCTGAGCCGAAAAACGCAGTAGCAAGCGTCGGTACAACTGAGAAAATCGCACCGCATGGCACTGCCCATACCAAAGCCATTGTAAGAAGCTTCTGCCCCCAGTTATCAAGGACTCTTGCACCGGCTGCTCCTCCCATGGTACAACCAAAGCCCATAAGCAAAGGCATCACTGATTTACCCTGCAATCCAAGCTTATTCATGGTGTTGTCAAACACATAGGAAACACGCGCCATATATCCTACCTGCTCAATATATCCGAACACCAGATTTACGCCAAACACAAAGCCTACCATGGCAATTACCCAGCCAAGTGGGGTACACACAGATGTATTTATCAGGCTGGCCAGCCAGTCAGGACCACCCACTGAAAATACAATGGATCTTACCAGGGACGAAAGCGGAGGTATCATCGCAAAACCAATTCCCATAAAAGGAGCCGCCACCACCATAGAACCACAGAGTGCCGCCAGAACAATACCGATAGCAATCCATTTTCCTTTTGTCTTACTGATTGCCGCACGGTCAAACTTTGTCAAAATCTCTGATGTAGCCTTGGTCTTTGATACCGCTCCCTCAATCAACTTTCCAATCCAAGCAAACTTACAATCACTTGTTATAAGGCTACCGTTTTTAGCTTTTTCCATAAAGTTAGATATCACATTTTTATTATCCAACATATCTGCAACAACCTTATCACCATCCATAAGCTTTGCAGCAAGCCACTGTGCAGAATACTGTCCGATTCCTCCCTCCGGAACCAATGTAAGCACTTCCTGATATAAGTCGTTTTCTTCATATAATTCAAATAAATCATCTGCAATAAGGTATCTTGGTTGCTTTATTGCCGCTTCCAACACCCTATAAAACTTGTCATATTCTTTACGTTCCGGTGCCACCATTCCAACTACCGGAATACCTAGTTTTTCTTCAAGCACCTTCACATCAACCGCTCTGCCCTTTTGCATAGCAACATCCGTCATGGTAAGTACAAGCATTGCAGGAGTATTGATACCTACATAATCTGCAAGCATAAAAAGACTACGCTCTAACTGAGACGCATCTGCAAGAATACACACCAGCTCTGCCTCTCCTGATGCAATATAATTACGTGTTACAACCTCCTCGTCAGAATTAGCAGAAAGGCTGTAGGACCCCGGAAGGTCTGCAACCGTATATGTTGTTCCATTATAGCTGAATGTTCCCTCTTTTTTCTCTACCGTTTTGCCCGGCCAGTTGCCCACATGCTGACGGGAACCGGTAAGATTGTTAAAAATTGTTGATTTGCCTGAATTAGGCTGACCAAGAAGTGCTATTTTTCTCTCTGCCATTTATATCACCTCCACCATAATCTGTGTACTTTCATTTCTGTTTAATGCAATCATGGTATCTCTACCATATACCAGAACCGGACTTGGTTTTACATTTTGTAACATCTCCACCTCGCAACCAATACTCAGTCCAATGGATGTCACTCTGGTAAGATAACGTTTGTCGCCGTTAATAGCAACGATTTTTGCTTTCTGCCCTTCTGAAAGCTCTGTTAGTTTTTTCATAATGTTTTTGTCTCCTTTAATTATTGTTGGTTAGCCAAAGCTAACCCATATGTAAAATTATATGAGGCTTTACGCCCCATATAAGCTATGTTTTAAGTTGCATTCAATACTTTCTATATATTTACCATTGTTCCAACACTTTTGTCAGCCTCTTATCAATATCAAGTCGGGTTTTCTTACATTCTTTCTTATGCTGTCTTCCTGCTTTAAATGCCAGACTGACTAGTAACCCCGCCCCCACAGGAAATACCTTTTTAAGCATTCCTTCCGGAAATGCAAAATGTGTTCCATGTTCATACGTCCATGCTTCATATTCACAATCATGCGGCAAACTTTCCAAGCGTTGTACCATTCTTCGAATATACTTGCAAGTGTCCCAAAGCGCATCATCCTCTGCACCTACCATAATCAACTTGCCTTTGATATTTTCCACTTTGATTTTAGCTTCTTCCCGTAGCGGAAATCGGCGCTCTGATTCATCAAACATCTGTCTGGAAGCAATAAAATTGCCACTCTCTTTAGATTCTTTTTTTATCATCTTCCAATATTCAGGATGACGATATGCGTATTGCAAATATGGAAGTTGTTTACCTTGATATGTAAGACTGGATTCATTATCTCCGGGACGCTCATGCGCACCATCTAATCCGTCCTGATAGAAAGCTTCCATTACAAAGTCCGATGGACACCATGCACAAGTCAATGTAATGTCCGAGAAATAAGATGCTGCTACTAATGCAAGCATTCCTGTAGTAGAAGCTCCTCCGATGCCAATCTTTTGATTGCCCTTGACTTTTAAATAAGTAATCACTTTTTCGAAGCGTTCTAATGGATAACTGTGATGTCCATAATCTTTAGGATTCGGAGACATGGTCATCACGTTGCACTCTTTCTCTAGCATCCATTTTGCCCCTCCTATTGCCAAGGTATCATTAGCATCATCTCCAAGCATTAAGATTACCGCCCTGTTACAGGGCTTTTCATTTTCGAAATACACACCGTAAAATCCATCTTTTTCTACATTAAAATATTCCTTTTTCATAAATTTCTCCCTGGGAAATCTCAGTTATTCCTTAAATATAATCTCTATCATCTGACAACGCTTAGTTCTATCCACAAAACGGAAGATGTAGTTAGCAATAAATCCGTAACGCTTATCAAGAGGTCTGTATCCTGTCATATAACCCTTGAGGATAACCTGTGCAAAATCATTACTCCAAGCTTTTAATTCAGACTCATCCTCAATACTGAAGTAAACACCTACACTGTCCATATCTGCTGACTCCAACCAGGTCTTTGCCATACTTTTTAAGCCGGTAGCATTGGTCGCGTCAAACACAATTTTTCCACCCTTAAACTGCTTTGCCATAGCCGTAAACAACTTCTTCACATCTTCCTTTTTGAAATAATAGAACACGCCGGACGCAAAGAACACAATACCGTCCTCTTCGTGATAATCTATCTGTTCAAACCACGAAAAATCCATAACATTTGCAGCAATATTGGTTTCTCTCTCCCGCTCCGGTATCAGCTCATTTCGAACCGCTATTACGTCCGGGAAATCAATGTTGTAGCCTTTCGCAGTTCCATTATCAACCTGTCTGAAGGTGGTATCCAAACCACAACCGATATTTACCACGCAGGCATTGGGATGATTCTTCAAATAATCCCTGCATGCACTTGCCATATCGTATTGTCTGGTTGCACCCATAATGGCACCAATCTTCGCTTTCATCTTTCCGGGTGCTTTAAATTCATAATCCACTCGCTCAAACAATTCCTGGCAATCCCTGTCATTAAAAATATCTGGGTACATGTCCATTGCAAGTTTTCGCCCATATAAAGGAATCATCAACGTTTCCTGTACAGTACCTTTTTTGATTTTATATTTTTTGTTGCTCATACTTTATATCCCTCTGTCTATCCAAACTGTATTTATGCGCAAATCCAATCAATAATTTCCTTCTCTGATTGTTCGAAATATGATATATTTTCTTTTCTGTATCTACCAAATGTTTTATACATAAGCCCAATAAGCGGAAGCATGCGATACAGTTTCTTTTCTCTTTCTCGATTAGGCATCAATCCATTTAAATGACTGCCATGAGGGTAAATAACCACCTTTACGTCCTTTTCATAATTCTTATCGTCCAAATATTTCTTCAAAGCCTTTACCGAATATTCTGCAGGCCACGCTTCATCTTCATCGCCTGCAATCAACAGAATTCTGGCATTGGTTTTCTCTACCTGAAGCCAAGCTTTGCGTTCCACGTCTTTATCCTGATATGCCTTATAATATGCAGTCCACATACCCGTTACTTTGTGGGAAGCCGCCGGATGTTTTTGATATTTTCCTGCTTTTACCGCAGAAAGGTCTGCTCTTACAAATGGAACATCCTTCTCCTGCCATGCAGCTACACTATGCCCTGTCATAGTCTTCTTGTCCGCAAGAGTTCCTTCAAAAGGTATATGTGTAGGAGAAACCATAATCAGATTCTCCATTCCTCCTATATACTGCGCCACAAGCACCGCAAAAATAGAGCCCATGGATTGTCCATAAACGCTGATATGCTCTATGTGCTTCTCATTCCTTAAATATTCTACTGCCGGAATAAACATCTCAAGTGGACACTGATTGGGAGATTGGGGAAGCCCCTCCGCTCCATAAAGTGATACCGACAGTCCTGTAATCCCATAATCTGCAAATCACTCCGCAAACTTTATTCCGGGAAGGATACTCTGTTCACCACCCATAATGATTAAAACTGCCTTGTCGCTTCCACCTTCCGGTTCCGCCAGATGTCCCACAAATCCATGCTCTTTCATATTAAAATCTTCATGTCTCATGTTTTTCTCCATCCTTCCACACAAGGTTATACCTGGTTACCCCATTGGAAGCAGTTTTGCTATTGTATAATTCACAGCCCATATGTTGATACATCTCTGCATAATCCTTCATATCCGTATCGAACAAAATCGGAACCTGTTTCTCATGTGACATCTGCTTTGCAAAGTCTACCAATTCTCTTGCATAACCCTTACCTTGATTATCTTTGGATACACATACCATTAATATTGCTAGATGAGATTGACCTATATATCTGCTGTTTCCGTCCTTTATTTGTTTGACATGACCCATATACTTTTTCATAATCGGAAGCGGAATTGTAAATAGTAAGCGCCACAACATCTTCAGTTTCGGCAGTATAGCCTGCTTCTCACTGTATTCCAGTCCAATAAAAGCTGAACCATTGCTATTTTGATAAAGTGCTTTGGATTCGTATACATAATCCACATAGATATCCATGTATTTAATCACTAAGTCTTTCCGTTCCTCTACTGTACCGAACTCATGAAATAACTCATTGGTTATAAAAGCTTCGCCAACTATTCTTTTAATTCGTACAAGTTCCTTTTGAGGAATATTTTCTACCAGTTTCATTTTTTAACCTCTCATCAAGTCATACAGATAACAATCTTCTGCCACCTTGCGAGTTGCCACATGCTCCATTCCCAAATGACAATATTTATCCAGCTTATTCTTGGCATCAGTATCCAGAATGCAAGGCACACCGTATGTATCAGCCTTCTCATAAGCAAATTCCATCAGCTGTCGCATATAGCCCTGTCTTTGGTATTCCTTTCGTACTACCAGCATTACTACCTGAAGATAGTTCTTCTTTTCTTTTTTCAGCTTATCATCCAGTGCAACCCCGCCCTTTTTTATCGTATTCAAAAATTCCAGACTCTTTTTGAAACCGCCAAGTGCTTTGATCATATCTTTGAACATTTGAATTGCTGCACCCACTTTTATTTTCTCCCATTTAGAGCCCATCAGCATAATGTAGCCTTCGCCTCTTTTACTGGTAGCATACAGGGTTCCGCTTTTCATTCCAGCCACCACAAACACTTTCATGTACTGTGTCATCATTTCTCTATCTGTTATGTACTTTGCAATTCCCTTCTCCTTCTCGCCATAATCATGATCATAAAAGGAATCACCGATTGCTCTTGCGATCTCATCTATTTGTTCTGTTGATAAACTCTTTACTTGAACTGCCATGTTACTTCTCCACTTCGTACTCTACTACTCTACACCTGTTATTATCCCAAGATGTTCACTACGCTAACCACGCACATCAGCACTACACCTACATTGCTCATAATAATAGCTGGCATATCATAGAATACATCCTTATTCACTGCCCGCAAAATCCAGCCAATTATAGTGGTTACAATCGGATTCATCAGCACCATCCACTTCGGCACATCTAAAAATCCATTAAAAATAGCTATAATCATACAAGTTGTTGGAACAAATGCCAGTATCAAGTAAAGCAAAAAGAATGGTATTTTAATTGCAGCATACAGTCCTTCCAGAACATCATCTGCCAGTTCAAACTGATTCGTTTTCATAATACGCTTATAAATGATTGGCTGTACACTTAAAAATGTATGTATAAAGAAGCCACCCATAGTTCCTACAAATGCGGCTATTTTTAATACAAACGCTAATGTGGAATTTGCAGCTTCTATTTGATTGGCTAATGAAATGTAACCAAGACCGCCTAAAGGTCAGCCCACCAGTCCGCAAATCACCGATGCCCTAAATCTCCATTCACTCATATTAAGCCAGTTACTGTCTATATTTTTTGAAGTTCCAAGTTTTTGATTGCCTTTGCCCTTTAAGTCCAAAAGCATATCTCCAATTCCGGCAATAACCCCACCGCAAATTCCTAAAATTGCAAATATCAAATTCATTATCTTACTACTCCTTAATTACTTTCATCGTTTTTATACATTATGTCTAGTTAGTTAAAACTAATTCAAATTATACTGCTGTTCTATATTTTTGTAAAGAAATGAATAATCCGGGTTCCGTGTCCCTGCCTGCCGGACTTGCGGTGTTACCGCACGAGAATATTCAAATAATGATAATAATTACTAAGAATATCCTTTTTATTTTCTTCAAAATATTCATCGCTAAAAGCCATTATATTTTTTTAATTCATAATCAGTCTCATTATTAATCTCCACTACAATCTTATCCCCGTTATAAACTTCTTCATAATTATCATCTGGCCTACGGAAAGCCAAAGTATAATAACCTACTTCTCCAATTTTTATCCTTTCCTCTTCTTCTCTTTCTCTCTCTTTAGAAAAAATCTGAAAAAAGGTTGTAACAACTATTCCTTTTTTCTAGTCTGATTTCAAATCTTACCTCTTTCAAGGATGATTTATTAATTTTGCAGAAATACGTATCGTCACTAAACACGCAGCCAAAAGGTAATTTAGCAAATAACCTTATTTCATGTTCATACTTCCAAATTTTTGATTTTGTAAATATCGGCCACTCCGTATTATATTCATCCGCAGCTTTTCCCAATGAAATTTTTAAAAACTCCTTATTTTCTCTATAATTAATTTTCTCCAGTAAAAGTATCTCTTTTATAATCTATTTCATATACTAAATACACACCTCTATGTTGGTTTGAGTAAAAAGAGAGTCTTTTTGTCTGCTCTCCTTTTTGTTATCTGTTCTTCCTTTACTAATTACCTTGCTTCTCTTTCTAATATTTTTTTCGCATCGTCTTTATCCTATTCTGATTCAAATCGAATAGAAAAATAACCATCAAATAGATCATTAAACACTTCTGGACTCGATAAATATATTCTGGAATATATCAACATTTTTTATCGCTCTGAAATCATCGCTCCTCTATATTCTTTGCAACTCTCTTTTTTCGAGCAAATAGTATCGTCTAGTACTCGCATATATTTATATAATTTCAAAAAACTTCACCTCCAAATTATTTTCTCGTTAAAAACGTAAATGTGGGAAAATAATTCTAAAATATTAGTCTAATCTTTTCTCAATAAAAATTATTCTGCAAAAAGTCACAAAATCATTTTCTACACTTGGTATCATCCTGTCCGTTTAGTCCTGTTCTGTCCACAAAATCTGGACGAAACAGCACGAAAAAACATCAGATATCCCTCACTTTCCGTCCCTCAGTACATTAAGAGACGAAATACTCCACGGCATTGTTCGGAAAAAACTCCTTAAACTCACCGTAGAGCTGTCCGGCCAGCGTCTTGTTATGGGCGATGATCAGGGTCGGCTTGTTCAGGGCCTGAATGATATTGGCCATGGTAAAGGTCTTGCCCGAGCCTGTGACACCCAGCAGCGTTTCAAATTGATTGCCTTCTTTAAAGCCCCTGACCAGCGCCTCGATTGCCTGGGGCTGGTCGCCGGTGGGGGCGTATGGGGATACTAATTCAAAATAATCCATGATTTATCCTTTCTCTTCTTCGTGACGGATTTTCTTCGCATAATCATCTGTTTCTGTACGAAATTCTGTTTCATCTGCCGCATCGGGGAAAGCTTTTTCAGCATTCTGGAATGCCTAATCCACCTTATTCTGGTGCCTGATATCTTCTCTCACCCGCATCAAAACTTCCCCCAACAAATTTTGCCCTCTCCATCTATCTATGCAATACCTATTCTCATCTTTCATAGAAAGACCAATTCCCCAGATCCGATCTTTTACAGCGCATTCCGCAATTATTTCTTCGCCTGTTTTCTCCAGATTTTC
>DXGH01000066.1 GCA_019114005.1 Candidatus Acetatifactor stercoripullorum
AAAAGGAACGACTTCATGCTTTTTTTGCCGCCGAACAGAAACGGGAGGCGGCAAAATCCCTATCAAGAAAGCTGTATCATGGGGACAAGAAAAAATAAATATTTTTTTGTCGTGGGCTTGACATAAGGGTGACGTAAATCATGAATTCTGATTTTTTTCACGCCCGATGCCTTACAACCTCTTTCCATCTCATGACCAAGATATGATTTTGTAAAACTGAACATCCTCTCACTTTCACCTATCTCATAAAACATTCCAAGATAATCTTTAATCTCATCACACAAAAATGGGGGCAAAGTGATAATTCGATTACTTTTTACCGTCTTAGGTGTCGTAATAATATCCTCCCCCTTCGAGCGATGAAATGTTTTATTAATTCGCAATGTCTGCTTTTCAAAATCAAAATCGCTTGGCGTAAGTGCCAGCAACTCTCCTGAACGAATTCCCGTCCAATATAACAGCTCAAAAGCATAATAGGAACGCGGCTTGTCCATCATTGCCTCTACAAATTTTAGATACTCTTCTTTCGTCCAAAATTGCATCTCCTTTGGTACCTCCTTACCAATGGTTCCTGCCAGTGAGGACGGATTCTTCGGAAGATTGTAATATTTCATCGCATGTGCAAATATTGCTGTAAGCTGAGCTTGTATCGTCCTTAAATAGTCCTGAGAATATCTTTCTTCCTTTCCTTCATCCTTAAAGGCTGCCAGAAGCTCATTCTGCCATGCAATCACATCTCTGACTTCAATTTCATCTATCTTACGCTCTGCAAAATATGGCAAAATCTTTGTTCTTATGATATGACTTTTCGTCTCCCAGGTACTCTGCTTTAACCTTGATGCCTTGTCCGCTTCGTATATCTCATAGAAGCTACCAAAGGTCATATCTAGCTTCGCCTGAGCTTTTAGCATCATCTCATGTTCCCAGGCAACTGCCTCTCGTTTTGTTTCAAAGCCACGTTTTTGTGTCTGCTTTCGTTTTCCTGTGATATCCGTATATCGGTATATCACACGCCACTTGCCGGTAGCATTGTCTTTATAAACCGACATATAATCAACTCCTTTCCACTACTCTTTGCTGTAGCACATTCTTTCATAAAAATATGCTTTACTAACTCTTGCAGCTACTGTAATAAGTCCTTTTGCTTTCAATTCCTTATTCAGCTGTCTTACAATCTCATAAGCCTTTGACTTTGAAACTGTTAATAGCTCTGCAACTTCATCCACTGTTAAAAATGTCTTTTCTTCCATATTCCCTTCGCCTCCTTTCATTGTAGATTTTGTTTGGTGTATTCTCGTCCCCGTTCTGACAGGCAACCCTGCTCGGTGCTGTGCCATCCCTTGTACTTCTATTCCCTTGTACTCAGGCGCTCGCTTCATTATGAAGGTCTTGGCGGTTTGTTCGGTTTCGTACACTCATTCAGTTTTATACTTAACTTTTATCCGTTAAGTTTTGTATAGTCATTATATTAACTCTTTTTAGTTAAGTCAAGACCTTTTTAACAAATAATTAACTTTTTTTGTTAAAGTTCTTCTTGATTACATTATTTACAGGTGTTATACTACACTTAAACAAATTGATTTAACTATAATGCTAATGGCAACATTAACGGACAAAAGGAGGCAACTATGTTAGGAAAAAGAATACGATTATTCCGAAGCAGAAAAGGATTAAAGCAAAAAGAACTCGGTGAAATGGTAGGATTCATGGGTAAAACTTCAGATGTTCGTATCGCACAATACGAAACCGAAGCCCGTACTCCAAAAGATGACCTGATTAAACAATTAGCTGATATCTTTGGTGTTACAACCAGAGCAATCACAGTACCTAATATTGATTCCTATCTTGGATTGATGCATACCTTCTTCGCCCTTGAGGACGAGTATGGATTCCAAATAAGTACTGATAAGGATGGACGTCCATGTATAACTCTCGACGAAAATCATCAGGCTTATGACCAGATAGCACCTATGTTCTTCGCCTGGCTCAGTCAATATTCCAAGCTTAAACAGGGAGAAATCTCCGAAGATGAATACGACAATTGGAGATATAACTTCCCAAACATTGAACCAACCGCCGGCTATGTAAAGAATGCCATCTCTGACAAACTGGATGCCGAACTCCAGGATGCATTATCAGAAGAAATGAAGAAGCGAGGTCTGCTTTAATTCCATTTTCTAGTGGCAACAGACCATACAAGAAAAAATCAGATAAATAGAAAAAGACCTTATCGAAATTCCTCTCCAGCTTGGAAAAGATCTTCAGTAAGGTCTTATTTAAATGCAATTAATATAATATTTCACTTAACACATTTGCGTTAGATTCTGTTGCCAAATCGTTGCCAAAACTTAACACTTTTTGTTTGGAATATGTGTAAATAAAGGCTTGATTTTCACAAATGGTTATTCAAACTCAATCGTCCCAGGCGGCTTGCTGGTGCAGTCATACACCACCCGGTTGACCCCCTTCACCTCATTCACGATCCGGTTCGTCACCTTCCCAAGCACCTCCCATGGCAGCTGCGCCGCCTCAGCAGTCATGAAATCCGAGGTAGTCACCGCACGTAAGGCAACCGCATAATCATAGGTTCTCTCGTCGCCCATGCAGCCCACGCTTCTCATATTGGTGAGCGCTGCAAAGTACTGTCCGAGCCCCTTATCCACACCGGCCTTTGCAATTTCCTCCCGGTAGATGGCGTCGGCCTCCTGTACCATCTTGACCTTCTCAGCCGTCACCTCGCCGATGATACGGATGCCCAGTCCCGGCCCCGGGAAGGGCTGCCTGTAGACAAGGTACTCCGGAATGCCTAGCTCAAGTCCCGCCTTCCGCACCTCATCCTTGAACAAAAGCCGCAAAGGCTCAATGATCTCCTTAAAATCCACGCAGTCAGGAAGCCCTCCCACATTGTGGTGGGACTTGATCACTGCGGATTTTCCAAGACCGCTTTCGATCACATCGGGGTAAATGGTTCCCTGCACCAGATAATCCACAGAACCAATTTTCTTTGCTTCCTCTTCAAACACCCGGATAAATTCCTCGCCTATGATCTTGCGCTTCTGCTCCGGCTCCGTTACTCCCGCCAGTCTTTCATAAAAACGCTCCTGGGCGTTTACCCGGATAAAATTCAAATCGTAAGGGCCTTCGGGGCCGAATACAGCTTCCACCTCGTCGCCCTCGTTTTTGCGCAATAGGCCATGATCCACAAACACGCAGGTGAGCTGTTTTCCCACCGCCTTTGCCAAAAGCACCGCCGCCACAGAGGAGTCCACTCCGCCTGACAGCGCGCACAGCACCTTGCCGTCTCCTACCTTCTCTCTCAGCTCCCGGATGCTGGTTTCCACAAAGGAATCCATCTTCCACTGACCGCTGCACCCGCATATGTTGATCACAAAATTGTGCAGCATTTTCATTCCCTCCTGGGTGTGCATTACCTCAGGATGAAACTGCACCGCATAGAGCTTTCTTTCCTCATTTTCCATGGCCGCCACAGGGCAGACAGGGGTTTTTGCGGTCACGCAGAAGTCCTCCGGCGCCCTCTCAATATAATCCGTATGGCTCATCCAGCAGATCGTAGTTTCTGAAACTCCCTGGAACAAAGCCTTATGGGGGTCCACAGTCACCTCGGTCTTGCCGTATTCGCTCACAGGGGCCGTTGCCACCTTCCCCCCCAGCATGTGCGCCATAAGCTGGGAACCGTAACAGATTCCCAGAATGGGAATCCCAATCTCAAACACCGCCCGATCGCACAGCGGGGAATCCTCACCGTAGACGCTGTTTGGCCCGCCGGTGAAAATAATCCCCTTGGGATTCATTTCCTTCAGCTTCCCCAGGGGAAGATTATAGGGATGTACCTCGCAGTAAACATTGCATTCTCTCACTCTCCTGGCAATCAGCTGGTTGTACTGCCCACCAAAGTCGAGAACTATGATCATTTCTTTCTCCATCTAGCACCTCTTTCATCTGCCGTCCCCGGCAGGTGTCTGGTTGTATCTTCTGCTCCCTATTATAAAGACAATGCTGCTGCTTGTCAAAGCCTTATGGCTTTTCGTCCGAAATATCGTAACTGTTCAGCCCGCGCCATTCGCAAAGCCGCGCCAAGGCGCTTTTTCGCTGCTATGCAGCTGCCTTTGCTCATTATCAGGCGCTCCCCCCGGCTTCCTCCTTTACAAAATCAGAAAGAGGACGGAAGGTATAGCCCATCTCCTCCCATTTTGTCATGAGCTCATCTATAATTTCCCCGTTTGTCTTGGAGGTATTGTGCAGAAGCACGATTGCCCCCGGGTGAATCCGTGTAAGCAGCTTGGAAAAGGCTTCCTCGTGGGTGGGCTGGTCATCCTGATACCAATCCACATAGGCCAGACTCCAGAAAAAGGTGGTATAGCCCAGCTCCTTTGCCATCTGCAGATTGGAAAGATTATATTTTCCCTGGGGCGGTCTGTAATACATGGAAAGCTCCTGTCCCGTAATCTCCTGAAACAAAGCCTCCACATCCCCTATCTCCTTTTCAAAGGACGCCCGGTCCGACAAAGAGGACATATCGGGATGGTGATATGTATGATTGCCTACGGTGTGCCCCTCCTCCACCATCCGCTTTACCAGCTCCGGTGCCGATTCCAGATAATGGCCTACCACAAAAAAGGTGGCTGGAGCCTGATGCTTTTTCAAGGCGTCCAGGATAGGCTCTGTATTGCCGTTTTCAAATCCGCAGTCAAAGGTCAGGTAAATCACCTTCTCTTCGCCCTGGCCGATATAATAGGTATCGTATTTTGCAAGCTCTGCGGCAGCTGCGTTGCCTGTGGGCTTTTCTCCTTCCTTCCCGAATCCGAGTCCCCAGTTTTCCGAGCTTAAAGCGTTTCCGGAAGTCTCCTTTGTGTCATATACTGCCGCTGCAATGGTTCTTCCCAAAAAGAACATGGCGCACAAAAAAAGCAAGGTGGGTAGAAATTTTTTCATAATTGCAACCATCTATTCTTAGTTTAAAACAATATATGATTGGCTTCTGCCCTTCATACCTGCCCTTTGAGCTCCCCAGCCCATAGAGCAGTTCCCATGGGCCGGGGAACAGGCGCCTTTATTTTATCAGTCAGCACTTTTTGTCTCCTTGGAGACAGCCGGCGCTTGAGAAGCAACAGTCTCCTGAGCTGCCGCCTCCTGAGGCACAGCCGGCTCTAAGCTGGTAACCGTCCCCTGAAGCGCGTTCGTGCCGCCGCCCTCCTTCTGCTCCAGCTTATAAACCTGCAGATAAATCCACCCCTTCAGCCCGTATTCACTGGTGTGCTTCAGACGGCAGGTAAGCTCACAGCTCTTTTTATCCGTCTCCCGCAGCTCTTTTAAGGCGCTTATGATATGGGTTCTGTCATCCTCCTGCAGGGATTCGTAAAATTCCTCCGGAGACACTGTGAATTCCTTCTCCACATCAAAGCCTCCCGTCTTGTAGATGGTGCACAGATGAATATCCGTCCGGTATCTCCACTGCAGAACCTGGGAATTTTCTCTCTGCCAGTACAAAAGTCCTGCATTTGCAAAGGTGGAATTCTTCATCATGCGCAGCTCCGTGGCCTCCACAAAGGTCATAATGATGCCCTCCACCGCATTGTAGTCCGTCCGGTAGGGCCGGATGCGCACCAGCCAGAACCTCCCGCCCGGTTCGGAAATCTCCCTGTCCAGAGGCTGTCTGGTACGGAATACCTCCTGAATGTCCTCCTTCCAGTTGGGATAGGTGTCCATCAGGGACAGATGGGAGATGGGACGTCCCACATCCACGTCCATAACATGGGTAATTCGGGGAATCATTGGGGTTATCTTGCGGATTCTGAACTGATCGTCCAGATACAGGGCGCCTACCTCCACATTATTCAACAGATTATCCATGTCCATATTCACATGGGTCATCTCATCCAGCTTGGACTGGTATTCGGAATTGACCGTGTACAGCTCTTCATTCACGGACTGCAGCTCCTCATTGGTGCTCTGCAGCTCCTCGTTAGCCGCCACCAGCTCCTCGTTGGTGCTCTGCAGCTCCTCGTTGGCCGTCTCCAGCTCCTCAATGGTAGCCTGCAGATTTTCCCTGGTGATTCGAAGCTCCTCCTCCAGGTCCGTGATCCGCTCTCCCGACAAAAGCCGTTCCTCATCGTCCACGCCGGACTCCAGGTCGGACAAATCCTTGATCTCAAAGGTTAACAGATAGAAAACCGCCTTGGCCGTCTCCAGCCGGTAGCCGGATATGATCACATTCTGATTGGGGAATTTGGGGAAGCCTGCGGCGCACACCGCCGACGCCTCCTGCTCACCGCTCTTTAGCTTGCGCAGTATGCCGTTTACGAAAATACCCAGCCCATGAGGCAGGTTGGCAAAAATGTTCTGGGTAAACACGCCCTGGCCGATCTGCAGCACCCGGCTGATATCCTTGCCTGTATACACAATATTGTCCCCTTCATTTACGATGACAAAGAGAGGCATGACCATGGAAAAGGCCTGCTCCACAATTTTCTCGATTCCCAGGCCCCGTTCATCGTTCTTCTCCCGGATGCGGTAGTTATGCACAAAGAAATTCCCGTAATCCCTGCTTAACCGCATGCCCATCAGAGCGCTGCTCCCGGGCACCTCCTTTTTCTGGTAAATTTTATATTTCCGGCTTTGGGAGAGAAACACGTCGCTCATTTCCCCAATGGATTCGCTGTTTCCCATAAACAGGTATCCGTTGGGGTTTAAGGAATAATAAAACCGCTGCAAAAGCCCCTGCTGCACCGTGGGCTTTAAGTAGATGAACAAATTCCGGCACACCAAAAGATCCAGCTTGGAAAAGGGCGGATCCACCAAGACGTCGTGCACGGAGAAAATAATCCTCTTCCTGATCTGGGAATTTACCTTATAGCCTCCCTCGATTTTGGTAAAATATTTCTGCAGATATTCCGCCGGCACGGCAGAAGCCACACTGTCCGCGTATACGGCAGCGCTGGCCACATTCAAGGCGTCCCTGTCAATATCTGTGGCAAAGATTTTAAAATCTCTGTCAATGTGGTTTTTCTCCATATAATCCGTAAGGAGTATAGCCAGTGTGTACGCCTCCTCCCCTGTGGAGCAGGCCACAGACCAGATCCGGTAGCCTCCCTTTTGGGGCTCAATATCTGGAAATACATGGGTTCTCAAATATTCAAAGGCGTCCTTGTCCCGGAAAAAGCCGGTGACGCCAATGAGAAATTCCTTTAGCAGGCACTCTCTTTCCTCTCTGGAATTTTTGAAAAAATTATAGTAATCGCTTAAGGAACGGAATTGCTTGATGCTTACCCTGCGCTCAAGCCTTCTTCTGATGGTCTGCTCCTTGTAATCAGAAAAATCAATTCCATACTTTTCCTTCAGGGAAACCAGAATGTTTCGGAACAGCTCATTATCCTCCTGAACCTCCTTCTTATTCAGCTCGGGATGAAAGAGATTCTCCATATAAGACACAATAGCCGCTCCCATGGCCGCCGGCTCCAGCACATAATCCGCATGCCCCGTCTGAATGGCGTTCACCGGCATACTGTTGAAGGTGGCGCTGCTGGGCTCCTGCACCATTACCATGCCGCCGTATTCCTTTATATACCTGCTTCCCTGGGTGCCGTCGCTGCCCGCTCCCGAAAGCACTACCCCGATGGCATATTTTCCGCAGTCCTCCGCAAGGGATTTAAAAAAGATATCAATAGCCAGATTCACATGGTTTACCCGCCCCTGGTCGGTGAGCATCAGACTGTTGCCACGGATGGTCATTTCCTTTTTGGGAGGAATCAAGTACACATGATCCGGCAAAACCTCCATCCCGTCCTCCACAACCATTACCGGCATACTGGTGCACTTGCGCAAAAGCTCATCCATAATGCTCTTATAATCAGGAGAGAGATGCTGTATCACTACATAGGCCGCTCCTGAATTTTCGGGCAGCTCCTTGAAAAAATCCTGCAGCGCCTCCAGCCCCCCGGCGCTGGCTCCGATTCCTACGACACAAAAACTATTATTTTCCCTGCTTTCTTCTCTGCTTTCTTCCTTCATTCCTCTGCTCTCCTTTTTTTCTCTACAGTCTGAATCAGTATCACGTATCCAAATGGCTTTTTGTCCTCAAAACCATAGGGCAGAATCTGTACAATAAACCGACTGCCTCCCTTTCCGTCCACAACCCGCATCACCTTCTGCCCTTCTCTGGCAGCTTTTACATCATCCCGCCACCCAAGGTAGCCCTCCATCAGATTGACAGCCGCTATATTCTGGTCCATGTCATATTCCCTGATATTGGTAATCTCCGGTATGCCCTCGGACATCTTCTTAATACAAAAATCACGATCCAGAAAAACCGTCTGCAGTCCCATCAGCTCAAAAAAGTCTAGTCCTTCCCCGGAAAAATCCGGCATTTCATTGATCTTTCTCTGGTATTCCAGATTCACACGGGTAAGCTTTCTATTGGAGGCCGCAAGCTCCTGATTCGCCATCTGCAGCTCATCGTTCATCAGCGTCAGCTCCTCGTTGGTGCTCTGCAGCTTTTCATTGATCAGCTCGTACTTATCCCTGGTATCATCCAGCTCCTTTAATGCCTGATAAAGGTTCTCCTGGGAAATATCCAGCTCCCGCTCCAGCTTTTCCTCCTTACGGCTGAAAAGCTCATACTCATTGTTTTTCTTTTCTTTATCCTCCTGGGTCTCAAACCAGATCAGATAATAGCAGCGCTCTCTGATCACTCTGCCCAGCACATGAATATTGATGTTTCCGGCACCCTCTTCTCCTTCCTTCACCACCATAATCTCCCGGCGTTCCCCGGAAGGCTCCAGATATTTTAACGCCATATCGATCAAAACCCGTGTCTTTCTGTCCACATTGTCAAAAAGATTTTTGGAGAATTCCCCGGCCTTGAACTGGAGATACTTTCCGGCTTCCTGTCCGGTATACAAAATCTCATGTCTTTCGTCCACAATAATGCAGGCCGGCATGCTGGCCGTAAGCAGCTCCTCCACCACCTTCCCCACAGACAGTGATTCCTTTACAGATGTCCGTACATTCAGGGAAATAGGGGCATCCTTCTGTTTTTTCCATATTCTCCCCTTATATTTTTCCTCACAGGCAAACCAGCTGCACAGCTCGTCAATATCCTCTCCCCTCCCCAGCACCAGATAGCCGTTTTGATTCAGCGCATAGGCAAAACGGGCGATCATGGTCTTTCTGCTGCGGATTCGGAATTTTTTCATCACATCTCTGCAGATCAGCAAATCCAGCCTGGAAAAAGGGGGATTCGTCAAAATATCATGCACGGAAAAAATAATCATATTTCGGATCACCTGGCTGACCTGAAAACCAGAATCCCTCTTTTGAAAATATTTGCGCTTCCATTTGTCCGGCAGCTCCATTATGTCATCCGGTTCGAAAAATCCTTTGATGGCTGCGGACACCATATCCTCCTCCACGTCTGTGGCAAAAATCTTTACCTTGTCATACCACCTGTGTTCCTCCATATAGTCAGACAGCATCATAGCCACCACATAGGCGTCCAGCCCGCTGCCGCTGCCTGCAACCCATATGCGGATACCGTTAAATTCCGGTTTTATCTCCTCTATAATATCTGAAATCTCTAAAAGATCGCTCCAATTTTTCTTATCTCCCCATACATTTCTCTCAATGCAGCCTGCCAGCTTTTTCTGCTCCTCCACAGAGCTCTCCAGAATCCGTCCATAATAATCCGGGGAGGCCACCCCGTTCTCCTCAAAACGCTCCAGAACGGATCTGATAAAAAATTCCTCCTTAAAGTCCGCGTAGGAGTGCAGCCCCACCTTCTTCAGACATTCCTGCACCCTGTGGTAAAATCTCTCCGATAGAAAGCCCTGGTATTTTTCCGTCCCTTCAAAATATTTTTTTCTCACATGATTGGCAATCCAATAGCCCATGTTCACCGGCTCCAGCACATAATCAAAAAGGCTGCTGTCCGAGGCGTCCCAATATCTTGCCCCCTTCTGCTTTTTCTCGGGCTCGCACAAAACGCAGAGACCCCCTGCTTTTTTCACCTGTCCGGCTCCATCCCTGCCGCTTTTTTCAAAATCAGAAAAGAGAACCGCCACTGCGTTTTCCCCGTACCTTCGCGCCAGCGCTTCAAAAAAATGGTCAAAGCTCCCACCGTAATTTTTCCTGTCCGCCAGATAAATTTCGCCGGAGTCCAGACTTTCCCCCGCCAGTACCGTTTTACAGCGGTGTCCAGTGTATACCTCCACCGTCTCTTCCAGCATCCTTCTTTCCTCTTGATTTTGTCCGCAGGTAAGCACAATGCTGGCTCCGCAGCAATCTATGATATCCAACGGCATTTCCTGAAAAAAGTATTTCAGCTTTCCCAGGTCAAAACGGGTCACGGCCACGCCGATCACCGAGAAATCCTGGGTTTCCTTTGTCTGTGCAGTATCAGTCATAAGCTCCGAAAGCTCACACTGAAAAATCATCGAAAGCTGCGTAAGATTTTTGGTGGAAGGCTCCGACAGGCCAGTCTCCCACTTGGAGATGGATTGTCTGCTGATATCCAGCCGTTCAGCCAGCTCCTCCTGTGAAATATTCTGTTCTGTCCTTTTGCGCCGGATATTCTCTCCTAATGTAATGCTGTTTCTCCTCGCTTTTTTGCCGGCTTCTCCTGTGAATCCATTCCCCATAATATTTCTCCGTAAAAATAACCGCACGCAGAAACTGCAGGTGCATTTCTAAATTCGCAATACTATTATACATCCTATAGTTAAAAATAGAAATAATTTATTCAGAAAATGATGAAAAGATTGTAAAAAAAGGAAACCGGCCCTTAAAACCGGTTTCCTTACATTTAATTTTCCCTGGAGCTTTAAGCCTGGCGCAGCTTGAACTGCTGCACCATCCCCTTCAAAAGCATTGCCTGAGCGGCCAGCTGCTGGCTGGTTGCCGAATTCTCCTGAGCAGCAGCGGAATTGTTTTGAATCACGCTGGTAATCTGCTCTACTCCCTCTTCGATCTCCTTCATGGTCTTTTCCTGGCTGGAGGAGCCTGCCTTGATCTGTTCTGCAGCTACCAGCAGCTCGCCAAGCTCCTGCAGCACCAGCTGCATAGCCTGCGCCGTCTCCTGTGCGATATCGTTTCCCCTCTGGATATCTTCTATGGATCTGGTGAGAAGCTTTCTGGTCATCACTGCGGACGCCGCACTGTTTTCCGCCAGCTTTCTGATCTGGTCGGCCACCACTGCAAAGCCCTTCCCCGCTTCTCCCGCTCTGGCCGCCTCAATGGCGGCGTTTAAGGACAGCAGGTTGGTCTGGGAGGCAATGTCCTCAATATTCCCTATGATTTCCTCGATTTCACTGGACGCATCCTTGATGCTGCCCATTGCGTCCGTCAGCTCATCCATCTTCCGGCAGCTGGCCTCCGCCTGCTCGTTGATTACCTTCACATTATCATTGGCCTGGTTGACAGCTGCAGTATTTTCGCTTACGCTTTCCGTAATCGTGATTACGCTCGCCAGCAGCTGCTCCACTGCTGCTGCCTGATCGGCAGCGCCCCTGGCCAGATCCTGGGAACAGCCCGACAAATCATCCGAGCCCACAGACACCTGCTCCGCCGCCTCATCAATTCCTGCCATCGTGGTGCTGAAGGAAATCGCCAGCGCTCTCAGTTCATCAAGAATAATGGCAAAGCTGCCCTTATATTCCGCCTCACAGGAGGTTCTCTGGTCGAAGTTGCCTTCATTAAACTGCCGTATAATGTGGGTCATATCATTTATGATCAAATTCTCCCCTGCAATCAGGCCCCGAAAGCTGTCCGCCAGATATCCCACCTCATCCTTCGATTCATGGTTGATATCGATGTTCAGATTTCCCGCCGCCAGCTCCATCGCCGCACCATCCATCTCAATCAAAGGGGCCAGCAGCTTCTTTGACAGAACGGTATAGCCAGCCCACACTGCAGTCACATTAATGGCCAAAATCACAAGCTGACTGATAATATTCCCTGTCACTGAGCCCAATCCCATAATTTCAATAATGGATAATGTCTGTGACAGGATCAGGAGCAGCGTAATTGTGCCAAATATGACCTTTAAATTCCTTTTAAAGCTCTTCCTTTCTTTCATCATGACACCTCCGCATCTTTCTCGGAGATATGCAAATGGTTGTTGTTGAAGCATTTTGCTGTTTTAATTTAGATTCTATTAATTAAAACAGTTGCATTCTATCAACTTCTCGCAACTTTTGGTTGCATTTGCCTCATAATTTGCTGCATATCCTCAAATCAGCTCCTCCATCTCTTTCCTTGCCTTTTCAAACACCCTTAAAAGTTTTGGAGAAAAAACCCCGCATTCTCCCGCCATAATCATCATAAAAGCCTGCTCCGGCTCAACAGCCTCCTTGTAAGTGCGCTTCGACAGCAGTGCGTCATAGACGTCCGCCAGGGCTACCGTCTGTGCTCCTATACTAATCTCTTCTCCCTTAAGACCATCCGGGTAGCCTCCACCGTCATACCTTTCGTGATGATGCCTTGCAATATCGCAGCAGACATCATGAATCCCCTCGTCATCCAGGTACATCAGGTTGCGTATCATCTCATCGCCCTGTATTGTGTGCAGCTTTATGATCTCCCACTCCTGCCCCGAAAGCTTCCCCGGCTTTTGTAAGATTTCCTCAGGCACAGCAAGCTTACCGATATCGTGTATGGCAGAAGCATGCACAATAGCTTCCAGCGCTGGAGCAGTCAGACCATATTCCGGACACATCTGCATAATTCCCTTTCCCAGACATTCGGTAAATTTCCGAATCCTGTCCGCATGATGGTCCGGTTCCGGAATACAGAATTCCACCACGTTACTGACCGTATCAATGGTATTCTCATCCGCTTTCCTTTTTCTGCGCTTCACCTGTCTCACCTCTTTTCCAAGACAGCGCCTCATGGCATAGGCTTTTGCTGCTTTTTCGGCAGCTTTTATGACAATTGTATTTTAACAGGGCATAAGGTTGCATACTATCAACTATTCAGCAACTTTCGAGTGCATTTTTAGATATTTTAGGATGGTATTTTGAGTTGACTGTTTTTTTAACCATAAAACGCAACTTACATAAAAATAGGAGGACGGTTTCCCGTCCTCCCTTGTACTTGTCTAATTGTCAGCCCCCGCTGTCTGGGCCTGTACTTCCACAGGCGCAGACATATGGGCGGTTCTTTCACCCGTTCCTCCCGTTTCCTTGGGATAGCTCACCACTGCCGCAACCTTGTAATAATAGGCCGCGCCCGCTTCTACCGTGGTGTCCCGGTAAATATATTTCAGTTCTGCGTCACTGTCGGAAGCGCTTCCGTAAACAGGCGTAAGCTTTGTGATCACAAGCGCGTTTAAAATGGCCAGCTGGCCGCTGTTTTGGGCCGTTACCACAATATTTCCCGGCTCTTCCAGGGTAACCTGTGCCGTCTTTACCATATCCGCAATCAGCGGGCTCTGGCTTACGGTTCCCAGATTCTGTCCGTTCACGGTAATGCTGTTTCCATTATAGGCGCTGTTGCTGTATCCCGCGCCGGCATAAACCTCCACCTGATAGGTGCCCGCAGGCAGATACACCTCAAAGGTCAGCTCATCGGAGGCTCTGCACAAATCGGAGCATGCGGTTTCCAAAGCGGTTGCGGTCTCTCCGGCAGGTGTGATCCCTACGCCCACCCGGTTATAGTTGATCTCACCTGCGCTGGTAAAGCCATAGCCCGCAGATGCGCTGTAGGCGCCGTTGGTGACAGTAGTAAAGCCGGAGGCTGTGGTTTTGTTTCCAAAATCAAACTGTCCTGCAACATCGCCTTCCTCCCAGCCGATGATCTCCTGAGCATCTTCATCCTCGGCCACATCCAGCTCCTCTATATCCACCGTATCAAGCAGCGTATACCCGCCGTCTCCCTTGGCTCTGTAAATCTCATAGCCGGTGATCTCATGGCCGTACAAATCTCCGTCGCTTCCCGGAGTGAAGGTAAACTCCACATAGCCGTTTCCTGCCTCCACATCCCCAAGTTTTGGCGTTACCAGGCCCTGGGATAACAGATAGCTTACATTTGCAGGCTGATTGTAGCCTACGTTCTGCCATGCCACACCCTCTCTGTAGGCAAGATTTTCCAACAGACAGGGCACCACATAATCTGTCTGGATGGTGGTCATATAAATTCTTACCTTATTCTTATCTGCGGCGGTTCTGGTAATGATTTCCTCACGCCAGTCGCCCAGAATATCCGCAGCCAGGCCCATATTGCCCTTGGTTCCGTTGTTGGACAAAATTTCCGTGGAGGACAGCAGTGTCTCCTGCTCTCCCTCTTCGTAATTCCACTTGGAAAGCACCGTTCCCGTGGATACATAGGCTGTTTCGTTAAAAGTATGGTCCTGAATCTCACTTAACAAATCCCCATCCCAGAAAAGCGTAAAGTTCGACGCGGGAGTGGAATCCGACAAGGTGATCAGGCTGCTTAAGGACGACCAGGTGGAATATACCTCCCCCTCAGTAGAATTCCATGCAGGCTCATAGCTGCCGTCAAAGTCAGCGCCTACAATGGACCACCATTCAGCCCCTTCCCAGGTGGGATCGATGTCTGCGGCCACCCCTCGTCCGGTGTCCTGTCCGGTGTGATAGCCCATGAGAATTTCGCCCGTCTCCGCATCACGAATCTCCACCTGATACTGGGCGTCGCTGTGCTCATGTACGCTCATAATTTCCAGTCCGTCGTTCCAGGATACCCAGTCCGACACGTGCATGGCGTCGCCATGTCCAAGACTGGTGGTATACTTTAAGGAACCGTCATGGTCAATAACCAGGGCCCCATAAATAATCTCATCCTTGCCGTCCATATCAACATCGTTTACGCTCAGGCCATGGTTGCCCTGGGCCTCGTACTCCGTTCCCTCAGGGGGAAGCCCAAGAGCGTCCGTGTCAAAGGTCCAATAGGTGTCGATGGTATCCCCGATTCCGTCCTCATCGGTATCCTTCAGATAATAGGCCGTAAGGCAGGTTCTGGTGTAGTAGCCTCTGCAGAACACGGCAAAGGGCGTTTCTCCGTTTAAGTATGCGGTTGCGGACAAGAAGCGGTCCACCCGGTTGCCGTATGCGTCCCCCCATGCGCTCACAGTGCCTCTTCCCGGAAGATAGTCCACCGCGTCGATGAGACTGCCGTCATGGTCAAAAATGGCAAAATACTCCGGTCCCTCCAGTATATAGCCTCCAGAATTTCGGTAGTCGTTTGCGGCGCTGATGGTATTTACAGGCAGTTCCTGGCTGCTGCAGGCTCCCACATAGTCCTCCTGGGTAAGCCCCTGGGCTGTTCCGTCGCTGCTTACATAGGAGGTGGTTCCATCTGCTGCCTTCAGGGCGATTTCCGCCTTGCCGTCGCCGTCATAGTCCCACACCTGGAATTGTGTGTAATGAGCGCCGGATCGGATATTCACGCCCATGTCAATACGCCATAAAAGACTTGCAGCTCCGGTATTAAAATTCACATCATAGGCGTCGATATAGGTCTTTCCGGTATATCCTCCGGAGGAATTATCCTGGGCGTTGCTTGGATACCATTTTACCAAAAGCTCCAGCTTTCCGTCCCCGTCCAGGTCGCCCACGGACATATCGTTTGCGGAATAGCTGCAGGTGCTGCCGTCTGGCATGGTATCGTCCGCCGGACAGTACAGCGTAAGCTCCAGATATTTATTCTGCCATACGGAAACAGCCTCCGAGGCCAGTCCCAATGCGCTGTCGTTGCTTCCCTCCACACGATAGGTATCGGAAGCGCCGCCCCCTTCATCCACCAGGTTTGTCACCTTGATATTCTGGGCGATCAGGGTATTTCCCCTGTACACATTAAAGGTAGTGGTCAGATCATGATCGCTGTCAAAGTCAGCCTCATAGCTTCTCCAGCTTACATAAACGCCGCTTGAAAGCTCGTTGCCCTGAGAATCCGTTGCGGATACATAGGTTCCCGCCCCGTCTGCGCCTCCCAGATAGATGGCCGTCACCCCTCTGTCAGAATAGCTCTCTAAGCCCCCTGCAACCAGCGTTCCGGTAACCGGGGTCACGCATACCTCCGACAGCTGTCCCAGACCGGTTCTGGTAAGGGCTGCTACCTTATAATAATAGTGCATATGGGTGGTCACCGTTTCATCCGTATAGGTCACGGCAGCGCTCTCTCCCACCTTCACAAACTCCCGAAAGCCTTTTTCATCCTCCGCCTTATCGGAACGATAGACAATATACTTCACAGCATCCTCTACCGCATCCCACTGTAAGGAAACAAATCTTTGCAGCTGCGTGGTATTTTCCGTGGGAGAGGTGCACACCAGATTCGCAGGCGCCGCAGCCTTTGGCCCTTCCTCCACCAGGGCCACAGTGATGGTCTCGCTGGGTGCGGACTCCGTTCCGTCGGCGGTCACTGCCGTCACATAGTATTCATAGGTCTCCCCCAGGGAGCCTGTCATGGCACGATAATTCAAGTCATTTATGCTTTCCGCAGGAATGGTTTTTACAATGTCAAAGTCCGTATCTGTGCTGTTCTTACAGTAAACATTGTAGGAAACCGCTTCCGCAATCCCATTAAAGCCTATGAGAAAGCTTACCGTTGCATTGGCCTCATTGGTGCTTAATTCCGTGGCCGCCAGACCTGTGGGAGCCAGCAAAATTCCGGTGACGGTCATGCCGTTAATATAAGCATTGGTTCCGCCCACTGTGAGATTCAGCTGTCCGTCCGTCACCCGCACGGTGTTGGTGCAGCTTCCCAGAGCAAGCTTTGTTGAAATGCTCCCCAGGGCATATCCCTCTGCAGTGTAGGAGGGCTTGATGGTGCTTGTGCCCGGCAGAAGGTCCCCCGCATACACAGTGACCTCATAGTCGCCGTTTGGCAGATCCACTGCAAATTCTCCCGCTCCCAGACAGAAATCATCTGCCATGTCGGAGGAATCCTCATTACCGTTATCTGCACGGTAACGGCCATTGCCAGGAGCCGTAATCCAGCCGTACCCGGCAGAGGCGCTGTACATCTGATTCTGGGTTACCCCCGTCCAGCCTTCCATGGTGGGAGATGTGCCATAGTTGAAATCAAAGCGGTAGCCCGCCTCCTTGGTGGTCACCTCCACCTTGTCCGAAAAATCTCCCAATCCTTTTTCATTGAAGCCGCGCACCGCATATACATAGGTTTCCCCCGCCTCGCAGCTGTTGTCCGTATACTTGTTGGAGGAGGAAACAGAATACTTGGCCGCGTTTGCAAAGCTTACATCTGCCGCCGTCTCATTTCCCCCCAGCTGTTGTCTGTAAATATAATACAGCTCTGCGTCCGAAGCCACATCCCAGATCATGGTTACGCTGGTTGCGCCCACGGACGTAATCTCCAGGTTGTCCACATCCCCGGGAACATTTTCCGGAATGCTGATTACCACCCTGCTTTTTAAATCCGCAAGAGCCGTATCCGTGCTCTCTTGAATTCCCTTCGCCACACACTGGGCAAACTTATATGCCCCATAGTACTGCAGATGGGTGGAATCCGAAGCGCCTCCCGCATAAGCCCCGTCCGGGTATTCTCCTGCTGTCACCCACAAAAACAAGGATTTCGCTCCTTCGATGCCAAAGCTGTTGCACAGGGCAATGGAGCGCTGGGTCAGATCGATCAGGGGAATTGCCTGTTCAGAAGCCATAGACAGCATCACCTGGCGGTATGCCTCAAAATCGCTGTGAAAGCTTGTGAGACTGCCGCTGCTGTCCGTGCCGTAGCTGTATCTGGCCACAGGCGTCACAAGCACCGGCGTCGCTCCCCTTTGCAAGGCTCCGTCTATGTAATACTGAAGCCAGTCCCCAAAATCCGAGGAGGCTACATAACGGTTGGGCCTGCTGTAGGTGGCATCATTGTGGCCCCACTGCACAAAGAGATAATCCCCCGGCTTAATATCCTCCAAAAGGTCATCCAGCTTTCCCTCCTCCACAAAGGACTTGGAGGAGCGTCCCCCAATGGCCCTGTTCTCCACAATCACATTCTGGGCCTCATAGACCTGGGCCTGACTGTAATCACAGTCCGCACATTCCCGCTCCGTTACCTCACCGCCAAAAAATAACGCCAAGGTCTCGCCCCAGCCGGTCTGGGGCTCATAGTCCGACTCATAGGTCTGCACCGTGGAATCCGACGCCAGATAAATAGTCGGCTTTGTGCCCGCCTGCTGGGTGGCAAGTCTGGTGACCTTTACCTTTGACACATAAACCGTCTTTGTCTGGGCATCCGTCACATTCGCCGCGCTGCTCTCCGCCAGAAATTTCAGGTCCAGCACACCGTCGATGAGCACCGCCGTAAAGGTAAGGGTTTTGCTCTCTCCCGCCGGAATTTCCGTACTGCTTACCTTTGTAATATCCTCCGCCTCAATATACGCATTGTATGCCGCAGAGGTTGGATTGGTCAACACCACCTCCACGCTGTAGTCCGCATTGGGAAGCTCCATGCCAAAGGCCGAGGTATTCTCATAGGTATACACCCCATAGCCCGTGCTTTCCGTTTCCGTCCAGACCTTGCTTGAGACAGCCAGACAGCCCTCTGCGTTCGTCACATAGGAAGCTCCCGCCTCCTGTTTACTCAGTTCCCGAGGATAATATACATTGTTTACCCAGCCCTGGGCCGTATTGTTGTACTCCACGTCAAGAAAGCCTAAGTTTGCCGTCTCTCCCGTGGAGGCGTCGACCACCCATTGCCCATAGGTATTGCTTTTGGTAACATCCGTGCCGAAATCAAAGGAATAAATCAGTTCATTCTCAGTAAAATCCGTATAATCCTGCTCCACTGCACTGAAGGACATAATGCCGTTATTCCCCGATACCGTATCTCCTCCCGAGACATTGCCCCCGCTGACAGACTGCTGCCACTGCTCCAGACTCATCAATCCGCCAGCCCTTGTGGTCAGTCCGCCAGACAAAAAGAGGCTTCCCGAAAGCAAAGAAGCGCTCACTGCAAACGCCACGCCTCTTTTCAGGGAAGCCCGTCTCCATTTCCATCCTTTCTTTCTGTACCTCATTTGAATTCCACCTTTCTTAAGCATTGTGCGCTCTACAGCCATATGCCGTACACAACATTTACCGAAACCCTTGTGCAGCATCCCCAAACTGCACAAAAGTTTCTCATATTTTTAATCATATCACCGCCATTTTTCTTATTCTACGCATTCAAAAATAAAAACTATGCAAAAATCACCAAATTTTAAAATAATTTTTTGTACCGATATACATTATGTCAAAATCCACGGCATGTCAGCGTCCATACCAGCGTCCGATTCCCTTTACTCTATTAAGACGGTGGACAGAGAATGGGCCGGCGCCTCCAGCGTTTTCCACCAGCCGTCTATGCGAATAATCACCGGGAGATCATAATCCCTTCTGTTTAACAGCATAAGCGCCGTGGAGCCATCCGGCCGCCCAAACGCAATATGCTCCAAATCCTCACTGTACCCAGTGGAGGCTGTCCGCACACTGCCAGTGGGAAGAAAACGGCTGAATTGTCCGATATAGTAGTAGCTTAAACGAACGTCCAATTTTCCGGTTTTAGTATTCATCCGAATGGGTGCGTCGCAAAAATTCCCCACATGGTTTGGTCCGCCCTCTTCATCCAGCAGCAGATTCCAGTCTAAAAAGGCCCGGGTTCCGTTTCGCAGATCTCCAATGATCTCATGGGCATAGCGTTCTGCAGCGGCGCTCTGGCTGGGACAGGTCAAGTCCACACAGCATTCCGTCATCATCAGGCTCTTATCAGGCCAATTTTTCCTGATCAGATCCAGCGCCTCAAAATGGTCGCCGCTGTACCAGTGGAAGGCCGTTCCCCAGATATATTTAGAGGCTTCTTTGTCTGCAAATACTTCTTTTACATGCTCAAAAGCACGCTCCTTGTTGTGATCCCAAACCAAAACCTTTACATCATGAAACTGGGATTTTTCCAGGGCCGGGCCCAGATAATCCCGTACAAACTCCCCCTCCTCTTTGGCAGAATAAAGGCAGGAATCCCAGGTCTGCACAGCATATGGCTCATTTTGCACAGAAAGGTAACTGATCGGCACCCCCTCCTTTTGGTACAGCCGCAGAAACCGGATATAATACTCCGCCCACAAAGCTCTGTACTCAGGCAGTAAGGCTCCCCCGTGGTTCATTTCCCCATTGTCCTTCATCCAGCTGTGGACTCTCCTCCTGGCAGCAGGCGTAATTTCCCAGTGAGAAATCACAACTGTTCATATGGATTCTGCCAAAGGAGTATCCGATTCCCAGCTCCTTGTCAAAATACAGCCTTGCAAAGCGCTGCTTTTCTTCTCCGCTCAGTTTAGAAAAGCAGCGCTTTGGCATGGTCTTTGACAGAAGCGTTCAGCCGGATGCTTCCCTTATTGGGGATATCATAGATTATATTGCCCCTCCCCTTGCCTCCTGCATCAACAACATTGCCGCACTGCTGGACTGCAGGACTATTGTTTTGGGCGGTATTGTTTCCGATGTGCTGGGGCCCCGGCTTGCAGACCGTATTCAGCAGGAATTGCAGGGTCTCTCCCGCTTTGAATATGTTTTCAGACGCCAGACATCTCCTGAAACAGGGCTTGTGGGCATTTCCTCCTTGATCACCGAGCAGAAAATTTCAGACCTCCTCACCTCCCAGAGCCGGTGAGCAAAGCACGGGTTACAGCCCGATGAGCGCGTCAAAGGTTCCCACCATGTTCAGGCGGCCGTATCCCCACTCCCTGTTGGGGTAGCTCAAATCACTGCTGCGGGAAGCCCCCCTGATCAGGTAATTTTTGATCTCCCGGCTTTCCACCAGCTCGTTGTTCCCCTCCACAATGGCCCACTGCATAAACTGGGCTACTGCGCCTGCGGTGATGGCGGCCGCCAGGCTGCTGCCGGTCTGCTTTCCGTAAATAGTGGAAATATTCACCCCGGGAGCGGCAAAATCAGGACGGATATCTCCCAGTCTGCTAAAGCCTCTTCCCGACTCCGCATAAAAGCTGTTATTGGCTGCATTGTAGGTGGAAACGCTGATAATATCCGCAGCCATGGACGGCTCCGTAAGAGTGGTATAGGGAGTGGATTCCAAAAAATATACCTGGGAGCTCATAAACGCCGTAATGGGCAGCCACATGTGAAAGGTTCCGTTGTGCACCTCTCCCACAGCCTCCACCCTGAAAGTCCAGATACCAGGCGTTGGGTCCTGTACCCGAAACAGAATCAGCTCCTCACCAGATGCGGGTTCCACCAGCACACTGTCCACCGTAACCCGGGTTCTCTCATACACAAAGCCATAGGTAATGCTCTGTCTGACACCCAGACGGCCTGCGGGAATGGTTTCCCCTCCGGGAGACCGGACGGTCACATGAAACACATCAGGCACGCTTCCCCACAGCTCCAGAAAAAATCCCCTCACATCCTCTGCCACCCTGATCTCCACATTTACACCGCTTGGGGCGGCTGTGGTCCGCTTTTCCAGAGCGCCTTGGTAATGATGGGCCGCATTTCCCTCATTGCCGCCGCAGACCACCACCGCCCGGTTTCTCTTCACTCCCACCCAGCGCAGATACCGGGCAAGGGCGGAGTTTCCCGCATGGTCTCCAAAGCTGGTGCCAAGCCCCAGGCAGATGACCACCGGACGGCGGAACAGTCTGGCAAAGCCGTCCGCATACTTTACCGCCAGCATAATGTCATTCTCCTGAAAAGCAGGCACTCCCTGGGGCACCAAATAGAAATCCCGCAGATACTGCTTGGCTTCCTTTAACTTTACCACCAGAATATCCGCATCGGGGGCGGCGCCCACATAGGCGGAGCTGCTTCCATTGACCAGAATGCTGCCTGCCGCCACTCCAGCCATTGCACTGCCGTGTCCGATTTCATCCCTGCTGGGCACAACGCTGTAAGGGTCTTGGGCCGCCAGGGCCCGGTTGATATCCTCTCTTGTGTATTCGGTTCCATACAAAAATCCCTCCGGAGGACTGCCCTCCTGAATGGTCTGATCCCAGATAGCCAAAATACGGCTCTGCCCATTTGCGTCCCGAAATACCGGGTTGGTATAGTCGATGCCCTCTCCTGTCAAGTGCCTGAAAGCATATTTTTTCATTTTTTTCAAGATTTTTACTCTTTTTTTCTTCAAAACAGATACCCGCTGTTAAGTCATTGTCTGAAAATACAGGCTTCCATGTCAAACAACTGCAAAATCAAGACCGACAGCCGCACACCTTTGAATTTTCTTTCCAGAAGATTTCAATACGCTGTTCATCGCAGACTACAATTTTATCTATATAGCGGTCTATCATATCCTTGGTAAGCCTCTCAAGCTCTCCCTCTGTCTCCAGTTTGTCCTGCATCATAAGCAGAATATACTGCTCTAAGAACATTGCATCGGCCTTATCCACACAATGATCCATTGCATTGGAATAGCGGTTTTTACAGGTAAAATATGGGTTAAGACCTGCTCGGTAACTCAGATTTCTGCTGCAGCAGCCGCAGACCAGCTTCCCGGTAAGCGGATGTGTGGGATGACGCTTGGGATTCCTTTTCTTTCCACGCCCCTCCTGCACCTTGTCAAACACTTTCCTGTCAATAATCGGTTCATGGTGGCCGTAACTGACCAGCCATTCTTCACGGGGCTTTATGTGGTTTTTCCCGCCCACAAAGTCCTTTTCGTATTTCTTCTGCACTATGCTGCCGATATATATTTCATTTCTTAATATCTGGCATATAGTGCTGGCAGTCCACATAAACCGGTTCCCTTTGGGAATCCTGCTGGTTTTTCCTTTTTCCATCTTAAATTCAATGGGCGTCTTTACATGGGTCTCATTAAACAGTCTGGCAATCTCCGATGCCGTATATCCCTCTACGGTTAAAGAGTAAATGCGTCTGACAACCTCTGCTTCGTCCCCGGCAATCAGCAAGGCGTGTCTGTCCTTTGGGTCTTTCTCATAGCCAAAAGGGCTGTTTCCGCTTACATACTGCCCCTGTTCCTTCCGCACAGCAAGGGCGGAACGCACCTTCCCTGATAAATCCTTGCTGTAAAGGTCATATACAAGATTTTTAAAATTCACATCAATGTCCGCAATGCTGCCCTGATAATTGTCACTGTCATATTTGTCATTTAAGGAAATGAAACGGACGCCCAAAAAAGGGAATATTTGTTCAAGGTAAGAACCAAGCTCTATATAATCTCTTGCAAATCTGGAAAAATCTTTCACAATGATACAGTTGATTTCATTATTTCTTACCCGCTCAAGCATATCCTGCACACCTGGGCGCTCAAAGTTTGTTCCCGTATAGCCGTCATCACAAAACTCATGCAGGTCATAATCTGCAAAATGATCCTTC
>DXGH01000067.1 GCA_019114005.1 Candidatus Acetatifactor stercoripullorum
ATGGGCAATACTATTATCAGATAAATAATTCGACAGCAGAAAACCAGAAATTCGGACAATACAATTATACATATCTGGTTCTTATCAAAGAAGATTTTTCCCCATAGACACAGAAAATTTTACGCCCTCTACACCGATTATCCCGGCGTTGATCGCAGGTGGAATGCTGAAGGCGCTTTTGACATTGCTGACTTTTTTTAAGCTGGTTGACAGTGCATCGCAAAATTATTATATGATTAACTTTATTGCAGACGCGGCATTTTATTTTCTTCCAGTGCTGGTAGCTGTTTCTGCGGCTCATAAGCTGAAATGTAATCCGTACATAGCAGCGGTTATCGGAGCGGCGCTTCTGCATCCGAACTTTACCTCTCTGGTTGCGGCGGAAGATCCTGTACATTTTTTTGGACTTCCTGTTACATTGATTTCTTATGGGTCCAGTGTGATTCCGAGTATTTTGTCTGTCTGGCTGATGTCTTATGTGGAGCCTCTGGCGGATAAGATATCACCCAAGCCGATTAAATTTCTTTCCAAACCGTTGATTACAATTCTGATTGTGGCACCGGTGACCTTTATTGTTCTGGGACCTCTGGGTTATACGATTGGTACCGGTCTGGCAGCAGGAGCTGATTATCTGAATCAGAATGTAGGGTGGCTTGTACCGACATTGATGGGCGCCTTCATGCCGCTTCTGGTAATGACGGGTATGCACTGGAGCTTTACGCCAGTGATTGTGCAGTCTTATGCTACTTATGGAAGCGAGGCTATTATGGGGCCGGGAAGCTTTGTGTCAAATATCTGCCAGGGAGCTGCATCGCTGGCTGTAGCGGTTAAAACAAAAAACAGAGAGCTGCGTCAGGTTGCATCCTCTGCGGGAATTACGGCACTTCTTGGTGTAACAGAGCCTGCGATGTTTGGTGTCACTCTTCGTTTGAAAAAGCCTTTGTATGCGGTTATGATTGGCGGAGCCTGCGGAGGTCTGTATGCAGGACTGAATGGTGTAGTCCGCTACACATCAGGTACTCCCGGACTGGCTTCTTTTGCGGTATTTATCGGTGAGAATCCCATGAATATCGTACACGCGTTTATTTCTGTGGGAATTGGTTTTGTTATCACATTTATTTTGACATGGATTCTCGGTTTTGAGGATGTACAGGAGACTGCCAAGCCAGTGAAAAAAGGTGCTGCGGCAGCATTGGAACAAAGGATAGAAGTGAGCAGTCCGGCGGACGGAAAAGAAATTCGCCTTGAGGAGATGAAGGATGAAACTTTTGCCAGCGGCGTGCTGGGAAAAGGGGCGGCGGTGATCCCTGTAAATGGACGTGTGTCTGCGCCAGTGAGCGGGAAAATTATCAGTGTGTTTCCTACTAAACATGCTGTATCTATGGTGGATGAGAATGGAGCTGAATTTTTGATTCATATTGGTATTGATACAGTGAAGCTGGACGGAAAATATTTTACTGCCATGGTAAAAGATGGAGATGTAGTCAAAAAGGGAGAGCTGCTTGTACAGTTTGACAAGGAGGCTGCTGAAGCGGAAGGCTATGATATGACCATTGCTGTCCTGGTGACGAATACACAGGAATTCCTGGATGTGATCCCGGCTAAAACGGGAGAGATTAAAGAACAGGAAACACTGTTTACAATTGTATAGGAGCGGATATGATTTCAGAAAAGTTTATGTGGGGAGCGGCCATGGCGGCAAATCAATGTGAAGGCGCATATTTAGAGGAAGGGAAGGGGCTTTCTATAGTAGATCTTCTTCCGGATGCGGCTCACGGACGCTGGGATATGCTGTATCATCCGGAGAAATATCTGGATAAAGAGCTGGAATTTTATCCAAGTCATGAGGCAATTGATTTCTATCATCGCTTCAGAGAGGATCTGGAACTGTTGGCAGGAATGGGAATTCAAGCTTTCCGGACTTCCATCAGCTGGCCCCGGATTTTCCCTAATGGAGATGACAGCGAACCTAATGAGAAAGGACTGGAATTCTATGACAGGCTGTTTGCGGAGTGCAGACGGCTGAATATGGAACCCGTGGTGACGCTTTGCCATTTTGATACCCCTTATGCTCTGGTAAAAAAGTATGGGGGATGGAAAGACAGAAGGGCTGTTGATGCTTACTGCAGGTACTGTGAGACGATATTCCGAAGGTACCGGGGGATAGTACGCTATTGGATCACATTTAATGAAATTAATATGATTACACATATTCCCTATCTTGGGGGAGGGCTTCTGATAGAAGGGGAGGATAATCCGAAGCAGGCGATATATCAGGCAGCGCACCATCAGCTGGTTGCAAGTGCGCGGGCGGTGCAAATGGGGCATGAGATTGATCCTGAGAACCGCATAGGCTGTATGCTGGCAGCGGGAAGTTTTTATCCATATAGCTGTCGTCCTGAGGATGTTCTGGAAAGCCTGGAGAAGAATCATGAGAATTATCTTTTTATTGATGTGCAGGCCCGGGGAGCTTATCCGGCATACGCAGAAAGATTATTCGAGGAAAATGGAGTGGTACTCAAAATGGAAGAGGGAGACAGCAGCCTTCTTTCCCGAAATACAGCAGATTATATCGCGTTCAGTTATTATTCCTCCAGGCTTGCTGGTACAGGAGAAGAGGCGAGAAAAAATGTAGTAGACGGCAATGCGGTCACTACACTTCGAAATCCCTATCTGGATATTACGGCCTGGGGACGCCAGATTGATCCGGTTGGGCTTAGAATTACTATGAATGAATTATATGATCGTTATCAGAAACCGCTCTTCCTGGTAGAAAACGGGCTTGGATGTGAGGACATTCCAGATGAAAGTGGATTCGTACAGGATGATTATCGGATTGACTATGCGCGCCGGCATATTCTGCAGATGCAGGAAGCTATAAAAGATGGTGTAAAGTGTCTGGGATATCTTGCCTGGGGCACGATTGATTTGATAAGCGCAGGCGGGGGCGAAATGAAAAAACGCTACGGTTTTATCTATGTTGATCGTGATAATAACGGAAAGGGAACGATGAAGCGTCGGCCAAAAAAGTCATATGAATGGTATAAAAGGGTAATCGCTTCTGACGGAACAAAATTGGATTGATTAAAACGGCCTTCAGAATAGTATCTGGAGGCCGGATTTTTTGAAAGGAAACAAATGGGGTTGAAAGAAGAAAAAGTAATGGAGCTTGCCATGGAAGCGGGCCAGCTCCTTTTGGAGAATGGGGCGGAAATTTCCAGAACATCTGAGACGATGCAGCGTATCTGCCAGGCATATGGGGTGTGTTCGGAGGAGACTTTTGTGCTCAGCAACGGTATTTTTCTGACGGGAGGCGGGGCAGGAAAAGGATATTTTGCCAAGGTGCGTCATATTCCTGTGAGCGGAACTTGTTTGGAGCGTGTTATAGCGGTTAACCAACTCTCCCGTGAGATTGAAGCCGGAAAGCATACGCCTGATGAAGCAGCGAGGATTCTTATAAAAATTAGAGGGGAAAAAGGGAAAAAATGGACAGATATTTTCGCGTCGGGTATTGGGAGCGGGGCTTTCTGCTGCTTTTTTGGAGGAGGTTTGGCGGATGGTACGGCAGCGTTTTGCGCAGGTATACTTGTCAGCGTTCTGACCAGAGGAATGCAGGTTATGAAGCTGTCAAAAATAACGCGCAA
>DXGH01000068.1 GCA_019114005.1 Candidatus Acetatifactor stercoripullorum
GAGGATCTGCTCTGCTAACGGTGGGTTACCTCCGATGGTTAAGCGACAACAATACTATGCTTCACTACAGGAGGCTGCATAAGGTCGAATATTCTTGAGAATAAAGTGTAAACCAATATTGACAATATCAAACCAATAGGAGGTAAAAACGGATGAAATTAAAAAATGTATTAATCGTTGTGAAAGATATTGAAAAATCAAAGCAGTTTTATCATGACTTGTTCGGCCTTGACACGGTACTGGACCACGACGGCAATATGATTCTGACGGAAGGTCTGGTGCTTCAGGATGAGAAAATTTGGAGAAAGTTTCTTGAGAAAGATGTGATTCCACAGAGCAATTCCTGCGAATTATATTTTGAAGAACGCGACATCGAAGCATTTGCGCAAAAGCTTGAAAAGCTGTACCCTTCCATTCAATATGTGAATAGGCTTATGACGCAGGACTGGGGACAGAAAGTAATCCGCTTTTATGATTTGGATGGCAATTTGATTGAGGTAGGAACACCATATTTTAATTGACAATCCACCTGTTGTTATGATATACTAACGATAGTTAGCAAAAACTAACAAAAAAGACGTCAAAGGACGTCTTTTTCTTTGAAAGCATGTTAGTAAAAACTAACCAATGCAAAGTGTATTTACAATGATAAACAGGATGGTTTATATATGATGATCAACAAACGGCTGATAGACACAGCCAGGGAAAGCAAAAAGTATATCGCGGGAAATGTAATGCTGCATTGGTGTTCCCTTGCGGCTAATATCGTGATGATGGGGGCCGTGGCTGTCTTTCTGCAGAAATTGTATGAGGGGGCTGCGGACAAAAGGAGTGTTGGCTTTACCGTATTATGGGCGGCGCTGGCCGTTGCCGTCCGTTTTGTCTGTGCAATTTTTTCCAGCCGGATGGGGTATCTCAGCTCCAAAGCGGTAAAGAAGACCTTGCGTGAAATGATCTACCGCAAGCTGCTTCGGCTGGGCGCCTCCTACAGCGAAAAGGTGCAGACCAGTGAGGTGGTGCAGGTGGCAGTAGAGGGAGTGGATCAGCTGGAGACTTACTTCGGGGCCTATCTTCCGCAGTTTTTCTATGCAATGCTGGCGCCCCTTACGCTGTTTGCCGTGCTCTGCTTTGTGAATGTTCCCTCCGCCCTGGTGCTGCTGATCTGTGTTCCGCTGATTCCGGTGACCATTGTGGCGGTGCAGCGCTTTGCAAAGAAGCTGCTGGCGAAATACTGGGGGCAGTATACAGCCTTAGGGGATACCTTTCTGGAAAATCTCCAGGGGCTGACCACAACCAAAATTTATCAGTCCGACGCCTTCAAGCATCAGGAGATGAATCAGCAGTCGGAACACTTCCGCAGGATTACCATGAAGGTGCTGACCATGCAGCTCAATTCCATTACCGTTATGGACCTGATCGCTTATGGGGGCGCGGCGCTGGGTGTGATTCTGGCAGCTGTACAGCTTAAGGCGGGCAAGGTGGAACTGGCAGGATGTCTGATGATTATTCTGCTGGCGGCAGATTTCTTTCTGCCCATGCGTATGTTGGGCTCCTTCTTTCATATTGCCATGAATGGGATGGCGGCAAGCGATAAGATTTTCCGCCTGCTTGATCTGCCGGAGGAGGAAGAAAAGAAACAGCTGGTTCCCAGGGACTGCTCCATTTGTGTGAGAGGCCTGGGCTTTGCTTATGAGCCTGAGAGAGAGATCCTTCATGGGGTGGATTTGCATTTCCCCAAAGGCAGCTTTACTGCCCTTGTGGGAGAGAGCGGCTGCGGAAAATCTACCATTGCGGCGATCCTGATGGGCCGCAGAAGGGGCTATACAGGAGAAGTGACAGTAGGAGACATTCCCCTTTCTGAAATCTCCGAGGCCAGCCTGATGGAGAATTTTACCTATGTGAGCCATCAAAGCTATCTTTTCAAGGGAACCGTGCGGGACAATCTGCTGATGGCATGTCCCGGTGCACAGGATGCAGTGCTGTGGCAGGTGTTGGAGCAGGTGAAGCTGGCAGAGTTTTTGCTAAGCGAAAAGGGGCTTGATACCTTTTTAAACGAAAAGGCGTCCAATCTTTCCGGCGGTCAGTGCCAGCGTCTGGCTCTGGCAAGAGCGCTCCTTCATGACAGCCCGGTCTATATCTTTGATGAGGCTACTTCCAACATTGATGTGGAGAGCGAAAACGATATTATGTCTCAGATCAGGGCCTTGGCGGAGACGAAAACGGTGATTCTGATTTCCCACCGTCTGGCGAATGTTGTGCCGGCGGACAATATTTATGTGCTGGATGGAGGAAGGGTTGTGGAAAGCGGCCCGCACAGGAAGCTGCTTTCGGCAGGCGGAGCTTATGCGGGGCTTTGGAGTGCCCAGCAGGAACTGGAAAGCTATGTGCGAGGAGGTGTGCCGGGATGAAGAGAAGTAATTTTAAAGTAATGTCCCAGCTGATCGGACTGGTAAAGCCCTTGTCCGGCTACATGCTTCTGGCGGTGGCAATGGGGCTTTTAGGCCATCTGTGCGCTGCATTTATCACTGTCCTGGGCGGTTTTATGGTGCTGCATATTTTAAATCCCCAATGGTCCATGAATCTGGGAATTTTGTTTGCAGCGGTGCTTGTCTTTGCGCTGCTTCGGGGGTTTCTCCGTTATGGGGAGCAGGCCTGCAATCACTTTATTGCCTTCAAGCTGCTGGCGCTGATTAGGGATAAGGTATTTGGCGTCCTGCGCAGGCTCTGTCCCGCCAAGCTGGAAGGGAAGGACAAGGGCAATCTCATCAATATGATCACCTCGGATATTGAGCTTTTGGAGGTTTTTTACGCCCACACCATTTCTCCCATCTGCATTGCGTTTCTGTTCTGCAGCGTGATGACGGTCTTTATCGGTACTTACAGTGTGGCGCTGGCTGTTTTGGCCGCAGCGGCTTATCTGGCTGTAGGCGTGGCAATTCCCCTTGTCACCTCAAAGCTCTCTGGCGATAACGGCAGGAAGCTGCGCGCTCAGTCAGGAGAGCTGGCAGGCTTTGTACTGGATTCTCTGCGCGGTCTTTCCGAGATTCTGCAATACGGCTGGGGCGAAAAGCGTATGGCTCAGATGAACGACAGGTCGGATGCTTTGTGCCGGGAGGAGGGACGCATGAAGCGCATTACCGGACGAAATAATGGGGTTACCAATACAGTGATTTTGATTTTTGATCTTGCCATGCTGTTTTTGTCCGCCTATTTGTGTGATTTTCCTCAAACTCTGATCTGCACTCTTGCGCTGATGAGCTCCTTCGGCCCTTGCGTTGCTTTGTCCTCCCTGGGCTCTACTCTGCAAAGCACCTTTGCCGCAGGCAACCGTGTACTGGATATCCTGGAGGAAAGTCCCGTGGTAGAGGAGGTTGTGGGCAGGCCGAATGTGGATTTCCACGGCGCAGCTGCAAAAAGCGTCACCTTTACCTACGGGGAAGAGAGGATTCTGGATGATTTTTCTGTGGAGATACCTGAAAACAGGGTGGTTGGCATTGTGGGACGCTCCGGCAGCGGCAAGTCCACTCTGCTGAAGCTGTTCATGCGATTCTGGCAGGTGCAGCAAGGGGCGGTCATGATATCCGGCACAAATGTGGATGAGATCAACACCACAAATCTTCGTGCCATGGAGAGCTTTGTCACCCAGGAAACCCACCTGTTCCACGACAGCATTGGCAATAACCTGCGCATCGCAAAGCTGGATGCCTCCCAGGAGGAGATCGTGGCAGCCTGTAAAAAAGCCTCTGTCCACGATTTCATCATGGGTCTGCCCCAGGGCTATGACACCCCCGTGGGTGAGCTGGGCGGTACCCTGTCCGGCGGGGAGCGCCAGCGCCTGGGGCTGGCCAGAGCCTTTTTGCATAACGCCCCCTTTATGCTGCTTGATGAACCTACTTCTAATCTGGACAGCTTAAACGAAGCGGTGATTTTGAAATCCATTCATAAGGAGCGCGGAAAAAAGACCGTAATTTTGGTCTCTCACAGAAAGTCTACCATGGGGATCGCAGACCAGGTTTACTCTGTGGAGCATGGGAGGATGAGCTGATGGATATGCAGTCAAAAAGAGAGCGGGAAAAGGAAACGGTTTCCCTTATGATTTCCATTTATTGCCGCAAAAAGCACGGGGGCAGAACACTCTGCCCAGACTGCGCTGCGCTGGATGCCTATGCTCGTCTCAGATCTGACAAATGTCCCTTCATGGAGACAAAGACCTTTTGCTCCAACTGCAGGGTACACTGCTATAAACCGGACATGCGCCGAAAAATCCGTGAAGTCATGCGGTTTTCCGGCCCACGGATGATTTTTTATCATCCGGTTATGGCTGTCCGTCATGTCATTGCGTCACGTAAGGAAAAGAAACGACTGGAGGAAAACCCATGAAAATCAAAAAACTTTTGTACACGATTCTTGGCTGTATCGGCATCGGTCTGGGAGCGGTGGGAGCGGTAGTCCCTATGCTGCCCGCCTTTCCCTTTTTGATGCTGGCGGCGTTTAGCTTTGCCAGAAGCTCCGAAAAGCTGGACCGCTGGTTTAAGAACACGAAGCTATATAAGAATAATCTGGAGGATTATGTTGCCGGACGGGGCATGACCTGGAAAACCAAAATCCGCATTATGGTCACGGTTACCTTTCTTATGGCCATTGGATTTTTTATGATGGGGCGAAAGGGCATTGTGGCAGGGTGTATCGTACTGGGCTTTGTCTGGCTGTTCCATATTTTATATTTCTGCTTTGGCGTAAAGACCATTTCTCAAAAGCCATAACGCTTCTGTTCTACTGACCCACGATTTTCCTGCAAAATAAGATTAGAAAAAATTCTGCTTTTAATATTCTTCTAATCTTTCGTGGATATAATGTTCTTAACAAAAGAAATCAATGGAAAAAAGGAGAAAAAACATGAAAAAATTAAGTGTGGCAGGAATAATAGGAATTGTAGTGGGAGCAGTGGCTGTGCTGGCAGTGATCGGATTTATCGCAGTATCGGTACTTCGAGTTGACGCTGCCAAGGCCCAGGAAATCGCTTTGAATCAGACCGGCGGCGGAGAAATCGTTTCTCAGGAAATCAGCAATGAGGGCCTTTGGAATGAATACAACTATACCATTGTCAACGGCGACAGCTGGTATGATATTGAAATAAACGGCTTCGGCCAGATAACCGAGCTGGAGCAGTCTGTTGCTCCGGCCCGCTGACACAGGGAGAGGGTTTCAACATATGATAGGGCTGGGGACGCTGGTAAATGCCGCCGCAATTATAACCGGAGGCTTGACGGGACTTGTTTTCAGAAAATTTCTGCAGAAAAGATATCAGGGGGCCATTACTCTGCTTGCGAGAGTAGTGGCCCCCATTATGACCCAAAGGGCCGTGGGGAATCTTACTTTAGTGGGCAATGTGTTGATTTTGTGCGTGGGTGTAAACCTGATTGCGATGCTGTGATTTATTCCATCCGCAGCCGCTCCACAATGCTGTGCTGTTCCAGATTGCGGAAGCAAAGATAGGGAATCAGCAGGGCAAAGAGCAGCAAAAGAGGTGTGCAGACCATCAAAGGCAGCAGGGTAAAACGAAAGGTGGTAAATCCCCCCTCCACCATGGCCCGGACCACAATTCCCACTGTCAGGGCGCTGATGAGATAGGAGGCGGCCAGGGTAAGCGCTGCATAGTAGAGCCCTTCCGCAGTAAGCATCCGGCTTAGCTGGCGCTTGGTCATGCCTACGCTCTGAATCACGGCAAACTCCCGCTTGCGGGAAAGGATGGCCGTCACCATGGAATTGACGAAGTTAAGCACGCCCACTAATGCGATGATGATGCTGATGGCGTTGCCCATCACAGCGGAGGAGCGGGTCTGTGCCTGATATTGACTGGCCATAGTCTGGCGGGACGCCACAGGCAGGCTGGGGTCGGTGTCAGCCATATAGTCATCCAGGAACGCCTGCACCCTGTGGATGTGGGCGTCATCCACATAGAGGAACAGCTTGCGCAGAGTGTGATCCGGCCACTGCTGGCGGAATGTGTCGGTGGGGATGATAAAGCTCAGGCTGAATTTGTCGCCCCCGCCCCGCTGCACGGTCAGCTGAGTCACCGGGTTTAAGGGGTAGACCACCGCCATCACGGTGTATGTGCGGCCGTTCAGCTCCACCGTGCTTCCCACAGAGGGCACCGGCAGCACCGGGTACTCTGCGCCCAATTCCACGCTTGGGCCCACGGCCAGCACATAGTTTCCGCTGGCAAATTCGGCGGCGTCAAAGCTGCCCTCCAGCACATACTGGTTTTGGGTGATGGCATCCAGGGGAATCCCATCCAGGCCATACAGGATAGCAGAGCCATCCCCGGCCACCAGGGCGCTGCGCAGTGCCTGGGCGCCCTGTGGATCGTAGCTTTCCCAGTCTGTCAGCTTATCCTCGGTGTAGAAGGCTGCCAAATTTTGCAGTGTACCCTCATCCATCTGCCACTGAATCTGAGCCGAGTATAGATGGCCGGAAGCCTCCACCCCCTCTTGGCTTTCCAGCTGGGAAACCAAGGCGTCTGTCAGGGTGGTGCCGTGGGGGTCATAGTTGTTGATATAGTCTTCGCTGGTGGCATCGGACAGCTCGAAGTCCGCCAGAATCAAATCAGCCAGATACTTTTCCATGTCAAGGGCTGCATTTTTTGCGTAGAAGCAGCTTAAAAGCACCAGTCCCAGAGTCAGGGAGCAGATTACGGTAACGGTGCGTTTTTTGTTGCGCCATAGATTGGCCCAGGCCATGGCAGGTAAGGATGCGGTGCCAAGATGCCTTTTCTGTTTTTTCTTGCTGTCGGTGTCTGCGTCGCTCATGCGCAGAGCCTCTATGGGCGAGACCTTGCCCGCAAGTCTGGCGGGACGCAGGCAGGAGATCAGCACCGTTGCCCATGCGAAAAGGGCGGAGCCCACAAAAATAACGGGACTGGCAGATACTACAGCCTCTCCCTCCATGGCGCCCATAAACACGGGAACCAGCACAAACCCTGACAGCCAGCCCAGAATCAGGCCTATGGGGATGCCCAGAATACACAGGCGGTTGGCCTGGCCGTAAACCAGCTTTTTGATCTGCTTAGTGGTAGTGCCAAGGGTTTTTAACTTGCCGTAAAACTGCACGTCGGCGGTGACGCTGATCTGGAAAATATTATAGATGATCAGGTAGCCCGCCACAAATACCAGCACCATGCCCAGATACATGGGCAGACTCTCCTGAGCGGCCATGGCTCCCATTTCCGGGGAGTAGGCCAGGTTGACGCTGTATTCCAGATGGGAAAGACCAGCGTCTGCCAGGATGCGGTCCATGCTTCCTTCAATGTCCTGATCCGTCAAAAGGTTTACCTGTATCATGTACAGGCCAAGAATCTGATTCTCGTCAGAGGACAGGACGCCTCCTGTCATTTCATCGGCATAGGCCCGGCTGACCCAGGCCATGGAAGCATAGCTGGATCGGTTGCCCTCCCAGAAGCCGCAGAGGGTGAAGCTTGTGGTGGTTACCTCGTCCCTGCTTAAGTCCTTTCGCCAGGAAAGGGTGACGGTCTGCCCCAGCTCATGAGGGATGCCCAGCCTGTCAAGGACAAGAGTGTCTAGGGCGATTTCGTCTGCTATCTCCGGAAGCCGTCCGGTGGAAGGGTAGGCGAAGGAATGTGTGGCATAGCTTTCGTCCGCCCAGCGGATTTCCACTGACTGTCCGGTCAGGGCGTCATTTTCTGCCTGGCCCAGCACAATGCTCTGGCCGATTTCGGCCACCTGTGGGCTGGCGGCGATGGTGTCCGCCTGCGCTTCTGTCAGCCCTCGGATGGAAGCCTGGGCGTCGTATCCGGTCTGGCGGAAGGTCATCTCCACCAGATTTCGGCTTAAGCTCTGGGTGAGGGTGAACAGGGTGGAGAACATCATAGTGGTCAGCATAATTGCCAGCACGGCTACCACATTCCTGCCCCGGTTTGTCCGAAACATTCGTGTGGTGAGTACCGGGATGGGGCGAAATATTTTTTCCTTTTTCATGACGATACCTCCTTACTGCATCACAATCTGTCCGTCTTCAATGCGGATCACCCGGTCGGCCATAGCGGCTATTTCGGGATTGTGGGTGATCATTACGATGGTCTGGTCAAATTCCTGGCTGGTCATTTTTAACAGGCCGATCACATCGTCGCTGGTTTTGGAATCCAGATTTCCCGTAGGCTCGTCGGCCAGGATAATGGACGGCTTGGAGGCAAGGGCACGGGCAATGGCTACCCGCTGCTGCTGGCCGCCGGATAGGCTGCCGGGCAGGCTCTCCAGCTTCTTTTCCAGCCCTAAAAGACTTACGATCTGGAGAATAAATTTTTTGTCCGGCTTTCGCCCGTCCAAAGAGATGGGGAAAATGATGTTCTCCCAAACGTTTAACACCGGCACAAGATTGTAATTCTGGAACACAAAACCGATCTGCTTGCGGCGAAAGATGGTAGCCTGTTCGCTGTTAAGGCTTGCCAGCTCCGTATTCCCTACCTTTATGCTCCCGGCGCTTGGCGTATCCAGGCCGCCCAGCATATTTAACAGAGTGGATTTGCCGGAGCCGGAGGTGCCGATGATGGCCGTAAACTTGCTGCGCTCAATGTCCAGATCTACGCCGTCCAGAGCACGGACCTGGGTTTCGCCCCTGCCATAATATTTTTTCAGCCCGCGGGCCTGTAGAATGATTTCTCTTGTCATGATTCTAACCTCCTGTTTTTGCATCCATGATATTGCAAGATGTTTCTTTAAAAACAGGATAGCATGACAATGTTACAGCAAAGGCACTGTAAAGGTACATTTTTGTAACATTGGGCAGAGATGGAGGCGGTGCGCATGGCAGGATGCCGTAAATCATCTGGTGTGTAAGAATTCTGTGTTTTGCATTTTTAATTATGCCCAAAATGGTGAAACTCAGAAAATAGAAGGATTGTAAAAAATACTGTATTGTGGTAACATATACACGTAAAGGCTATTGGGGAATAGCTTGTGTAAAATAGGAAGGAAATACAGGGAGATTATGTGATTTTACACCGCGGGAATAGTCTTGGCGGTGTTTTTTTATGTTCATATTTTCAGAAAGAAGAGGTATAAGATGAAAAGGTATAAAAACATGTTTCAAACAGTATTCATTTGCTTGGTTTGTCTGGTCACATTATGCGCGTGCGGGGAGGAGTCTGATACCGCATCGTCGTCGAATCCCGACAATAAGGGGGAAGATGCGGTAGTGGTTTATTATGTGAAAGAACACCCTTTTTATCAGGCTGCGCTGGAGGCGTATCAAAGGACGGCGCAGGTTTCGCTTGAGCTGCATGCGTTTGACACGGAGGAGGAGCTTGCGCAGCAATATACCGCAGAAGGATTGTCCGGTGGAGGGGCGGATGTGGTACTTCTCAGCGACGCATCATCGCTGGATGCAGAAAAATTGATGTCAGAAGGTATCTGCTTTGATTTAACGGAATATCTGGAGCAGGATCAAAATTACAAGAAAGAAGACTATTTTGAAATCGTGATGGATGCAGGAAAGCTGGAAGGAAAACAATATATTCTTCCTATTACCTTTGATATGGGGTTTGCAGTGGCAAGAAATACTGTTTCTGAGCTTTGCGGAAATATCCTGACAGACGATGTGGATTGTTATGCGTTTTATGAAGAATTGCTAGCCTGCCAGCAGCTTTTATATGATTCGGAAGAAATCCGGCTTGGTCTTTGCTTTACCTCCGATTCGGCGGAAGATTTTCTTTTATATGCTTACCATACAAGCGGCTTAGAACTGACGGACGGAAAAGCGGTGTCGGTGAATTCGGAACAGCTCCGGCAGCTTTGCGATTTTGTAAAAGCGGGGCAGGAGGAGTTTCAGTCAAAATATGAGGAAATAAAGAATTCGGGCAGCAACTCGGCAATCTTAGTGGGGTATCAGCTTCTCTATGGAAATCCGGCGGCTATTGTACGCCAGCAGGAATATGCGTATGAAGCGATGTTTCAGGAAAAGGTGGATTATTTTATGCTTCCGGAAGGTACGGCAGAGGGATATCGGGCGACAGTCCGTGATTTTGGATTGGTCGATGCCAAAAGCGACTGCCCGGAAGAAGCCTACAAGCTGTTAAAGTATTTGATGGATTATGATTTTTACAGCTTAGGTGTTGTATATACTGCCGGTACGCCTGTAAACCGCAATGTTTTTGACAGTCAGCTTCAGAATCTGAGCACTATCACTGAAATAACGATGGGTAAAAGTACCATGACAGTGTCCCCTATGGAAGAGGAGCTTGTTGAGAAATTGGAAAGGCAGATGAATCAAATTACTTCTGCAGGTCTGCCCCATCCGGATACGGAACAGATTTTTACAGAAACCATGGCTGATTACATAAACGGAACTGCTGATTTTGATTCTTGCTACCAACAGATGTGCAGCAGGCTTAATCTTTATTTGAAAGAGTGAGGAGACTGCATTTATGAAGTGGAAGAGACAGCGGAATTTGAATATGCCGGTTATACTGCTGTTAATTTTTTTCATCATAGCTGCATGGATGACGGTGTATTCGCAGAAAAATTATGAGGAAAATCTTGTAGAGGTAGAAGTAGTGCGGCCTTCTAAAAAGGCGCTGGAATATACGATTGAATATCTGGCTGAATATCGGGAGACGGAGAATGGTAAAGTTATTCAGTGGGAAATGGAAGATTTAGGAGAGTATGCGGAGGAAGGCTCCGTTCGAATTTATCCTGTTTATCTGGAAAACAGCGTAACGACGGAGGGAAAACTGATTCCCTCCTATAGGAAAGGGAACGCATATGAGGGACTTTGGATACGGGGCTCAGAGATTCAGGAAAGCGGCGCTTATTTAATGGAGACAACAATAGAAGTATTTACACCGGAAGTCACAGAGGCAGAATTTTTAATGGCGGAGGTCTCCTTTACAGGAGTCGAATATGAATCGGTGATTCCATGCAGCGCAATTATAAGTCCAAGGAGCTCCACTGACACCAGCAGGGTGTATGTAATTGAAGAAATTCCCAAGGTATGGGGGACGGCTCTAAGCATAAAGTCCGTTCCGATCATGGTTTTAGCCACAAATGGAACAGAGGCTGCTATTGGAAACACAATTTCTTTGGATATGATAGCCGACGCCCAAAACACTGGCGTATATGAAGGCCTGCAGGTAAAGCTTGCTGATCCGGAGGAGGGGGGAGAAGGAAATGAAGAAGAGAACTGATGGGATAGCCGCCCTGTTTGTACTGCCGTTGCTTTTTGGAATTTTATTGTTTTATTGTTTTCCGTTTTTGGCCACAATAAAGGAGAGCTTCTGGTCAGAGGATGGCTTTACCGGAATTTACGAATATAAGAAGCTGTTTATGTCGGAATCCTTTCGGCTGTCGATCAGGAATATGGCGGTATTTTTTCTGATATCGATACCGCTTCTCTTTTTGCTGTCGTTGTCGACAGCATTGTCTATGAGGTACTTAAACAGGAAAAATTACAAAATTGTACCGGTTTTGTTTCTTTTGCATCTGCTTCCCATGCTGCTTCCGTCGGCGGTCATTACAGTAATTTTAAAAATATTTTTAGAGACGTATGGTGTTTTGAACGGTTTTCTGGTGGAACAGGGGAAAGAATACATAAATTTTTTATATTCTAAATACGATATTATTTTTCTGGAAGCAATCTATCTTTGGAAAAATTACGGCTATTGTATGATTGTTCTATACGGAGGCATCAATGGTGTGCCGGAAGAAACGATAGAATGTGCAAAATTAGACGGAGCGGGCAATTTTACCATATTAATCCGCATGATACTGCCACAGATTCGGAGCTTTCTGCTGTTTGTGGGTGCACTTGGAATTGTGGGAGTGTTTAAAATTTTCAGGGAAGCGTATTTATTGTTTGGAAAGTATCCATATGATTCTGTTTATATGCTGCAGAATTTTATGAATAACGAATTATACGCCATGGATTATGGCAGTCTTTCGGCGGCGTCCTTGATCATGATCGTATCGTTTTCCGTATTCATTTATTTTATTTTCTTAAGAAAGGGGAAAAAGAATGAGGAATAAGGGCGAAAGGCTGAAATCGGGACTGATCCTGCTTTATATGTTTTTATGTATCCTGCCGGTTATTTTATTTTTTCTGTTTATTTTATGTAATTCTTTTCTCTCTTCTGATGAGTTTCTAAAAAATTATGGAATGATAGAGCATGGCAAACGAATCTCACAATATGCGGAATTGTCCTTATTACCAGAGAAATTTTCCTTTGAGCAATATAAAGGTGCATTGTGGGAAAATTCTGATTTTTGGTATTATTTTTGGAACAGCGTCAGGATAAGCGGTTTGATTGCGGCAGGGACGGTTGTGGTATCGACAGGAGGAGCGTATGCACTTTCAAAGCTTCATTTTCCGGGTAAACGGCTGGTTCTTTTAAGTGTTATTCTCATAATGATGCTGCCATATCAGATTATGCTTGCGCCTCAGATGATGCTGATGGACAAAATAGGGCTTTTAAATCACAGTGCTTCTGTGATTCTGCCCAATATCTTTACTACATTTGGCGTGTATTTGCTTTACCAGTTTATGGAGAATATACCAAAAGAATGTTCGGAAGCAGCCCAGATGGATGGAGCGGGACATATTCTTATTTTCTTTAAAATTATACTACCACAGATTAAGGATGGAATCAGCGCGTTATTGATTCTTAACCTGATTGATACATGGAATCTTGTGGAGCAGCCGCTGCTTTTTCTGGAAAATCAGTATCAGTATCCCCTTTCTGTTATTTTATCGGAAGGAGAAACACTGATTGAGAATCATGTGTTTGCCTGCTGCGTCATATTTCTGATTCCTGTTCTGCTGGTTTTTCTTGCCTGCAAGGACAGCTTATTAAATGGAATCAGCAGCTCCGTATTGAAATAACGGCATAGGCAAGGGAACAGCAGATTTCCTATTCCCTTGTGCCAAGCCGTTTCTGAATGGTTCCTTTGGTGACAAAATGCAGGCATGTCAAAGGCGTGGCCACTGCCAGCAATAGAATCACGGGCAGGGCAAGCCACAGAGGCGTCAGGGTAAAGGTGTATACCGCAGCCCAGGAAAGCTGGGCGATGACCCCTGGCATGACCACTTTGGCAAACAACGCCGTCACCGGCAGCAGTACCAGGGCCATCAGGGCGGCGTAGAACACCCCTTCCAGCAGCAACAGCCGCCCGAGCTGCGAGATGGTCATACCCAGGCTTTGATAGACCGCAAACTCTTTTCTGCGGCTTGCCGCTTTGGCAATCAGCAGGTTCAGGAAATTTAACAAAGCAATTCCCATCAGCACCAGGCCCACAATGAGGGGCACCAAAACGGTGTTCAGGCGGGCATTGCGGAAATTCTCCTGGTATTCGCTGCGCAGGGTGATGCTGATGCCCCGGTTCAGGCCCTGTTCAAAGTCAGTCAGATAGGATTCAAAGGAAGCCTGTCTGCTGTGGTCGATATTTACGGCCAGCTGGCGGTAACCCTGATCCGGGTAAAGGGTACGAAAGGTATCCAGGGGCAGGAGATAGAAAAGGGCAAAGGCTGCCTCTGTGCTGTTGGAGCCGCAAAGATAAGAGGTATCGTGCATAATGGACCCCATTACCTGGAAGGTGCGGTCCTCCAGCTTTAGCGTTTCTCCAGCGGCCAGACAGGAGACGCCCTCGTAGTAGGCGCCGCCTGCAATCACATAATCTCCGCTCAAAAAGGCATCCCTGTCAAAACTGCCGCTGGTAAAGGGGCAGTTTTCCAGCACATAATCCAGATAATCCCCCTCTATGCCGATCACCACGGCGGTGTAGGATCCGCTTTCCGTAATACGGTCCAGCCCGGCGATCCAGTTGGGGAAGGCTGCCTGCGTGTCACGAAGGGTCATGGTTTCATCGTAGGGCTGATCGTAGAAAGCTGCTATGCGCTGCCGCAGCTCTTTTGAGGCAGTCAGGGGAATTTCCCTGGTTTTCAGGGCGCTGACAGAGGTGACCTCAGGCCTTTGGCGGATATCCTCCACCATTTCCTCTGTAATGGCCTGGCTGTTTTGGTTGTACTGCTGTATGGACATGGCAGCCGACCCGTCGGCAATGGAATAATCCCAGGGTGACAGGGCGGCCAGATATAAATCCTCCTGCAGGCTGACATACTGCATCCACACAGAGGTGAGAAGCAAAACGGATAAAAGCATAATAATCACCGAAAAGACAGTGGCCCCCTTGCTGCAGCCCAGGGTGCGGAGGGCAAGGCGGGGCAGTGTGACCAGCCCGTGGCCTCCGGGATGTCTGCGCCTTTTCAAGGGCGCACTGTCACGCAGAGTCTGGGCCGGGGTCATGGAGGCTAACCGGAGTGTGGGCAGAAGATAGGAAAGCAAAACAGTGCCAAAGGTACAAAGCAAAGCGCCCACAAAGGGCGGCCAGTCCAGAAAATAAAGGGCGGGGTTTTGTTCCATGCCTGTGATAATCCTGCCAGTGACAGCCAGATTCAGAAGAAAGCCAAGGAAAAATCCGGGAAGCAGGCTAAGAAAAGTGACGGCAAGGCCCTTTTCCAAAAGATAGCGCCTGATCTGGCGGGGCGTCATGCCCTGAGCCTTCAGCCCGGCAAAAAAGGCCCGGTCCTGCTTTGCAGCTACGTGGATGATGCCATAAATCATGAAAAAACCGCATACCAGCACCAGCGCCGCAGGTGTGTAAAAACGCTTGGACTGGTAAAAGGCCTGTTCTTTCCGGGCCTCATTGTAGGCCAGGTTGGTGGTATGGGAAATTTCAGGCAGCCCCTGATCTGCCAGCATCTGGGCAGCCTGCTGCTCCAAGTTACGGGGCTGATGCAGTGTGACGCCCAGAGTGATATTGGGGGAGCTTTCGTCGTTATAGCCGGGAACCAGCTTGGCAGCCGTCTCTGGGCTGATCCAGGCGCAGGCCTCGGAAAAGTTGGTCGGGCTGCTCCACCAGCCGCACAGGGTAAATTCGTCTGTGTGGACACTGCCCTGGGGGTCCGTCCACTGCAGCGTGACAGGTGCGCCGATTTCATATAAAACCCCCAGCGAACCCATGGTGAATTCATCCAATGCGATCTCCCCAGGCTTTTCCGGCAGACGGCCGGTGGTGGGCAGCGACAGCACCGTCTGGGCATAGTCTCTGTTGGTCACCGCAAGCTTCACTGATCTCTGGCCTATCATAGGATCCGACAGGCTGCCTATGGTGCTTAGCTGCACGGCGCTTTTTACGTTCCCATGCTGGGACAGAAGATCGGCCTGATGCTGGGTGAGCCCGGTGTAGAGAATATGGCTGGTGGAGCCGTAGGTGTATTGGTAGTTTAGCAGAAAGCCATTTTCAACTGCATTGCCCAGCAAAAAGACAAAGGTATACAGGCCTGTAACCAGCGCTGCGGCCAGAATCAAAATGAGGTTTTTTATCCGGTGAAACCGAAAATCCCGTTTTACCAGTGTGCGGCAGACTTTCAGATTGTTATTTGCAAGCATATCAGACCCTCCCTATCCGCAGATGCGGCCGTCCTCGATGCGGACGACCCGGTGGGCCATCTGGGCCAGCTCTAGGTTGTGGGTGATCATCACCAGCGTCTGGTGGTAGGTTTCCACCGACAGCCGCAAAAGACCCAGCACGTTCTGGCCGGTCTTGGAGTCCAGATTTCCGGTGGGCTCATCAGCAAGTAAAATGGCTGGTTTTCCGATCAGCGCCCGGGCAATGGCAGCCCGCTGCTGCCCGCCGCCGGAAAGCTCTCCAGGGTAGGCGTCCAGCCGTTCTTCTAAATGGAGCATATGGATGATCTCGGTAAAAAATGCCGGGTCGGGGGTGCTGCCTGCCAGACTTAAGGGAAACAGAATATTCTCTTTTATGGTCAGGGTGGGAACCAGATTGAAATTTTGGTATACAAAGCCCACCTTGCTGCGGCGGAACACTGCCAGCTCCTTTTCCTTTAAGCCGCGCAGGTTCACACCGTCTACGATGATCTCGCCCTGATCGGGAGTGTCCATGCCGCCGATCATATTTAACAGTGTTGTCTTTCCGGAGCCGGAGGCTCCGATGATAGCAGTAAATTTTCCCTTTTCAAGGCATAAGTCGATGCCGTCTAAGGCCTTGACCTGGGTCTGCCCCTTCCCGAAGTATTTTTTCAGATTATGTACGGTTACAATGTCCATTGGATGATTCCTCGTTTACAAGTGATTTTACTTAGCTTAAAAGATAAACGGAAAAGGTGGTTCCCTGACCAACCTTTGATTTTACACTGATATATCCCTTCTGCTTTGTGACAATCCCGTTTGCCAGATAGAGCCCAAGTCCTACGCCTTCCTGTGCGGCGGCCTGGGGTGCACGGTAAAAACGCTGGAAAATATGATTATACTGCTCCTTGGGGATACCTATGCCGGTGTCGGTGATGTCCACCCGGGTGTAGAACTGCCAGGGAAGCACGGACACCGAGACACTGCCGCCGCAGGCAGTGTACTTTATGGCATTGTCCAGAATGTTGCCTAAGGCCTCTGCTGTCCATTTGGGATCGTGACAAACGGTAATGGCGCTGTCGCAGCTTGCAGTGAGCAGAATGTCCTTTTCTTCCGCCTTGGCCCACACTGTGCTCATGGCCTGGGCGATGGTATCGGACAGAGGCGCTTCCTTCATGTGAAGGGTGAAGGTGCCCGTCTCCAGCCGGGACATTTTGATCAGAGACTGCATGAGAAAATCCAGCTTGTCGATCTGCTCCTCCATGGTGTCCAGAAACTGGGCCTGTTTCTCTGGGGGCAGCTGGTGCTTTTGCAAAATACCGGTAAACATTTTGATATTGGCGATGGGAGTCTTGACCTGGTGGGAGATATCGCTGACCAGTCCCTGGATGGTCTCCTTGTCCCGCAGGCTCTGGCGCTTGCCCTCGCTCATAATGTCGAAATATTGCATCAGCTTGCCCTGTACCTTGGCGGTGAGACTGTCCTCGTAAGGCTGATAGCCCTCCGGCTGGCGGCCTGACATCAGAGCGTCCAGGGTTTCGCACAGATCGTCAGCTCTGAAAGGTAAATCTCATATTTTACCAGCTAAAAGGTGGGAAGAGTTACTCTTTTGTCTTTTCCACGCATTGCCGGAAATTCGGTCCTTTTATCCACATCACATGGGCAGACTCTTCCTACACCG
>DXGH01000069.1 GCA_019114005.1 Candidatus Acetatifactor stercoripullorum
AAAAAGAATTTTATGATTTTCATCTAAAAGGGCAATCTTGACGGTAGTGGAACCAATGTCAATGCCAAGAGCTGCCGCTGCGTTTTTTGTGTTCATATAACCGCGTCCTTCCTAATTGATTGGTGAATGGGCCAATGAATTTGCAAGTTGCATCTGGTATTATACGACACATATCGACAAAATGCAACGAGACTGAGAAATGAAAGTTTTATAAACTTGGTTTACTTATGGGAGACGGAATGTTAAAATAGAGCAGGACTGTTTGAACAATATATTCCTCTGCCAGGCGAAAAATGCGGAGGGATTTTTAAAAGAAATAGACGGAGGAAATGCGGCGGATGAGCAATTTTGAAAAAAAATTTGGCAGATATGCCATACCCAATATTTCACTGGTGTTGATTTTATGCTATGTGGCAGGATATATTATCAACCTGATTAACGGCAGCTTTCTTACTTATCTGACACTTAACCCTTATGAAATCCTTTTTCATGGACAGATCTGGAGGCTTGTGACCTGGATAATCGTTCCGCCCAGCTCCTTGGACCCCTTTACCATCATTATGCTTTTGTTCTATTATAATATAGGAACCTCTCTGGAGCGGACCTGGGGTACTTACCGGTATAATGTGTATCTGTTCATGGGTATGCTGTTTACTGTGATTGGCAGCTTCCTGTGCATGGGCTATTACTATTTGGTTACCGGCGGTATGGACAGCGTGGTTGCTTCCCTTTTGTTTACCCAGGGCTCCTTTATGTTCAGCACCTATTACATCAACATGTCCATATTTTTGGCCTTTGCCGCCACCTTCCCCAATGTGCAGGTGCTTCTCATGTTTGTGATTCCTATCAAGGTAAAATGGATGGGAATTGTGTATATTGTCATGATGGTATGGGAGTTTATCGCCAGCGGCAATCTTTTCTCACGGATGGCTATCGGAGCGTCTCTGTTGAATTTTATCGTATTTTATGCGCGCACCAAAAACAGGATTCATATGACTCCAAAACAGATAAAACGCAGGGCTGCCTTTAAGCAGGAGATAAAGCGGAACGTCAAGGCTACGGGGCACCGCTGCGCCATCTGCGGCCGCACGGAGGCAGATGATCCCACATTGGAATTCCGCTTCTGCTCCAAATGCAACGGTAATTACGAGTACTGCCAATACCACCTTTTTACCCATGAGCATGTGAAGTAGGCAGAAAGATAGATAAGGAGACTGTATGGACAGGGAAGTAGTATTTGCAAAAACGCTGGAGCAGATAAAAAAGCTGGCGGGAGAACAGGGCGGCTTTATACAGGAGGAGCAGGTGAGGGACGCCTTCGCAGAGCTTTCTCTGGAGGAGGAGCAGCTGCAGCTGGTTTTTGATTACCTGAAAAAGCACCGGATCGGCATCGGGGAGCCGGTTGATCCGGAGGAATATCTTACTGAGGAGGAACGGGATTTTCTGCAGGGCTATCTGGAGGAAATCGAAATGCTTTCCCAGTGCAGCCAGGGAGAGAAGCATGCCATAACCCTTTCTGCTATGGCCGGAGATATTTCGGCCAAAAAGAGGCTGATGGAAATTTATTTAAATGACGTGGCACAGATAGCCAGACTTTACGCGGGACAAGGGGTTTATCTGGAGGATTTGATCGGAGAGGGGAATGTGGCGCTCACCATTGGAGTGGAAATGCTGGGAAGCTTAGAGGAGCCGAAGGAGGCCCAGGGAATGCTCTCCAGTATGATTATGAGAGCCATGGAAGAATTTATTCAGGAAAATGCAGCCCAGGAGAAAATGGACCGGCGGATTTTGGAAAAGGTAAATCTTGTGACAGAGAAAGCGAAAGAGCTGTCTCAGGCGTTATGCCGGAAGGTGACAAAGGAAGAGCTGGCCCAGGAGACGGGCATGTCCTTAAAAAGCATTCAGGACGCGCTTCGCATGAGCGGCTTTCAGATCGAATATATTGAGAATACGCAGCCATAAGGGAACTGCGAAAGGGATCGGCTTTGTGGCTGGCATGGAGATGAGATGAAACAGACAATTTACGAGGACAATAAATACAGTATGCAGGATGTGGGCAATCTGTATATAGGGACAAAATATACGCTGGGAGAAATTGTGGATACGGAGGAGCTTCCCTTTAAATTCCGGCTGCTGGTAGAGCGATATATTCTCCCGGAGGCCCACCCGGAGGATACGTTGGAGAGCAATCTGTATTACCTGGATTCCAAAAGCTTTTTGCTAAAGATATATAAGCAGATGAAGGCCCGGGTGAAAATCAACATTCTTGAGGAGAAAAAGAGCCTGACGGGCAAGCCGGGGAAACGGTATGTAACGCGGACCTTGAGCGTGGAAGCACTGGCCGGGATACCTGCCTCGGAGAAGGAAAAACAGGGTGTGGTGGTGCAGGAGCTGATCCTGAGCAAGCTTGCTTTGGCATCATTTTAAAGGAATTGTCCCAAAAGGCGGGCAGGAGGTATATGTGTGAGAGTAGAAGAGTTATCCAGCTATGAAATATTAGAGAAAAGAGAAAGTAAGGATATCAACAGTCTGTGCTTTTTGTGCAGGCATAAAAAAACAGGAGCAAAAGTGGTCCTGATTTCCAATGACGATGAAAACAAGGTGTTTTACGTGGGCTTCCGCACGCCCCCCAAAGACTCCACCGGGGCAGCCCACATTCTGGAGCATTCTGTCTTGTGCGGCTCAAAGGAATTTCCTGTGAAGGATCCCTTTGTGGAGCTTGTGAAGGGCTCCTTAAATACCTTTTTGAATGCGATGACTTATCCGGATAAGACTATATATCCCGTTGCAAGCTGCAACGATGCGGATTTTCAGAATCTGATGCACGTTTATCTGGATGCGGTGTTTTATCCAAATATTTATGAGAAAGAGGCTGTTTTCTGCCAGGAGGGATGGCATTATGAGCTTTCTGAGGAAGGGGAGCTGTCCTTAAACGGTGTGGTGTACAATGAGATGAAGGGGGCCTTTTCCTCCCCGGATGACGTGCTGGAGCGGGAGATGATGCGTTCTCTCTACCCGCACACGGTTTACGCCTGGGAGTCGGGAGGAGACCCGCAGGTAATCCCGGAGCTTACCTATGAGGAGTTTCTTGCCTTCCACAAAAAATATTATCACCCATCCAACTGCTACATTTACCTCTATGGCAATATGGATATGGCAGAGAAGCTTATGTTTATCGATGAGCATTATCTTTCTGCCTTTGACGAAAAAGAGATTGATTCTTCCATTGGAGAGGAGCCTGCCTTTACACAGCAGAACCGGGTGGTGCGGGAATATCCCTTAAATGAAGAGGAGGATGAGGAGGACAATACCTATCTTTCCTTTAATGTGTCCGTGGGAGACAGTCTGGACAAGGAGCTGTATGTGGCCTTCCAGATATTGGATTATGCCCTGTGTTCCGCCCCGGGAGCGCCTTTAAAGAAAAAGCTCACCGATCTGAAGGTGGGAAAGGACGTCTACAGTATCTACGAGAACGGAATCCATCAGCCCTATTTCAGCATAGTGGCAAAGGGAACCTCCCTGAATAAGGAGAAGCTGTTCTTGGATACCATTAAACAGGAACTGGAGAGGCTTGTAAGGGAGGGCTTCGATAAAAAAGCCTTGCTTGCGGGCATCAATTATTATGAGTTTAAGTACAGGGAAGCGGATTTTGGCTCCTATCCCAAGGGCTTGATGTATGGACTGCAGATTATGGACAGCTGGCTTTATGATGAGACGAAGCCCTTTCTCCACATCGAGGCCCTGGACACCTTTGGAGAACTGAAAAGGAAGGTATCCGAGGGGTATTTTGAAGCTCTCACAGACAAGTATCTTTTGCGCAATCCCCATACCTCGGTGGTGATCTTAAAGCCTCATAAGGGTCTGGCAGCCATACAGGAGGAGGAAAACAAGAAAAAGCTTGAGGATATTTTGGAGAAAATGACGCCGGAAGAGCGTGCACAGGTAAAGGACAGGCAGGAGCTTCTTTTGCAGTTTCAGGAAACGCCGGATAGTCCGGAGGATCTGCAGAAGATTCCTCTGTTGACCAGGAAGGATTTAAAAAAGGAAGCAAATGCTCTGGTCAATGAAGAACGTCTTCTTGGGGATACCAGACTTTTGTATCACCCTGTTTTTACAAACGGTATCGGCTATCTGCGGCTGATCTTTTTTGTGAAGGATATTCCCAGAGAATATTTTCCGTATATTGGCGTGCTGAAGGGCTGCCTTGGGCTTTTGAATACAGAGCACTATCAGTATGGAGATTTGTTTAATGAGATGAACCTGGTGACAGGAGGGATGGCCGCAGTAAACAACGTTTATGCAAATGTGGAGGACTCGGACCGTTTCAGCGTCACTCTTGAGCTGAAAACGAAGGCTCTGTATGAAAATCTGGGCAAAGCAGTGGAGCTGATGCAGGAGATTCTTTTCACCAGTGATTTTTCGGATACCAAAAGGCTTTATGAAATTCTTGCAGAGGGAAAATCCAGAATGCAGGCCCAGATGATCTCCGCAGGCCACAGTGTGGCAGTGGGCCGGGCCCTGGCCGGTGCAAGCGTATCAGGCGCTGTGGGAGAGGTGCTGTCGGGAATTTCCTTTTACCGGCTGATCAGCCGCCTGGAAACGCATTTTGAGGAGGAAAAAGAGCGCCTTACGGAGTGCCTTGCCCAGCTGGCCAGAATGATTTTCCGAAAGGAAAACCTGATGGTTGACTTTGTGGGAGAGGAGGAAGCCCTCAAGGAGCTTACAGAGCCCATTGGGGCGCTTAAGGAGAGGCTTTATACCTGCCTGGTCCCAAAGGAGGCTTATACGCCGGAGACCATAAGAAAGAAGGAAGGCTTCCTGACCTCGGGACAGGTGCAGTACGTATGCAGAGCCGGAAATTTCCGCAAGAAGGGACTGCCCTATCACGGAGCGCTGCGGGTGCTTAAGGTAATGCTGGGCTATGAATATCTGTGGGTGAACGTGAGAGTGAAGGGAGGAGCCTACGGGTGCATGTGCGGCTTTGGCAGATCCGGGGACAGCTATTTTGTATCCTACAGAGACCCCAATCTGGAAAAGACCCTTCAGATTTACGAGGAGGCCCCGGAGGCTATTTCTCAGTTTTCCGCAGATGAACGGACTATGACCCAGTATGTGATCGGAGCGGTCAGCGATCTGGATGTGCCCATGAATCCGGCTGCAAAGGGACTTTATTCCTTAAGCGCCTATATGACGGGCCTGACCCAGGAAATGCTGCAGAGGGAGCGGGATGAGCTGCTTGCGGCAGAGCCGGAAACCATAAGGAGCCTTGCGAAGCAGGTGAAGGCCTTTTTGGATGAGGAGCTTCTCTGTGTGGTGGGAAGCGCCGGTAAAATAAAGGAAGCACAGGAAAAATTTGATGTGGTTGAGAACCTTTTATGAGGGATTTCGTCTTAGTTTTTGAAAGGAAATTTATTTCACAGATTAAGAAACGGAGGGTAAGATTATGAGAGGGTTAAGCAAAGGCAACTGCAGAAAAGTATTAGCGGCGTTTTTAGGAGGGCTGCTGCTCTTAGGGCTTTCAGGCTGTGGAGCGGCGTCCTCATCCGGGGAAAAGATGGCCGCGGACTCTATGATGACCCAGTCTTCAAACGGGGATTTCTCCATTGGCGCGGAAGCTGGCATGGAGGAGGCCGTCACGGAGGCGGCATCGGAGAGCTTTGCACAGACTGATGAAGGCGGAGGGAATCTTTCAGCGGAAGCATATCTGGAGAGCCGTAAGCTGATCAAGACGGTGGACATGGATGTGGAGACCAGGGAATTTGACCAGGTGCTCAAGACCTTGGAGGATCAGGTGGTTTCTCTGGGGGGATACATAGAGAGTATGAACACCTATAACGGCAGCAGCTATTCCTCCTACCAGGGGATCAGAAATGCGGATATGACCGCCCGCATTCCGGCAGAGAGACTGGATGACTTTTTGAATACGGTCTCCGAAGTCTCAAATGTGGTCCGCCGCTCCGATAACGTGGAGGATGTGACCTTAACCTATGTGGATTTGGAGAGCCGCAGGGATGCCCTGTCCACCGAACAGGATAGACTGCTGGCGCTTATGGAACGGGCGGAGAACGTAGAGGATATCATTACCATAGAATCCCGTCTGTCTGAGGTTCGATACGAGCTGGAGAGCATGGAGTCTCAGCTGAGGACCTATGACAATCGCGTGGATTACAGCACCGTATATCTGAATATCAACGAGGTGGAGGTGCTTACGCCGGTGGAGGAAGAAGGCGTCTGGGAACGGATTGGGAACGGCTTTATGACCAGCATAAAAAATATCGGCTGGGGATTTCGGGAATTCTTCGTGGGCTTTTTGATCAACCTTCCCTATCTGGCTTTGACGGCTGTTTTTGTGCTGCTTGTGATATTCATTGCAGTCAAATGCAGTAAGAGACAAAAAAAACGAAGTGCGCAGGAAAAAGCGCAGGGAAGCGAGGAAAAACATGAGTGAGGCCGACGCATACAAATCGGGCTTTGCAGCCCTGATCGGCAGACCAAACGTAGGCAAGTCCACCTTAATGAATCAGCTGATCGGACAAAAAATTGCCATCACCTCAAATAAGCCACAGACCACCAGAAACCGGATTCAGACAGTGCTGACCCTTCCTCAGGGGCAGATCGTGTTTCTGGATACGCCGGGGATACACAAGGCGAAAAATAAGCTGGGCGATTATATGGTGAATGTAGCACAGCGTACCTTGAATGAGGTGGATGTGATTTTGTGGCTGGTGGAGCCCACAAACTATATTGGAGCGGGAGAGCGTCATATCATCGAGCAGCTGAAGCGTACGAAAACGCCGGTGATTTTGGTGATCAACAAGGTGGATACCGTAAAAAGGGCGGAGATACTTTCCTTTATCGACACCTACAGAAAGGAATTTGATTTTCAGGAGATTGTGCCTGTCTCCGCCCTTAAGGGCGACAATACGGATACGCTGGTGCAGTGTATTTTGCAGTATCTTCCTTACGGAGACGCCTTTTATGACGAGGACACCATTACGGATCAGCCCATGCGCCAGATTGTGTCGGAGCTGATCCGGGAAAAGGCGCTCAGACTGCTTTCCGAGGAAATTCCCCACGGGATTGCTGTGAGTATTGAAAGCATGAAAAAGCGCGGAAAAATCTGGGATATAGAAGCGACTATCGTCTGTGAAAAGGATTCCCACAAGGGCATTGTGATTGGAAAAGGCGGGCAGATGCTGAAAAAAATCGGCTCTGCGGCCCGCCCGGAGATAGAGGACCTGCTTCAGGGAAAGGCAAATCTGCAGCTTTGGGTCAAAGTGAAAAAGGACTGGAGGGACAGCGACTTTCTTCTGAAAAATTTTGGATATCACCCAAAAGATGCCTCGGGCGGCGAATAGAAAAAATGCAAAATGCGAACCCTAACATTAGAACAAGGTCAGGGGGAAGCAGAAGATGCAGACATTAAATTACTGGAAGCAATTTTTAAATACCGGCAGAATAGAGGATTATTTATCCTATGTAAACAAAGACAGACCCCATGAGGGAGAAAGCGGACAGTCGGGAGAGAAGCCTTATGCGGGAAATGATATGCGTGACAGGAATGATATTGAAACAAACGCCTATTGGAGAGTATGATAGGCGTATTTGTTTGCTGACAAAAGAAATGGGGAAGATATCCGCTTTTGCCAGAGGGGTCAGAAAACCGGGAAGCAGACTTGCGGCTGCCGTTATCCCCTTTTCCTTCGGAAGGTTTCAGCTGTATCCCGGGAAAAGCTCCTATCATCTGGCGGAAGCGGAGATTCAGAATTATTTTGAAACGCTGCGCACAGATTTTGAAGGGGCCTGCTATGGGATGTATTTTGCGGAGGTGGCAGATTATTATGCCAGGGAGAACAATGACGAGAGAGAACTGTTAAAGCTTTTATACCAGTCCCTGAGGGCGCTGTGCGCGCCCAGCCTGCCCAATCCCCTGGTTCGATGTATTTTTGAGCTGAAGGCTATTGCAGTGAACGGGGAATATCCCGGGCCGCCCCGGGACAGACAGCTGCGGGAGGGCACCTTATATGCGCTTCAATACATAGTGGACAGTCCTGTGGAAAAGCTTTATACGTTCACGGTGACAAAAGAGGTTTTTGAGGAGCTTTCCCAGGTGGCCGATGCGTACAGAAAACGTTTTACGGACCGGGAATTTAAAAGCCTTGAAATCCTGAAAACTCTTTGTTGAAAAAGTGATTTAAGTTGGGTATAATGTAATTTGTTATGATGAATGCCTGAATGGTAAAGATGAGGAGATTGTATGAATAAAAGAAACTGGACGGCAGTCTGTGCTTTCCTCTGCGCGCTGCTTTTGACCGGCTGCGGGCAGGCAAAGGTGCCGGATGTGGTGGATACGCCTTCTCTGGCGGTAGATAAGGATGGCACGGTTACCTCTTATCTGGTGGACGTGTTTGACAAAGAGTATTACAACATTGACGGGCTTGCCGCAATGGTGTCGGAAGAGGCTGCGGCTTACAATGCACAGAAACAGAGCGGGGAGACAGAGCCTGTTTTCGTGGAGAAGGTGGAGGAGCTTGAGGACGGCAGCGGCAAGGTGGTTGTGGTTTTAAAATATGACAGCACAGACACCTTTTCAGATTACAATAACGGCGTCCTGTTTTACGGCACCATAGCCCAGGCACAGGAAGAGGGCTATGAGCTGGAAGCGGCGGATGCTGAGGATGGACAGTATGTTTTGATCACGGATCAGAAGGTGAAGCTGTATTGTCCCCGAAAGGCAGTCCGGGCAGGCGGAGGCGCTGTCCTGGAAGAGGATGGCAGCGTGGATGCCTCGGCGGCTGAGAACATGGCATATGTGTTTATGAAATAAATGCGATAAGGCGGTAAAACGCTTTGAAATGGAGGATGTTATGGAAAAAACAATGGAAAAAATCGTGGCGCTGGCCAAGTCAAGAGGATTTGTGTATCCGGGCTCCGAGATTTACGGAGGACTTGCCAACACCTGGGATTACGGTAACCTGGGAGTGGAGCTGAAAAATAATGTAAAGAGGGCATGGTGGCAGAAATTTATTCAGGAAAATCCCTATAACGTAGGGGTGGACTGCGCCATTCTGATGAATCCCCAGACCTGGGTGGCCAGCGGACATCTGGGAGGCTTCTCCGATCCCCTGATGGACTGTAGAGAGTGTCATGAGCGTTTCCGGGCAGATAAGCTGATTGAGGACTTCTGTGAGGAGAAGGGGATTGCCCTTTCAGAGAGTGTAGACGGTTGGAGCCAGGAGAAAATGAAAGCCTTTGTGGAGGAGCATGAGATTCCCTGCCCCAGCTGCGGAAAGCATAACTTTACCGATATCCGGCAGTTTAACCTGATGTTTAAAACCTTTCAGGGCGTGACGGAGGACGCCAAAAATACGGTGTACCTGAGACCTGAGACGGCTCAGGGCATATTTGTGAATTTTAAAAATGTGCTGCGGACCTCCCGCAAAAAGGTGCCCTTCGGCATTGGACAGATTGGCAAGTCCTTCCGAAATGAGATTACGCCCGGAAATTTCACCTTCCGTACCAGAGAATTTGAACAGATGGAGCTGGAATTTTTCTGCCAGCCCGGAACAGACCTGGAGTGGTTCCAGTACTGGAGGAGCTTTTGCATCAACTGGCTTAAGAGCCTGGGGATGAAGGATGAGGAAATGCGGGCAAGAGACCATTCTCCTGAGGAGCTTTCCTTTTACAGCAAGGCCACCACGGACATTGAATTTCTGTTCCCCTTTGGCTGGGGAGAGCTTTGGGGCATTGCCGACAGAACGGATTACGATCTTTCGAGGCATGCGGAAACCTCGGGTGAGGATTTGTCTTACTTTGACGATGAGAAAAAGGAAAAATATATTCCTTATGTGATTGAACCCTCTCTGGGAGCAGACAGAGTAGTGCTGGCGTTTTTGTGCGCGGCGTATGATGAAGAGGAGCTTGAGGGAGGAGATATGCGCACGGTGCTTAGATTCCACCCGGCCCTTGCACCGGTGAAGATCGGTGTGCTGCCTTTGAGCAAAAAGCTGAATGAGGGCGCAGAAAAGATTTATACGGCCCTTTCTAAAAAGTATAATTGTGAATTTGACGATAGAGGGAATATCGGAAAGAGATACCGTCGTCAGGACGAGATTGGCACGCCCTTCTGCGTTACCTATGATTTTGATTCGGAGACAGACGGCAGGGTGACGGTACGTTTCCGTGATTCCATGGAGCAGGAGCGGGTTGCGATTGCGGATTTGGACGCATATTTTGCGGATAAATTCACATTTTAGCTGATGGAAGCGTCATATGGGGAGCAGAAGCAGATTCTGCTCTCTTTGTGTTATTGGAATGGAGATTGTTATGGAGCTGTTGGAAATTTTTCAGGTATTGGGAATTGAACAGACGAAGGATGAACGGGCCATAAAGAATGCTTACAGACAAAAGCTTGCCCTGACCAATCCCGAGGACAATCCGGAGGGCTTCAAGCGCTTGAGAAGCGCCTACGAAGAAGCCTGCGCTTACGCCCGCACACAGGAAGAAGAACAGCAGGCTGCGCAGCAGAGGGATACCACGCCGTCCGGACTCTGGGTGGAAAAAGCCGCCGAAATTTACGGAAATATAAAAAGCAGGCAGGATGTGGAAAAATGGAAGGCGCTTTTTTCGGAGGATGTGTTTTTGTCCCTTGAGGAGGAAGAGAACTGCCGGTTTAAGCTGTTTCGTTTTCTCATGGATCATTTCCGGCTGCCTGGAGCGGTCTGGGAGCTCTTTAACAAAATGCTGCACATTACAGAGGACGCGGGGAAATTGAGGGAACGTTTTCCTGCGGATTTTGTGCGGTATCTCCTCAGTAAATGCGAGCGGGGCGAAGAAATTGAGTTTTCCCAGTTTGAAGGGGAGGAAGACGCCCCTTATGATTTGTTTTTACAGTACTATGACAGATGCTGGCAGGCCATACAGGACGGAGAGCTTGCCCAGGCGGAGGAATACATAAAAAATGCCGAGGAACTGCATATTTTTCATCCCGTTTTGGAGATATGCAAGGCTAATCTGGCGGTAAAACAGGAAAAAACAAAAGAGGCCATAAGCAGACTGCTGGGGCTTAGAGAGCGTTATTCCAAGGACCCCATGATCTGCTACAACACGGCGGAGCTTCTATGGAGGAACGAAAGAAAAGAAGAGGCGGCTGCTATTTATGAAGAGCTGAAGAAGGAAAATGAGTCCCACTATATGTCCAATGTGCGTCTGACCCAGTGGTACTATGAACAGGGAAGCTTTAAAGAGGCAAAGAAATGTGCGGAAACGGTGCTGTCCATGGGGGCGGACGACAGGTTCATGGAGCTTTTGGCTAAGATCAACAAGGAGATTGAAAAGGATCTGGAGAAGGCATATGAGCGTGGGGGAAAAGACAGCTGGGAGGCAGGCTTAGAGCTGGGCTGGTGTTTTCTGCAGGATGGAAAGATATCCGCAGGCATCCGGCTGGCACAGGCTTTGGAGGGCAGGATACCCAGGGAACGGGAGACGGAACGGAAGGGGCTTTTGACTAAGCTGCTTGTGGAGGAGGCAGAATATGAACAGGCGGCAGAGCTGTCAAAGGTCTGGCAGGCTCATTTGGAGGAGAAAATTGCAGGAGAGGAGAGCGGGGAGGAAAGGGAGAGAGATAAAGACCGCATACGCCAGGCGTATTTGATCCGCATACAGTGTTATCGAAATCTGGGCTATGTGGACAAAGGAAAGCTTCCTCTGGCCATTGCGGAAGCGGAAAAAATAGAAACGGGAACCGGCAGGGATATTGGCCTGCTTTTGGAGAAGGCGCAGATTTACATGGAGATGGAGGAATACGAAAAAAGTCTGGAGCTTGTGAGGCGGCTGGTGGAGGATTATCAGGTCTATGCGGCGTATGCCACCTCCCTTGAGGTGTATAGGAGACAGTGGAACGCTGCGGGGGTAATACAGGCCGGCAGACAGTGTATCAGCTATTTCCCGGGCTATGTGCGCTCTTATGAACATATGGCAAAGGTGTACCTTGATTTGAAATATACGGATGAGCTGAAAAGCCTGCTTGAGGAAGCCCAGGCAAACGGCATAAAGAGCGTTATATTGGACGCCTACCGTTATCAGATAGACAGAAGGGATTTGATCCCTAGCGGCGATGAACTGGACGAAAAGCTAAGTGCCTTCCGTAAAAAATATTGTGCAAAGGTGTCGGAGGGAGACGAAGAGCTTTACAGGAAGAGCCTTCCCATGCTGACCACCTATCTATATTGGTTCCCAGGCACCTTTATGCTGGTGGAAAGAGGCATTTTCCATAGATCGGCACATCACTATGAAGAGGCCAGGGAGGATTTTGAGAAGGCCTTGGCGGAAAACCCGGCCCAGCCTTATGCCCTAAACGGTCTCAGCTTTGTTTATAAGTATCAGGGAAACTATGAAAAGGCGCTGATTTATATCAAAAAGGCAATTCTCTATGGACAAAAGGAAATGTCTCCCATTATATTTGTGGATATGGGGAATCTGTATCTTCTTCTGGGGGACTATGACAGGGCGGCGGAGGCCTTTTTGAAATATCAAGAGCAGGCCGGCAAAAACGTGTATTCCCGTGCAGCCTTGGGAAAGGCTTTGGCAAAGACAGGCCGGCTTGCGGAGGCGGAGGCTCTTATCAGGGATGCTTATCCCCGCAGGGAAAGTATTTTCGATCTGTATCATGCGCTGGTATCCGTCTACCAGGAGGCGGGGCAGAGGGAGAAGGCCGACGAACTTTTGGAGGCATGGGAAAAAGAGCTTGGGAAGCAGATTCCCGGTTGGAAAACACCCTGGCGCTTTAAGAGGGAGAACCAAAAGATTTACGGGGAAATCAAAAATTATTACAGCAAAAAGGGCTGGCAGGAGCTGATGTATGGAAATAAGAAGGACGCCATGAAATGGTTTGTAAGATGTGCCGAGGAGGCGCAGTGGCTTCTTTCGAAACGCCGGATAGACGATATTGAAGAGGTATGGTGTGATGTGGTTTTTGCTTCCATTGTCTGCGGGGATGACAGACAGGGGAAAAAATATGCAGAAAAGCTTAAGGACTGGCTGGTAAAGGAGGAGCAGTCCGGCTCCAGGGCCTATTATAACCGGGAGAAGGGGCATCTGCAGATCGTTTTTCTTGCGGCCTGGTATACGGAATCCATGGAGACCCTTAAGGAAATTCTTGACCGGGAACCGGAGCTGGAAATCTGTCACTTTTGTACGCAATGTGTCTGCAAGGAAATGGAGGGTGTGCGCATTCTTTACCTGCTTCGGGCAGGAGAGAAGGAGGAAGCCATGAAACGGCTTTTGAGGAATCTGAAACGGATGCCTCAGGATGAATATATGATTGCCATAAGACATATGAAGGGATAGTTGTTTATGATAGTGGGAATTGACTTGGGAACTACAAACAGTCTGGTGGCCTATTTTACGGAGGAAGGGCCGAAGATTATACCAAACAGGCTGGGAAAGCATTTGACCCCCTCGGTGGTGAGCGTTGACAAAGAGGGTAACGTTTATGTGGGAGAGACAGCCAGAGAGCGAATGAGTCTTTATCCGGAGTCTGTGGCTATGGCCTTTAAGCGCAGCATGGGGACGGAGCGGACTTATGATCTTTGCGGGCACAGGTTTAAGCCGGAGGAGCTCTCCAGCATGGTGCTTCGAGCGCTGAAGGAGGATGCGGAAAATTTTCTGGGGGAAGAGGTCACGGAAGCAGTCATCAGCGTACCGGCTTATTTTGACGATAAGAGGCGAAAGGCCACCAAGAGGGCGGGAGAGCTGGCCGGTCTTAAGGTGGAACGCATGATTTCCGAGCCCACTGCGGCTGCGGTGGCCTATGGATTGTATGACAAGACAAGAGACACCAGATTTCTGGTGTTTGACTTAGGGGGAGGAACCTTTGATGTGTCTGTGCTGGAGCTTTATCACAATATTCTTGAGGTGAGAGCTGTGGCAGGGGACAATTATCTGGGAGGAGAGGACTTCACGGAGGTGATGGCAAAGCTTTTTCTACACAAAAGCGGCCTGCAGCTGCAGAATCTGTCGGAAAAGGAGCAGGTGCGTCTGTACCGTCAGGCGGAGAAGGCCAAATGCGCCATCAGTGACAATGAGAAGGTGACCATGTCCTTTTTATACAGAGAGGAGACAATGGAGGAGCAGATTACTTACAAGGAGTATGAGGAGGCCTGTGAGGAGCTTTTGATGAAGATCAGGGAGCCGGTGAAGAAAAGCTTGTCGGACGCAGGATTGAAGCTGAGCGATATCGACGAGGTGCTGTTAATCGGCGGCGCTACCAGGCTGTCCATTGTGAGGGATTTTCTGATTCGTCTGTTTCGAAAATTTCCGGATACCAAGCTGAATCCGGACGAGACGGTGGCTCTTGGAGCGGCGGTGCAGGCGGCCATGAAGGAAAGACGGGCCGAGGTGAAGGAGGTTATCCTTACGGATGTATGCTCCTTTACGCTGGGCACGGAGATCGTAGTGGAGTATGAAGAGGGAAAATTTGAGGATGGGAGATTCTGTCCCATTATAGAGCGAAATACCGTGATTCCTGCAAGCCACACGGAGCGTCTTTACACCGCCAGGGATAATCAGGAGAAGGTGCGCGTCCGGGTGCTTCAGGGAGAAAGCCGCTTTGCACGCAACAATCTGTATCTGGGTGAGCTGGAAATACCGGTTCCGCCGGGGCCCAAGGGGAAGGAGGCGGTGGATGTGACCTACACCTATGATATCAATTCCCTTTTGGAGGTGGAGGTAAAGGTGGTTTCCACCGGCTTAAGCCAGAAGCTGATCATTAAGGGCCAGGACAATGAAATGACCGACGAGGAGATTGCAAAGCGCATGGAGGAGCTGGCCTATCTGAAAATCCAGCCCAGGGATTACGAGGAGAACAGGCTGGTGCTGCTCCGGGCGGAAAGAATGTACGAGGAATCCTTAGGCGAACGCAGGAAAAAGCTGGATTTTTATATTACGGCCTTTGAGACTGCACTGAAAAAGGGAAAGCATGAGGAAATTGAAACCGCCAGGGAGGAGCTCAACGAGATGCTGGAGCAGGAGGATGAATGATACATGGGCAGATGGTGGAAGGCAATTTTACTGGCTTTACTGCTGGAGCTGACCCTTTTCCAGTATTCCAGCCTCCTTACGGCCTTTAATCAGCCGAAAGAGGCGGAAAATGTACGCATTTATGCAGGCGGTGAATGGAATGCGGATGGCAGCATTACGGTGGAGGAGTCCCTTCGGCTGGAGATACCCCAGATCAACGAAAAGCTGAATGCGACCAAAATTTCCTTTACCAGGCTTGACCCGGAGGGAAAGGAAACCGAAGAGGTCACTACTGTGTCTGTGTACGCCGCGGACGAGGCAAACCAAGATTATTATGTGCTGCCGGACCGGCAGATTTTGAAGGATGTCCCAAGAAGCCAGTATTTAAAGCTCCATCTGTCGGGGGAGTGCAAAAGTCTTGTGATTTTTCTGGCTGCAGGCCAGGGAGACATCATTCAAATTGACGAGCTGATATTGAATCCCAAAATACCTGTGAATTTTTCCCTGCTGCGCTTTTTTGTGCTGACACTGACCATTTGGTTTCTGGCGTTTGCTTCTGCAAGGGGGAAATATTACAAAGAGATGCAGGCGGCGGATTCCCGGTCTCAGAGGCGGATCACCCTTGCGGCGGTTCTTTTGCAGATTGGATTGTTTGTGGGAGCTGTGTTTTTGAATCCGGTGTTTGGGGACGTGGAATGGGAGCACCATATGCAGTATCACAAGCTGGCGGTTGCCTTGTCCAAGGGACAGCTTTATCTGGAGGATGTGCCGCCAGCCTCTTTGGCATCCATGGAAAATCCCTATGATTATGCCATGCGGCAGAAAATAACGGAGGGCGCGGGGGAAAGCTACCTTTGGGATGTGGCTTACTATAACGGCAAATACTATGTGTATTTTGGCATTGTGCCGGTGCTTTTGTTTTATCTGCCCTGGTATCTGGTGACGGGGACCCCTTTTCCCACAAGACTTGGTGTGCTGATCACCGGGGTGGGGTTCATTCTGGCGGTATTTTGGCTTTCCACAAATCTGGCGCGCAGATATTTTAAGGGAAGCATTCCCTATGCAGGCTGGCTTTTGGGAACACTGCTGATGATAAACGGCTGTGGGGCGTTAACTATCATGAGAAGGCCGGATTTTTATTCCCTTCCCATTCTGCTTGGCATAACCTTGTCTGTGTTTGGAATTGGCTGTTTTATTTCCTCATTGAAGGAAAACCAGGTGACCACAGGGAAGCTTGTCACAGGGTGTCTGTCCATGGCTCTTGTGGCCGGCTGCAGGCCCCAGCTTCTTTTGGGCTCTCTTTTGATTTTCCCGATCTATTGGGAAGCCGTCTTTCAAAAGAGGCTGCTGTTTTCCAGGAAAACCTGGGGAAAGACTTTACTTGCTATTTTGCCCTATGTGGCGGTAGGCGCCTTTCTCATGCTGTACAATTACAGGCGTTTTGGTTCGCCCTTTGATTTCGGAGCCACCTATAATCTTACCACAAATGATATGACAAGGCGTGGGATTGATCTGGGAAGGCTTCCCCAGGCGTTTTTCGTTTATTTGTTTCAGCCGCCCAGTCTTTCCGCAAAATTTCCCTATTTACAGCAGGTCTCCCAGTGGACCTCCTACATGGGGAAAGCCATAACAGAAGGGACCTTCGGCGGATTTTTTCCGGTGAATCTCATGGCTTTTTCTGGTCTCTGGTTTTTGGGAAAGCGAAAGTGGTTTCCAAAAAGGTCCGTATATGCTTTTGCCCTTATGTCTGTGGTTCTGGGATTTTTGGTGGTGTGTGTGGACGCCCAGGCTGCGGGCGTGCTGCTTCGGTATTTCAGCGATTTTGGGTGGCTCTTTTATCTGGGAGCCCTGACTGCGTGGTTTTCGGCCTGGCAGTACAATCGGGAAATGCCGGACAGAATTCATCTGCTGCGGCTTTTACAAAATGCGGCCTTCGCCGTTACGATGGCCTTTTATCTGATGCTGCTGTTTACGGATAACGCGGAGCGTCTGGCGGACACGGCGCCCTCTGTGTTTTATACCTTTTACTACCAGCTTGCCTTTTGGACTTAAAGAAACCGTCTCTTGACGGGGACATTGGAGACAGATATAATGATAAAACGTAAAGATAGCAAATAGGAGGATAAATCCCATGAAAGCATATGGTGTAAACGAACTGCGGAGGATGTTTCTTGATTTTTTCGAGAGCAAGGGGCATCTGAAGATGAAGAGCTTTTCGCTGGTGCCTCATAATGACAACAGCCTTTTGATCATCAATTCAGGCATGGCGCCCTTAAAGCCTTATTTTACCGGTCAGGAGATACCGCCCAGAAGAAGGGTGACCACCTGCCAGAAATGTGTGCGGACCGGAGATATTGAAAATGTAGGAAAGACAGCCAGACATCTGACCTTTTTTGAGATGCTTGGAAATTTTTCCTTTGGGGATTATTTTAAGCATGAGGCCATTGCATGGAGCTGGGAGTTTCTCACCCAGGTGGTAGGCATGGACCCGGAGAGGCTGTATCCCTCCATTTACTGTGAGGATGATGAAGCCTTTGAAATCTGGACAAAGGAAATCGGCGTGCCGGAAGAAAAAATTACCCGTTTTTACCGGGACGAGAACGGTAAGTGCGATAATTTCTGGGAGCACGGCGCAGGTCCCTGTGGTCCCTGCTCTGAAATCTATTATGACAGAGGAATCAAGTACGGCTGCGGAAAGCCGGACTGTAAGGTGGGCTGTGACTGTGACCGGTTCATGGAGGTGTGGAACAACGTATTCACCCAGTTTGACAATGACGGGCATGGGAACTATACGGAGCTGGCACAGAAGAACATTGACACGGGCATGGGGCTGGAGCGTCTTGCGGTAGTTGTGCAGGATGTGGATTCTGTCTTTGACATTGACACCATGAAGGCAATCAGAGATCGTATCTGTCAGATCGCGGGAGTGGAATATCAGAAGGATGAGGCCAAGGACGTGTCCATCCGTCTGATTACGGACCATATTCGTTCCTCTACCTTTATGATCAGCGACGGCATCATGCCCTCCAATGAGGGCCGGGGCTATGTGCTGCGCCGTCTGATCAGAAGAGCGGCCAGACATGGAAGGCTTCTGGGAATTGAAGGAAAGTTTCTTGCAAGCTTAAGCCAGACTGTCATTGATGAGTGCAAGGACGGGTATCCGGAGCTGGAGGAAAAGCAGGCCTTTATTTTGAATGTGTTGACCCAGGAGGAGGATAAATTTGACAAAACCATCGATCAGGGATTGAGCATTTTAAGTGAGATGGAAGAGGAGATGAAAAAAGCGGGCGTCTGCGAGCTTCCGGGAGAGAATGCCTTTAAGCTGTATGACACCTATGGCTTTCCTCTGGACCTGACGGAGGAAATCCTGTCGGAGAAGGGCTTTGGCGTGGATCAGGCGGGCTTTGGCGCATGTATGGAAAAACAGAAAGAACAGGCCCGCAAGGCAAGAAAGGTGACCAATTATATGGGGGCTGATGTGACGGTCTACGAGTCCATCGATCCCGCTATCACCACAGAATTTGTGGGATATGACAGACTTAAGCACGATTCCAGAATTACGGTGCTGACCACCGAGACGGAGCTTGTGGAGGCGCTTACCGACGGGCAGACGGGTACTGTGATCGTGGAGGAAACTCCCTTTTATGCAACCATGGGAGGACAAAACGGGGACACTGGTACTATCGTCACTGCAGACGGCAGCTTTGAGGTAAAGGAAACCATCCATCTTTTGGGAGGAAAGGTAGGACATATCGGCAAGGTAACCAAGGGAATGCTCAAGGTGGGCGATAGGGTTACCCTGACAGTGGACGCCAAAAGAAGGGCGGATACCTGTAAAAACCACAGCGCCACCCATCTGCTGCAGAAGGCTTTAAGGGAAGTGCTGGGCACCCATGTGGAACAGAACGGCTCCTATGTGGACGGCGAAAGACTGCGCTTTGATTTCAGCCATTTTGCACCCATGACGCCAGAGGAGATCAGGAAGGTAGAGGAGCTTGTCAACGAACAGATTGCGGAAAATCTTCCTGTGGTTACGCAGATCATGACTCTGGAGGAGGCAAAACAGACAGGAGCCATGGCGCTTTTCGGGGAAAAGTATGGAGAGAAGGTCCGTGTGGTAAAGATGGGAGATTTTTCCACAGAGCTCTGCGGCGGAACTCATGTGGCAAATACCGGAGCAATAACGGCCTTTAAGATTGTTTCTGAAAACGGTGTTGCGGCAGGGGTGCGTAGAATCGAGGCGCTGACAGGAAATGGCGTCTTTGCCTATTACCGGAATCTGGAGCAGACTCTGGAGGAGGCCTGCAGGATTCTGAAGACGTCTCCGGCGGCTCTTGTGGAAAAGTGCGAGCATGTGACAGCCCAGGTGAAGGCGCTTTCATCTGAGAACGAATCCTTAAAGAGCAAGGCGGCCAAGGAGGCCCTGGGAAACGTTATGGACAGTGTGGTGGAGATAAAGGGCGTAAAGCTGCTGGCAGCCAGTGTGGACAATGTGGACATGAACGGCCTAAGAGAGCTGGGAGACCAGCTGAAGGAAAAGCTGGGTGAGGGCGTTGTGGTGCTGATTTCCAATCAGGCTGGAAAGGTGAATATAATCGCCATGGTAACGGATGCTCCTCTGAAGGCTGGCGCCCATGCAGGCAATCTGATCAAGGGTATTGCTTCCCTGGTGGGCGGAGGCGGCGGAGGCCGTCCCAATATGGCCCAGGCCGGCGGAAAAAATCCGGCGGGAATTCCCGCTGCCATAGCGGAGGCTGCAAAGGTGCTGGAGACGCAGCTTTCCTGAAGAAGCGGGGGCACAGAACTTTTCAACAGCAATATGCTATGAATTTATTATGGCAAGGAAGGCTAGCCCTCCTTGCCATAATTTTTGCACAGAGAAATAAAGGTATTCATGTTTGGCGTGAGATATTTGCTCTTGTGGTAAATGATATTTAATTCCCGCTGCAGTGGTGGTTTGAGGGGCAGCATTTTGACGACATTTTGCTGGATGTCCTTTTCCACAAGAAGATAAGGAAGCACCGCCACTCCGATTCCGCCTGCAACGCCTTTGACAATGGCTTGTGTGCTTGCGCTTTCCCATATGGGAGAGACAGTTAACTGCAGGAGAGAAAAGCACGCGTCCAAAAGCTCCCTTCCGGCGCTTCCCTTTTCCCGCATGAGAAACGGAAATTCGGCTAATTGTGAGAGGGTAGTGGATTTTTGCCCGGCCAGGGGATGGCTGCAGGAAACGATGGCGCACATAGTGTCCTCCATAAAGGGAACCGAATGGATTTCAGTATGCTCAGGCCTGGTTTCGATCAAGCCGATATCGATGGAGTTGTCCAGGATTTTTTGTTCGATATCGCTGGATCTGCTTATGAATGCTTCTATTTTCAATTCAGGATATTGGAGCTGATACTGCTGAATCAGCAGAGGAAGCATATGGGTTCCGATTGTGATGCTTGTGCCCACGCGGAGAACCCCGGACTGATCCCAGTTTTTTATTTTTTTTTCCATATCCTCAAAAAGAGAAACGATGTGAAGGGCGTAATCAAAAAATTCTTTTCCGCATTCCGACGGAAAAATACGCCTCCCGATTCTTTCAAACAGCCGCACGCCATAGTATTCCTCCAATTCCTTTATGGCAACGCTTACGGAGGGCTGCGCAAGATGCAGCTCTTTGGCGGCTTTTGTGATATTGCTGTGCTTAAAAACAGCCACAAATATTTTCATGTGTCGAAGGGTCATAGCTTTTTTCCTATAATAATAATAAATTACATGGCGTCAGGGTCAAAAGGTCTCCCTGTCGCAAATCCTCAGAATTGTTTGCGGCTTCGGAGCCAAGTTGCACCAGGAATCGACAAATTTGCTAAATGCGTTCCAAAAAATCCGAACTCGCTGCGCTCAAACAAGCGGATTTTTTTTCTCACAACGCAACTTTGCCGATTCCAGGAGCAACTAAGACTCCTGCAGATGACAAACAATTCTGGCGATTTGTGACTGCCCCCCCTTTGACTGCAATGTCATTACATATAATAAATTATATATGGTAATTATAGAGTAATAGTATTTTCTTTATCTGTCAAGATGTACTATACTTATAAGAGAAAAGCGGCGTAGAAGCTGAGCTTTGGTACGCTTGCACCAGCACAGAACGCTTCGGAATGGAGGAAAGATGAAAAGTAAAAAAGAGGTTTTATTAAAAGTATTTATTTCCACTCTCTATTTGAGCGCTTTTACCTTTGGCGGCGGTTACGTCATTGTAACGCTGATGAAGAAAAAGTTTGTAGATGAATACCATTGGATTGAAGAAAATGAAATGCTGGATTTGATTGCAATCGCCCAGTCATCCCCCGGCGCTATTGCTGTCAACGGCGCCATTGTGGTGGGGTATAAGCTGGCCGGCATGGCTGGCGCGGCCACTGCTATTATCGCTACCATTATTCCACCCTTTGTCATCATTTCTCTGATCTCCGTATTTTATAATGCCTTTCGGGATAATTTTATTGTCAGCCAGATTTTGGAAGGCATGCAGGCGGGAGTGGGGGCAGTCATTGCGGCGGTGGTCTTTGAAATGGGAGCGGGCATTATCCAGGGGAAACAGTTGTCCTCAATTTTGATTATGGCGGCGGCCTTTGCAGCAACCTGCTTTTTGAAAATTAATGTTGTCTATGTGGTTTTGGTTTGTATTGTGATCGGTATCATTCGGACAATTCTGCCAAAAAGGAGGAAGGCAAAATGATTTACCTACAGCTTTTTTTGAGCTTTCTGCAGATTGGCCTGTTCAGCTTTGGGGGCGGTTATGCCGCAATGCCCTTGATACAGGGAGAGATTGTAACGTCACACGGATGGCTGAGTATGTCGGAATTTACCGACCTGATTACCATTTCCCAAATGACGCCCGGCCCTATAGCCGTCAACTCCGCTACCTTTGTGGGGATAAAAATTGCCGGCATTCCGGGAGCTATTGTGGCGACGGCGGGATGTATCCTGCCCTCCTGCGTCATCGTCACTTTGCTGGCACGACTTTATCTAAAATATCGCAGTATGAATGTATTACAGAGTGTGCTGACTACGCTTCGCCCGGCGGTTGTGGCAATGATAGCATCCGCAGGAATTTCTATTCTTGTATCGGCTTTTTGGGGAAACGATGGAGCCGTTACGCCTGCAGGCACCAACTGGAGTCTGGTTGTTATTTTTATTGTCAGCTTTGCATTGCTGAAAAAATGGAAAATGAATCCCATCCTTGTGATGCTGCTTGCCGGTGTCCTAAAGCTGGCAGTGGCTGTGGCGGCAGGGTAAAATTTAAAAAAAATAGTTGACGAATAACTTTTTTGTGTTATAATGTTAAATGTGCACGTGGTAAGACACTGTACATAAAGAATAACCCAATCAGTCATGTTACTAGAGGGACTGAAGGGAGGTCGGGTGTAGTCATGTCAAACGTAATCGTAAAAGAGAACGAGACTTTGGATAGCGCTTTACGCCGCTTTAAAAGAAGCTGCGCGAAGGCTGGTATTCAGCAGGAGATTCGTAAGAGAGAGCATTACGAGAAGCCAAGCGTAAAACGCAAGAAAAAATCTGAAGCAGCAAGAAAACGTAAATATAACTAATCCACAAAAGTCCTTGGCCGGTTACGACTGAGGACTTTGTAGTTACAGGAGAAATAAGTCTGCAAAAAATACTGAGGGGTGGACTGTCGTGTGGACAAGAGAGCTGTTTGGGACGGATGTTTATCATCTGGTAGCGGCATTTGCGGTATATAGCATTCTGGGCTGGTTTGTGGAGTCTGTCTATATGTCCTTCTGCAACCGCAGGCTGACGAACAGAGGATTTGCTAAAAGTCCTTTTTGTCCGATCTACGGCTTTGGCGCTGTGATCGGCTATCTTGTGCTTTGTCCTCTGAAAGGACAATACATAAAGCTTTATCTGGCAGGGGCGTTTCTGGCCACTGTCTTTGAGTACATAGTGGGCCGGGCCATGATCCGGCTGTTTGGAAAGCTCTGGTGGGACTATAATGAAAAGCCCTTTAATTTTCAGGGTATTATCTGCCTGGAGAGCACTGTCTGCTGGGGGTTTTATGCCATAGGGATCGTGCAGTTTCTGAACATGGCGGTTTACCGCCTGATTGATTCCGTGAGGTTTGATCAGGGAGTCAGGGCGCTGCATGTGATTTTGCTGATTGTAGCTGTGGATTATGTGATCCAGCTGATGAAGGCATTTCACATTGACGTGAAGGAAAAGAAAAAGCAGTTTGTGGACAGATGCTGTTCCTTTATTGCCAGGTGGTATTAATCCCTGCCGGAAGGAATATCTGAGGCCGCACTCCCATATTCTATACTAGAAGAAAATAGGGGAGCGTGGCTTTTTTTATGTATGGGAAACGGAGAATAGCGGCGTTTTGTCTGTGCTTTGTGATGTTTCTGTGTATGGACAAAACGGTTTATGCAGATATCAGCATATCTGCGCCGTCCGCCATCCTGATAGAGGCGTCCACAGGGCAGGTGATCTACGAACAAAACGCCTCGGAGCGCAGAAGTCCGGCAAGCATCACAAAGATTATGACGCTGCTTCTTGCTTTTGAACAGATCGAAGCCGGAAAAATCAGTCTGGAGGATGAGGTGGTTACCAGCGAGTATGCAAGCTCCATGGGAGGCTCTCAGGTGTTTTTGGCGGCTGGAGAGGTGCAGACCCTTGATACTATGTTAAAATGTATCGCCGTTGCATCCGGAAATGATGCAAGTGTGGCTGTGGCGGAGCATATAGCGGGCAGCGAGGAGGCCTTTGTGGGTCTGATGAACGAGAAAGCTGCGGAGCTTGGCATGGAGGATACTCATTTTGAGGACTGCTGTGGGCTGACCAATTCCGACAATCATTATTCCTCGGCAAAGGATGTGGCCTTGATGTCAAGGGAGCTGATCACGAAATATCCCCAGGTCTATGATTATACAAAGATTTGGATGGAGGACATCACCCATGTAACCAGCCAGGGGAGCAGCATTTTTACGCTGACCAGCACCAATAAGCTTTTGAAGCAATATCAATGGGCCACGGGACTGAAAACGGGGTCCACCGCAAAAGCAAAATATTGTCTGTCTGCTACGGCCAGCAAGGATGGCATTGACCTGATTGCAGTGGTCATGGCTGCGCCGGATTACAAGGTGCGTTTTCAGGATGCACAGACATTACTGAATTACGGCTACAGCGTTTGTGATCTGTACATAGACGAAAATCAGGATGCACTGGAGCCCCTTTTGGTGGAAGGGGGCGTGAAGGAGCAGGTGGATGTGAAATATGCCGGGGAATTCAGGTATCTGGATATTCAGGGAAATGCCCTTTCCGGAGTGGAAAAGGTCATTGAACTGCCACAGGAAGCAAAAGCTCCGCTGGAGGAAGGAAGCGAGGCCGGGAGAGCCCGCTATCTTTTAAATGGAGAAGAGCTTGGCAGCATTCCCATTCTGTATGCGGAAAGCATTGAAAAGGCGGGCTATTTTGACTATCTGAAAAAAATATTTGTATTTTTCCTTTTGTAAACGGGTTAAGTGTGCTAAAATAGAAAGAACGCTGTAAAGGGCGAAGGCTTTGTGAGGATACCATGATAAATCTGTTGATTACGATAATAGGCGTTCTTGCGCTGATCTGCCTTTGGGTGCTGCTTTACGACAGCAACCGGTTTGTGGTGGCAGGGTACAGAATGGAGGATGCACGCATAAAGAAAAGCTGTCGCTTTGTGGTGCTGGCAGATCTGCATAACAAGCAATATGGAAGGAACAATGAACGGCTGCTTGCAGCTATCAAGGAGTGCAAACCGGACTTTATTCTTGTGGCGGGAGATATGCTTACCGCAAAACCGGGGGAAAGTCCGGAGGCTGCGCTGCATTTTCTGGAAGCGCTTGCGGCTTTGTATCCCGTCTATTACGGAAATGGCAATCACGAGCACCGGCTGAAACTGTATCCTTCCAAATATGGAGATTTGGGAGAGCAGTACGAAAAGGCGCTGCGTAAAATGGGAATTTGTCTGCTGGTAAATGAACACGTTTCTCTGCCGGAGGCGGGAGTGGTGATATATGGTTCCCAGATAGACAAGCAGTATTATAAAAGATTCCGGGTTCAGAAAATGGAAGGTGATTACCTGGAAAGCATTCTGGGAAGGATAGACAGGGCAGGCTATAATATCTTGATCGCCCACAATCCTGATTACTTTCCCCAGTATGCAGAATGGGGGGCTGATCTTGTGCTTTCCGGACATGTACACGGCGGCATGGTCAGAATTCCTTTCTGGGGAAAGGGTGTGGTGTCTCCCGGAATCCGTCTTTTTCCCAAATACGACGGCGGACTTTTCAGACAGGGAGATTCTTCCATGCTTTTAAGCAGAGGGCTGGGAATGCACACCATACCTATCCGGCTTTTTAATCCCGCAGAGGTGCTGGTGGTGGATCTTGTACCGTCCGGGGAAAAGAAAACGGACGCAGGGAGGACTGATTATGGCGATACCGGTAAAACTGGAAGTGTTTGAAGGCCCTTTGGACCTGCTGCTTCATCTGATTGACAAGAATAAAATTGATATCTACGATATTCCCATTGTGGAGATTACCGAGCAGTATCTGGATTATATCAAGCAGATGCAGCAAAGAGATATGAATGTGATGAGTGAATTTCTGGTGATGGCTGCCACGCTGATCGACATTAAGTGCAGAATGCTGCTGCCCAAGGAGGTCAACGAGGAAGGGGAAGAAGAGGACCCCAGAGCGGAGCTGGTACAGAAGCTTTTGGAGTACAAGATGTATAAGTATATGTCTCTGGAGCTCAGGGACAGACAGGTGGATGCGGGCAGAAGCATATACCGCAGCCAGAGTCTCCCAAAGGAGGTGGCCGCCTATAAGCCCCCCATTGATTATCAGGAGCTTGTGGGCGATATGACATTAAACAAGCTGCATGAAATTTTTAAATCCATGATCAAGCGCCAGGAGGACAAGATTGATCCCATCCGAAGCCAGTATGGCAATATCGAAAAGGATGAGATCGATATGGATGCAAAAACGCTGTATGTGGAGGCGTACGCCAGAGAACACAAAAAATTCAGCTTTCGCAGGCTGCTGGAAAAGCAGTCCAGCAAAATGGAGGTGATCGTCACCTTTCTCATCATTCTGGAGCTGATGAAGCTGGGAGAAATACAGATCAGCCAGGAGAATATTTTTGACGATATTATGATTACCTCAAACGTGGCATGAGGCTGCGGCAGATAGGAGCGGATACATAGATGGAACGGACAAAGGCAGAGGCAGTGATTGAGGCGGTATTGTTTGCCATGGGAGAATCTGTGGAGATTGGCCGCCTTGCGCAGGTGATAGAGGAGGACGTAAAGACCACAAATGCAATTTTGAAGGATATGTCCAGACGCTATGAGGAGGAGGACAGAGGAATTGCGCTGACACAGTTTGACAATGCGGTTCAGCTGTGCACGAAGCCGGATATGTACGAATACCTGATTAAAATAGCAAAAAATCCAAGAAAGCCTGTGTTGACGGACACGGTTTTGGAGACGCTCTCCATCATTGCCTATAAACAGCCCATTACCAGGGTTGAGGTGGAGAGAGTGCGTGGAGTAAGCTGTGACCACGCCATCAATAAGCTTTTGGAATACGATCTGATTACGGAGCTTGGGAGGCTGGATGCGCCGGGGCGCCCTCTTTTATTTGGAACCACGGAGCAGTTTCTTAGGAGCTTCGGGGTAAAGAGCTTAGAGGAGCTGCCGGAATTAAATCCGGTGCAGATAGAGGAGTTTAAGCAGCAGGCGGAGGCGGAGGTCTCGCTGCAGCTGGATGTGTAATAGGACAAAACGAAAAAACATATATTAGTAGAAAATCCTGGAAAGTATGTAATGACTATGAAAGGACGAAACTGGATCGTAGGGGCGTTTGCCGGCATATTATTTTTATTCATGCAGGCGCCCCTTTTTGCGTGGGCAGGACAAGAGGAAGATAGTGAAGCGCAGCCCGATTTTTCCCTGTATGCTGCATCGGCAGCATTGATCGATGCCCAGTCGGGAAGAGTGCTGTATGGGAAAAACGCGGATACGCCAATGGCCATGGCCAGCACAACGAAGATTATGACCTGCATTGTGGTGCTGGAAAACGCGGATATGGAGGATACGCTGCAGGTTTCCTCTTATGCGGCTGGAATGCCCAAGGTGAAGCTGTATTTGAAAAAGGGAGAGACCTATACTGTGAAGGACCTGCTCTATTCCCTGATGCTGGAATCCCACAATGATACGGCGGCTGCGCTGGCGGAACACATCGGGAAAAGGTATCTGTCCCAGGAACTGCAGAATAAAAGCACGTCGGACTTTACTGCGGAGGAAAGCAGGATGGCGGTAGCGGCATTTGCTTCGCTGATGAATGCCAAGGCGAAGGAGCTTGGGTGTGAAAACACCTATTTTATCACGCCAAACGGTTTGGACGCCACAGAGACCATTACATTGAACAATGGAGAGACCGTGGAGCGGGAGCACTGCACCACGGCCACGGAGCTTGCGCGGATTATGGCTTACTGCGTGGGGCAGTCTCCGAAAAAGGATGCTTTTTTGGAAATCACCAGGACTCCCAGCTATTCCTTTTCGGCCAATGGAAGAAGCTTTTCCTGCACCAACCACAACGCCTTTCTGAATATGATGACAGGGGCCCTGAGCGGAAAGACGGGGTTTACCAACAAGGCGGGGTACTGCTATGTGGGAGCCCTTGAAAGCGAGGGCAGGATCTTTGTGGTGGCGCTGTTAGCCTGCGGGTGGCCCAACAATAAAAATTATAAGTGGAGTGATACGAAGGAGCTGATGCAGTATGGACTGGATTCCTATTTCTATCAAGCCTTTTCGGAGCAGGAAACAGCTATCTCCCAGGGGGACTTGGCGCCCATTCCTGTGGAGGGAGGAAGAACACGGATATTAGGGGAGACGGCTTTTGTGCCTCTTTCCGTACAGGAGGATGAAGATGGGCTTCCCGGGCTTCTTTTGCGGGAGGGGGAAGAAATCCAGGTGGAATGCCGGATAAAAAAGAATTTGAAAGCCCCTGTGGAAAGCGGAACAGTGGTGGGGAATATTTATTACATAGTGGATGATGCCATATACAGGACGGATACTGTGATTGCCATGGAAACTGTGGAAAAAATAGACTTTGCCTGGTGCCTGGAGCAAATATGCTGCCGGTTTTTGCAAACGGAGGCTGCAGGAGCACAAGGAATGTAAAAAATGTGAAAAAATTGCAATTCGTTCTTTGCGAGTTGCTTTTTTTGTGTTATACTAAACTGACGTTAATCATGGGGGCATTTGCTTTATAATCAAAAAATGCCACCTCTATTAATTTGTTTTTATTTATTCATATTATAAACGGAGGGCTGAAAGCATGAGTACTACTTCAAAAGCGAGTCAAAGAATTACTGCTTTACTCGATGACAACAGTTTCGTTGAAATCGGCGGACTTGTAACTGCAAGAGCTACTGATTTTAACATGAAACCAAACGAAACTCCTTCTGACGGTTGCATTACCGGCTACGGAGTGATCGACGGTAATCTCGTGTATGTATACAGCCAGGATGCGGCCGTGATGAACGGAACCATCGGCGAAATGCATGCGAAAAAGATTTCCAACCTTTATGATCTGGCGATGAAGACAGGAGCACCTGTGATTGGCCTGATTGACTCTGCGGGGCTTAGACTGCAGGAGGCTACAGATGCGCTGGCTGCCTTTGGTGAAATTTATCTGAAACAGACAATGGCCTCCGGAGTGATTCCTCAGATCACTGCCATTTTTGGCACCTGCGGCGGCGGACTTGGCCTGTTTCCCACGCTGACTGACTTTACCTTTATGGAGGAGAAAAATGCAAAGCTGTTTGTAAATTCTCCCAATGCGCTGGCGGGCAATGTGATCACAAAATGCGATTCCTCTTCTGCGGCATTTCAGTCTCAGGAGAGCGGCATTGTGGACGTGGTTGGGGACGAAGCCTCCATTTTATCCGGTATCAGAGCGCTGATTGGATTTTTGCCTGCAAACAATGAGGACAACTTAAATTATGACGACTGCACGGATGATTTGAACCGTGCCAGCGCTGAGCTGGCAGGCTGCGTGGGGGATACTGCGATGGCCCTTCGTGTGCTTGCGGATAATTATAACTTCTTTGAGGTGAAGGCCGGCTATGCGAAGGATATGGTGACAGGCTTCCTCAAATTAAACGGCGTAACCATCGGCGCAGTGGCAAACCGCAGTGAAGTCCTCGATGCCGAGGGTAATGTGTCCGAGAAGCTGGATGCGGTGCTGACGAAGAAGGGCTGTGAAAAGGCTGCTGACTTCGTGAATTTCTGCGACGCATTTGGAATTCCGGTGCTCACCCTGACCAATGTAAAGGGCTATGAGGCTACCATGTGCTCTGAAAAGGGCATTGCAAAGGCGGCTGCAAAGCTTACATATGCTTTTGCAAACGCTACCGTTCCCAAGGTGAATGTGATTATTGGCAAGGCTTATGGCACGGCTTACATTGTGATGAATTCCAAGGCCATAGGTGCGGACATTACCATGGCTTGGCCGGATGCGGAGATTGGAACCATGGACAGCAGGCTGGCTGCAAAGATTATGTATGACGGCCAGGGGGCGGATGTGATAGACGAGAAGGCTGCGGAATATAAAGAGCTTGCCCTGAATGTAAAGAGTGCAGCAAAAAGAGGGTATGTGGATCAGATCGTAGATGCTGCCGACACCAGAAAATATGTGATCGGTGCCTTTGAGATGTTATTTACAAAGAGCGAGGGACGTCCTGCAAAGAAACACGGAACAGTCTAAGAGAAAGGGTGATTATAAGATGAAGAAATTTTTTGCTCTAATATGTATGATTACCTGTATCTTTGGTCTGACAGCCTGCGGAAGCGAAGAGACGCTGACGGAATATGAACAGCAGAAGGTGGATTATGCAGAACAGCTGGCGGCTCAGAAGGTGGTTCCGCTGCTTGCGAATTTTATGGATGATGATGCCGCCCAGACATTTGCGGAGAATACCAACGAAGAAATTGAGTATATCTTCGGCAATGACTACAGCATGAATGTAGACGGGTACGCACTGGCTTCGGCCATAGAGTCCTATCATTCCGCCGCAGCGGATATCGGAAGCATAACCGCCATCGGTGAGGCTGAGGGAAGAATCGACGACGATCAGATCATCGTGTACGTGCAGGTAGAGGGAGAGAAAAAGGATGCGGAAGCAGAAGTTATTTTCTCAAACGATATGTTCATGGTGCTGGAATCCTCGGCTTTGAATCCGATGTCCTCCATGGGCGAGCTGATGATGGGCGCAACCCTGAATACCCTAGTGGGCATGGGCACTGTGTTCTGCGTTTTGATCCTGATTTGTCTGATTATCAGCTGCTTTGGAGTGTTTGCAAAGATGCAGACCGGGAAAAAGAATCAGGATGAGAAGGAAGAAAAGAAGCCTGCGGTGGAAAGCCCGGCACAGCAGACCGCTGTCCTGGAAGCGACAGCGCCCCAGACAGATGATCTGGAGCTGATAGCGGTGATTGCAGCGGCCATAGCCGCAAGCGAGGGAAAAACCTCTACGGACGGCTTTGTGGTGCGCTCTATCCGCAAGGTCAGAAGAAGCAGATACTAAAGACGGTTGAAACAAACTTAAATTTATGGAGGAATGAAAAATGAAAAATTATACCATAACCGTTAATGGAAACGTATATGATGTAGTAGTGGAAGAGGGCGCGTCCTCTGTTGCAGCGCCTGTAACGCCTGCAGCGGCGCCTGCACCTGCAGCTCCCAGAGCGGCAGCGCCTGCAGCGGCACCTGCGCCCGCACCTGCACCTGCAGCGCCTAAAGCTGCGGGAAGCGTTAAGATTGAAGCCGGGGCAGCCGGAAAGATTTTCAAGCTGGAAGCAAGCGTGGGACAGGCAGTAAAGGCTGGCGATCCTGTTGTAATTCTGGAAGCCATGAAGATGGAAATCCCTGTAGTGGCGCCTCAGGATGGCACCGTAGCAAGTATTGACGTAGCAGTTGGAGACTCTGTTGAAGCAGGCGCTGTACTGGCAACTATGAATTAGTCAGACGTAAGTCTACAGCGAAAGTAAACAACAGGAGGTCAACAAATGGAATATATAACAACTACGCTCAACAACCTGATTCATCAGACAGCGTTTTTCAGCCTGACCTGGGGAAACTTCATCATGATACTGGTTGCGTGCGTTTTCCTTTACTTAGCTATCCGCCACGGATTTGAGCCTCTGCTTTTGGTTCCGATCGCTTTCGGCATGCTGTTGGTAAATATCTATCCGGACATTATGATCAGCCCGGATGAGGCAGCTAATGGAGCAGGCGGTATGCTGTGGTATTTTTACAAGCTGGATGAACTTGCAATTCTGCCCTGTTTGATTTTCCTGGGGGTAGGCGCCCAGACGGACTTTGGTCCTTTGATTGCAAACCCGCAGAGCTTCTTGTTAGGAGCGGCGGCCCAGTTCGGTATTTTTGCAGCTTATTTCGGAGCGATCGCTCTTGGCTTTAACGATATGGCAGCGGCGGCGATCTCCATTATCGGCGGAGCGGATGGCCCCACATCCATCTTTTTGGCAAACAAGCTGGGGCAGACTGCCATTTTAGGTCCCATCGCCGTGGCGGCATATTCCTATATGTCTTTGGTGCCTATTATCCAGCCCCCCATTATGAAGCTTCTGACCACGGAGAAGGAGCGGAAAATAAAGATGGCGCAGCTGCGCCCCGTTTCCAAGCTGGAAAAAATTCTTTTCCCTATTATCATTACCATTGTAGTGTGTCTGATTCTTCCCACTACGGCTCCCTTGGTAGGTATGCTTATGCTGGGCAACCTGTTTAAGGAATCCGGTGTGGTAAGACAGCTTACAGATACCGCAGCCAATGCAATGATGTACATTGTGGTTATTATGCTGGGCACCTCCGTAGGAGCGACCACCAGCGCGGAGGCATTCCTGAATGCCGATACCTTGAAGATCGTGGCGCTGGGACTGATTGCATTTATGTTTGGTACTGCTGCGGGCGTATTGTTCGGCAAGCTGATGTGCGTGGCCTCCAAGGGGAAGGTGAATCCGCTCATTGGTTCTGCAGGTGTGTCGGCAGTGCCTATGGCAGCCCGTGTATCCCAGAAGGTGGGAGCGGAGGCAGATCCTACCAACTTCCTGCTGATGCACGCTATGGGCCCTAATGTGGCAGGCGTTATCGGTACTGCGGTGGCTGCCGGAACCTTTATGGCAATCTTCGGCGTTTTCTAAAGAGAGCATATTAATTGTAAAATAAAATGGAGGAATTTCGTGAATGTCAGAACAAGTAAAGAAACCGATTAAAATTACGGAAACCATATTACGTGATGCACACCAGTCTCTGATTGCGACCAGAATGCCCACCGAATTTATGCTTCCCATTGTGGACAAGATGGATCAGGTAGGATATCATGCCGTTGAGTGCTGGGGCGGAGCAACCTTCGATGCGTCTCTTCGATTCTTAAAAGAGGATCCTTGGGACAGGCTTAGAAAGCTGCGCGATGGATTTAAGAATACCAAGCTGCAGATGCTGTTCCGCGGACAGAATATTTTGGGCTACAGACCCTATGCAGATGACGTGGTGGACTATTTTGTACAGAAATCCATTGCAAATGGTATTGATATCATTCGTATTTTCGATTGTCTGAACGATCTGCGCAATCTTCAGGAAGCAGTAAATGCAACCAACAAATTCAAGGTGCAGGAGGGCAGAGGACACGCTCAGGTTGCCCTTTCCTATACTCTGGGAGATGCCTACACTCTGGAATATTGGACCGATATTGCAAGAAAAGTAGAGGAAATGGGCGCGGATTCTATTTGTATCAAGGATATGGCGGGCCTGCTGCTTCCTTATGAGGCTACCAAGCTGGTATCTGCCATGAAGGAAGCCACAAAGCTGCCTATTGAGCTGCACACCCACTATACCTCCGGTGTTGCCAGCATGACCTACTTAAAGGGTGTGGAAGCCGGGGCGGACATTATCGATACGGCGATCAGTCCTTTTGCCATGGGTACCTCCCAGCCTGCAACTGAGGTTATGGTTGAGACCTTCCGTGGAACGCCCTACGACACCGGACTGGATCAAAATCTGCTTGCGGAAATTGCAGATTATTTCAGACCTTACAGAGATGAGTGTCTTGAAAACGGCCTTCTCAATCCCAAGGTTATGGGCGTTGATATTAAGACGCTGCTTTATCAGGTACCGGGCGGTATGCTTTCCAACATGGTGAGCCAGTTAAAGGAGCAGAATGCGGAGGATAAGTACTACGACGTGCTGCAGGAGATTCCCAGAGTGCGTAAGGATCTGGGAGAACCCCCTCTCGTTACGCCTTCTTCCCAGATTGTGGGTACCCAGGCTGTATTCAACGTGCTGATGGGCGAGCGCTACAAGATGGCTACAAAGGAAACCAAGGCAGTTCTGCGCGGCGAATACGGACAGACTGTAAAGCCCATGAATCAGGAGGTAATCGACAAGGTTATTCCCGGAGAGGAGAGAATTACTTGTCGTTATGCAGACCTGCTGGATAACGAGCTGGATAAGCTGGAGGGTGAAATGAAGGAATGGAAGCAGCAGGATGAGGACGTGCTCAGCTATGCACTGTTCCCTCAGGTGGCAATGGAATTCTTCAAGTATCGCCAGGCCCAGCAGGAGAAAGTAGATATGACCCAGGCCGATACCAAGAACGGCGCATATCCTGTTTAAACCATAAGAATACTAAATTTTTAAGGATGGCTGCCCCAGAGACGGACGCTTGGAAAAGCGCCGCTTTGGGGCAGCTTTTTGCCGTGGCGCGCCTGCGGCGCACGTTTTTTGGAACCCATTGACAAACGCTCTATGCTAAAGTAAAATAACAAGTGTTATAGCAATGCAATAAGAAATTGGAAAGATTTGTGCACAGACTGCCGCAAAACGAAGGGAGGAGAGTATGGCCCGCAAGGAATCAATTACACAGGATATTATTTTGGAAACTGCCTTTGCCATGACCAGGCAGGAGGGTTTTTCCAATGTGACGGCCAGAAGGGTGGCGGCAAAGGCCGGCTGTTCCACCCAGCCCATTTTCCGTGTCTATAAGAGCATGGAGGAGCTGTGGGATGCTGTCTATGAAAAGGCGGCTTCCTTTTTTCAGGATTATTGCAGCTTGTATCCAAGAACAGGCAAGCTTCCTTTCTCTAATCTGGGCATGGCTTATATTGCCTTTGCCAGAGAGGAAAAGCATTTGTTTGAGCTTCTGTTTGTGTCCGGCAGCCGGAAGAAGAAAAGCATGTATGAGCTTCTAAACGGTAATGCCGGGAATGTGGTTTATGAGGTCAATCTTGCCAGAGTGAGCGGATGTCCAAAGCCGGGAGAATTGTTTACAAAAATGTGGATTTTCATCCATGGGGCGGCGTGCATGACGCTGACGGGAGACTATGACTTGTCCGATGTGGAGACTATGGAGCTCTTAAATCGGACTTACCTTGCATTTTCGGGGAATACCACTTTGAAATAAGGAGAGATAAGGAGTCTGACATTTCATGGAGAGGAAGAGCGGCGTACTTAGCCTGATCAGCGAAAAATACGCAAAAATGAGCAAAAGCCACAGGGCTGTTGCGGATTATATTCTGGAGCATTATGACCAGGCTGTGTTCATGACGGCGGCAAAGCTGGGGGAGACTTTGGGCATCAGCGAGTCAACGGTGGTGCGGTTTGCCTCTGCGGTGGGATACCGTGGGTATCCGGAGTTTCAGAAGGCTCTGGAGGAATGCGTGAAAAGTAAGCTGAACGACGTACAGCGGATGGATGCCAAGTACGGCAGAATCTCTCAGTCGGAGGTGCTGACCTCGGTGCTGACGGCAGATATTGAAAAGCTGCAGCATACCATACAGAATCTTGACCCTTCCGCCTTTGAAACGGCTGTCAATATTATATTGGAATCAGACACTATCTATATTATGGGGCTTAGGAGCAATGAACCGCTGGCTGCTTTTCTTCATTTTTATCTGAATATGATCAGAAACAGGGTGGTGCTGCTTGCCACCACCAGTGTAAGCGAAACCTTTGAGCAGATGATAAGAATCAATGAGAAGGACTGCTTTATCGGCATCAGTTTCCCCAGGTATTCCATGCGCACCTTAAAAGCCATGGAATTTGCCAATGACAGAAATGCCAAGGTCATTGCCATTACAGATTCTATTCATTCTCCCATGAATCTCTATTCCTCCTGCAATCTGCTGGCAAGAAGCGACATGGTTTCTATTGTGGATTCTTTGGTGGCGCCCTTGAGCGTGATTAATGCCCTGGTGGTGGCGCTGTGCCTGAAATGTCCTCAGGAGGTCAGAAGGAATCTGGAGATGCTGGAGGAGACATGGAATAATTATCAGGTTTATCTGAACGACGAAATTAACTTTATTGATGATGAGCCCATGCTGAATTATTCACTGAGAAAAGATGATTCGGGAAAGGAAAGCTAAAAAAGATAAAGATGGGAAAAATAATTGTAATCGGCGCGGGAGCCGCCGGAATGATGGCGGCTATTGCAGCTGCAGAAAAGGGAAATGAAGTGTGTCTGTTTGAAAAAAATGAAAAGCCCGGGAAGAAAATTTATATCACGGGCAAGGGCAGATGCAATGTAACCAATGCTGCGGACAGGGAGACCTTTTTTCAAAATGTGTGCACGAATGAAAAGTTTTTGTACAGCGCTTTTTCCGGTTTTGACAATCAGGCGGTCATGGCGCTTTTTGAGAAGGCGGGCTGTCCTCTGAAAACGGAGCGGGGAGAGAGGGTCTTTCCCGTATCAGACCACGCTTCCGACGTGATTGCGGCACTGCAGCGCCAGATGAAAAAGGGAGGGGTAGATATCCGGCTGAATCAAAGGGTTCAGGAAATTCTGACAAACCAGGACCGATTTGCGGGGGTGCGCCTGGCAGACCAAGAGACGGCGGAGGGGGACGCCTGTATTGTCTGTACAGGAGGCATGTCCTATCCGGCCACGGGGTCTACGGGGGACGGATACCGGTTTGCTGAGGCCACAGGACACAGAGTGGTGGAATGCAGGCCGTCCCTGGTGCCTCTTTGCGCAAAGGAAGAATGGTGCAGGGAGCTTATGGGGCTTTCCCTAAAGAATGTGACGGTCACGCTTAAGGCGAATGGTAAGGAAAAATACAGCGGCTTTGGGGAAATGCTTTTCACCCATTTTGGCGTGAGCGGCCCCCTTGTCTTAAGCGCCAGCAGTTATTACAATAAGGAAGAAAAAAAGACGGAGCTTTTTATTGATTTAAAGCCGGCCCTTACCCTGGAGCAGCTTGATAAGCGGCTCCTTCGGGACTTTGAGGAGAACAAAAACAAGCAGTTTAAAAATGCCCTGGCGGGGCTGTTTCCCGGAAAGCTGATTCCGGTTATGGTAAGACTTTCCGGGATTTCTCCAGAAAAAAAAGTGCATGAACTCACCAGACAGGAAAGGAGAGCCTTTGCAGAACTGATCAAGGGGCTTCCCCTCACCATCACGGGGACAAGAGGCTTTTCGGAGGCGATTGTTACAAAGGGAGGCGTGTCTGTGAAGGATATCAACCCCTCCACAATGGAGTCTAAGCGGATAAAGGGCCTGTACTTTGCGGGAGAGGTGCTTGATCTGGATGGGCTGACAGGAGGCTTCAACCTGCAGATTGCATGGTCTACGGGCCATTTGGCCGGGAGCCGTGCGTGCGCAGGATGTTAATTGACATTTATTATGGTATTCATATATAATGGAAAAACAGAAACCAGATAAGGGGTATGGATATGAGCTTTAACGTGGCGATAGACGGACCGGCAGGGGCGGGAAAGAGCACCATTGCAAGAGCAGTGGCAAAAAGGATGAACCTGATTTATGTGGACACAGGGGCAATGTATCGTGCCATGGCTCTTTTTATGCTGCGAGAGGGAGTGGATTTAAAGGATGCCCAGGCCGTAGCAGAAAAGTGTAAAGAGGCGGATATCTCCATCGGTTATGAAGGCGGAGAACAGGTGGTATATTTAAATGGCGAAAATGTAAATTCCTATCTCCGCACACAAGAGGTGGGAAATGCGGCCTCTATTACCAGCGCCCAGCCTTCTGTGCGCAGAAAGCTGGTGGAAATGCAGCAGAAGCTGGCGGCCCAGAGGGACTGCATCATGGATGGAAGGGATATTGGGACCTGTGTGCTCCCGGGCGCTCAGGTGAAGATTTATCTCACTGCAAGCAGCGGGGTGCGCGCCAAAAGAAGATATGAGGAGCTTTTGGAGAAGGGACAGGACTGTGATCTGGATACGATCCGCAGGGAGATTGAGGAGAGAGATTACCGGGATATGAATCGGGAAGCGTCTCCCTTAAGACAGGCGGATGACGCTGTGCAGGTAGATACCTCGGATATGACTGTGGAGGAAGTAATCACACGGATTATGGATATCTGCCAGGAAAGGCGGCGGTGATGGAGGTAAGACTTGCACAGTGCGCCGGATTCTGCTTTGGTGTAAAAAGAGCGGTGGATCAGGTGTATGAATTGGTGAAAACAGGGAAAGCTATATATACCTATGGTCCTATTGTCCACAATGAAGCAGTGGTCAGGGACCTGGAAAAGAAGGGCGTCCGTGTGATAGAAAGCAGGGAAGAGCTGGAAGCGCTCTCTTCGGGCTGCGTGGTGATCAGGGCCCATGGAGTGCCCAGATCGATCTATGAGCTTTTGGAAAGAAAAAAGCTGGAGTATGTGGATGCAACCTGTCCTTTTGTGAAAAGAATACACAGGATTGTGGAACGGGAGAGTGGAGAGGGCAGGCATATTATTGTCATAGGAAACGCCGGACACCCTGAAGTAGAAGGGATTGTGGGCTGGTGCAGCGGCCCGGTAACCGTTCTGGAATCCCCTGAGGAGGCCCTTTCCTACACCCCTCCGAAGGGTGAAAAAATATGTCTTGTCTCTCAAACGACATTTAATTACAATAAATTTCAACATATAGTTGAAATATTTCAAAAAAAAGGGTACAATGATAGTGTTGTGAATACTATCTGTAATGCTACGGAAGAACGCCAGCGTTCTGCCAAGGCTCTTGCGGCGGAGGCTGACGTTATGATTGTGATAGGAGGGAAACACAGCTCCAATTCCAGAAAGCTGTATGAAATCTGCAGCGGAGTATGTGCGAACACCTATTTTATACAGACACTGGATGACTTGCATTTAGATCTACCTAAAGCTGTTCGACTAGTGGGTATTACTGCAGGGGCTTCCACCCCAAACAAATTAATCGAGGAGGTTCAAAATTATGTCAGAATTAACTTTTGAACAAATGCTGGAAGAATCATTAAAGACAATACACGCAGGAGAGGTAGTCGAAGGTACGGTCATCGATGTGAAGCCGGATGAAATCATCCTGAACATCGGATACAAGTCGGACGGCATTCTTACAAAAAATGAGTACACCAACGATTCCAGCGTTGATTTGACGACTGTGGCCAAGCCCGGGGACACCATGGAGGTAAAAATCCTGAAGGTGAACGACGGCGAAGGACAGGTGCTGCTTACCTATAAGCGTCTGGCTGCGGACAGAGGAAACAAGAGAATTGAAGAGGCGTATAACAACAAGGAGATTCTGAAAGCTACGGTTGCCCAGGTGCTGGAGGGCGGACTGAGTGTGATTGTGGATGAAGTGAGAATTTTCATCCCGGCCAGCCTTGTTTCCGACACCTATGAGAAGGATCTGTCCAAGTATGCGGGACAGGAGATTGAATTTGTAATCAGCGAATACAATCCTAAGAGAAGGAGATATATCGGCGACCGCAAGCAGTTGATTCTGGCTAAAAAGGCAGAACTGCAAAAGGAGCTGTTTGCCAGAATCAAGGAAGGCGATGTGGTAGAGGGCGTTGTAAAGAACGTCACAGATTTCGGCGCGTTTATTGATCTGGGCGGCGCTGACGGCCTGCTTCACATTTCTGAAATGTCATGGGGAAGAGTGGAGCATCCCAAAAAGGTATTTAAGGTAGGGGACAAGCTTAAGGTGCTGATTAAGGAAATTAACGGCAGCAAGATTGCGCTGTCCTTGAAATTTGACGAGGCCAATCCCTGGAGGGATGCGGCTGTAAAATATGCGGTGGGAAATGTGGTGACCGGAAAGGTTGCCAGAATGACGGATTTCGGCGCTTTTGTAGAGCTGGAGCCCGGAGTGGACGCGCTTTTGCATGTTTCCCAGATCGCCAAGGAGCATGTGGAGAAGCCGTCGGATGTGCTGAGCATCGGTCAGGAAATTACCGCAAAGGTTGTAGATTTCAACGAAGAGGACAAAAAGATTTCTCTGAGCATCAAGGCAATGCTTGCGCCTGAGCCTGCAGAGAAAGCGGAGGAATCTGACGAAGACGTGGTTTCTGTGGATATTGATGCGGTGATTGCAGCTGAAGCGGAAAACAGTGAAGAATAACAGTGGAATGGGGAACGCTCATGGCATATGATTATGAGTACTTCAAAAGAGAAATTTTGGCCCTGACGACCATTGACTTGAACTGCTATAAAGAAAAGCAGATGAAGCGCCGTATTGACACTTTGATTTCCAAGCACAAGATTGTGGGCTATGACAAGTATGTGCAGGCGCTGAAAACAGACCGGGCTCTGTTTGAGGAATTTGTCAGCTATATTACTATCAATGTGTCTGAATTTTACAGGAACCCGGAGCAGTGGAAGATTCTTGACACCCAGATTATTCCTGAATTGATTCAGAAATTCGGCAAAAACCTGAAGGTGTGGAGTGCGGCTTGTTCCACAGGCGATGAACCGTATTCCCTGGTGATGGCTCTTTCACGCCATGTCCCGTTGGACCATATAAGGATATTTGCAACCGATCTGGACAAACAGGTCATTGCCAAGGCAAAGGTAGGACTTTACTCTGAAAAGAGTATTGCAGCCGTGCCGGAAGATATGAAAAGAAAATACTTTACACAGGTGGGACCCTCCTATAAGATTGCGGATGCTGTGAAGGCGCGCGTGGAGTTTAAGGAGCACAATCTTTTAAAGGATACATATCCAAGCGGATATCACTTGATTGTGTGCCGCAATGTGCTGATTTATTTTACAGAGGAAGCCAAGGATGAGGTATTCCGCAAATTCTGCCGTTCTCTTGCTGTAGGCGGTATGCTGTTCATCGGAAGCACGGAACAGATCATGAATTACAAGGATGTGGGATTTGAAAGAAAGAATTCTTTCTTTTACCAGAAGCCTTAATAGCAGAAAAAAGAACCTGAAGGCAAGCAGGTTCTTTTTTTAATAGGAAGAGGCCATCATGGATAGAACATGGCTGGCGTAGGCGGTAAAGGAATCCCTGTCCTTTTTCATTTCGTCGGTCAGCTCGAAGAAAAGCTCCTTGCTTTTGTAATCCCGCTTAAAGAAGGGTTCAAAAATAAGCTCCCATTGGGGAAGATAGGAAGAGTATTTGCGCGTATAGCAGTTGGCGGCAGTGGCCGGGATTCGGTGTGATTTGTCCACAAAGCCTGCTACGGATTTATGGAGCGCAATATCCTCCGCGGGGAGATAGTAGTAATCCTTGTAATTAGAGTAAAAATACTTAAGCTCCTCCTCATAGATGGGAACCTTGAGAGAAGCCTCTCTTCCCTCACCGTGGAAATAGCAGCCGCCTGCAGAAGCAGAAATCTGTTTGGGAAGAGCGGTGGGAAGCTGCAGGGTGATCAACAGCTCCTTTCGGCTGTGTCCGTTTAAGTCACGGTAGGAGTTGGCCTGTACCTTTTTTGCTCTGGGGGAGCTGTTAAACAGGTCATAGTAGGCTAACATGGGAAGGGTTTCCAGCATGCCTCTGATATCGTCGGCGTTGTGAAGGAACAATGCCTTTTGGGCAAATTCACTGGGAGATTTTACATAATCATGATAAATGCCGATCAGCTCGCCTCCGGAAAAGACATCTTCTCTGTGGATGCCCAAAAACTGCTCCAGGGTTTTTTGCTTGCAGTTTGGCAGCTTCAGAAAAAACTTATAGGGACGGATTCTTTTGTACAGGTCAATGCCGGTCATGCCCTCAAAGCTGTAGGGAAGAGAAAGCTGGAGGCATTTCTGGGAAAGAAAAGGCAGGTCAAAATTATTGCCGTTAAAATGTATCAAATATTCATATGGTTTGGCAAAGGAAAAGAAAGCGTCCAGCACGGCGGCCTCTTCACTGTAATTTTCGGCGATCCACTGTATGGTGTGCCATCTGCCGGACTGGTAATAGGCGCAGCCGATGAGATAGAGATAGGATGACTTTGCAGTAAAGCCGGTGGTCTCAATATCCAGAAACAGAATGCGTTCCAGGGGGGCAATCCGCTCTAGGGGATAGGAGATGGAAAAATGTTCTAAGATTTCCTCGGAAATTTTCATGGTGTACCTCCTTGCGCAGATAAAGTTTCCGAACTGCTGATTTTGTATTAATCATAGCATAAATTTTTATTTTGCAGTAGTATTTTATTAAAAAAAATAGTATATTTAAACTGCAAACCGCGGACAGGCGGATATACGGAAAGGACGAAAAGTATATGGCGAGGCTAACATTTACAGGAGGCATTCACCCTTATGACGGCAAGGAGCTGTCCAAGGACAAGCCGATTCAGGAAATGCTTCCCAAGGGAGATCTGGTCTATCCCTTGTCGCAGCACATTGGCGCTCCGGCGAAGCCCATCGTGAGTAAGGGAGACAGGGTTTTGGCCGGTCAGAAGATCGGGGAGGCCGCAGGCTTTGTCTCTGCAGCTGTCCATGCCTCTGTTTCGGGAACGGTAAAGGGCATTGAGCCCAGAAGAACGGTGACCGGCGAGCAGGTTATGAGCATTATTGTAGAAAATGACGGCTTGTACGAGGATGTGGGATTTTATCCTGTAGCCCCTTTGGAAAAGCTGGATAAGGATGAAATATTACAGATTATAAAGGATGCAGGTATTGTGGGAATGGGAGGAGCAGGATTTCCCACCCATGTAAAGCTCTCCCCCAGGCGGCCTGATAAAATACAGTTTGTAATTGTAAACTGTGCGGAGTGCGAGCCCTATCTGACTTCGGATTACCGCAGGATGAAGGAGGAGCCGGAACGGGTGATCGGCGGCTTGAAAATTTTGCTGAAGCTGTTTGATCATGCCCAGGGGATTCTGGCGGTGGAGGACAACAAGCCGGACTGCATTAAGCTGCTTCGCCAGCTTTGCAGAGATGAAAAGCGGATCAGCGTAAGAGCACTGAAAACAAAATATCCTCAGGGAGCGGAGCGGCAGCTGATCTACGCTGTCACCGGAAGAAAAATCAACTCTTCCATGCTGCCTGCAGACGCAGGCTGCATAGTGAATAATGTGGACACCGTGGTAGCTGTTTACCGCGCTGTGGTAGAGGGAAGGCCTTTGATGGAGCGGATTGTAACCGTCAGCGGGGATGCTATTGAAAATCCCCGGAATTTCCGGGTGCGGATCGGTACCAGCTACAAGGAGCTTGTGGATGGGGCGGGAGGCTTTCGGACTGCCCCAGAGAAGCTGATCTGCGGCGGCCCCATGATGGGAATCGGGATATTTGATCTGGATGTGCCTGTCACAAAGACCTCAACGGCTTTGCTGGCCTTTTCAAAGGACGATGTGTCTGCCATGGAACCGGGACCCTGTATCAACTGTGGAAGATGTGTGGACGTCTGCCCGGGAAGAGTTGTGCCCAGCATTTTGGCAGATGACGCGGAGCGCTTTGACGAAGCGGCATTTCTGAAGCATAATGGCATGGAATGCTGCGAATGCGGCTGCTGCAGCTTCATATGTCCCGCAAAACGACCCCTGACCCAGGAGATTAAATCCATGCGGAAGATACAGCTTGCAAAGAAAAAGGAAGCAGGAGGGAAGAGCAAGTGAATCAACGAATGAAAATATCATCCAACCCTCATATCCGTTCTCAGGCAACCACAAACGGAATTATGACTGCTGTGGTCATTGCCTTATTGCCGGCGGCAGGCTTTGGAATTTATAATTTCGGCCCCAGAGCGGCCTTGCTGATATTGGTTACAGTGGCCAGTACGGTTTTGACGGAATTTTTGTTTGGCCTTTACAGAAAAAAAACGACCATAACGGATTTGTCCGCTGTGGTGACGGGACTTTTGCTGGCCATGAATCTGCCGGTGGGCCTTCCCCTCTGGATGGCTGTTCTTGGAGGCGTATTTGCCATACTTGTGGTGAAAATGCTTTTCGGAGGACTGGGGCAGAACTTTATGAATCCGGCGCTGGCGGCCCGATGCTTTCTTTTGATTTCTTTTCCTGCGCAGATGACGGATTTTTCCTGCGATGCGTATACAGGAGCCACGCCCCTGGCGTCCCTTAAGGCCGGTGAGAGCGTTGACGTCATGAGCATGGTGATTGGACGTACGGCTGGAACCATCGGAGAGACATCTATGATCGCTCTTCTGATTGGGGCGTGCTTTCTGATTTTGCTTGGCATTATTGATTTGAGGATTCCGGGAAGCTATCTTGTCACCTTTGTATTGTTTACAGGCATCTTCGGCGGACATGGCTTTGATCCGGCGTATCTTTCTGCGCAGCTTGCAGGGGGCGGTCTGATGCTGGGGGCCTTTTTCATGGCTACGGATTACGTGACCAGGCCCATCACCGGGAAGGGACAGTATGTGTACGGAATCCTTTTAGGGCTTCTCACCGGAATTTTCCGGATTTTCGGACCGTCGGCGGAGGGCGTGTCCTATGCCATTATTTTGGGAAACCTGCTGGTTCCTTTGATTGAAAAGTGCACCATGCCCAGGGCCTTTGGCACATCCAGAAGGCTGGGCGCGCGGAAATCTTCCAGGGAAGGAGGCAGGCCATGAAAAAGAACAGTGATGTCAATGTCATGCTGAAGGAGGCGGGCATTTTATTCGCTATTACGCTGATTGCAGGATTGATTCTGGGCTTTGTCTATGAGCTTACCAAGGAGCCCATTCGGATTCAGGAAGAAAAGGCCGTGCAGGAGGCCTGTGCCCAGGTGTTTGAGAGCGCGGCGCAGTTTGCAGAGCTTCCCTATGAAGCGTCAGAGGAAATGGCCTTGGAGCTGGCGGAAACAGGTGTGGAGATTGGAACTGTTTTTCAGGCGCTTGGAGCAGACGGCAGTCTTATGGGATATGTAGTGCAGAGTACCTCTACGGAGGGCTACGGAGGAGATATTGTGCTCTATCTGGGTGTGACGCTGGACGGCACATTAAACGGCATTTCCCTGCTGGAGATTTCAGAGACGCCGGGGCTTGGCATGAGGGCGCAGGAGGTGCTGGCGCCGCAGTTTCGCGGGAAACAGGTTTCTCAGTTTACCTATACTAAGACCGGGGGCAGCTCCGACAGTGAGATAGATGCCATCAGCGGCGCAACTATTACTACAGAGGCAGTGACCAATGCAGTAAACGGCGGACTTAAGGTGGCGGAAGCGTTAAGGCAGGGAGGTACGGATAATGAATAAAGCAGGCGAAAGACTTTACAACGGATTGATCAAGGAAAATCCTACCTTTGTGCTGACCTTGGGCATGTGCCCCACCCTGGCGGTGACCACCTCGGCCATGAATGGTCTGGGGATGGGCCTGACTACGGCGGCGGTGCTGGCCATGAGTAATCTGATTATTTCCCTGATGCGGAAGCTGATACCGGACAGGGTGCGAATTCCGGCCTTCATTGTGATTATTGCATCCTTTGTCACAGTGGTGCAGCTGCTTTTGGAAGCCTATCTTCCTGTGCTGAATCAGTCGCTGGGCGTATACATACCTTTGATTGTGGTAAACTGCATTATTCTTGGAAGAGCGGAGAGCTATGCCTATTCCAATCCGCCGATTCCTTCCCTGTTTGACGGCATCGGCATGGGGCTTGGCTTTTCCCTGGCCCTTACCTGCATCGGTGCGGTCCGGGAAATTCTGGGTTCAGGAACCTTGTTTGGCCTGCAGCTGATGCCGGATTCCTATACGCCCATTACGATTTTCATTCTGGCGCCGGGTGCCTTTTTTGTGCTCGCAGCGCTGACTGCCCTCCAGAATTATATAAAGTCTGTGGCACGAAGGAAGGGCAGGAGCGTAAAACGCAGCCAGGCAGGCTGCGGCGGAGACTGTGCAGGATGTTCAGAGGGCGGCTGCAGCCACGCATTTTATGATGCTTCTCCCAAAACAGAGAAGAAGGCTGCACAGGATATGGAAATCCTGAATCTGGAAGAGGAGGGGAAATAAATGGAGAATGTAAGAGATTTATTGCTTCTGCTGGTAGGCTCCTCCCTGGTCAGCAACGTGGTTTTAAGCCAGTTTTTTGGATTATGTCCTTTCCTTGGAGTGTCGAAAAAGACCAGCACGGCGGCAGGAATGGGAACTGCCGTTATCTTTGTGATAACTTTGGCAAGCGCGGTTGCAGGCGTGATTTACAAATATGTGCTGCAGAGATTTCATATTGAGTATCTGCAGACCATTGTCTTTATTCTTGTGATCGCAGCCTTGGTTCAATTTGTGGAGATGTTCTTAAAAAAGGCCATGCCGGGGCTGTATAAGGCATTGGGAGTATATCTGCCCTTGATTACCACAAACTGTGCCGTTTTGGGTGTGGCGCTCACTAATGTGCAGAAGGAGTACGGTATCCTGACGGGCATTGTAAACGGCTTTGCCACAGCCGCAGGCTTTACTATGGCCATTGTGATTCTCGCAGGACTGCGGGAAAAAATGGCTTACAATGATGTGCCGGAATCCTTTCAGGGCATGCCCATGGTGCTTTTGACCGCCGGGCTTATGGCAATCGCCTTCTGTGGATTTTCCGGGCTGTTATAGAAGGGAGGCGGCATATGAGTATAGCAGGAATTGCGGCTGCAGCGGCCGTAGTAGGCATTGTTGGTATTTTTGTTGGACTTTTTCTGGGAGTGGCCGGCATCCGCTTTAAGGTGGAGACAGACGAAAGAGAGGAAAAGGTGCTTTCGGCGCTGCCGGGAAATAACTGCGGAGGCTGCGGGTATCCGGGATGCTCCGGACTTGCGGCTGCCATCGTAAAAGGAGAGGCTCCGGTGAACGGCTGCCCTGTGGGTGGTGAAGCGGTGGGAAGGGCCATTGGCGAAATCATGGGAGTGGACGCGGGAGAGAGCCGGAGAATGACTGCCTTTGTGCACTGTCAGGGAGATTGTGACAAGGCGGCGACGGATTATGATTACTATGGAGCTAAGGACTGCCGCATGATGAGCTTTGTGCCTGGCGGCGGCCCCAAAACCTGTAACAGCGGATGCCTGGGGTTTGGCACCTGCGTGCAGGTCTGTCCCTTTGACGCCATCCATGTGGTAAACGGCGTCGCCCTGGTTGACAGAGAAAAATGCAAGGCCTGCGGGAAATGTGTACAGGTTTGTCCAAAGCATTTGATTTCCCTGATTCCCTATGAGGCAAAGACGGCAGCTGCCTGCAGCTCTACGGACAAGGGGCCGGTTACCGCAAAGGCATGCAAGACAGGCTGTGTGGGCTGCGGCATCTGCGTCAGGTCCTGTCCTGAGGGGGCGGTGAAGGTGGAAAGCTTCCATGCGGTGATCGATCAGGAAAAATGTACCGGGTGCGGTATTTGTGAGGAAAAATGTCCGAAAAAGGCCATTGTCAGGCTTTCAGGGGCGAAATAGAAGAAAAGGAGGAAACAGCCATGCGCTTGCCGGAGGATTATAACGACCATTCCGGGCTTACGCCCACAGTGGTTTCTGCCATTGTGGCGGTAACGCTTTTTGTGGGAGCCATTCTTGCGGTGGTGCTCCTTATGAACAGTCAAAGTCCTGCAGGGAAAAGGCAGGCACAGGCAAAAGAGACAGGCGTTTTTATTGAGGAGGAGACTCTGGAGCAGTCTGCTGAAGGAAGCAGCTATCCGGATACGGAGGATATTCTGACGGGAAGCACATTAAGTCCGGATGATTTTGACTTTTGGGATATGTATCCCGAGGAAACAGAAGAAGCGAAAGAGCCTTCACAGGAGGAAACGCCGGAGACTGTGGAAAATGACCCGGCTACGGACGGAAAGCATACCTTAATTGAATATGATGACGGCAAAGAAGAATGGGTGTTGATCAGCCCTTATCTTCCCAAGCATGAGTATGATTTTACCAGGCTGGTATATCAGTCCAATCTTATGAAGTATTATGAGGACGGCAAGCTGGTTTCCTTTGTGGGAGCGGATATTTCAAAGTATCAGGACTATGTGGATTTTGGAAAGCTGAAGAAGGCGGGAGTGGATTTTGTAATGCTGCGTGTAGGGGCAAGGGGCTATGGAAGCGGGCAGCTTGTGCTGGACGAGTACTTTGCTGAAAACATAAAGCGGGCCTCCGACGCAGGGCTTGAGATCGGCGTTTATTTCTTTTCCCAGGCCATATCAAACGAGGAGGCTGTGGAGGAGGCCAACATGGTGCTGGAAAACATAAAGGATTATGAGATCACTTATCCGGTGGCCTTTGATATGGAATATATTGAAAACGACGCTTCCCGGATAGATAGCTTAAGCAAGTCGGAGAAAACGGAGATTACAAAAACCTTTTTGGACACCATTCAGAATGCAGGCTATAAGGCCATGCTTTACGGAGATAAGGAATGGCTGCTAAAGGATATTGACCTGTCAAAGCTGACAGCTTATGATGTCTGGTTTTCCCAGGAGTCGGATATTCCCGATTATCCTTATCGGTTTACCATGTGGCAGTACACAAAGAAAGCATCCATTGACGGCATTGCAGGCTATGCCGACCTAAATATCAGCTTTATTGATTACTCTGAAAAATAATTTATGATTTTGGGGGAAATCTCAAGGCAGGAGTAAATCTGGGCGTATCTGGAAGGGGAGATTCCCTCGATGTAATTCGGGGAATACTGCCTGGAAATGCCGTTCTTTTTCAGGCAGTCAATGGCTTTATTATAGGCAATGGCAGCTTCCAGCTCTGTGGCATATCTTCCCACCAGATAATTTCCCCTGACATGAATGCGGACAGTATATAGATACTGTCCGTTTTTTTGTTTTTCCAAACGGATTCCGTGATAGGTGTTTTTTATTTCCAGATTTTCCCGGCGGAAGTCTGTTGGATCATTGTTGATAAAACGAAAGTCCACACCTGGAACCGCATAATTCTTAATGCCGTAACGGGAACGGATATTTACCTGCATTCCGTAATCGGCCACAAAATAATGGCTGCCCCGGCACATGATCTTGTGAGAGGCATAATAAAATAAATCGTCGGGATCGAATTTCAGCACATGAGACGGAGACAGATAGTAGTAAAAAAAGCGCTGTCCCATATAGATGGGATTTCCGAAATAGATACCGTTGTCCCGGAAGTTTAAAAGGCAGACCCATTTTGCAAAGGGGAGAGGAGAGCTCTCTTCATAGGTGTGCAGGGTGACGGATTCATCCTCCAAAAGCCGCCGTCCCTCCCTGTAGGCACAGTGGCCTTCCTGGGGGGAAGAAAAGCTTCCCAGGCTGATATGCTTTCTGCGGTAGGTTAAAGAGGCGCGGTAGTATACGGTCCCGTCTTTTTTTTTGGAACAAAAAACACCCTCATAATGGGGTTTGGATTCATTCTCATATCTGTTCATGATCAAAAACACCTCATGTAAATGTAAACCTATTATAACATTATTTTTACAAATAGGAACAATTTAGAAATATTTTTAGGACTTGCTTCATAGACTAATATATGGCTGGAAGTAAAATTGAAAACAGAAAGGGCGTTAAGGCATTATGTATAAAAAGGCAGTCAGCGCGCTTGCGCTTTTAAATCTGTTATTCCTGTTTGGCTTTTTGTGCCTGAGGGGCGTAGAGGAAAATAAGCTGGCGTCCCGGCCGGCCTACGAGCTTAAGGCAGATGAAAGTATATTAGCGGACAGTAAAAGCAGCAGTATGGGAATCGTGTCCGCAGCGGCATCCGGGCAGAGAGTGGTGGATTTCGACGTACTCAAAAAGGAGCTGGCTTATGATCTGGAGGATCAGGATTTGGAGATTCTGCTGCGGATTGTGGAGGCCGAGGCAGGAGGAGAGGACGAAGAAGGAAAGCTTTTGGTGGCCAATGTGGTATTAAACCGGGTAAACAGCGTAAAATTTCCGGACACGGTGTCGGAGGTAGTATTTCAGCGGGAAAATGGAGTGACCCAGTTTTCACCGGTGGCAAATGGAAAAATATGGAAGGTGCAAATCAGTGAAGAGACGCGGGAAGCAGTTGGACGTGCCCTTGAGGGAGAGGATATTTCCCAGGGAGCTCTTTATTTTGCAGCGAGAAAATATGCGGACAGTAATAAAATGAAATGGTTTGACGAAAACCTTACATTTCTGTTTCAATATGGCGGACATGAATTTTTCCGATAGCAGGCAAAGCGCCCCTGTTTCCGGGCTTTTGGAAAGTGATTGCACCCCGTATAAAATTATGCTACAATCCCGAGTTTGACACTTGCGAGAGTAGAAAGCGGCTACAGATCCCGTATTTATGCGGGCTGTAGCCATTTTCTCTTTGGAAACGATTTGTGCTATTTTTTTACTTCCTCTGTTTTGGTACTT
>DXGH01000070.1 GCA_019114005.1 Candidatus Acetatifactor stercoripullorum
CAACTCCTCCTCCCGTGCTTTGTAGTGTAGCTTCTTACAAGCAATTTTACAGCAAAAAGTAGAGAGTTGAAATACTTTCATTACTATTTGTGCCGCCAGCCAAAGGCGGCGGAATGGAGATTGATATGAAAGATATTACGAAACTTATCCGGCGGTTTTTGGGAATATTGCTGTTAAGCACAATATTGGTCATCATTCTTAACCTTCTTATTCTTGCTGTTATTTCCAGCAGTCAGATGGGGAATAGCAGACCGTGGACCACTGCCAAAGAGACTGCCGAGGCTTTACAGAAAACAGAGACAGGATATGTACTATCTGCCAATATGGTGGATAAGCTCAATCGGGAAAATGCCTGGGCAATCTATATTGATAATGACACCTTAGAGGTAAAATGGCATACGGAAAATCTGCCGGATACTGTTCCTCTGCAATATACGATCTCCGATATTGCAAGCCTGACACGGGGATATATTGACGGATACCCTGCCTTTACAGGTGAATCTGAAAACGGATTAGTTGTTGTCGGCTATCCGAAAGACCAATACTGGAAACATATGTATCCGAGCTGGGATTATGAATTAATCAAAAACGCTCCGTATACGGTTCTGATTGTTGTCGGAGTAAATGCTTTTTTAATTTTCCTGATTTATATGATCGCCAACACGAAATTGCTGAAATCCGTCAAACCTATTACCAAAGGTATCGAAGCGCTGCCTTCGGGCGAGCCTGTTTATGTCAAGGAGAAAGGACTTCTATCCGGCCTTGCCGCTAAAATCAATCAAACATCTGATATTCTCCAAAGGCAGAAGCGAAACCTGCAAAGGAAAGAGACAGCAAGGGCAAACTGGATTTCCGGTGTATCACACGACATCCGCACGCCTCTTTCTATGGTAATGGGATATGCCGGACAGATTGAGGACAACGAAAGCCTGCCGGAAAGCGAAAGAAAAAAAGCACAGATTATCCGTCAGCAAAGTATAAAAATGAAGAATCTCATCAATGACTTAAACCTTGCGTCCAAGTTAGAATATAATATGCAGCCAATCGATCCAAAGCCTGTCAATCTCGTAGCGGTTGCAAGACAGAGCGTTGTTGATTTTATCAATTTGGGTATGGAAGAAAAATATCCCATAAAGTGGAACACGGACGAAGCACTGCCGGCCTGCGTCATAAACGGAGATAAGGAATTGCTGCGGCGGGCAATCGGAAATCTGATTACAAATGCTCAAGCTCACAATCCTGATGGCTGCACGATTTCGGTATGCGCCCGAAAAAGCGGTACGGAATACAAAATTATCATTGAAGATAACGGCATAGGCGTAACGGATAAAAAGTTAGAAAAGCTCAGGACTACGCCCCACTATATGATGAGCGACAGTGGAACTGCAGAGCCACGGCACGGTTTAGGGCTTTTAATTGTAGGACAGATTGTTTCCGCCCACAAAGGAACAGTATCTTTTGACCACGGAAAACAAGGAGGATTTGCTGTTACCATGGCATTCCCAATTATCAATAAGGAAAGTGATGAATTAAGGCAGCAAAGAAACATTACTCTTTTCTAACTGCACCGTAAATTCCATCCCCTCAGCGCTCCTTCTGCCTGGGAAGAGACGCAGAAAGCCTGTAGGCTCTGGGCGTGCAGCCATATTTTTTTTGAAATATCCTGTGAAAATAGCTGATATTGTCATATCCCACTGCCAGCGCCACCTCCATAACCGACATAGAGGTCGTCCCCAGCAGATACGCCGCCTGGCCAAGTCGCTTCGCCTGCAAAAGCTCTGTATAGGTTTTCCCGGTGCGTTTTTTGATTTCCTTTGACAGCCAGTACACATCATAGTGGAGACTTTCTGCCAGCTCTGAAAGCTCCCCGTCCCGATAATGGGATTCAATGTAGCTTAACACCGTGATAATCAGCTTCTGCCGTCCGCTGCCCTCATCCGTCTCCAGCTTGTCCATGCAGTTCATCAGCTGCAGGAACAAAAGCCCCATGGTGGCCTGGTTGATGCTGCGCTTATTTGGCTGCCTGTGCATAATGGTCCAGATCAGATTTTCCACAAGATTCTGTACCGGAAGAATATCCGCCACCTTAAAATGAAGATACCCGTTGGTTCCATTTTCCCCCCGCAGACAGTCTATGATAAAGTCCCGCAGCAGATTTTCCTCCGTCTCCATCATTTTCAGTCCATAATCAAAAAATTCAGGCAGGATTATGAAATTTACCGCTATGTCGTTCTCCCCCGCCGGATAAATTTCCTGGGTCACCTTCTGGTTGAGAAACAAAAGCTCTCCCTGTCTCAAAATTACTTCCTCTCCGTTTACAATATGCCTTGTACTGCCGGAGCACATATAAATCACTTCTATATAATTGTGTGTATGCTTCGGAAAATGGACAAAGCGGGTGTGCGTCCGCACCTGTATCATCTTTCCCGCCTCGAGAAGCTTTTTGGCGTCAATCACATCCGCTTCCGACGACATATACAGACTTTTTTCAATTTCCTGTGTCCCCGAAAGGATCTTTTGTTCTTCCGGGGTGATTTTTTTCAGCTCCTGCAATAATTCTTCCGTCATGTTCAACTCCATTTCTGCACTGGCCCTGGCGTTATGCGTTTAACTTTTTCCAGTTAGCTTCTATTACTTTTTCCCAATCAGCAAATGATGAAAAAATGCAATATCCTTATATCCATCCATATCCGACACACGCATCTCTATCTCCACCATTTTATCCTGCCAGTGAGCATCCTTGTGAATCTCCTGATTCTGCTGCATGTCCCAAAAGGTTCTCATACCCAGTGTCTTCGTAATCGTAAGTTCCGGGCACCCTTTTTCAATATTCAAATCCTCATAATAACCAATCGCCCCATACTTAGAAGCCATTCCATTATTTCCATCTAACAGGCTATGTGCATGCTCAAAATCATTCAAAAGTACAACCATCTGCATAACTCTTCCTGCACGGTTATGTTTCACAATAGAAATCTTTACATCTCTTGACAAGGGCACACAAGACGCAGTTAAAAAGTGCTGAATGGAAAACACTCAGATTTTCCATTCAATCTGCACATACTCGCTTGTGGCCCTTATTTGTGTTATAAGGCCATCAACGACTTT
>DXGH01000071.1 GCA_019114005.1 Candidatus Acetatifactor stercoripullorum
CGCTTTCTTCATACTCCTTTTTGGTGATCTCCTGGAAAAAGCAGCTTCTATTGCCGGTATGGCAGGCAGCTCCTGTCTGGGAGACCTTTGCCAAAATAGTGTCCAGATCACAGTCTGCGGTAAGGCTTTTCACGTATTGGAAATGGCCGCTGGTAGCGCCCTTGAGCCAAAGCTCATTTCTGCTTCTGCTGAAATAGGTCATTTTGCCGCAGCTTAAGGTGTTTTCATAGGCCTCTTCATTCATATAGGCCACCATAAGCACCTCCAGAGTCCGGTAATCTTGTACCACTACGGGAACCAGGCCTTCGCTGTTTTTCTTGAAATCAGACCACCGGTAGGCTGCCCTGAGGGTTTCTACAGGAATGCCGTTTTCCTGACAGAGTGCTTTTAAGGACGCTATCTCCTTTAGATTATCGTTTATAATATTTCCGGTGACACCGCACACGTTTTCATAAGAAATAATTTCCATCAGCTTGTTTAACGCCAGCTGATTAATCTGTACCAGAAGAGGGAGCTGGGTCACCGCCTGGGTCTGGCGTATCTGGTGGGGATTCATCAGGACCAGGCCGGATATGTAGGATTCCAGAAGCTCCTTATGCTCTGTAAGAAGAGCTGCGTCATTGTAGGAGGCGAGAAGCTTCTCCTTTCCGAATTTCAGGGAAACCTCCTTTGTGATGGCAATATTGGATTCCTTTTCGTAATCCAGCACCGCTCTTTTGCAGCCCGCATAGAGCAGCTTCTTTACGTCCTCCATGCGTTTCACGTTTCCAGCTCCGATTACATCCATCTCTGCAGCAGTACAGATTTCCTTAAGCAGATTCAGCGCGGCGTCATGCTCCGCATCTTCCGTTGAAAGATCAAAAACCAGAAGTTCGTCAGCGCCTGCTTCGTTATACAGCTTTACAAGCCGTAAAGGGTCCGTATCCACAACGGTTAGGTCTGTCAGGCTTCTGACAGCATGTTCATGATATAGATAAATACAGGGAACAAATTTTTTTGTCATCATTGGTGCTTCTCCTAAAGGCTTCCTTTTGTGCTCAGCACATCCTGAATGCGGGGATCAAGGGTCACGGCCTGATCTAACGCCTTGGCAAAGGCCTTAAACAGGGCTTCGATCATGTGGTGGTTGTTGTTTCCATCCAGTATTTTCAGATGAAGATTCATGCCGGCGCTGTAAGACACCGCATAGAAAAATTCTCTGACCAGCTCTGTGTCAAGGTAGCCGACCCTGGATGTGCTAAAGGGGCATACAAAGTTGAGATAGGGCCTGCCGCTCAGGTCAAGAGCGCAAAGGGCCAGCGTCTCGTCCATAGGAAGGATAAAGGAACCGTATCGCCGTATTCCTTTTTTGTCACCCAGGGCCTGACGGACAGCCTGCCCCAGAACAATGCCTGTATCCTCCACCGTATGATGGCCGTCCACCTCCAGATCTCCGTTTACCTTGCAGGTCAGATCAAAAAAACCATGTCTGGCAAAGCCGTCCAGCATATGGTCAAAAAAACCGATTCCGGTATCCAGACGGCTTTCTCCTCTGCCGTCGAGATTAAGGGTCAGGGAAATATCCGTTTCCTTTGTCTTTCGGTTTATCTGTGCGCTGCGTGCCATAAAGGACTCTCCTCTCCGATACTGTTTATTCAAATCTTACTTTAATACTGTTTGCATGGGCGGTCAAGCCTTCGTTTTCCGCAAAGGTCTCAATCTTTTCGTGGACTTTTTCAAGGGCCGGTCTGGAATAAGAAATAATGCTGGTCTTTTTCAAAAAATCATCTACGCTTAGGGGAGAAAAAAATCTGGCCGTACCGTTGGTGGGCAGAATGTGATTGGGTCCGGCAAAATAATCTCCCAGCGGCTCACAGGCGTATTCTCCTAAGAAGATTGCTCCCGCGTTGCGGATGTGGGTCATGGTCTCAAAGGGATTCCTGGTGAGAATCTCAAGGTGTTCGGAGGCAATTTCATTTGCCGCCGCAATAGCGTCCTCCATACACTCCGCCACAAGAATATAGCCGTAATTATCCAGGGATTTTTGGATAATTTCTTTTCTGGAAAGCTGCTTTACAAATTCCTCCACCTGTTCGGAAACCTTTTTGGCAAGCTCCTTTGAGGTGGTGATCAAAATAGCGCTGGCCAGCTCGTCGTGCTCCGCCTGGGACAGCAGATCCGCAGCCACGTAACGGGGGTTGGCAGTGCCGTCGGCAAGCACCAGAATTTCGCTGGGCCCGGCGATGGAGTCAATGCTCACATGGCCGTAGACAGCCTTTTTGGCAAGAGCCACAAAAATATTGCCAGGCCCCGTAATCTTGTCTGCCTTGGGGATGGACTTTGTCCCAAAGGCAAGAGCCGCTATGGCCTGGGCGCCTCCCACCCGGTAGATTTCATCCACTCCCGCGATATCGGCAGCCACAAGGGTGCCGGGATTTATTTTTCCGTCCGCGCCCGGAGGGGTGGTCATGACAATACTTTTAACGCCTGCCACCTTGGCCGGAATCACATTCATCAAAACACTGGAGGGATAGGCAGCTTTTCCGCCGGGCACATAGACCCCGGCTCTGGCGATGGGGGTTATTTTCATGCCCAGAATCGTGCCGTCCTCCTTTGGGTCAAACCAGCTGTTTCGAAGCTGCTTTGTGTGAAAGACGCGGATGTTTTGGGCAGATTCCCGGAGAATCTCCACAAACCCCGGATCAAGGCAGGCATATGCCTTGGCAATCTCCTCCTTTGTGACGCGGATATTTTCCGCTGTAAGGGAAAAGTGATCAAAGGTCTGGGTATAATCAAACAGAGCCTGATCCCCTTCTTCTCTCACACGTTTGATTATCTGGTTCACCGTATCCTCATATTCAGAATAATTGTTAGGACTTCTTTTCAAAAGGTCCTGCAAAATGCTTTCCTTGGTTTCCCCTGACAGGGCGATAATCCTCATTCCTAAATCTCCTTCCTCAAATATAAGAGCTTTCCGCAGGCGTTAAGCCTTGAGACAGCTGCGTATTTTTGACACCAGCTCCTTAATCCGGTCTGCCTTCATCTGCATGCTCACCGGATTTACGATCATCCTTGCAGATAAAGGACAAACCTCCTCCAAAACCATAAGACCGTTTTCACGAAGGGTGGAGCCGGTCTCCACAATATCCACAATCACATCTGAAAGCTCCACCAGAGGGCCAAGCTCCACTGAGCCGTTCAGCTTGATAATATCTACCGTCTGATGCTTTTTGTTGTGAAAATATTCTCTGGCAATATTGGGGTACTTGCTGGCAACCCGTATGCGTTTGCGGTGCTTTAAAAGCTCTAAGGCAGATTCCGGACCGCACACGCACATCCGGCATTTTCCAAAGCCAAGGTCCAATACCTCATAAACATTGCGGTTTTCCTCTAAAATGGTATCACGTCCCACAATGCCGATGTCGGCGGCTCCGTACTCCACATAGGTGGGCACATCCGGCCCCTTGGAGAGGAAAAAACGCAGCTTTTGTTCCTCATTCACAAAAATAAGCTTTCTGGAGCTTTTGTCGTTCATTTCCCGGCATTCCAGACCGATCTGGGAAAACAGCTCCAGGGTCTTGTCCGCCAGACGGCCCTTGCACAGGGCAAAGGTCAAATATCTATCCTCACTCATGACTATACTCCCTCTCCGGAACCAGCTCTGCAGCCTGCCCCTGTTTTCTCAGTTCTCTGGCCTCTTTTAGTTTTTCGGGGAAGTTTTCTTCTGTGTAGGCGATCACCTGCTTTGGCGGCGGCAGCAAAATATCGACCTTTTGCCTGGAGAGAGCCTCCAAAATATCATCTATCACAATGACAAAGCCGATGGCGGGGGCTTCCTTTCCAAAATGACTGAGCAAAGCGTCGTATCTGCCTCCCTTGACAACCGCGTCGCCTACTCCGTAGGTATAGGCCCTGAAAATGACACCTGTGTAATAATGATATTTATTCAGCATCCCAAGGTCAAAGGAAATGTAATCCTCCACTTCATAAAGCTTAAGAACCTCATATAATTTCTCAAGGCGTTCTATTGCGTCTAAGGAACGTTTGTTGCGAACCAATTTTTTAGCTTCTGAAAGGGAACACATATCGCCGAACATATCTGCAATTTTCAGAAGCATGCTGCAGTAGGGCTCCTTTACTCTCCTCTCTTGCAAAAGCTCTTGGGCCGCAAAATAATTTTTAGCGGAAACGAAAGCTCTCAAATCCAGCTCCGTCTCTTCATCCAGTCCAGCCTCCTCGCAGATTCCCTTAAAATATTCCACCTGTCCGATACTGACCTGAAATTTTTTCAGTCCCGTACCCTTTAAAGCTTCTATCACAAGACTGATCATCTCTGCATCGGCCTCCACCGAAGCATCGTTGATTAATTCTGCTCCAAGCTGTGTGACCTCCTTCGCCTTTCCCTGGAGGTTTGAGGTGTTTGTGAAGGTATTGCCTATGTAGCTTAGACGAATGGGAACCTTTTCCTCCATAAAGTACTTTGCTGCACACCGGGCGATAGAGGGCGTAAAATCAGGGCGCAGCACCAGGGTGTTGCCCTCTTTGTCAAAAAATTTATAAAGCTCTCTGCTTGGAGTGGTGCCTACCTCTCTGGAAAATACATCGAAAAATTCAAAGGTAGGCGTCTGGATATCCTCATATCCATAGCTTTTTATTTTCTCCCGAAGTCCGGCCTCCAAAGACAGCTTCCCGGCAGCTTCCCTGCCGTAAATGTCGCGTACCCCCTCCGGCGTATGTAATAGTTGCTGATTCATATAACCTCACTTTAATAAATTAACGTGCTAATTCGATACCAAGTTGAATTACCTAGTAGTATATCGAAAGAAGGAAGCTCTGTCAAGCTGGCTGCTTACAGGCTATTCCCTGTCGTCCAAATCTCTTTGCAGCATATCCAGATAAGGCACCAGAACGCCATGCTTTTTCGGAAGCACATAGGCAGGATTGAGCTCCTCGTAGCGGAAGCTTTTTCTGCCTCCCTCCTTTGCCCGATTCCAAAAATAAAGCAGCATTTCAAAGGGCAGATAATACAGAATATCCTTGTGCGTGTAATAGATCAGGAAAAAAGCGATACCGCCCTGCTTTTCAAACTGCTCCATGAAGCTTACCTGATGCGCATGAATATTTTGAAGGGCAAAGGTATCCGAAGCGCACTCCTTGGCGTCGAAGCAGACCGGAAGTCCCTGCACTACGCCGATATAATCCACTGTACTTTTTTGTTCAAAATAGGCCAGTGTGATATGCCGGCTTTCCTTATCGATTTTGATGGGCGTGATGGGGGTCGGAATTTTCTGGATCAGCGCAAGCCCGCTCTGCGCATACTTTTCATTTGTCCGGTTGATCATATCTTCCAGGGTGGAGCCTCTAAGGCCCCTGGAATTCCATGTTGCCATAAAAGCTATCCTTCCTTCCCGTAAAGTCCCAGGGACTTCATAATTTCCTTAAAGTAAGAGGGAGGCTCTGCCGTAAACATACGTCCTCTCAGGTGTGCCATATGATCCGAAAGCTCCATGGGAAAAATCACATGATGGGCGTGAAGCAGCTGATGCTGAAGCCCAAAACACTCTTTCAGCTGCCTGTTTGCTGCCAAATCTCCGTATTTGGCATCCCCGATCACAGGATGTCCTATACTGGCAAGATGGGCCCTGATCTGGTGGGTTTTCCCGGTGATCAGCTCCACCTCCAAAAGGGTATAGCCGTTTTTTGCACAGATGGGACGGTAAGCCGTTTTGATCAGGCTTTCCTTTCCTGTCAGATTCTTTTCACCGGCCTCATTTTGTATTACCACACGATTTTCCTTCCGTATGAGCCTTCCCTCCAAAAATCCCGGTTCTTTCAGCTCTCCTGCGCAGATGGTGTGATAATATTTTTTCAGGGTTCTTTCCTTTAAAAGCCTGCCAAGCGTCTGGGAACCGAACAGAGATGCGCTGCAGAGCACAATGCCGCTGGTATTGCGGTCCAGGCGGTTACAGACAGCTGGATGAAAGGTGGAAAGTTCCTCCTTCATTCCTTTTCTGTGTGAAATCAGATAGCCGACAAGCCATTCGTTGAGGCTCAGGTCCTTTGGAGCCGCCTTTTGGGCCAGCATTCCGGCAGGCTTGTTTAACAGCAGAATATCCTGGTCTTCATAAAGAATCTCAACACCCTTCAGAGCTTGATAAGCCAGCAGATATTCTTTTTCAGAAGCGGCCTCGGCAGGGGCTTTAGAAAATTTCTGAAAGGTCTCCTCCGAAAAAAAGAGCTTAACCTCATCTCCCTGGGAAAGAATCTCTTTTCCCTCTGCCTTTTTCCCATTCAGAGTAATATTTTTTTTCCGCAGCATTTTATATAAAAAGCCGCTGCCCGCCTCCGGCAGGCATTTGCGCAGGAATTTATCCAGCCGCTGTCCTGCCTGATTGCTGCCGATGATAATTGACTGCATGACAAATTCTCCTATAGAGCGATGTTTTTCAGGGAATCAATGACCTTTTGGGAATTTCCCTGGTCCGTATCCAATTCTCCCATCTGTTCCAGGCGGCTTGTGTATTTTGACAAATCTTTAAAGATTTTTACGGATACGTTGGTCAAGCCGTCCGCCTTCAGCATTCCGTCTATATGCTGGTAAAAGGACTGCTCGTCGAAAGAGCCATCCTGCGTATAGCCGCATACGGTGTTTCCCTTTACAGCCAGATGCGCCACATTATAATTTTTCTGATAGGATGTAAATACCATATCGTAAAGACAAAAAAGGCCTTCACTGTGCTTCTCAATCTCTTTCGCATTTTCTTCAGAACAGCCCCGAAAACGCAGAAACATGATCATTCCCACCGCGCTTTTGCTGGCGGGAAGGCATCCTAAAATAGCCACTACGGTAAGCAGATTCAGTCTGGTTTTGGTGGTGATTAAGCCAGCGGCAAACAGGCTTAGGGAAATGCCAAAATACAGGAATGTGCGGAGTATTTCGTATTTCTTCTGTGTTTTAAGATACCCCTTTTTGCCTTTGTATTTTGCAGTGGAAAACATTCGTAAAAGCTGCATTTAATAGAATCCTTTCTTTTTTAAAAGCATCATGGCCTCCAGTATGATCTCATGGGGCACAAACTTTGTAAGTCCCTGGAAGCCCTTTATGGGAATACTGCACACAGACATGGCGCGGCGGCGGTAAGAATCCTTTAATGCCAATGCCACCACCCGTCTGGGTGAGACGAAGGTATACTTCTTGATGGCCAGGGTGGTGCCGGTTTTTTCCGCAATGTCAAAGAATGGGGTGCGCACAGGGCCCGGGCACACTGCCGTCACATAGATGCCCTGGTCTGAAAGCTCCTTGCCGATGGCTCTGGAAAAGCTCAGCACATAGGCCTTTGAGGCGGCATACACCGCAAAATCAGGCTGGGGCACAAAGGCTGCGCTGGAGGCAAGCTGGATGATGCGGCTGCCTCTTCTCATAAAGGGAATCACCCGGTGAGTCAGGTTGGTAAGCGCTTCGCAGTTTAAGCGGATCATGCCAAGCATTTCCTCTCTGTTTTGCTTTTCAAAGCTTCCCATCAGCCCGTAGCCGGCACAGTTGATCAGTATGCGCACCACCGCATTTTTTTCTGTCAGCGTATCCTCCAGCCGTTCCAGCTGGGCATCCTTTGTAATATCCATGGCAAGGATACGGGTTTTGTGCTCCATGGCCGCCGCTGTTTCCTTTAACTTGTCCCTGCTCCTTGCAACCAGCCAGAATTCATCCACATTGGAAAAAGCCGCATCCATCTGCAGGGCGAATTCCTTCCCGATTCCAGAGGATGCTCCTGTAATAATGATCACGTTCATGGTTATGCCTCCTTTTCCTATTTCTTTTTATGAACATTTCGGATGGTTTTCTTTTTCACCTTTTTCTTTTCAGGTTTTTCCCTGCTTTGAAGGTTCTTTATCCTTGGGCGGATCAGGCATTTTTTGTCAAAGCCGATTAAGTCCTTTCGTCCCGCCAGAGTCAGAGCCTCGTATACCAGATCGTAATTCTTTGGGTTGCGATACTGGATCAGGGCCCGCTGCATGGCCTTTTCATGAGGGTTCCTGCAGACATATACCTTTTTTCCATCCCTTGGGTCGATTCCCGTATAGTACATCACTGTGGACATGGTGGAGGGCGTAGGATAAAAATCCTGCACCTGCTCAGGCATATACCCCAGGTCTCTTAAGTATTCTGCCAGCTCTACCGCCTCCTTTAAGGTGGAGCCCGGATGGGAGGACATCAGATAGGGAACCAGAAACTGTTTTTTCCCCAGTTTATCATTAAGTTTATAATATTTCTCCACAAAACGCTCATAGACCGCGTTTTCCGGTTTTCCCATGCGCTTTAAGACCGAGTCGGAAATATGCTCCGGAGCCACCTTCAGCTGTCCGCTCACATGGTATTCCACCAGTTCCTTAAAAAAGGTGTCGTCCGGGTCCGCTAAAAGATAATCAAACCGGATGCCCGAGCGGATAAAAACCTTCTTCACCTTAGGAAGAGCGCGCAGCTTTCGAAGCAGGGTCAGATAGTCCCGGTGATCCGCCTTCAGGTTGGGACAGGGCTTTGGAAAAAGGCACTGCCTGTTTTTACAGACTCCCTGGGTGAGCTGCTTTTCGCAGGAGGGCTGTCTGAAATTGGCGGTTGGGCCTCCCACATCATGGATATAGCCTTTAAAATCGGGGTCCTCTGTGAGGAGCACAGCCTCCTTTAAGATGGATTCATGGCTTCTTGCCTGAATGGTCCGCCCCTGATGGAAGGTAAGGGCGCAGAAGCTGCAGCCTCCAAAGCAGCCCCGGTTGCTGATCAGGGAAAACTTTATCTCCGCTATGGCCGGAACGCCTCCAAGGGGCTGGTAGGAGGGATGATAGGTCCGCATATAAGGGAGATCGTAAACGCTGTCCATTTCCTCTGTGGTAAGGGGCGGCTGGGGCGGATTCTGCACCACATAGACGCCGTTGGGGTAAGGCTCTATCAAGGGCTTGCCCGTACAGAAATCGGTATTCTCATACTGGGTGAGAAAGCTCTTTGCATAGAGAGCCTTCTCTTCTTTCATATCCTCATAGGAGGGAAGGACAATGCCCTGATAAACGCCGGAAGTATCTTTTGTTTTATATACAGTTCCCTTGATAAAGGTAATATCTCTTACAGCGATGCCGGCGGCCAAAGCGTCTGCGATCTCCACAATGGAACGCTCTCCCATTCCGTAGGAGATCAAATCCGCCTGGCTGTCCAGCAGAATGGAACGCTTGAAGCTGTCCGACCAGTAGTCATAGTGGGCCATACGGCGCAGACTGGCCTCAATCCCTCCCAGGATTATGGGAACATCCCGATAGCTTTTGCGGATGAGATTGCCGTAGACCACTGCAGCATGATCCGGACGATTCCCCATGACGCCGCCCGGCGTATAGGCGTCTGTGGCACGTCTCTTTTTGGAGACGGAATAGTGATTGACACAGCTGTCCATATTTCCCGCGGAAACCAGGAAGCCCAGCCGGGGACGGCCTAAGAGGGTGATGCTTTTGTCGTCCTTCCAGTCCGGCTGGGAGATCATTCCCACACTGTAGCCGTGAGCCTCCAGAACGCGGCTGATAATGGCGTGTCCAAAGGAAGGATGATCCACGTAAGCATCTCCGATCACATATACGAAATCAAGCTGCTTGATTCCCCTCTCCTGCATGTCTGCAGGGGAAATGGGCAAAAATCCATTTTTCAATATAGTATTCTCCTGAAATCCTCAATATAATAATCTGCCAGAAGCTGCTTTTCCCCTTTTTGGGAAAGGGAATAGGCATCCTCCACAGCACATACCTCCATACCGGCATTTTTCCCCGCCATAATGCCAGGAACAATATCTTCAAACACCAGGCAGTTCTTTGGAGAAACCCCAAGCGCTCCGGCAACCGCCAGATAAATGTCGGGAGCGGGCTTTCCCTTCTTTACATCGCAGGCCGTCATGATACAGGAAAAATATTCCCGCAGGCCGTGCACTTCCGCAATCGTTTCCACCAGCTCTCTGGAGTTGCTGGTGGCAATGCCAAGCCTCACTCCATCTTTGCGGCATTGCTCCAAAAATGCAGCGGCACCCGGCTTTAAAGGAACCTCATGTCGATATTTATCCCAGGCCATCCGGTTCCAGTCCTCTTTTATCTGCTCCAGAGAATCCGGCAGATGAAAATAACTCTTAAAATACTGGGCAGTCTCGCTAAAGCTCATCCCTTCAATCTGCCTTTGCAGATCTTTCGGCATGGGAATACCGAATTTTCCCAAGTATTCAATATCGATCCTCTCCCACATCCACATGGAATCCACCAAGGACCCATCCAGATCAAAGATCACCGCCTCCTTGTCCAAAAGCAGCTCATGATAAAGAATTTCCTGCCTGTTCATATAAAACAGAAACCTCCTGTGCCGATAATTCCCGGTATTCACCGGGCTTTAGCCCCTCGTCCAGCTTAAGCCCTCCAAAGGCAACTCTTTTTAAGGCTTCCACTTGGTTGTCCACCGCCCCAAGCATCCTCTTGACCTGATGGAATTTCCCCTCGTGGATGGTAAGCAGAAGTTCCCTGTCCTTCAGGATACAGACCCTGGCTGGCAGGGATATCTCCCCCTCTCCCATGTCCACGCCGGCCTCCAAAGCAGCGGCCGCCTGAGGCGTTACGGGCTTTTTCGTTTTCACCAGATAGGTTTTTTCCACATGCTTTTTGGGAGACAGCAGACGGTGAACCAGCGGTCCGTCGTCCGTAAGCAGAAGAAGCCCCTCGGTATCCTTGTCAAGCCTTCCTGCCGGGAAAAGTCCCTTTTGCCTGTCCCCTGGAAGCAGGTCTAACACAGTTCGCTCCGACCGGTCTTTTGTGGCCGACACAACTCCCTTTGGCTTATTCAGCATAAAATAGGTGAATTGCTGATAGTGAAGGAGGACTCCCTTTAAGGATACCTGATCTGTGGCTTCATTCACCTGAAACTCGGGGCTTTTGACAACCACGCCGCCCACCCGCACAAGCCCCTGGCGGATATAAGCTTTTGCCTGTGACCGGGTGCCCGTATTCAGTTCACATAAATATTTATCCAAACGCATGAAACTCCCTCTGCGGACATATATTGGTGGAAAGGAGCGTCCGCCTCATGAAAATTCTGTATACGCTGTTTTTTCTGTTTTTGACAGGCTGCATTTTAACCCATTCACAGATCAGCCTCTATTATGCGCTGACAGGTCTGCAGCTGTGGTTCCAAAAAATGATTCCCACCCTGCTTCCCTTTATGATCATCTCCGGCATCATGGTCCGCATGAGACTGACGGAAGGGTTTTCCGCCCTGCTCTATCCTTTTTTGCGTCCCTTATACCGGGTGCGGAAAAATGTGTGCTACGCCATGATCATGGGATTTTTGTGCGGCTTCCCCATGGGAGCGCGGGTGACGGCGGACCTGCTGTCACGCCGGATGATCACCCAAAGGGAAGCGGAATATCTGATGGCCTTTTGCAACAATATAGGTCCTGTGTATTTTTGCAGCTTTGTGCTGCCGCTGCTGCATCGAAGGCTGGTTTTGCCCTACCTGTTTGGCATGTATGGACTTCCGCTGCTCTATGGGCTTTTCCTGCGTCATACCAGATTCAGAGACCTTTCGCTGTCCACGCCGGAAAAAAAGAAGGAGAACCGTATCTCCTGGAAAAAGGAAAGCATTCTGGCGGAGGTTGACGATGCAGTCTCCGCTTCCGTTCAGAGTATTTTAAGCCTGGGCGGATATATGATTTTGTTCAATCTGCTGAATCTTCTCCCTCACATACTCACGGGAAGCCCCTTTGCTCCCACGGCTCCGATTCTGGAAATCACAGGCGGGTTAAATCTTTTGTCCGACAAGGCGCCTCTTTACAGCCTGCTTGCGCTTTCCTTCGGCGGGCTCTCCTGCATTGCACAGACCTACAGCTGCCTGAAGGGAACGGGACTTTCCATCCTGCAATACACCGGACATAAGGTGATTTTGACAGCCCTTGCCGCAGTCTATTATTTTCTGTGGTTCCTGCTGTCCCCCTCCTCTTTTCTGCGCTGACGTCCCCTTTTCCTCCTGCGTAGAGAAAGGCTTACGGCCTGGCAGGTCAGGATCATGGCAAACAAAAGTACCACAAACAAAAGACACAGCATTAAAAAGGAAAGAAAGCTTTGAGGACTTTCCTGTTCCAAGGCGTCTGCGCTGGCAGGCAGAAAGGTTTTGGTGCCGGGAGAGTCTGTCTGCTCTTTTTCAGGCTCCGCAAAGGATTCGGCCCCTTGTTCCTCAGCCTCCTCCCCGTACCAAAATTCCTGAAGAGACATCAGGCAGTTGCTCTTAGCAGGAACGTCAAACAGATTGTAGGCCCTGACCACCACAGAGGGCATGACGCCCGACGGAATGGTCAGGGATAGTGCAAAGGTATCCGTATAGGTTCCTTCCAGGGCGTTGCTGCCGGGCCAGGGATATAAGACAGAATAGGTTTCCCCACCGTCGATGCTGTAATCATAATAAAGCAGCGGGCTGTCATAATCGGCAGCCGTCACAGTCACAGAAAGCTCTCCCGTTTGATAGTCCGCATCCAGGAATTCTACGCTGCAAACATCAGGAGGCGTTTCATCCTTTAAGGTCTGCTGGACTCTTGCGTGTTCCTTCACTTCTGGCAGGGTTTCACTGAACCCTGAGTAATCCACCCCAAGCGCACTGCTGGAGAGGCCAAAATATTTTGCCACGCTTAAGGCGTCGGCTCTGCCGAGGTCAGCCCAGGACTTGCTTGTACTGCAAAAAGGAATATCCCTCTCCTCATCCACATGACAGTGCTCAATGATGACTGCCGGAATATTGAGCGCCGAAGCCTCTCTGATGATTCCGTAATAGTCCTTTCCGCTGTCATTTACCCTGGTCTTGACGCCTCTTAAAAAAAGACCCATGCTGTGCATTGTGTCAAGCTGTATACATCCGAATTGATAACCGTAGGCGTTGAAGGGTGTTTCCGCGGAAATCCAGACCTCAGAGCCAAACAGGTCGTGGCTGGGGGAAGCATTATAGTGAATGCTGAACAAAAAATCCGCGCCCACCGAAGCGGCAAATTCCGCCCTTTCTTTCAGGGATAAATCTACATCCTCTGTTCTGGTCAGATACACTTCCACATTGTCATACAGGCAAAGCTCGTCATACATGGCCTTTGCAGTGACAAGGGTCATCTCCTTTTCCAAAGCAGCGTCCTCCAAGGTCAGCCGGCCTTCTGCCGTTCCTTCATTTTCCCCGCCATGTCCCGGATCGATTACCACCACAAGTGTTTCGTCCACAGGCTGCACTCTGTAAGCGGCCTGCACCCTGGCACCCCAGAAAAAAAGAGCTGCGAGAACAGAGCACATTGCTGCAAAAAAGATTTTTCCATTGACTGGAACCCCTGACAGAATAAGCTGCCGCATCTGCGGCAGCCCTGATCTGTTTCTTTTATATAACATCAATATCTCCGGCTTCCTCCTGTTCTTTCACAGGCGCTTCCTCCAAATCCTCCTCTACAGGGTGCAGCTCGTTTCGGTTAGACTGGATAATGTCCCGGTATTGATTCAGGGAGCCTATCAAATTCTCATAATTGCTGCTTGCCGCCTGGGATGAGGAGACAATAATATTTTCCAGATGGGCCAGCATATCGTCCATATACTGCATGGCGGCAGAGCGCACATTGTTGGCCTCTATGGTGGCGTTGTCCAAAATTTCCTGAGCCTGTTTGCTGGCCATGGAAACCACCTCGTTTGCCTGAGCATAGGCCTGCTGCATGATCTCATGCTCATTGATCAGCTCGTTTGTGTGGACAGTGGCCTCGTTGATCAGAGCTTCCGCCTTGGCTCTGGCATCGTTTAAAATAGCTTCCTTGTTGCTGATAATTTTTTGATAACGCTTGATTTCATCGGGAGTTTTCATGCGCAGCTCGCGAAGCAGTTCGTCAATCTCATCCTTATTCACGATGATTTCCGTATTTGACATAAACTTCGGCTTGCAGCTCTCAATATATTCTTCTATCTCATCAATTAATTGCTCTATTCTGCTGCTCATCTATCCTCTCCTTGTCATGATTGATTGGTGTTGAATTTTTTATAAATCAGATCCGCTACAAAATCAGGCACGCACTGTCCAATATCTCCGCCGAAATAGGCGATTTCCTTCACGCTGGAGGAGCTTAGATAAGCGTATTCCAGACTGGTGGTCAAAAACATGGTATCCAGTCTGCCCTCAGACAGCTTCCGGTTCATCTGGGCCAGCTGAAGCTCATATTCAAAGTCCGTAATGGCCCGAAGTCCCCGCACAGCTATATGAAGATCCTTTTGGGCGGCATAGTTGATCAGCAGTCCGCTGAAGCTGTCCACCTCTACATTGGGCATGTCCTTTGTAGCCTCTCTCAGTATCTTAACACGTTCTTCCACAGAAAACAACGGGGTCTTGTCTTTATTATTGAGAACGCTGACAATCAGCACATCAAAAATTTCAGAGGCGCGTTTGATGATATCCAGATGTCCGTAGGTTACCGGGTCAAAGCTTCCCGGATAAACTGCTCTTTTCATACAATCCTCATTTCTGCGCTGTTTTATATAAAACCTCGCCTTACGCTTTTTTTAAAAATAAATGCCGGTTTGTTTTATAACGCTTCTCCCGTTCCAGGAAAAGCCCGCATTCCTCCAGCCAGGAAAAATCCGTATCCAGTGAAGTCTCTACGATAATCATGGTATTTTCCGTCACATATTTCCGATTGGAGAGAAGGGAAAGCAGCTGTCTTTCATGTCCGCCTCCATAGGGAGGGTCCAGAAAGATAATGTCTGCTTCGGACTCGTAAATATTGCCTACAGCTGCAAGGGCATCCTGCTTTAATACTATAGCACGGTCCTTCAGTTTCGTAAATGTCAGATTTTGCTCAATGCAGGCTGCTGCTTTGGGGGAATTGTCAATAAAATAGGCTTTTTTTGCCCCCCTGCTTAAAGCTTCAATGCCGATGCCGCCGCTTCCGCTGTACATATCAATAAAAACACATCCCGGAATATGAGCCTGAATGATATTAAAAAGCGTTTCCTTGATCCGGTCTGTGGTAGGACGGGTTTCCATGCCTGCCGGAGTTTTTAAGGGAAGGCTTCTGGCTGTTCCCGCAATCACTCTCATGGGATAAATCTCCTTTTCTTATTTTGTGAGCCTCTGGCTTATACACGCAGCTTAGTCCCTTTGCCGTCACGCTTCCCCGCCTTTAAATGGTTCAGGACGATATTTTTCCCCTTATACTCCACAGAGGTATCTGCTGCAGGCTGGGTGTAGTATACATTTTCCACAAAATCCTTTTCCCCCAGCTTCATGCCTCTGACGCCGATGGCTCCCTTCTTTTTTTCGGGAATTTCCTCAATGGGAAACCGAAGGAAATACCCATCCTTTGTCTGCAGCACCACATTGCGCTGCTCCTTTAAGACTGCCACGCTTACGACCCGGTCCTGGTCGTTAAGCTTAGTGGCTGCCACAGTGCGCTTTGCCACATCGAATTCACTGCCGTCCACCACCTTTACCATGGACTGGGCCGTCACAAACAGAACCTGACAAAGATTCAGCATATCCTGGCTGGCAATCAGAAGAAGCTCTTCCTTTTCCGAGCTGAAATTGCTCACGTTGTCGATGGGAATCCCCTTGTCTCTAAATTTGCCGAAGGGCAGGTCCATAACCTTTATGGTGTAAAGCTGTCCCGTATCGGTGAACAGACAAATGCGGCCTGTATTTTTACAGGGAAAAACATATCTGTTTTCCGAATCTGCCGCCTCCTTATTTCTCTCATAGGTGATCATGTCAATGGTTTTGGCATAGCCGAACCGGTCCATAAGGAACATTACTTCCATTTCTTCTATTTCCTTTTCCTTATAGACAGCCTCCTGCCCGTTTTCAATGACCGTCCTTCTCTTCCTGCCGTATTCCTTTTTCAGGGCGTTGAGCTCGTTTATGATCACCTGAGCCATGGAGTCCCTGCTCTCCAAAATATCCTCATACCGATAGATGTTGGCCATGGTTTCCTCATGCTCGTGAATGAGCGCCTCAATCTCCAGTCCGATCAGCTTATACAGGCGCATATCCAGGATTGCGTTCGCCTGCTTTTCCGTAAACATCAGCTGCTGCGCCATGATTTTGGACTCTCTGGATTTGAATTTGATTCCTTCGGTTTTTCCCTCCACCAGGCAGGCCTTAGCCATGGCGCGGTCCTTGGAGCCTCTGAGAATTTCTATGATCAAATCAATCACATTGCAGGCTTTTATCAATCCCTCCTGCACTTCCCTGCGCTCCATTTCCTTTGCCAGCAGATTGGTGTACTTTCTGGTGGCTGTCTGAAACTGAAAATCCACATTGGCCTTGATAATCTGCTTTAGGTTCATGGTTTCAGGACGGCCCTCATAAATGGCCAGCATGTTCACGCCGAAGGTGTCCTCCAGACGGGTTTTCTTATATAACAAATTCACAAAATTTTCCGGGTCCGCATCCTTTTTCAGCTCAATGACGATCCGGATGCCCTCCTTGGAGGACTGATTGGAAATATCCACAATATCCTGGGTCTTTTTGCTTTCGGAAAGGGCCGCCACATCCGATAAAAACTTTGAGATATTGGCGCCGATCATGGTGTAGGGAATCTCTGTGATCACCAGGTTGGTTCTTCCGCCCTTGGCCTTTTCAAACTCCACCCTGCCTCTGATTTTAATCTTCCCTGTGCCGGTTTCATAAATGCTTAGAAGCTCATCCTTATTTATAACAATGCCGCCGGTAGGAAAATCAGGCCCCTTCACATAGCGCATCAGCTCCTTTACGGTAATATTTTCATTCAGCATATAGGCCTTAACCGCATCGATGACTTCAGAAAGATTATGAGGGGGGATGTTTGTTGCCATACCCACTGCGATTCCCTCGGAGCCGTTGATTAGAAGGTTTGGAATCTTGGCAGGCAGAACCGAGGGCTCTTTTTCCGTCTCGTCAAAATTGGGAACAAAATCCACCACATCCTTATCCAGGTCTGCCAGAAAGGCTTCCTGGGTGATCTTCTGGAGACGCGCCTCCGTATAACGCATGGCAGCCGCCCCGTCCCCTTCGATATTGCCGAAATTGCCATGGCCGTCCACCAGGGGAAGCCCCCGCTTAAAATCCTGGGTCATCACCACCAGAGCCTCATAAATAGAGCTGTCTCCGTGAGGATGATATTTACCCATGGTGTCTCCCACAATACGGGCGCTTTTTCGGTAGGGTCTGTCATACCGGATGCCCAGCTCGTGCATATCATACAGGGTTCTTCTCTGTACAGGCTTTAAGCCGTCCCTGACGTCGGGAAGCGCTCTTGCGATAATAACGCTCATGGCATAATCGATAAAGGATTTCTGCATTTCCTCGGAATATTCGGTCTTTATGATTCTATCATTCATGTTTTCCTGTATTCTCCTGATTTATGAAATTGCATAAGCTTTCGTCAGATGTCTAAAGCTGCGTCCGTGGCATGGTCGTAAATAAACGCCCTGCGGGGAGGCACATCCGTACCCATCAAAAGCTCTGTCATCTCGGAGGCCATACGGGCATCCTCAATTTCCACCTGCTTTAACAGTCTGGTTTCCGGGTCCAGAGTGGTTTCCCACAGCTGCGCAGCGTCCATCTCTCCAAGTCCCTTGTAACGCTGCAGAGTAAAGGGTCCCTTGTGGGTCTTTCTGTATTTTTCCAGAGCCCTGTCATCATACAGGTACTGCTCCGCTCCCTTGGAGGGCATGGCCTTATAGAGGGGCGGCATGGCGATATAAACGTGCCCCTCAAAAATAAGCTCAGGCATAAAGCGGTAAAATAACGTGAGAAGCAAAGTGGATATATGGGCGCCGTCCACATCCGCATCCGCCATTATGATGATTTTATCATAGCGCAGCTTTGTAATATCAAAGTCATTTCCGTAGCCCTCGGAAAAGCCGCAGCCGAAGGCATTGATCATGGTTTTGATCTCTGCATTTGCCAAAACCTTGTCAATGCTGGCCTTCTCCACGTTCAGGATTTTGCCCCGGATAGGCAGGATGGCCTGATACATCCTGTTTCGGGCCATTTTTGCACTTCCCCCTGCAGAATCGCCCTCCACGATAAAGATTTCGCATTTAGAGGGGTCCTTGGACTCGCAATTTGCAAGTTTTCCGTTAGAATCAAAGGAAAACTTCTGCTTTGTCAACAGATTGGTTCTGGCTTTTTCCTCGGTTTTCCGAATTTTGGCCGCTTTTTCCGCGCAGCCGATAATGCTTTTTAAGGTTTCCAGATTCCGGTCGAAAAACCGCGCCAATTCATCGTTTGTCACCTTTGACACTGCCCTTGCGGCGTCCTGATTGTCCAGCTTTGTCTTTGTCTGTCCCTCAAACCTGGGGTCTGGATGCTTTATGGAAATCACTGCCGTCATGCCGTTTCGCACATCCGCTCCCGTAAAATTGGCGTCCTTTTCCTTCAATATATTCAGCTCTCTGGCATAAGTATTGATCAGATTGGTGAAGGCGGTCTTAAAGCCTGTCAGATGAGTGCCCCCTTCCGAATTGTAAATATTGTTGCAGAAGCCAAGCACATTCTCGTGAAATTCATTTACATACTGAAAAGCGGCCTCAACGGAAATGCCCTCGCTCTGGGCTGAAAAATAAATCACATCGTGCAGGGCTTCCTTGGATTTGTTCATATCCTTGATAAATCCGATGATCCCCTCCGGCTCGTGAAAGGTTATGCGCTCAGGCACCTCCTTGCGCTTGTCTTCAAAAATAATCGTAAGGGCCGGATTCAAGTAGGCCGTCTCATGAAGGCGGCTTTTTACGTCATCCTCCTTAAAACGTGTTTTATCGAAAATGGTATCGTCCGGCAGAAAGTTAATGGTGGTTCCTGTCTCCCTGGTCTTTCCCACCACAGGCAGAAGGCCTTCTTTTAAGTCTACTATGGGAACTCCCCGTTCATACTTATCCTCATAGATCAGGCCGTTGCTTTTGACTCTTACAGTCAATCTTGTGGAAAGAGCGTTTACCACAGAGGACCCCACTCCGTGAAGGCCGCCGCTGGTTTTGTAAGCGGAGCTGTCAAATTTTCCTCCGGCGTGAAGGGTGGTAAACACAAGGCGCTCTGCGCTGACGCCCTTTTCGTGCATCCCCACCGGAATGCCTCTGCCGTTGTCAGATATTGTGGCGGAGCCGTCCGCTTCCAGGGTGACGGTTATGGTGTCGCAGCAGCCTGCCAGATGCTCGTCCACTGAGTTGTCTACAATTTCATATATCAGATGATTTAAGCCCTTGGTGGAGACGCTTCCGATGTACATCCCGGGACGTGTTCTCACTGCCTCCAGTCCCTCCAGCACCTTTATGCTGGAAGCGTCATATTGCTTGTCTGTATTTGCCATGTTTCCTCTCATTCTGCCGCGTGAGCGGCTTTGTAATCAGAAGGAACTTTGTGCGGTAGCACAAATTCCGGATTGAAAATTTTAATTTTCAATCTTTTCTCTCCAATAACATAAAAATATGTTTGATTCCCCGGCCTGTGGGAAAATGGCCGTAAAGTCATATAAAGTTAGTATACCACATATTTTGCGGACAGAAAAGAAAAAAAACGCCGCGGCATCTGTTTGAATGCGCCGCGGCGTTTTAAAGGGCTTATAAAGAGGGAATGGTATATTTCCTGTAATAATGGTGCCCGTCCTTTTCAATGATTCCGGAAAAGCCGTCGTCCTCCAAATGGCGGAGCTTCATCTGCTCCTCGTTTTCCCTAAAATGCAGCACCCATAAATCCTGTGTATCCACATCAAGGATATAGCCATATTGCTGTGCCTTCCACAGAAGGAGGTTTCCTACGCATTTCCCATCCCATATGATATTGTCTTCGGCAATGAAGGGCACCCATCCAATTCTTTCAAAGGTATCCTCCCATTGATAGATTCCGCCCAGGTTTTCCCTGAGGGGTCCCCGCTCGCTTAAATAAAAGACTCCATTGCTCTCCGCTGCAAAAACCACGGGCTTTTCCAGTTTGACGCTTCTTTTTATGGAATGGGAGGCTGCGTCATATTGGCATAATGTCTGCTGCCCATCCTCATCCTCCTCGGCAAACCAGACTCCGGCCGCCGATTCGCTCACGCAGGCAAGGCGGTTTTTTGTCTCATAGAGCACCTCTGTTTCTCTTGTGAGCAGGTCTGTTCTGGAAATTTTATAAACCCTTTCCTCTGACGCTTCTCCCGGAATACTGCTGTCATCTATATAGAGCACAAGCAGTTTTTCATCGTATCCGTAAAGCATAGGAAGTACAAAGCCGGTACAGGAGAATACCTCCCAAGGCTCCTCTTTTGGATGCAAGCCCACAAGGGAAAAACCGTCTGTGCCAAGCAAAGAAACAAAAAGCCAATCCCCGTGAGGAAAAGTGCTGTACAAACTTGAAGAAACCTCCAGCAAAGGAACAGCTTCTCCACTCCAGGGTTGAAAGTAAAAGGTCTTAAGAAGATCCTGACCTGCAGGATCATGCCTAAAACAATAGTATATGCCTTCCGTTGTGCTTCCCCGATAAGAAGCATTGTCTGGGAAATTCTGTATCTCCCGTTCTTCTATGTGCCAATCCGTCCGGTATTCCAGAATATCTGCTGTTTCAGAGGAGGACATGACAGCTTCCGATTCTGCATCCTGAGAAACTTCCGCACCCTCCTCATCTGCCTCGGTATTCTCTGCAGTTTCCACGGCAGTGGAAACCTCTGGTTCGCTGGATGTGCAGCCGGTTAATAGCAAGGCAGCAAGCAGAAATAGAACTATTCTTGTTTTTATCATGTCAATACATTGTATCATCCCGCAAGACCTCCGCCAAATTGATTTTACGCAGATTTCGCCAGCCAAGATAATAGGCCAGTGTCACTGTCCCCAGAATCGCCAGCATAAAAACGGCAACAGGAATAAACGGCGCTTCGGCGAGAAATACTCCGGCCTCCAGATAACTCATCCGAAGCATATACCACACGGCAAGCGCTGTAAGGGGCAGCGTAAACAAAATGGGACGTACTGCAGTCATAACCCCTTCGATGCAAAACATTTTTCTGATTTCTGCCGTGGTCATTCCAACGGACATGTATCTGGCAAATTCTCTTCTTCTCTGACGAATAAACCCAAGGGTATTGGAAAACACATTACTGATGCCAATGATTGCAAGAATAACACAGAAGCCGCCAAGTATCGTCATCATTCCATGTATCTGCTTTTCATTCGTCTGATATTCCTGAATGCGGTTTTCACTTTCTATGTCATATTTCCCGCCGATCAGCTGATTGATTTTTTCCTGCAATGTGTTCAATTCCTCAAGCGTCACATTTTCCCCGGCAAGAATGCGAATATAGGTATCTTCCGTAGCTGCGCCCAGCTGTTCCTTGAGTTCTGTCCATAAGGACACAGGCATAAAATGCACAAGCTCATAATAATCAAGGGTTGCATATTCCTCTCTTAAAACAGGAACCTGCGCTGTATACGCCAAAACAGAAATAGGAACCGTTATTTCTTCCTTGTGTGACCGCTGCAGAACGCTTACGGCATTTTCCTTTATATAAGGCATATACCGTGGGTGTCTGAAATCGGGATTTGTCACATCACGAATTCGATTTAAAATAACCGCACCGTCAAGCCTTGGCGCAGCGCCGATCTGTCTGCAGTAAGCCAAGAAGCTTTCGTCGTCCAGAATCACAATGGGCGCGTTTACCACCCATCCGCCGTCCGTCTGTATTACATCATTGGCGGAAGCCGGAAGGAAGCCGCCGCCTGCTTTCAGCTCTTCGCTCATTTCTTCCTCTGCTATTCTTCTTTTTGCCGCCGCTTTTTGATACACCACAACGCTTTCTGCTCCCTCAAGAGCCTGTATTTTCTCCGTTTCCTGGAAGGAATCCACCTCCGTGTCCTTTACGGTAACCATAATATCCCAGGCATCCTGATATTTTTCAAAATAAGTTTCTCTGGTGCTGATTCCTGAGAGGGTAAAAAAGCACTGCATAAGTGTAAAAGCCATAAAAGATAAGATCAGGGAGAAAGAAGCCATCCGCCGGGCTTTTTTCTGTGCTTTTAAAGCATTGCCGGCCAGTTGGCCTTCCACGCCCCATAAAAAGGTAAGAATTGGGGAATTCCGCTTTCGTTTCAGCTGCAGCTCCCCCGGATTTTTGATGGCTTCCAGCGGCGTCAGCCTGCTTAATTTCCGGGCAGGCAGCCATGCGGAAATCCATATGGTGACCACCGTTACAAGCAAAGTAAACAAAAAAACCAACGGATGATAGCCAAAAACCGCTTCATGTCTGCCTGCCGCACTGCTTCCCAATCGGTTTGCCATTTCCAAAAGTCCCCAGCTGGCCCCAATGCCAAACAGGTTTCCGGCCATGACGGGCAAAGCGCACAATAGGGCAGCTTCCTGCAAAAGGCATACCCGTATCTGCTTTGGTGTGGCGCCGATGCTGGAAAAAATACCAAACTGATGAATTCTTGCGTTCATGGATACGGCAAAGGCATTGTGAATTATCACAATCAGTGAAAAGGAGGCCATGACCGTCACCAGGATAAAAAAAGGGAAGGAAAGCCTGGGGGATGTATCCTGTGAATCTCGAATCAGGTACATGGCCAGAAGCTCGTAGTTGTAAACAATGGATTCCGGTGAAACTCCTGTCAGCCCGGCAATTTGTAAGGTATCCTGAAAGACAGTTCTCATATCGTCAAAATAAAGGTCTATCACGATTTCACCGTCCGCAGATTCCTCTTCATTGACCACAGCCTCCTTAATACTTGCAAAATTTTTGATCACTTCTATGTCTTCTTGATCAAATTCGCCCACAAGCCTGCTCTGCCAGCCGCCCTCCTCCAATTCAATCCGCTCGATATCATACTTCCATGCGTTATAAAACAATCCGCATAACAAGGATAAAAGCAATGCCGAAAGAAAGGCCGCCATCATGATGGAAATACTGGACGAAGGGTTGTTTTTCATATAATCTGATGAATAATCCTTCCACATATTCATTACCTCCTCAGCTCATCGCTGATTATATGACCATCCTCTATCGTGATGATACGGTCTGCTTCCAAGGCCGCCCTCTCATCATGGGTAATCAGCAGAATGGTCTGCTCCAGATTACGGTTTGAGAGCTTCAGCATATCCATAATTTCTTTGGAATTTTTCTGATCCAGATTTCCGGTGGGCTCATCTGCCAAAAGCAATGCGGGACGGTAGATCAAAGAACGGGCAATGGCCACTCTTTGCTGCTCTCCGCCCGACAGCTGGCCCGGCAGGGCGTCAAGCCTGTCGGAAATCCCAAGGGAGCCCACAATCTTTTCAAAATATTCTTTGTTCGGCTTCTTCTTGTCAAGCAAAAGGGGCATTAAAATATTTTTTCGGGCGGTCAGTGTGGGAATCAAATTATAAAACTGATACACAAGCCCTACCTTTCGACGACGGAAAATCGCTGCCTGGGTTGGATTTAATTTGGAAAGATCCGTTCCCTCTATAATCACTTTTCCCTCTGTGGGCTTGTCTACGCTGCCCAGAATGTGCAGGAGCGTAGATTTGCCTGAGCCGGACGCTCCGATAATTGCCACAAATTCCCCCTTGCCTACTGTCAGGTCAATCCCGTCCAGCGCCACAACCTGATTCCTGCCGGAGCCATACACCTTGCGGACTCCTTCACATGTTAAAAGATTCATTGACTGCTTCCTCCTGTATAAAACCGAATTTCAAAACAAGCGCCGCCCTCCGGCATATTTTGGGCCCGAATGGTTCCATTTTGGCGTTCAATAATTTCTTTGGACAAGGAAAGCCCAATTCCTATGCCGCCTTCTCCTGCATTTTTCCCTCGATAAAACCGCTCAAAAAGATGGGGAATATCCTCCTTGAAAAATCCTTTGCCCTCGTCCCAAATCAATATTTGTGTATAGAGAGGGTTCTGTTCATAAAAACAGTGAACAGTTCCGCCCCTGTTATGCTCCATACAGTTTTTCATTAAATTGATCATCGCTTCCATAGTCCAGTCCAGATCGGCTGTGATTGCCATCTCTCCCCGCTCTGGAATGTCGATGGAAGTGCCGGACGCGGCAAATAATTCCTGTAAATTATCTGCTGCAAGAGAAAGTACCGTAAAAACATCAATTTCCTCCCTTTGCAAAACCAGGGTGCCGGCATCAAGCCGTGATAAAACAAGAAGGGCCTCTTCCAAATGGGTGAGTCTCAAAAGCTGCTTTTGAATCTGTTCCAGGGATTTTTGGCTGTATTCCCTTTTCATAGTCTGCACAGATAAGGATATGGCTGTAATCGGCGTTTTTATTTGATGGGCAATATTAGACAGATTTTCTGCAAAATTATTTTTCGCCTGTACCGCCGCATCTCTTGCCTGATAGAGAAACGTCACCGTCTTGTAAATTTCATCTTCCAATTTAGAAAAGTCGTCCTCCCTGTGGGCAGAAAGAATGACTGCTTTTCCTATATTCACCTGTTCTAAATACTCCGCCAAAGCCTGAATGCGCCTGGCTTCCATTTTATTTCGATACAAAATGGTAAAGAAAAAAAGGAATACGCCTGCTGAAAATCCCGATAGGGAAAACAAGACATTCTGCCGGTAAGCCGATTGTGAAAAATCCGATCTGCGGTACCCCAATGGAGACAAAATGTCTCGCTGTGCCAAGCCGTGGGCATTTGCACTGATATATTCTTTGAGCGCAGTCAAAACCGCGTCCTCAGCTTCAGGTTCTTCCTCTAATATTTCGCTGCAGATGCCATTCAGCAGGTCAAATTGAAGGCCGCTGTAATACCGTGAAACCAGCATGACTGCAAGAAAGGACGCTGCCAGGCTGACAGATAATACAAATGCAGCAGTAACAAAAACTGATTTTCGTCCGCTCATAGGGTGTCCTCCATACGGTAGCCCACACTTCGGATGGTTTTTAAGCAAGGCGGCTGATGTAATTTATCCCGCAGCCGCTTCATGGTGACCGTCAGGGTATTGTTATTTACATAGCTGCCCTTCACATCCCAGACCTGCTCTAAGATTTTTTCTCTGGTAACCGTCTTTCCCTTGTTTAGCATCAAATACAAAAGCAATTCATACTCCGCCGCGCTTAAATTGATTTCCTCCAAATGACAGGAAACGGTTCTGCTGTTCTGGTCAATGAAAATCCCGGCACAGGAAAGATACTGATCCGTGACGTTTCGGGTTCTGCGAAGCAATGCCTGAATTCTGGAATACAATACTTCCAGCTCAAAGGGTTTTACTACATAATCATCCGCACCGTTATGAAATCCGGCCACAATATCACGGGAATCTCCGCGGACCGTAAGAAAAATAATGGGTAATTCCTTCCATCTGCCTCGAATCCATTGACACAAGGCATCCCCGTGCCCGTCCGGCATATTCCAGTCAAGCAGGACAATCGTTGGCACATGAATTTTCAAAGCCTGCCTGATCTGTGCAAGGGTATTGTATATTGTTACCTTTAATCCTTTCTGCTCCAGATATTTTTTCACATTCCTTGCAATATCAGGGTCGTCCTCCGCATAGTATAATTCAATCATTCTGCTTTCACCTCACTTATTATTATAACAGGGAAAGGTTACAATTCAGTGACTGCTTTCGTTAAAAAATGCTCTAAGCCGCATCTCTAACCATGAGAAAAATCATGATTAGGAAACCGCTTAGAGCATTTAAAGTCAAGGGGTCAGGTCACTGCCAAAATAGAGACCGCCGTATAAATCCTCGTATATTACCTTAGAATGGAAGGCTGTCAGCCGATCATTTTTATCAAAATACTCAATACTTAAAACATCCACAGAATTGGGATTTCTGCCAGAGATATCTCTGTCTTTCCCCTGGGCGGGAAAATAAGAAAGCTCTCCTCCCCCATCCAGGAAATGACCGCTTAAAGAGCCGTTTAAACAGGTGATTTTACAATAGTCCGTTTCTTCTCCTTTTAGATAGGTTAATTTATATCCACTTCCATAAGGGTCTGGTGTAATGAAAACCTCACCATAGCGGGAGGTGGCAGATATCGGCACTGTAAACGGGGAAGCTGCAGCATTCTCATTGGCTTCCTCAGCAGGCAGTCTGTCAGGTTTGACTGCATCTAAGGATATCTGGGCCGTACTGAGGAACAGAGAAAACAAAATGATCCATACAGTGTTCATTTTAGGTACCTTCACACTTCAATTTTCTTACAGCAGGCCAATGCCAGGGAGCCCGGCCCAATATGGCAGGCAATGCTTAAGGGCAGCGGATCCATCCAAATATCGTAACCCGGAAACTGAGCGGCTGCCTCTGCCCGGAATACCTCGGCAGCCTCCTCATTATGAGTGTATGCCATCTGCAGCCAGATGCCTTTTTCCTCGGTAAAACCGCCGAAGCGGTTCACAATATCGTTTCGAATGGCATTTATCATAATACTTTTGCCCTGATTGGTGGTTCGTGCCTTTGCAAAGGCGTCCAGCTTTTCTCCTTGAATGGTAAGAACCGGCTTGAGCTTCAGCATGGTTCCTATTGCAGCTGCGGCGGGCGTAATTCTTCCGCCTTTTTTCAAATAGTACAGGGTATCCAGCATAATATAAATGCTGCTGTTGAATTTGTCTGCTTCCAGAAATTCTTTGATCTGGGCTGCAGACATACCCTTCTGCATCAAAAGTCTGGCATCCAATACCGACTGGCGCAAGGTAACGGAAATCCGTTGATTATTCACCACATGAACCCTGCCGCTATACTCCTTAGCCAGCATCATGGCGCTTTCACAGGAGCCGGACAGCCCGCTGCTCATGGGAATGTGAAGCACTTCATCGTAATCCTTCAAAAGCTTGTCCCAAAGATTCATAACTGATTCGGGTGAGGGCTGGCTGGTTCCGATCTCAGCGCCTGCAGCCAGTCTCTGGTAAAATTCCTCCTGCGTCAGATTGATGTCCTCAAAATAAGTCTCGTTGTCGATCATAAAGGGCATGGGAAGAACAAAAACCCCCAATTCCTCCGCCTGCTTCTGTGTGATACCGCTGTTACTGTCCGTAACAATTGCAATCGCCGCCATGCTGAAATGACCATACCTTTCCTTAAAATTTATATTTATTTTATGAGAGCTTAGAATATTCTATCCTTATATGGAGCGAAAGTCAACACCATTCCCTGATTCGGAAAGCAAATGTTGCTTTAAGGGCAGATATTCCTCACCGGAAAGCTGCGGATCATTCCTCATCAGCTCTTCCACAGCCTCAGACGCCTGCTGCAGGATGGGGGCGTCCGTGTAAATATCTCCCATTCGAAAAGCGAACTCCCCGCTTTGGCGGATGCCGAACAAATCTCCCGGACCTCTCAGCTTCAGATCCTGTGAGGCAATGAAAAATCCATCATTGGAGTGGTTCAATATTTCAAGCCGTTCCATTGTCTCTTTATTTTCCCTGGTATTGATAAAAATGCAGTAGCTCTGGCAGTCTCCCCTTCCCACCCGGCCTCTGAGCTGATGAAGCTGGGCGAGACCGAAGCGCTCGGCATTTTCCACCATCATCACTGTGGCGTTTGGCACGTTGATGCCCACCTCGATTACAGTGGTTGACACAAGAACATCAATGTTTCGTTTGGCAAATTCCTCCATAATCCTGTTCTTTTCGGAAGGACGCATTTTCCCGTGCAGATAGGCGACCTGAACGTCGGAAGGAAGGGCTGCCCTAAGCTTTTGCGTGTAATCGATCACGTTTTCCGTATCCTCCAGCTCCCCCTCTTCCACCATTGGGCAGATCACATATGCCTGATGCCCCATGGCTGCTTCCTTTGCGATAAAGGCATATGCCTTTGGACGGTAAGCGGTGTTCACCACGCAGTTTTTTATGGGAAGCCGGTTGGCGGGAAGCTCATCTATCACAGAAATAGCTAAGTCTCCATAGAGGATAATTGCCAGGGTTCTTGGAATGGGGGTTGCGCTCATGACAAGAATATGGGGACTGTTTCCCTTCCCGGCAAGCTGCTCTCTCTGCTTTACACCGAAACGGTGCTGTTCGTCCGTCACCACCAGCGCAAGGGAGCGGTACTGTACCTTTTCCTGAATCAGGGCGTGGGTGCCGATTACAAGGTTGGCTTCCCCGGAAGCAATTTTTTCATAAGCTGCTTTTTTTTCTTTTGCTGTCATGGAGCCCACAAGCAGAACGGGACGGAAGGCAGCCTGATATTTCTGCATATACTCCTGTACCGTCTCGTAATGCTGCATGGCTAACACTTCTGTAGGAGCCATCAAGGCCCCCTGAAAGCCGTTTGCCGCACACATCAAAAGAGCCAGCAGGGCAATGATGGTTTTGCCGGAGCCCACGTCCCCCTGAATCAGCCGGTTCATGCAGCCGGGGCTGTTTAAATCCTCCCGCACCTCACGCCAAACCCTTTTCTGGGCTCCGGTAAGGGGAAAGGGCATTTTTTCCAAAAGGCGGACAGTATCGGCAGTTTCAAACATAGGATACTGATTGGGAAGGGTCTGGGTATATTCCTTATTTTTCCGCAGCAGAAATAAAAAGGAAAAAAATTCGTCAAAAACCAGACGTTTTCTGGCGGCCGCCAGCTCCTCTTGATCCTTCGGAAAATGAATGCCGCACACAGCCTCCTGTCTGGAAAGCAACTGATATCTTTTTAAAATAGAAGCAGGATAATATTCCGGTTCAAATTCATAAAAAGAAAGGGCCTGTTTGACTGCCTTGGAGACCGTCTGGTTGGTCAGACCCTTTGTAAGAGGATATTTGGGCTGCAGTCTCCCGGTGAGCTTCTGGTAATCCTCCGGGGAAAATAGCTTTGGCTGCTCCATTACCTTGGCAGCCCCTCTGCTCTGGACGGTTCCCCGGAAAAGATATCTGATCCCTGGCTTTAATACCTTTTTTAAAAAGGGCATATTAAAGAAGGTAAGCTGCATGGCGCCTGAGCGGTCCGAAACAGCCACATTCAAGATATCCAGGCTTTTCAATTTTTTTTGGCCCAGAATGCCTGTCACCGAAACGCAGACGGCGCACACCTGCCCGGGCTGGGCCTGTGCCACCAAAACCGGTTCTTTGTAAAGCTCATAATCCCGTGGACAGCAGGCAAGCAGGTCTCCCGCAGTTTCCACACCGATTTTTGCAAAAAGCTTCCGGGTTTTTTCCCCGATTCCCTTTATCTCAATAATAGGCGTAGTTTCCTTCATCATATTTTTCAGAAATCCTATTATTCCACGGAGATCACATAATAGTAAATGGGCTGTCCTCCATACTGCAGCTCAATATCGCAGGAGGGATATGCACTCTCCAGAGATTCCTTCAAAAGCTGCGCATCCGCCTCGTCTACGTCACAGCCAAAGTAAACACTGATCAGCTCAGAAGCGTCATCTACCATTTCCGAAACCATTTTTTCGGTGATGTTTGTGAGACTTTCTCCTGCAGCCAGGATACCCTTGTCGCCGATTCCCATATAATCGCCCTTTCGGATTTCCTTATCGTCAATTACCGTATCCCGCACCGCATAAGTGACCTGTCCTGTTTTTACATTTGTGATTTCCCGGAGCATAGCCTCCTCATTCTCATCTGCAGAAAGCTCCGGAACAAAATTGATGACCGCCGTAATTCCCTGAGGAATCGTCTTTGTGGGGATGACCAGCAGATTTTTGTCCGTCACAAGCTCTGCGGCCTGGTTTGCCGCAAGAATAATATTCTTGTTGTTTGGCAGGATAAAAATGGTTTCTGCGTTCACCTTTTCCACAGCGTCGAGAATATCCGCGGTGCTGGGGTTCATGGTCTGTCCCCCCTCAATGATATAATCCACGCCAAGGCTTGAGAAAATTTCATTGAGGCCCTCGCCGATGGAAACCGCGATAAAGCCCATGGCTTTGGGCGGCTTATTTGCCTCCTCTGCAGCTTCAGACTCTTTCTTTGCCTCCCCGGCCTTTTTCTCTGTCTCCTCAGCCGCTTTTTGGGAAGCTTCCTTTTCAGACATCTTGAACAGCTTTTCCTGATGCTCCAGACGCATATTATCAATTTTCATATTGGAAAGGGCTCCGTACTTCAATGCCTTCTGGATGGCCAGACCAGGATCATTGGTATGTACGTGAACCTTTACCACATCTTCGTCCGCTACACATACAATAGAATCGCCGATGGATTCCAGATAAGCCTTAAAATCCATTTCCGCTTTCACATTGAAGGGCTTGTTTAAAAGAATGATAAATTCCGTACAATAGCCGAATTTAATCTCCGCCTCTGCCTGAGCCTCCATGGATGCGCTGCGGCTTACGGAGGAAGCTCCCTGATCGGATGGCGCAAGACTCAAATCCACCTCCTTGCCCAAAAAGGCCTCGAAAGCGCCGCTTAACACCTCCACCAGCCCCTGTCCGCCGGAATCCACAACGCCAGCCTGCTTTAACACAGGAAGCATTTCAGGGGTCTGGCTCAGCACATACCTTGCGTGCTCAAGCACCGCACCAAAAAACTCCTCCAGGTTTTCAACGCCGTCCTCAGAAAGCTCCTTCGCCTTCTCGGAAACGCCTCTTGCTACAGTGAGGATGGTTCCCTCCTTGGGCTTCATAACAGCCTTGTAGGCAGTCTCCACCGCTTTTTCAAAGGCGGCTGTAAATACAGGGACAGTGAGGATGCTCTCCTCTCTGATGCTCTTGGTAAAGCCGCGAAAAAGCTGGGAGAGGATAACGCCGGAATTTCCTCTTGCCCCCCGCAGGGAGCCGCTGGAAATAGCCTTGCAGATGGATCCCATATCGGCATTTTCCCCCAGTGCAGACACCTCTCTGGCTGCAGACATGATAGTCATTGTCATATTGGTGCCGGTATCGCCGTCAGGAACGGGAAATACATTTAATTCATTGATCCATTCCTTCTTATTTTCCAAATTCTTTGCTCCGGCCAAGAACATTTTTGAGAGCATCTTGGCGTCTATTTGCTGTAAATCCACGGTAAATCCTCCTTAATCAATCACTCTTACACCTTCCACAAAGATGTTGATTTTTTCAATTTCAATGCCGGTAAATTCTTCCACCTTGTACTTTACATTGCTTACAAGATTATCTGCCACTGCCAAAATGCTGACGCCGTAAGCCACAATTACATGGAAATCCAAAATCAGTTTGTTATTGCTGATAGATACGCTGATTCCTCTGGTGATGCTGTCTCTTTTCAGCAGACGGACAAGACCGTCCTTCACATTCACGCCAGCCATACCTACAATGCCAAAACATTCTACTGCCACACTGCCTGCATACTGGGCGATCACTTCATTGTCGACCACAATGCTGCCCAGATGGGTATTCATAGAAGAACCTTTCATATTGAACCTCCTTATTGATTTCAGACATATATATTGTATTCTAACAGCTTTCCCCAAAAAAAGAAACTAAAAATTCCAAAAATTGAAAAAAAAAGATTTTTCCCCCTTGCTTTTCCTGTGCTTTTCTGTTAAGATATCAATGTTGTGAATTTGTATCAATATAAGTTGTGCAAGCAAGTAAAGTAAGCGTGACCCATGCGCAAATGTTGAGGAGGTGTCAAGATGGCTAAGTGTGATGTTTGTGGTAAGGGCGTTCATTTCGGAAATAATGTAAGCCATTCTCATAGAAGAACCAATGCAGTTTGGAAGGCCAACGTAAAAAATGTTAAATGCAAGGTCAACGGCGGAACAAAGAAATTGCACGTCTGCACCAGATGCTTGAGAGCCGGTCTGGTAGAGAGAGCCTAAGCATGAAAAAAACAATGGATGTCACGCTTTGTGGACATCCTTTTGTGAATGAAACAGGCAGGAAGTGAAGAATCACTCCTGCTTTTTTATTCGTCTCTTCTTCGTCTGGAAAATTCTCTGTTAATCAGCTGGATCAATTCTTCATCCCCAAACAGGTTGTCCGGGTGAAAAATCTTCACCAGGTCTTTGTACCGCTTACGGAGCGCAAGTGGATTATTTTTTACATTGCGGAACAGCGCCTGGGCAACATTATCACCTGACAGCCTGGGCTCGTCCTGCCTCTGCCTGTAAAACATCCTGTCCCGTTCCATTTTCTCCCTGTCAAACATCTGGCGTTCCCTGTCCAAGCGGCGCCTGTCCTCTTCCAGCTGACGAAAGCCGTCCTGCAAAATTGCAAGCTTCTTTTCAAAAAATAGATTTTCCTCCTTCAGGCGTTTCTTCTCCTGCATCATGCGGCGGTTCAGATTTTCCAGCCGCATATTTTCCTGAAAAAGCCAAAGCTTGGCTTCTCTCAGTTCCTCTACACTCTCTGCCTTGATTATTTCTTCCCAATCAATCATCAGTCCAACCTCTTAATCATCACAGAAGCAATTATACCCCGCAAACAGTAACAGAGCAATGAGAATTAAACCGATCAGGCGATTGTGGACAATAATCATCAACAACATGCCGATTGCGATAAAAAAAGCGATCAACCCGATTATTTTTTTTATATTTGATGACATGCTATCCAACTATTTCTTATCTCACTCTATTCTATGCGTCTGCACACAAAAGATGCGGGATTATTCCGTTTTCACACTGCCCTCAGATTCCTGGTCATCGGGAAAGGCAATATCCACAACTTCCGCATCGGACATTTCGCCTTCCTCTTTGGGTTTGGTAAACTTGTCCACAATATCCGGAATCATATCCAGAATTTTTGTCATCGTATCCTGATTCTTGATATTTACCAGCTTGGTATAGCCGTTCTTTATGACAAGCACTGCGCTTGGGGTCATTTTCCCGCCGAGCCCGCCGGCTCCTGAAGCGGAATTCTTCTGTCCGTTATTTCCCGCGCCTGCTCCCACGCCGAATGTCACATCTACAAGGGGCAGGATGATGGTGTCTCCTACCTGAGTAGCCTCTCCCACCACCGTTTTGGTGGAAAGCACGGTATCCATCCCTCTGAGAAGAGATTCTACCACTCCCTGAAACTGATTATCCTTATCTGCCATTTTTCGTCCTCCCTGCCTTTAATTTCTCTATCAGTAACCACAGCCTCTTATCCATTGCCAGAAGAAGCCCGTTGCGCAGAATGCAGAATGTGGTGATGCGGCCTGCGGCTGATAATTCTCCCTCTAAGACCGCCTGACCAAAATCTGCGGTAACAGCTACATCTTTTCCAAGATGCGGGGAAAGCATTCCATAGATTCCAAAGACGTATCCAGTAGTGTCCGGGGAACCGGTTCCAAACAGAATATCGGCCTTGATTCTGCGGGGCTTTACCGCTTTTAAAATTTTTCCCGCCCGCTTCCTGAAATGGGCCAGCAAAAGCCTGGTGTCCTTCTCCTGTAAAATTGCTTTGTAATAAGATATATTTTCCCAAATATGCTTTATTTTATCATAGAACCCCTGAAATGTGTACAGAATCTTCTCATATTTTGCCAAAATAAATCCCTGGAGCTTTTCCGCAAAGGATTCAAAGGACTTCTCTGTGGAGTGTTCCTCCAAAGAGAAGTCTCCCTCAGGCGCTTCTTTATCAGGGTATTTCCCAGAATGAGATTCTGCCTGCGGGTATTCCTCCCTTTCTTTGGTCTGCACTGTTTTTTCAGCTGCCGTTTCCTTCTCTTTCTTTCCCGTCCCGGAGGCTTTGTCCTTTGCTCCAGAAGCGGAGTCAAACAAAGTGATCCATAGAAGCTTTACCTTCAGGTTTCCAGGCTCCGGATAGGCCGCTGCCAGCCTAAGGGCTCCGAACAGCCACCGCCCTTTCACGCAAAGATACGTTTCGCTGCCCCTGCGCTTTCCCTGTATCTGATAGGAAACCGGGAAAAACAATACAAGCAGAAGAAAAAGCAGCAAAACACAAAGCACAAGCAGAAGGATGATTCCCAATACGCTTAATATTTTCAGTAGTAGGGCTAACATAATAAAAACTCCTTCAGCCTGCAGTCTCCCCGCTCTTTGAGACATTCCTGCACAATCTGTTCAAGCACCTTGACCGCCTCTTTATAATCGGAGGCAATGCCGATAATGAAAGGCGGATATTTGGCGTAATAGCGCTGGGCCAGCTGCCTTGCGTCATAAATCTCCAGCTGGTCTTTGGGATTTTTGGACAACGCAATCACATAAACCCCTGCAAGGAGCGGCTTATGGCACAGCTTTTTCTTTATTTTATCCAATTTTACGGCATTCATGCTTTCTCCCAGATACAGTTTGGAAGAAAACTGCAGCTTTCTCACCATACTTATTTCCCTGTCAAAAATTTCCCTGTTGCTTTCCCAAACAGTATATCACAGAAAATGCAGTTTGTAATCAAAAACAATTTTACGAAAATGGCAGCCGGAAGTTTTAAAAACTTTTCCGGCTGCCCCATAGGTTATTTTTTTTCAATTCCTGATACTCGCTGTAAGCTTTTTCCAGAATCTGCTTTTCATTTGCAAACTTTAACAAATGATAGGCTTCATGGTATTTGTAAAAACCTGAATCCACAAAATATTCTTCTCTCTGCGGCCTGCTGTAATAGCTGTCGGCCATCATCAGATACCAGTGTACCTCCTTTTCCACCGTATCCTCCGGCACGGAAAAGGAATATTCGCTTTTCCCAATATACTTCACAATAGAAGCCCTGGCTCCCGATTCCTCCAGCACCTCCCGCAGGGCGGTCTCCTTGTACGCCTCTCCCTGTTCTACCGTTCCCTTTGGCAGAACCCAGCCCTCATATTTGTTTTTATAATTCTTATACAGGAGCAAAATCTTTCCACGAAAAATCACCACGCCGCCGCAGCTTGTTGCTTCTATCATTGCAATTCCTCCTGACTGGTGTATTTTTCACTGAAATAGGTATCAAATATACGCTTTGCAATGGGCACCGCATAGTCTCCTCCCGAACCTGCCCCCTCCACGATTATGGTCACGCAGACCTCCGGGTCCTCTACAGGAGCAAAGCCGGTAAACCAGGCATGGCTGTTTCCCTTTACAGTACCGTATTCGGCGGAGCCGGTTTTTCCTGCCGCCGTATATTGCAGGCCGGAAAGCTTAGAGGCGGTTCCCTCTTCCACCACAGCAGTCATCAGCTCCTTTAAAAGGCCGGCTTCTTCCTCAGACATCAGTCTCCCATAGCTGTCTGGCTGGAAGCTTTTTACCACCTTTCCCTCAGCGCTTTCCACCCGGTCTACTACATAAGGCTTGTATAAAATGCCGTCGCCTGCAATGGCGCTGGTGATCATGTTTAAATGGATGGGCGTGATCTGGGTTTTCCCCTGTCCGATGGAGGTCTGCATCATTTCCGCCGATGACATATCATCAGACACCAGCACAGAGCTTTGGGAATAGCTGAGGGTTAAGGGCAGCTCCCGGTTAAACAGAAGGCTCTCCAGAGTTTCCTCAAAGGCACTGCGGTCAAGTCCCATTCCGATATTTGCAAAGGAGGAATTACAGGATTTGGCAAAGGACGCCTGAAAATCCACCAGCCCGTGAACGCTGCCATGGTAGCAGCTGATCCGGCTTCCGTCCCGCTGATAGGAGCCGGTGCACTGAAAGGAATATTGATTATAGGTGTCCGGATTTTCCCGGATATATTCCAATGCCGTGACAATTTTAAAGGTAGAGCCCGGGGGATAGCGCCCCTGGGTAGCTCTGTTTAAAAGCACCGTGCTGGAAGAGTCGTTTACCAGATCGTCCCAGATATCCTGTATCTCATTGGGATCAAAATCAGGATGGGACACCAGGGCCAGGATTTTTCCCGTCTTTACCTCCGTCACCACAATGGCGCCCCGGTAAATGCTCAGCTGCTCGTCTGCAGTCTGCTGAATTTCCACATCAAGAGTAGTATATACATTATCTCCCGGATTCTTCTTCCCTGCAATATCGTTTGCCGCTTTGCCGGCAAGGGATATATTCGTATTGATCAGATAATAGTTGGCCAAAGCCTCCACGCCCATCCGACCCTGAGTGGAATAGCCCACAATATGGGAAAACAGGTTTTCATAGGGATAAACCCTGGTTTCCTCCTGGTTTCCATTCAAAACCGTCTCCGCCAGCACGTCCCCGTCCCGGGAATAGATGGTTCCCCGGTAATTTTGAGAAAGAAGCAGCTCCTGTCTGGAATTATAGCTGTTATTGATCATATCCTGCTTGCTGGTAGCCGTAAAATATATAAGATATCCCAGCATTCCCAGAAATAATGTAAAAAATAATCCTGCGGAAAGCATGATTTCCCTTTTGTTGCTCCCAAAATGTCCCAAGGCGCGGGAGGAACCCGACGGCTTTTTTTCTTTTGCGGTCTTATCTTCTTTCTGCTGCGCCATTTCGCCTTCCTCCTTCTTTCTTCAGGCGGATATAAATACCCTGAATAATGAAAAACATAATCATAGTCGTCATGACAGAGCTTCCGCCATAGCTGATAAAGGGCAATGTGACTCCTGTGAGCGGAATAAACTTGATGCCTCCTCCCACTGTGAGAAATATCTGAAAAATATACATAATGCCGATTCCATATACAATCATCTGATAGAAACGGTCGTGAATCTGCACGGCTATCTCCATCATCATCACAAAGCAGCTGATATACACAAGAATCAGGCATACGCCAAAGATGACTCCAAGTTCCTCGCACACGGCAGAAAACACAAAATCCGTATCTACATAGGGGATATCTGTAGGAGTTCCCTGTAAAAGCCCCATGCCAAACCACCCGCCGCTTCCAATGGCGAAAAGGGACTGGGTGATCTGGTAGCCCTGATTGTCGATATAGCTCCAGGGGTCCTGCCATGCCAAAACCCGTATCCGCACATGATCAAAGAGGAAGTAGGCCAGAGTGGCCGCCGCGCTTCCCCCAACGGCTCCGGCCAAAAGATACCAATAATTTTTTGTTGCGGCAAACACCACAAACACAAAGCCGATAAAAAAGATCAGTGCGCTGCCCAAATCCCTGGATACCACCAAAACCACCACATGGACGCCGGCCACAGCGGCGGTAAGAGCCACCCTTTTGAGGGAAATATCCTCCCATAGAGCCCCAGCCAGGAAAAACAAGAAAAGTATCTTTACAAATTCCGAGGGCTGGAAGGTAATGCCGCCTAAGGAAAAGGAAATTCTGGAGCCGTGGGTTACCTCTCCCAGAATCAGCACTGCGCTAAGCAGCACAATTCCCGCCAGTCCATAAAGCCAGACTATTTTTTTGAGAAATCGGATTTTGGAAAAAAGGTATGGAATGGTTAAGGAAATCATCAGGGAAATCATCACGATAATATACTGCCGCACCGCCTTCTGAAAGGACAGCCTGGATACAATGCAGAGTCCGATGCCTGTCAGCATACACATATTGTTCAGCAAAAGGCGATTGATATTTTCATATAAAGTGCGCACCAATATCAGCGCCGCCAGAAGAAATATCTGTACAAAGGCATAGAAAAACACATACTCCATTTCCCGGCTCACCAGAAAAAGATCCACAAAGCAGCAAAGCTGAATCAAAAACATGAAAATGTTCTGGCGCAGATAAGAGCCTTTTTGGTCCTCTTCGTCACGGTAACGGAATACCCAGAAGCACTCAAAAGTATAAAACAGCATGCAGACTGCAATAAAGTATTTGGATAGTTCAAGAATATATTCCTGCATTTTGATTCCTTTCCCAAAACCGCCTAAAGCACGCCGCGTTTTTCATGTCCGGTGGTGTACGTTCCAAAAGGCGGCGTATCCGCAGGGGAAGACAGATTCCCCTGCAGCAGCTCTTCAAAATAACGAAGGATTTGCAAAGCCTCTTCCCCCTTCTCTATGGTAAAATCAAGGCGGAAATCACAGCCTCCCATCCATTTGTCCATTTCCCGGCTGGGGGAATTTTCTAACTGCCGGGAAATTTCCCTGTGCAGAGAAAGGGGAACGCTGTTATAGATCAGATTAAAGCAGTGGACGCAGTTTTGCGCCACCGGAAAATGCTTTCCATAACGGTCAAGAAGCCAAACCGTCTCTTCCCTTCCTTTCACGCACCCTGTGGTGGTTTTAGAAACACAGTTGGCGGTAACCATCAAGGGAATATGGCCGTAAATTGGTTTTTCACAGCGGATTCCAAGAGAGTCTGCAAAAGAAACCAACGTACGCTGATCTTTCGCATTCAGCTCATAAGGCACACAGAAACCGTCCAGTGCCGTTTCTTTTACCAGGGCCTCCAGAGACCAATGATTAAAACAATAAATACCGGCATCTGTAAAAACTTTCCCTTGCCAGCGGCTATGGCCGCCTGCATGATCATGGTTTTGCATCAAAAAGCCAAGGGCCTCCAGAGAGCGGACCTGAAAGCCAGAAAAAATCTCTTCGTACTCCCGTGCAAGTTCCAACATAGTTTCCAGATAAGAGTGGTCTTCCCTTCGCAGAATGGGTGGAAGAGAAATAAAAATTTCGCTGTCATTTTTAAGCTGCCTGCACAGAGACAGTACCTGTTCCGGAGAAGAGCCGCTCTCCTCTTTCGGATGTCTCCTGCCTGCTGCTCCAAAAAGCAGATCGCCATTCACATAAAGGCGGGAAACACCCTGGGTTTCACCTGCCAGTTTTTCCAGCTGCTTTTGTGTGCTTACTGAAACGGACAGCCCAGGGGAAGCTAAGGAGGCCCCCTCCGGCAAAGGAGATTTGGCCTGGCTGCGCCAGGCAGCGGCAATCTGTTTCTGCTCCGGCAATTTTACCATTCTTTCTGCCGCTGCATATCCCCGTTTTTTTAAAACAGCCTCTTCCAGCTGCTGCACGGCCTTCCGTCTCAGCTCATTGATCTGCTTTAAGGGATAAAAAGCATCTGGACTGAGCCGAATTTCCATAGCAGGCTCCTCAGGCGGTATCCCGGATTCAGTTTTGGAGACCGCATAAAAGCTGCTGTCTCCCAGCTTCCCCAGCTGCTTTTCGATATTTTCCCGGGTAATAGGATGCTTTTGGGCAGACTGTACCACTTCCCCCTGCACTTCCACCGTGGTATCTCCACAGGAAAAGGTTACACAAGCCGGTTTTCCCGTCTCAAATATGGCGCTAATCAAAACCGGCATCTGAAATGGCGCATCTATCCATTTCCTGCGGATTTCAGACAAAAGCGCCTGATCTGTGCCGCCATAGGCGGGGCTTTGCAGCGTAACCATTTCCCGGCCATTGCGTCTGTGGTAATAGCCCTCCTGCCGCCCTGTTCTGATATAAAGGGAAGAAAGGGCCTCCATGTCCCTTGGACTTACTTTGTAGTCTCCGCCCTTTTTACTGATTTCATAACAAAGATCAATATATTTCCGGTAAATGGCCGTCACCCCGGCAGCATATTCCGGTTTTTTCATTCTTCCCTCAATTTTAAAGGAATCAATGCCTGCCGCAATCAGCTCCGGCAGAAATTCGATGGTACACATGTCCTTGAGGCTTAAGGGATAGCATACCTGGGAACAGCCCTCCTTTGTCTGTACTGCGTAAGGAAGCCTGCAGGGCTGGGCGCATCTGCCCCGATTGCCGCTTCTGCCGCCCAGAATGCTGCTGAAGAGACACTGGCCCGAATAGCAATAACACATGGCTCCATGGATAAAGGTTTCCAGGGCAAGGCCTGAGGATTCTTTCAACGCCTTCAGCTCCTCTAAGCTCAGCTCTCTGGCAGGAACCACGCGGCAGGCTCCCATTTTTTTCATCAAATCTGCCCCATAGGAACCGGTGATGGACATCTGTGTGCTTATATGCAGCTCAAGAGCCGGGAAATGCTCCCTGATATAGGAAAGAGCGCCTATATCCTGCACAATCACGCCGTCAAGCCCAGCCTCATAAAAGGGAAGCAGATAGTCAAACAGCTCCTCCATCTCCGCTTCCTTCATCAGCGTATTTACCGTCAGATAAACCTTTCTGCCGAAGAGATGTGCATAACGGATACACGCTGTCAGTTCCGCCTCCGTAAAATTGTCCGCATAGGCTCTTGCCCCGAACCGGGCGCCGCCCAGGTAGACCGCATCCGCCCCAGCATGTACAGCTCCGTAAAAGGCTTCTGCACTGCCGGCAGGGGCAAGGAGCTCTACTTTTTTTTCAGGAAATTGACCGCCTCTGTCCATGTAATACCTCAATTCAAATCCTTTGAAAGATTCCTTTTGCAAAATTGTCGTAGAATGTAAAAGCTGCCCGAACACGGACAGCCTGCATTATTTTTCCTTTAACTCTGTTTCCAGCCGCACAATATTTTTAGCGTTTTCATTTAACTGTGCCTGCAGCGCCTTAATCTGCTTTTCGGCATTCTCCAGCTTGATCTGAGAGGAAATCAGCTCATGCTTCAGATCATACAGCTCCTTTTCCTTGCCCGCAAGCTCCTCCTCCAGCACAGAAATCTGCTTCTTTGCCTTGAAATAATCGTCGGCAACATTCAACTGCAGTAAAACACTCTGGGTATCCAGCGGCTGCCGTTTGAAGCTGTCTACCTTGCTGTATTCATTCATCTTATTGTTAATATAAGACGCTACCTTTTGCAAATATTCTTCGCTTTCGTATCCGCTTAAGGTAAAAACCTTGCCACCGATGATTACCTCGGTATCTGTTTTGGAAGAAGCCATGGACACACCCTCTCTGCTGCAAGCACCTATACAAAATATGCCAAAAATGATAAGAATCAACACAATATATATTAAGTATTATATATCATCTTCCAAACACAGGCAAGCACTAATTTGTCAAACCAAGGGGCCCTAATTTGTCAAACCAAGGGGCCCAGTCCCAGATGGCGCCAGGCGCTTTCCGTGGCAACTCTCCCTCTGGGAGTGCGGTTTAAAAGGCCGTTCTGAATCAGATAAGGTTCATATACATCCTCAATGGTGCCGGCGTCCTCCCCGATGGCGGCAGCCAGGGTATCAAGCCCCACAGGACCTCCGTTAAACTTTGTAATCATGGTGGTTAAGAGATTTCTGTCAATATGGTCTAAGCCCAGCTTGTCCACATCCATGAGATCAAGGGCGGTCTCCGCCACCTGCCTGGTGATAACGCCGTCATACTTTACCTGTGCAAAATCCCTCACCCGTTTTAAAATACGGTTGGCAAGGCGTGGCGTTCCACGGCTTCTTCTGGCCATTTCCCTGGCCCCCTCAGGTTCGATCAAAACCCCCAGCACCCCGGCGGAATGCAGAATGATCTGCTGCAGCTCGTCCGTTGTATAAAATTCCAGGTGGTGGATCATTCCAAACCGGTCTCTTAAAGGAGCCGTCAGAAGGCCGGCTCTTGTAGTGGCCCCCACCAGAGTGAATTTGGGAAGCTCCAAGCGCACGGAACGAGCCGAGGAACCCTTTCCAATCATAATATCAATGCAGTAATCCTCCATTGCCGGATAGAGAACCTCCTCCACCTGTCTGTTCAGCCGGTGAATTTCGTCCACAAAGAGCAGGTCTCCCTCCTCCAGATTGTTGAGAATGGCTGCCATCTCTCCCGGCTTCTCAATGGCCGGGCCGCTTGTAATTTTGATATGCACCCCCATCTCATTTGCAATAATACCCGCAAGGGTGGTTTTCCCCAGACCGGGAGGTCCGTAAAAAAGCACATGATCCAGGGCATCCTTTCTCTGCTTTGCAGCCTTTATATAAACCTTAAGATTTTCCTTTATCTTAGATTGACCAATATAGTCATTCAGAGTCTGAGGCCTTAAAGAGCCTTCTATTTTTACGTCTTCTTCTGTCAGATTGGTCTCTATCGTTCTCCTTGCCATGAAAGCTCCCTTTCTGCCCTAAAACATTTTTTTCAGCGCCGCCTTAAGCACAGCTCCGGACTCCATGTTTTCAACGCCTTCTATAGAATTTACCGCCTTAAGCGCATCTGCCTGTCCATAGCCCAAGGAAACCAGCGCTTCCACGGCCTCCCGCTTCTGGGGCGTGTCTGCACAGGCATTCTCCATGGCGCCGGCTGAAATCTCCATACGGATCAAATCTTCGTCCTGCCGAATCTTGTCCTTCAAATCCAGAATCAGCCGCTGGGCCGTTTTTGCTCCAATTCCCGGCGCCTTGGCAATGGCCTTGGTATCTCCCGACAAAATGGCAAACCGCAGCGTATCCGCATCCATGGACGCAAGAAGGGCCAGAGCGCCCTTTGGTCCGATGCCGCTTACGGTAATCAGCTTTTTAAAAAGTTCCAGATCTCCCTTGGAGAGAAAGCCATACAGCCAAAAGGCGTCCTCCCTCACACAGGTGTAGGTGTAAAGCCGCACCCGCTGTCCCAGACCGGGAAGCCTTGACGCTGTCTCGGGGGAAATTTTTATATTGTATCCAATGCCTCCCACGTCAAGAACGGCATTGTCCGGGGCGATATCCTCAATCCTTCCTTCTACATATGCGATCATAGCCTTTTCCTTCCAAACATATTTCCTATTCTAAAACTGCTAACCTGTTTCATTAAGTATATCACAATCGAACATATGTTTCAAGACTCTGTTTTCAACAATTTCCGGTACACCACCACAAAGCAGAGCAGATGTGCCAGGAAGGTCAGTCCCCAGCTGACAGGATAGGACCAGTACAGACACTGCAGCGTGGGAATCTCCCGAAAGACAGTGTAAATCCACAGAATCCGGAAAAGACAGGCCCCTGTCAGGGACACCAGCATAGGCATAACGGAATATCCCATGCCCCGCAGGGAACCCACCATCACATCCATCATGCCGCAGAGGCAATAGGTGGTGCAGATAATGCTCATGCGCAGCAGACCATAGGTGATTACCTCCGGCTCCGAGGAATACAGAAGCAAAAGCTTATCCCCTAAAAGGTAGGCTGCATTTCCAAAAAGCAGTCCCACCGCAATTACAAGGAGCTGACAGATGAGTAAAATTCTGCCGATGCGCTTGTAATTTCTCGCCCCGTAGTTCTGTCCCGTAAAGCTGATGGCCGTCTGGTGAAAGGCGTTCATGGAGGTATACACGAAGCCCTCTATATTAGAGGCTGCCGTATTCCCGGCCATGGCCACGGAGCCGAAGGAATTCACAGAGGACTGAATCAAAACATTGGAAACGGAAAACAGCGCCCCTTGCAGTCCTGCGGGCACGCCGATCTGCACCATCCGAAGCAGCTTATCGGGAACAATCCGAAGTCTTTTTAAGTCCAGCTTGTAATCACTATCCGAAAGCGCCAGACAGCGAATCACCAAAGCCGCAGAAATCACCTGAGAGATCACAGTTGCAATGGCTACACCGGCCACTCCCAGCCCGCAGACGATCACAAAGAAAAGATTCAGCACAACATTTACCACTCCGGCAGCAAACAGATAATACAAGGGTCTTTTGGTATCTCCCGCCGCGCGCAGTATGGCGCTTCCAAAGTTGTATGCCATGGTAGCCGGCATCCCTATAAAGTAAATCCGCATATAAAGCACGGCCTGGTCAATGACATTTTCGGGAGTTTCCATCAAAAGCAAGGCAGGCCTTGCAAGCAATACTCCCAGAAAAATCAGAAAGATACCGCTGACTAAGGAGGTGGCAATGGCCGTATGCACCATGTCCGACAATTCCTCCTTCTTTCCAGCCCCAAAAAAGCGGGCTGCAAGAACATTTGCACCCACAGACAGGCCAATAAACACATTGACCAAAAGATTGATCAAGGAGCTGGTGGAACCCACGGCAGCCAGGGCTTCGCTTCCCACAAACCGGCCCACCACAACGATGTCGGCCGCATTGAACAGAAGCTGTAAAATCCCGGAAAGCATCAAGGGAATATAAAACAGCAGAATTTTCCCAAACAATGGGCCGCTGCACATATCAATCTCGTACTTTTTTGCATTTTTTTCTTTTGTCATAATACTCCTCATTTCCAATCCTTGCCCGAAGCAATATTTTCCTCCCGACAGTATAGCACAAAAAAATCAGGTCTGCACTCTCAAAATAAGAAATGCAGACCCGCAGAGCATATTTTTTATTCTTTGCTGTTGATATAAGGAATCAGGCCGCCGCAGGCGATAATCTTCTGCATAAATTCCGGAAACGCCTGTCCTTTAAAGGTGGTTCCCCTGGTGAGATTCCGGATGATTCCCGAATCAAAATCAACCTCCACCTCGTCTCCCGCCTCGATTCCGGCCGCCGCCTCCGGGCATTCAATAATAGGAAGGCCGATATTGATGGCGTTTCTGTAAAATATCCTGGCAAAGGTCTCGGCAATCACGCAGCTTACGCCGGCAGCCTTGATGGCTATGGGCGCATGTTCTCTGGAGGAGCCGCATCCGAAATTTTTTCTGGCCACGATCAGATCACCCTTTTTTACCTTTTTGATAAAATCCTTGTCAATATCCTCCATACAGTGGGCGGCAAGCTCACCCGGGTCTGAGGAATTCAAATATCTGGCCGGAATGATCACATCCGTATCCACATTGTCACCGTATTTGAAAACAGTTCCCTTGACATTCATTCTCTTTTTTCTCCTTCCAAAGATATTATGCTTCCAGCTGCTTGGGGCTGGCAATTTTTCCAAGCACCGCGCTGGCTGCCGCCACTGCCGGACTTGCCAGATAAACCTCAGAATTCACATGCCCCATGCGGCCTACAAAATTACGGTTGGTGGTGGAAACACATCTCTCACCCTCCGCAAGAATTCCCATGTAACCGCCCAGGCAGGGGCCGCAGGTAGGTGTGCTCACCACTGCCCCAGCCTGAAGAAAGGTTTTTAAAAGTCCCTCCTCCATGGCCTGCATATAAATGGACTGGGTTGCAGGGATTACGATACAGCGCATTCCCTTTGCCACATGCCTTCCTTGCAGAACCTCGGCTGCAGTACGAAGGTCCTCAAGACGGCCGTTGGTGCAGGAGCCGATAACCACCTGATCGATGGCAATATCCTCTTTAATCTCATCTATCGTGTGAGTGTTCTCCGGCAGATGAGGAAAGGCTATGGTAGGGCGCAGAGCGCTCAGATCAATGGTATATTCCGCCTCGTAAACCGCATCCTCATCCGCCGTATAAATTTTATAGGGGCGGCTGGAATGCTCCCGCATATACGCTTCGGCCTTTTCATCCACGGGGAAGATGCCGTTTTTGCCGCCCGCCTCTATGGCCATGTTGGCGATGGTAAAACGGTCATCCATGGAAAGATAGGAAATGCCCTCTCCCACAAACTCCATGGACTGATACAATGCGCCGTCCACGCCGATCATGCCGATAATATGTAAAATCACATCCTTGCCGCTGACCCATTTTGCGGGCTTCCCCACAAGATGAAAACGAATGGCGGAGGGCACCTTAAACCATGCCTTGCCGGTAGCCATTCCGGCAGCCATATCCGTGCTTCCCACGCCTGTGGAAAATGCGCCCAGGGCACCGTAGGTACAGGTATGGGAATCTGCACCGATAATCACGTCTCCCGCCACAGTAAGCCCTTTTTCCGGAAGCAGCGCATGCTCGATTCCCATTTCGCCCACCTCAAAGTAATTGGTGATCTCGTGCTTTTTTGCAAATTCACGCACACACTTACAGTGCTCTGCGGATTTGATATCCTTGTTGGGCACAAAATGATCCGGCACCAGGGCGATCTTATCCTTGTCAAACACTCCCTGCACCTTCATTTTGTCCATTTCATGAATCGCCACCGGACTGGTAATGTCGTTTCCAAGCACCAGATCCAGCTTTGCCTCAATTAACTGCCCGGCCTCCACCTTGTCAAGGCCCGCTGCGGCAGCCAGTATTTTCTGCGTCATTGTCATTCCCATGTCACTTACCACAACCTTTCTACATATGACAGCCTTTTTCTTTCCAGCTGTTTTTTCCTTTACTGTTCCTATCATAGCATAAAAAATACTATTCTACAAATATGGATTGTTCATGGTTGCCATAACCAAAAGTTATATGTTACTATCATGGTATGCTTCAAAAACCAAATGTGTTTTCAGAGAAAGGACGCTTGAAATGAAAAATCAGCTGAATCAATATTACATTTTTTATGTGACCGCCAAATGCGGCAATATATCCAGAGCGGCAAAGCATCTGTATATCAGCCAGCCTGCAGTGAGCAAGGCCATATCCCGGCTGGAGGAAAGCTTTCATACCCCATTGTTTTTTCGAAGCTCCAGGGGCGTGGCCCTTACGGAGGAGGGGGAGCTTTTATACCGCCAGCTGGAAACCGCCTTTCACGCCATCCGCACAGGGGAGGAACAGCTTGTGGAAAAGGAGGCTGCAGGAGGCGGACAGCTTTCTATCGGAGTCAGCACTACCTTATGCAAATATGTTCTGCTCCCCTATTTAAAAGAATTTATTCGGGAAAACCCACATATCCGGGTTTCTATTTTCTGTCAGTCCTCCAATGAAACCATTGAGGCGCTGGAAAAGGGACGGCTTGATATCGGACTCACCGGAGAACCGGGGCGCACAGGGCTTTTGTTCCGCCCCATAAAAACCATTTCCGATGTTTTCGTGACCACGGAAGATTATCTTAAGCTTCTTGTAAAGCGCACCCAGGCAGAAGATGAACTGTCGGCGGAGCGGGAGCTTTTTTCCAAAGCCACGCTGCTTCTTTTGCACAAGGGAAATATGTCCCGCCAATATGTGGATAAATATCTGCTGCTTCGGGACATTTCCTTTGAACAGCAGCTTGAAGTCACTACCATGGACCTGTTGATTGATTTTGCAAAAATCGGGATGGGAATCGCCTGTGTGATCAGGGATTTTGTGGAAAAAGAATTGGAGGAGGGTTCCCTTGTGCTTTTCCCGGTGAAGGAACCCATCCCCTCCAGAAGAATCGGATTTCTCTGCACGGGGAAGCAGACCACTCCCCCCATGCAGAAATTTCTGCGGTTGTTTGATTAATCCTGCGGCTGCTTCGTATCTATCTTCCAGGTGGTGGTCACCTTGAACAGGTCTCCGTCCACCTCAAGCTCCAGGCGTCCGTTCTGCAGCTCAGTGAAGCTCCTTGCAATGGCCAGGCCCAGGCCGCTGCCCTCTGTGTTTCTGGAGGCGTCGCCCCTGATAAAGCGTTCCGTCAGCTGTTTCGCCTCCACATGAATTTCCTGAGCGGAAATATTTTTCAGCGTAATGACAACCGTATCATCAATGCGGAAGCCGTTGATATAAACTCTGGTGCCGGGCATGGCATATTTTACAATATTCCCCACCAGATTTTCATAAATCCGGTAGGTTTTCTGGCTGTCTAAAGACAGCACCACCTTTTCGTCCGTCAGATTCAGTCTCAGGTCCAGACCGGCCTCCTCCAGCTTGTCAGACCATTCAAAGAGCACCTGCTTTACCAGATTCATAATGTCTACCTTCACAAAATTCAGAGTAATGTTTCCCGTGCTGGCCTTGCTGACTTCAAATAAATCCTCGATCAGCACCTTAAGACGATTGGACTTACGCTCCAAAGTATCTAAATATTCCCGTCTCTGCTCCTCCGTAAGATTTTCATCCTTCAAAAGATTGATATAGGTGATGATAGCGGTCAAAGGCGTTTTTAAATCATGGGACACATTGGTGATCAGCTCCGACTTCATTTTCTGACTCTTCACCCCCTCCTCTACTGCTTTCCGGAAGCCCCTCTGAATACGGATCAGCTGAGGCTTTAAGGGTTCAAACACGCCCAGGTCCTCCGTCATATTTCCATTCAGATTCCCTTCCGCTATCCTATTGATATATCCAAGCAGGATGCTGTATTTTTTCTGGATACCGCTGATATACTTTTTCAAAATAAAATACAGTACCACAGAATAGATTACCACGATGAACAGGCCGCTGACCCAGAAACTGCTGATAATAAGCAGGATCACGCCATTGATCAAAACTACCTTCCAGATGAGCTTTTTAGCACTTTTGGTCACGTCAAAGTGGTTTAAGGCGTCATACACCTCCAAAAACCTGGTTTTCAGAAAAGGGAATATGCGGTAGATGACGCTGCGTTCTTTGATATACCTCTTGATTCCCAGCTCCCGTACCAATCTAAAGCAGGTTCCCCCGTACCATGCACCGAAAAACAGCAGGCCAAGAGCCAGAAGATTAAGCGTCAAGACAAGAAGCCTTGCCGCCACAGCGGGCATATACGCTTCGAATCCCTTTTGGTAGCTTCCGTCCGCCACATTCATCACAAGCTCCACCACCGTAACATCTGACAGAGAAATCAGCATTACCATAAGCACCAGAACCGCTTCTGCAGGAATCCGGTACAGCTTAAGGCTTCCAAAGCTTTCCTTTTTGGATACCGGCAAAAAAAGCGCCGCCAAAAACAGCAATCCCAGAAAAATGAGGTAAAGATTTGCGCTGCCGGAATATCTGTAAGCCTCATAAAGACTGTAGCCGTCATAGACATATCCGCCTCCGGGAAGATTGATATAGTCCTCCTCCCACATTTGCTGCCAGTCGTTCTGAGCAATACAGAAGGTAATCCGGAAATTTGTGGGCATTGAGATTGTGTACAACGAGGAGGGCTGTCCTTCTACGCCAAAATCCTTCGTCAGATTTTCCAGACTTAAATTCCGCATAACCTCGTTGGCATATTTCCGGATGATGGTGGCATTATTTCCCTTTACCGTGCTTCCGATGGAGACATTTCCGCTTTCATCAAATTCAAAGCTCAAATAAAAATATTGATCTGCCAGGGAGATTTCAGGGGAGGAAAGGTTGGTGAGAATTTCTCCTGTGGAAAGGTCCTCGGCAAGGTAATCATAGTAAAGATTCATCTGCGCAAAGCTGCTCTCCAGCTGGGAAAAATGATCATTCAGATAATTGCTGCAGGAAACAAGCGCGTCGTATTCCCCCGTATTTTCCGCATACAGCTCCTGATACTCCTGGGAGGTCTCATCATGAATCCATTCTTTCCCCTCTGCAGGCTGCATAAACAGTTCGCTGTAGCTTAAATTGGTATTATTTACTTTGTTGTACATATCCCGATACAGCAGATAGCTGTACTGATAGAGAAAGGTGACGCCGTTTTCCGTCTCCACCGGGCTGGTACGGAGATTCTCCACACCCTTCCGAAAGCTTCCGTAAAATGCCGTATACAAAAGAGCACAGACACAGGCGGCACAGACTCCAAAGAAAATCCAGAGAAAAGAAAGGGAATGCTTCTTTTTCATGGCTGTTTTCTCCTCTGTGGCAATATTCTCTTCTGCGGTTTCAATTTGTCTCTGATCACCCATCTAACCCATCCTTTCTCCACAATCTCCCTGCTTTATCACAGCTACTGCTTATCAATTTTATAGCCTACGCCCCACACCACCTTAAGATATTTGGGATTTTTGGGATCAATTTCAATTTTCTCCCGTATATTTCGCACGTGCACCATAATGGTGTCTGTGTTTACCGCCTTTTCATTCCAGATTCTTTCATAAATTTCGTCTGCGGAAAAAACTCTTCCGGGATTTTTAATCAACAGCTGCACAATCTTAAATTCCATGGGCGTCAGCTTTACCGGCTCCCCGTCCACGCTGACCTCCACGGTATCCTCATTCAATTCCAGACCGCCGATGGTGTAAATATGATCGTTCCCGGCCTCATTGTTCACTGCAGAGAGATATTTGGAATACCTGCGCAGATGAGAATTTACTCTTGCCAGAAGCTCCAGAGGCGTAAAGGGCTTTGTGATATAATCATCGGCCCCCATATTCAGCCCCATGATTTTGTCCACCTCCTCAGACTTGGCAGAAAGCATCAGCACCGGAAATTCATAATCCATGGCCCGCAGCTTCATCAGCATGCTCACTCCATCCATAACCGGCATCATAATATCCACAATGGCCAGATGGATTTCCTCCTTCTTTATAACGTCAAGTCCTTCCTTGCCGTTTGCGGCCTGAAACACCACATAGCCTTGATTTTTCAAATAAATTTCCACGCCCTCGCGAATTTCCCTGTCGTCCTCCACAATCAAAATATGAAACCTGCTATTGTCCATTGTCGTCCCTCTATTTCTGTAATTTTGCGGTTTTCTAAAAGCCGCCTGCATCTATTATATAAATGAACCGGCCTCATAGCAATCGCTTCTTATTTTGATTTTTTCCGTCAGTTTCCGCCAAGCAGGGAAAACACCTGCTCTCCCAGCAGATAGCCTGCGCCCACAAAAAACAGATTCCATAAAAAAATTCCCATGGCGGAGCTTACCACATATTGCTTCAATTCCATACGAAGCACTCCCGCCGGAATAGACACAAGGGTGCGCAGCACCGGCACAAGCTTGGCTGCAAAAACGCCCCAAAAGCCCGGCAGATACTGTGATCGCCATAACCATGAAGAAATTTATATTTCCCCTGGAGGCCATAATGCCGGAAAGGGGCATGATTAACAAGCTCCCTCTTTTGTTCTTCCCTTATATTAAATTTGAAATATGAAAACCCCTTGCAGGAAAAAACAAAGAATTTCTAAAGAAATGGCGCATAAAAAAAGAAAGACAGTCTCCTGCCTTCCTTTTTTATACGCCATCAGCGCGCAATTCTCAGCTCTGTATTTTTTTCATGCTGTAGAAAATTCCCTTTTTGTCCATCAGCTCCTGATAGCTTCCATATTCCGCGCATTTTCCCCCGCTGATTACGGCAATTTTATCCGCTCCCCGTATGGTGGAAAGACGATGCGCCACGATGAACGTGGTGCGTCCCCTGGTCAGATTATCCACCGCCTCCTGAATCAGTTTTTCGGAAATGCTGTCCAGGGCGGAGGTAGCCTCATCCAGCACAATGATTTTGGGATCGCGGATCAACGCCCTGGCAATGGAAATTCTCTGTCTCTGCCCGCCGGAGAGCTTTCCGCCGTGCTCTCCCACCTGGGAGTCAAGTCCCTTTGGCAGAGATGCAATCAAATCGGTAAGATTTGCCGCCTGAATTACACTGTTTAGCTTCTCCTCCGACACATTCTCACAGCCGTAGGTAATATTGTCTCTGATGGTGCCGGAAAACAGAATGGAGGTCTGGGGCACCACCGCAAGATATTTTCTGTAGGTGCGCAGATCAATTTCCCGAAGGTCCTGCCCATCCATCAAAAGCCTGCCGGAATCTGCCAGATAAAAGCCGATCACCATATTTAAGATCGTGGACTTTCCTGCGCCGGATTCTCCCACCAGCGCGATGGTTTCTCCCTCTTTTACCTCAAGATTCAAGTCGTCCAATATATCCCGTTCTGACTCATGATACCTAAAATGCACATTTTGAAAGGAAAAGTGCCCCTTTACATCCGAAATGCCGCGCTTTCCCTCATTCTGCTCCACATCATCCGACAAGAGCACCTCTCCGATAGAGTTGACGGATTCGATTCCCTTTGCAATGGTGGGCACCAGGGTAATGATGGCGGAAACCTGATTTACAATGGTAGAAAAATAGCTCTGATACAAGGTGATGTCTCCCGCCAGAATATTTCCCTGAAAGGCCAGATAGCCGGTAAAGGCCAGACATATGATCTGAAAAATCTGAAAAATGGCCCAGCCCACGGAGCCAAAGAGCGCCTGAATCAGGTCAAGCTTATACCCTTTTTCCGCCACAGCAAAGAGCTGTCCGCTCATTTTCTGAATCTCCTCTTCCTCCAAAGCATGGGCTCTGGTCACAGGGATCAGCTCCACCATCTCCATCACCCTGGCTGAGGTTTCCTCCATCTCCTTGCGAAACTCTGCGTTGCGCTTTCTCATGACAGAGCGGAAGGATACCATGGTTATGGCTGCGATGGGTGTGGTGACCAGAAAAAAGAGAAATACCACCAGACTTTTGCTCACTGTTACCGCCAGGGCAATACTGATATTGAGCACAATGTTTAAGATAGACAAAAACATTTGGGTGGAAAGCCCCTCCACCGCCTCCACGTCCCTTATGATCTTAGACTGCAGCCGCCCGGACTGGGTTTCCGTGTGATAGGAAATAGACAGCTGCTGCAGCTTGCAGATCAAGGCCTTGCGAAGTCCTGTCTCAGCGTATCTGGTTGCCTGGCTTTTGTAATCCGTATAAAGGTAATTCATGGGCACATTCAGTGCAATGAGAAAAACCATCAGAATGGAATACAGTATAATGTTTCGGACACTGTCCGGATTTTTTGCAGTGATGTCGTTGATAATATTGGCTGTCACTATGGGCAGCACCCACACGCAGCTGTGCTTGATAAAGAAAAAAACCACCGCCAGCACAAATTTGTGATAATTTCCCTTATACAAAGCAACCAGCGTCATGAGGGGATGTCCTTTGTGGCGCTTATACATTTCCGTAAACCAATGCTCCGGCTCCATCCCCTTTGGGGGCTTCATTTTATCTTGAAAGGATGACATAAAATAACCTCAAAAAGGGGATGCCTGGCATCCCCTTCCTTTGTCTTTATTAGTTGTTGATCAGCTTGTCCTCTTCGTTGTTCCAGCTGTAGAGCTTGCGCACCTCTTCGCCAACCTTCTCGGAGGGATGCTCGGAAGCAAGCTTTCTCATAGCCTTGAAGTGAACCTGCTTTCCTGCGGGAGACATATCCAGCAGAAATTCCTTTGCAAAGGTACCATCCTGAATGTCCTGCAGAATCTTCTTCATGGTCTTCTTGGTCTCTTCGGTGATGATCTTGGGTCCGGTAATATAATCGCCGTACTCAGCAGTGTTGGAAATGGAATATCTCATGCCGGCAAAGCCGCTTTGATAGATCAGATCCACAATCAGCTTCATCTCATGGATACACTCAAAGTATGCGTTTCTGGGATCATATCCTGCTTCCACCAGAGTCTCAAAGCCCGCCTGCATCAATGCGCAAACGCCGCCGCAGAGCACAGCCTGCTCTCCGAAAAGATCGGTCTCGGTCTCGGTGCGGAAGGTTGTCTCCAGCACGCCTGCCCTGGCGCCGCCGATTCCCAGCGCATAGGCAAGGGCAATGTCCTGTGCCTTGCCGGTGGCGTCCTGCTCCACTGCAACCAGACAAGGAACACCCTTGCCTGCCTGATACTCGCTTCTCACCGTATGTCCAGGCCCCTTGGGTGCGATCATAGTCACGTCCACATTCTTGGGAGGCACGATACAGCCGAAGTGAATATTGAAGCCATGTGCAAACATCAGCATATTGCCCTCCTCTAAGTTGGGCTCAATGTCGTTCTTGTAAAGGTCTGCCTGCTTCTCGTCATTGATCAGAATCATAATGATATCGGCGCGCTTTGCAGCCTCCGCTGCGGTATATACCTCAAATCCCTGGGCTTCGGCCTTGGCCCATGATTTTGAGCCCTCATACAGACCGATAATCACATGGCATCCGGAATCCTTCAGGTTCAGCGCATGCGCATGTCCCTGACTGCCGTAGCCGATGATGGCAATGGTCTTGCCCTCTAACAAGGAAAGATTGCAGTCTTCCTGATAAAAAATTTTAGCCATTTTCATTTCCTCCATTTTGTTTCATTAAATTTATAACTGATAGGTTTCCCTAGAGCTAACGCATATCAATCCCCGGTTATGTAAGTGACATTCTCCGTGCCCCGTCCCAGTCCGGCAAGTCCTGTTCTGGCCAGCTCCAGAATTTCATGTCCCTCCAGCAGATGAATAAAGGCATCTATCTTGCTCTGATCGCCGGTAAGCTCTATGATCAGGCTCTCCGGCGCCACATCTATGATTTTGGCCCTGAAAATATCCGTAATGGCGATGATGCTGGGGCGTTTGTCCGCCTCCGCCCTCACCTTAATCAGCACAAGCTCCCGGTATACGCTTTCCTGGGGCTTAAGCTCCTTGATATCCCGGACATCCACCAGCTTTCCCACCTGCTTTTCTATCTGTTCCAGGATTTCATCGTCTCCCGAAGTCACAATGGTAATCCTGGTAAAGCGGGGGTCTGCAGTTACGCCCGCAGTTATGCTCTCAATGTTGTAGCCCCTTCTGGAAAAAAGTCCGGAAATCCGGCTGAGAACACCGGAGGTATTGTCCACAAGCAGCTGAAATACTTTTTTCTGCATATCCTTCTAACCTTTCCAAGCATCTTTCTAATTACTTAATATAGCAAGTTACTGTGCGAATGTCAACAAAAAACACTTTAGTCCGATAAAGCTTCAAATACCATCCCTCTTTCTATTTGGCCTCATCGTTTTCTGAGCACTTCGCCAAGGCAAGGGTCCCGGTTCTGGCAACCTCAACAATGCTGATAGACTGCAGCATATTGATCAAAAGCCTGATTTTTTCAGGATTGTCACAGATTTGTATGATCATAAAGTGCTTCGACATATCCACAATCTCTGCTTTCATAATTTCACACAGTTCCATGATTTCCCGGCGGTTATTTTTATTGTACTTAATTTTGATCAGCATTAATTCCCTGGTAATGCACTGTTTTTCCGAATAGGTCTTTACCTTGATGACATCCAGCTTTTTGTTCAGCTGTTTTTCAATCTGCTCAATGGTCCGTTCGTCTCCGCTGCTGACAATGGTCATATTTGACACGGCCGGGTCGTCCGTCTCTCCCACCGCAAGACTGTCAATATTAAAGCATCTTCTGGAAAAAAGCCCCGCAACCTTACACAGAACACCGGAACGGTTCTCTACCAAAACCGAATAAATTCTCTTTTTCATATCCGTCCCTCCTTTTTTTACTTCACCAGGTCCATGGGATCGATCAGGCATTCCAGCAGCATGGATTCATTCTTTTCCAAAAAGAGATCCAGCGTTTTGTCCACATGCTCCATATTTGCAAGCCGCAGAAAGGGGATGCCGTAAGCAGAGGAAAGCTTTTCCAAATCCGGGCTGCCCGACAAATCCACCACCGAATAATGATCCTTGTAGGTATAATGCTGATACTCCCGGACCATGCCCAGGTAATTGTTTTTCAGAACGATAATTTTCACCGGAATATCATGCTGGCGCATGGTTGCCAGCTCCATCATGGACATCTGGAAGGAGCCGTCCCCACAGACCGCAATCACCTGTCTGTCCGGCGCAGCAAGCTTTGCCCCCATGGCCGCAGGAATAGAATATCCCATGGTGCCCATACCTCCGGAGGTGAAAAAATTGCCTTTTTTTACAATGTGATAGCCGCAGGACCATATCTGATTCTGCCCCACGTCCGCCACATAGACCGCATTCTCTTCCAATTTTTCGGACAGTCTCGTAATAAAAGCCGCCGGATCCACATAGGCGGGATTGGGATTTCTCTTTTTCACCATAGTCTCCCGGTATTCCCGCAAGGCAGCAAGCCACTGACTGTAGTCACAGGTAAAATCTTCCTTCAGAAAATCTTCAAAAATATGTTTTGCATCACCCACCAGTGGAATCGCAGGTCCTGCGTTTTTACCAATCTCCGCCGGATCCACATCTATGTGAACCAGCACCTTTCCCTGAGTGATCAAATCCGGCTGGCTCACCGCACGATCCGCCACTCTGGCTCCCACCATAATCAAAAGGTCAGATTCATTCATAGCCCTGTTGGCATACGCTTTTCCGTTGTTTCCCACCATGCCAAAGTACAGGGGATGCTTTGTGGGCATGACGCCAATTCCCATCATGGTGGAAACCACCGGTATCTGATGCCTCTCGGAAAAGCTTCTCAGCTCTCCCTGAGCGTCGCTTAAAAGGACGCCTCCTCCCGCACAGATAATGGGACGCTTTGCCCGCTCCAGCTCCTTTATCACCTTTTTGATCTGCACAGCATGTCCCTTTACCGTAGGCTTATAGGTGCGTAAGACTACCTCCTCCGGATACTTGAATTTCGAGATGGGAGCATTTTGGATATCAATGGGAATATCAATGAGCACGGGGCCTTTTCTGCCGGTGTTTGCAATATGAAAGGCCTCCTTAAACACTCTGGGAATATCATTGACATTTTTGATCAGATAGCTGTACTTTACGAAGGACTCCACCGCTCCAGTGATATCCGCCTCCTGAAATACATCGCTGCCTAAAAGCTCGCTGTTTACCTGTCCCGTAATGCAGATCAAAGGAATACTGTCAGCAAAGGCAGTGGCGATACCCGTGATCACATTGGTGGCTCCTGGGCCGGAGGTCACGGCGCATACGCCGGGCCTTCCTGTGATTCTGGCCATGCCGCTTGCCGCGTGAGCCGCATTCTGCTCTGTACGGATGAGAATGGTCCGGATATTCGAATCTAAAATACTGTTATAAAAAGGACAAATGGCAACACCGGGATAGCCAAATACCGTCTCTACCCCTTCCGCCTCAAGGCATTTTATTATGGCATCTGCTCCTATCATAAAACTTCCTCCTGCTCATGAATTTTTTGAAAATCCGATGCGTTTAATTTCTTCGCCAGCTTCACGGCCTCCGCTGCATCCCGGGAATAACCGTCCGCGCCGATCTCATCTGCATATTCCTGGGTAATCACTGCGCCGCCGATCATAATCTTTGCATGAACCCCTTCCTCTGCCGCATACTCTATCACCTCCCGCATCCGCTGCATGGTGGTAGTCATCAGGGCTGACAGGGCGATAATCCTTGCGTTATGCTCCTTTGCCGCAGCAATGATTCTTTCCTTGGGAACGTCCTTGCCCAAATCGATCACTTGAAATCCGTGGTTTTTTAACATCAGGGCCACAAGATTTTTGCCGATATCGTGAATGTCGCCCTCCACCGTGGCAATGACCACCACAGGCATATCTTTGGCATCCGACTCCTTTAACAAGAGCGGCTCCAATATCTCAATGGCGTTCTTCATTGCCTCCGCACTGGCAATCAGCTGAGGCAGAAAATATTTTCCCTTATCAAAATAATCTCCCACCGTGTTTATGGCGGGCAAAAGCACTTCGTTCAACAGCTTTGCCGGGTCGTCTCCCCCTGAGAGCGCATCCTTTGTTATCTGCACAATGCCCTTTCTGTTTCCCTTCAGCACAGCGGTATGCAGCGCATTTCGGAGCTTTTCCTGCCCGGACTCCTCTTTTGGTGAGGATTTGGGGGACTCTTCAAATCCGGGAGCTGTCCTTTGTCCTGCTGGCAGGCTTCCTTCCGAAGCCGTCCCTTTGGCAGCCAGCAGCCTTTTTTGCAGTTCGGCCTCTTTTTTTTCACGATTTTCCTTTACCCGGCCGGCATATTCGATATAGCGGATATCTGCATCTTCCCTGGCAAGCAAAAGATCTGTGGCCAGAGCACAGCTCACCAAAAGCTCCTGGGAGGGATTGGCAATGGCCATGGTCAGTCCCTCTCTGATGGCCAGCGTCAAAAACGCCGTATTTACAAAGCTCCGCTCCGGCATTCCAAAGGATATGTTGGACAGTCCGCAGATGGTTGCAAAGCCCTGTTCCCTGCAGTAGCGAATGGTTTCCAGGGTTTCCAATGCAGCATTTTTATTTGCCCCCACCGTTGTCACCAGGCCGTCCACTATAATGTCCTCCCGGCACATTCCCAGAGACAGCGCTCTTTCATAGATGGTCTGAATAATCTGCTTCTTTTCTTCCAAATCCTTGGGCAGTCCCTGATCCGACAGGGGCAGCAGAATAAACATGGCGCCATACTTTGCGGCGATAGGCAGCAGCTTTTCAAACTTTTCCTTTTCCAGAGAGATAGAATTGATCAAGGCTCTCCCGGGATAAGCCCGAAGGGCCGCCTCTATCACCTCCACATAGCTGGAATCAATGGATAAAGGCAGGCTGGTTACGCCGCTGATTTCCTCCAGGGCCCGAAGCATCATCGCCTTTTCATCGATGCCGCTCATGCCCATATTCACATCCAAAATCTGCGCTCCGTCTGCTTCCTGCTCCTCCGCAAAGGCAAGCACCCTCTCCATGTTTCCCTCTCGAAGCTGCGCCTGCAGCAGCTTTTTCCCGGTTGGATTAATACGTTCGCCTACGATAATAAAGTTCCCATCAAGGCCAAAGGCTGCCGTCTTTCGCTCTGAGGAAAGAAAACGGATTCCAGGCTGCCTGCGGGCAGCCTTTTCCATAGGCTGGTTCCCCAGCGCATCTCTCAGGGCTTTTATGTATTCCGGCGTAGTGCCGCAGCATCCTCCCAGAATGCAGGCGCCCTTCCCCGCCAACAGCTTCATTTCCTCTGTAAATTCTTCCGCTCCCATGGTGTAGCAGGTCACTCCGTTTTCATCCACATAGGGAAGGCCTGCGTTTGGCTTTGCGATAATGGGCACCCGGGTAACCGAAGCCATATCCTCAATTATCTGCTGCATCTGTGCCGGCCCTGTGGAGCAGTTGGCTCCTATGGCACAGGCTCCCAGACTCTCCAGCACAACTGCCGCCGTTTTGGCATCCGTTCCAAAAAGAGTCCGTCCGTCCTTTTCAAAGGTCATAGTTACCATAACCGGAAGGCTGCTTGCTTCCTTTGCTGCAATGAGAGCTGCTCTGGCCTCTCCCAGGCTCATCATGGTTTCCACCACCAAAAGATCAGCTCCCGCTTCCTCCAGGGCAAGAATCTGTTCCTTGTAAATGGAAATCAGCTCCTCCAGCTCCATTTTCCCCACAGGCCTTAACTGTTCTCCCGTCATGGTGATATCTCCGGCCACATAAACCTTTCCGTTCCCAATAGCGGCCGCTTCCCTGGAAATGGCCACTAATTCCTTTGTCATGGACGACAGCTTGGAATCCAGGCCGTACTCCTTCAGTTTTACCCGGTTTGCCGTAAAGGTAGGCGCATACAAAATGTCTGTACCCGCCAGCACATAGTCCTTCTGCAGCTGCAGCATAATTTCCCGGTGCTCTAAAATCCACTTTTCAGGACATACGCCGGAAGGCATTCCTGCCTTTACCAAATTAGAGCCGGTAGCCCCATCCAGATAAACATATCTATTTTTACAAAAACTGAAAAATTGTTCTTTTGTCATAAGTGTCTCCACAGCTGAAATAAAATGATGGTAAAAAATATCTTTTTTATTGTACCACAAGAAAGTTTTAATCGTAAAGGGCAGGATTTAACTTAATCCCATTGGTATTAAGTTAAATCCCAATGGAATAGTTGCTAAAATAGACAAAATGTGATAAATTTTTTATATTATTTATTTTATTCCGTACCGGAGGTTATTTTTATGAAAATAAAGCATATGTTTCCTATTCTGCTTGCCCTTGTGCTTCTCACTGGGTGTGGAAGGGACCCGGAATTGTCAAGGTTCAAGACAGAGGTAGATCAGTTCTGCACCAGCATTTCTGAGCTTGACACTTCCATTAACAATATAGACACTACATTTGAGGGATATACCACAGAGCTTCTTGGCTATCTGGATGAATTAGATGCGGAATTTCAGGAGTTTTCACAGGTGGACTTTCCGGAAGAATTCGATTATCTGGAGAGCTTGGCCGATGAAGCCGGTGAATATATGACAGAGGCAGTGAAAAGCTATCACGAAGCCTACAGCAACAACTCATACAATGAATATACCGCCGATTATGCACTGCAGAATTATTCCCGTGCATATAAAAGGATACAGATCATCATCTCTTTTCTCCACGGCGAGGAACCTGATGATGTGGATTTGACCATAGAATACAGCGAATAATCCTTCTTGCTTATAAATGTGCGCCGTAAAGCGCATATGAAAAATCAGCCCGCCAAATGCGGGCTGATTTTGCCATTACTTTAATATCTTGATTTTTCCTAACAGAGGAATTTCCTTTTCCTCTTCATTGATAGCTGCAATCAATCCCAGAATCCAGCATACCACAAGGAAAATGCCTGCAACGGCATATATAATCCAGCCAATCAGCGGGATACAGGAAATAATTCCAGAAATGATAAAGCCAAGGTTCACTACCAGAGACTGATTCAAATGGAATTTTGCTCCCTCTTTGTCTCCTGCAAAATAAGCAACCAGCCAGCCTATAATCGTGAAATAAGACACGATTCCTGTCACTTTCTTATCCATATTTTCTCCTTTTGTAAAACCATTTCTCATGGTTTAAGCTGTTTTTTATAAAGAAACATGGAATAGATGTAAAAGCAGATTTTTGATAATCCAATTTGCGGTCAAAAGAACAACCGCGCCATACATATGCCAATTATGGAATCTCCAGCCCCGCACTTTTGCAAAATGCACACGCTCCAGGGTCTGTGTCAGCATAAAGCCTCCAAAAAGCACCACGGTATATGGCACAAGAGGATGATACCAGAAGGAAAGCAGTGGCTTTCCCTGCAGTAAGGCCCCAATCGCCCTGGTGCCGCCACATCCGGGGCAATAAATTCCCAAAACATGGTAAAAAAAGCACGGAAAAACCGACAGCTTCGGCATAATAAATTGAAAATATACAAAGATTCCCGCAATACCACCTATCAGGAGAAACCAGCCGGCAAAATAAAGCTGATCCTCCAATGTTTTTTGTTTCTTCATATACTTGATTTTAGTAGTAATATCCGTAGTCGCTTAAAATTGACAGGCCAACCACGCCCAGAATCGTGATAACAAGAGCAATGACAATACCAACGATGGAGCAGATCAAGCCAGCCTTGGCCAAGCCTGTTTTGCCCTGCTTATTGGCAAAAATTGCGCAGACAATTCCGGCAATACCAGGAATGATACCGATATATGCGCTGCAGCAGCCCAGTACAATTGCCAGAATACCCATAACAAGGCTGACAATTGCAAGTACATTTGTCTGCTTAGGCGCCTGCTGAGGTGATGTAGGAGGAACCTGATACTGATTGAAAGAAGTATTGTCCTGATAGTTATTTACAGGTGTACCCTGTCCGTTTTCTGTGTTCTGTCCGTTTTGAAAATTTTGTCCGTCCATCTTCTTCTCCTTTAATAAATTTAATAAGATTCATTATTCACTTAGCAGATTCCCCTGGGCGTCGGTATTGATCTTACCGGTAAGAATCATAATACCTTCGATCAGGCCCCAAATCCATATGCCCAGTACGAGGAATATGCCGATCACAATACAGCTTAATACACATCCCACCAGAGTGAGCACAAGCTGGGTCACAGCCTTCGCAGTATAGCCAAGATAGAAATTATGTACCCCGAAGCATCCTAAGAAAATGCCAAGCAGGCCAGCCGCCATCTTTGACTTGCTGCCGGAAGCCGCTGCAGTATTTGCAACCCTCACACCGCAGTTTAAGCAGACTTCTGCATTGGGTGCAACCGGCTTTCCGCAGTTTTGACAATAGTTTGATCCATGTCCCTTTGCCACGCCGCACTTTACACACATTACAGCTTCATCGGTCATATAAGGCTCTCCACAGTTCTTGCAAAAATACACTTGTTTACTCCTCCCTCCTTTAGTATTGTCAATGAGTAACTATGCAATGAACACTCATCATAGAACATTATACAGCATAATCCTTTACTTTACTAGTAGAAAACGCATAATTATTATGAAAATCTTAAGTAATTTTGAATTTTACCGCAAGAAAACGCACCGGCTGTTTTTTTCATGATAAAAAAGGGCCGCAGTCTCTTAAACTGCGGCGCCTTTCAGGCTCTGTAGCTTATAAATCGAAAAGCATGTCTTAGAATTTTCCAGCCTGTGCAGCCTCCTCGATGGAAACTGCTACAGCTACCGTCATGCCAACCATAGGATTGTTTCCGGCGCCGATCAGTCCCATCATCTCAACATGGGCAGGCACAGAAGAGGAACCTGCGAACTGTGCATCAGAGTGCATACGTCCCATAGTATCTGTCATACCGTAGGAAGCAGGACCTGCAGCCATATTGTCAGGATGCAGGGTACGTCCTGTGCCGCCGCCGGATGCAACGGAGAAATACTTCTTTCCCTGTTCGATACATTCCTTCTTGTAGGTTCCTGCAACGGGATGCTGGAATCTGGTGGGATTGGTAGAGTTTCCGGTAATGGAAACATCAACTCCCTCCTTGTGCATAATAGCAACGCCCTCGCAAACATCGTTTGCACCGTAGCAGTTTACCTTTGCGCGCAGTCCGTCGGAGTAAGACTTGCGGAACAATTCCTTTACAGTGTTTGTATAAGGATCATACTCTGTCTCCACAAAGGTAAAGCCGTTGATGCGGGAAATAATCTGTGCAGCGTCTTTTCCAAGACCGTTCAGAATCACACGCAGCGGTTTCTTGCGGACCTTGTTTGCCTTCTCTGCAATACCGATAGCTCCCTCTGCAGCCGCGAAGGACTCATGACCTGCTAAGAAGCAGAAGCATTCGGTCTCCTCCTCCAGCAGCATCTTTCCAAGATTGCCGTGTCCAAGGCCCACCTTACGGGTGTCTGCCACGGAGCCGGGGATACAGAAAGCCTGCAGGCCCTCGCCGATTGCAGCGGCTGCATCCGCCGCTCTTCTGCAGTCCTTTTTGATTGCAATGGCAGCGCCTGTTATGTAAGCCCAGCAGGCATTTTCAAAACAGATAGGCTGAATGCCTTTAATCTGATTGTAAACGTCAAGACCGGCATCCTTGGTGATCTTTTCAGCCTCTTCCAGAGAAGCGATGCCATAGCTGTTTAACACGGAATTGATTTTGTCAATTCTTCTTTCATATGATTCAAATAATGCCATCTTACTTGTCCTCCTAATGAAGTTTCACTTCTACACTTACTCTTTTCTGGGATCGATAATCTTTACTGCATCGGCTACGCGGCCATACTGTCCCTTTGCCTTTTCCCATGCAGTGTTGGGGTCGTCGCCCTTCTTGATGAAATCAGTCATCTTTCCAAGACTTACGAACTGATAACCGATAATCTGATCCTCTGCGTCAAGAGCGATACCTGTTACATAGCCTTCCGCCATTTCCAGGTAACGAGGACCCTTTTTCAGTGTGCCATACATGGTGCCTACCTGGCTTCTTAAGCCCTTGCCCAAATCCTCCAGGCCGGCGCCAACAGGAAGTCCATCCTCTGAAAATGCGCTCTGAGAACGTCCATAAACGATCTGCAGGAACAGCTCTCTCATGGCGGTGTTGATCGCATCACATACCAGGTCTGTATTCAGAGCCTCCATAACGGTTCTGCCAGGCAGGATTTCAGCAGCCATTGCTGCGGAGTGGGTCATACCGGAGCAGCCGATGGTCTCTACCAGAGCCTCCTGAATAATACCCTCCTTAACATTCAGGGTCAGCTTGCAGGCGCCCTGCTGAGGCGCACACCAGCCCACACCATGAGTCAGACCGGAAATATCCTTAACTTCTTTTGCTTTTACCCATTTCGCCTCTTCCGGAATGGGAGCACAGCCGTGAGCAACACCCTGCGCTACTGGACACATTTCTTCAACTTCCTTTGAATAAATCATGTGAAATCTCCTTTCAAATCTGCATCTTACAATATTATTGATAAAATAATATCATAATCCTCGTGTTCATTTTCTCATATTTACACTGAAAAATCCAGAGCATTTTATGATTTTTTACATTTTTTGTAACAGCTTAGCCATAAGTTGCATGACAAGCAAATCATGCTTGCATGAAGTTGCTTGTTGCACAGCTTATGAGCGGAGCGCCCGATAATGAGCAAAGTTAGCTGCGAAGCAGCGAAAAAGCACCATGGGTGCGGCTTTGCGAATGGGCGCCTGCTAAGCTGTTACTTTTACTTTCTACGCCAGCATCATCCGGTCATTTGCAAATTCTCCGCCGCTGACCTCCTCAAACTTCGCCAGCAGGTCCGCCACCTGGAGCGATTTCTTCTCTTCCCCGGACACATCATATATAATTTTTCCCTCGTGCATCATCACAAGGCGGTTTCCCAGGCGGATGGCATCCTTCATATTATGGGTCACCATCAGAGCCGTCAGATGATTTTCGCCAATTATTTTTTCGGTGATTTCCAGCACAATCCTTGCGGTTTTAGGGTCCAGCGCCGCCGTATGCTCATCCAGCATAAGAAGCCTCGGCTGCTGCAGCGTAGCCATCAAAAGGGTAAGGGCCTGTCTCTGCCCGCCGGACAACAGCCCAACCTTCGAGGTCATACGCTCCTCAAGGCCCAGCCCCAGGCTTTTCAGCTTTTCATAATAAAATTCTTTCTCACTTTTTGTAATTCCCCATTTAAGTCCTCTGGCCCGGCCCCTGCGGTAGGCTAAAGCAAGATTCTCCTGAATCTCCATGCCTGCAGCCGTGCCCTTCATAGGGTCCTGAAATACTCTGCCCAGGTACTTTGCCCTGGCATGCTCCGGCATGCGTGAAAGGTTCACCTGGACCTTATTTTCCTCTCCATCCTTTGTAAAAAGCATGTCTTCTATAATGATTTTACCGGCATCGATAGGATAGACCCCCGCAATCATGTTAAGCACGGTAGATTTGCCTGCTCCGTTTCCACCGATCACCGTAACAAAATCGCCGTCATTTAAGGTGAGGTTAATGCCGTCTAAGGCGCGTTTTTCATTGATCGTGCCCTTGTTAAAGGTTTTATAAACATTGCTGAGCTCTAACATTACAGATTACCTCCATCTTCCGAGTAAGCCTTATGTACGCGCCATTTGGACGCCGCAACAGGAATGCACAGGGCAAGCGCCACAAAAATAGCGGAAAACAGCTTCATGTCGTTTGCATCCAGACCAATGCGCAGCACCAGCGCACGAATTACAAAGTAAACAACGCTTCCCAGTACTGCAGAAATCAGCTTGGCCCAAAAGCTTATTGCCTTTCTCATAAGCACATCTCCAATGACGATTGCCGCAAGTCCAATCACGATGGCTCCGGTTCCCATTCCGATATCGGCGTATTTCTGCTGCTGGGCCACCAGGGCGCCGGATAAGCCCACCAGCCCGTTGCTCAGTGCAAGCGCAATGATCTTGGTAATTTTTGTGTTGCAGCCCAGGGCGCGGATCATGTCCTCATTGTTGCCGGTAGCGCGCATGGCGCAGCCAAGCTCTGTTCCAAAAAACCAATACAGCAGAAGAATCAAAACCACTGCTACGGCCAGTCCCACAATCAAAGCTGCCCAGCCGTTGGAGAGTCCCGTAAGATCGCTGAACTGGGAAATCATGGTATCCACCTTCAAAAAAGGAGTGTTGCTTTTTCCCATAACACGCAGATTGATAGACCAAAGTCCCAGCTGCGTCAAAATACCTGCAAGAATTGCAGGAATATCAAAAGCCGTATGCAGCATGCCCGTCACCAGTCCCGCAAGCGCTCCGGCAAGCAGCGCAAGCAGGGAAGCCACAAAGGGGCTGTAACCCTTTTCCACCACAAAGAGGGCGCAGACACAGCCTCCCAGGGCAAAACTCCCGTCCACTGTCAGGTCTGCAATATCCAAAATCTTATAGGTGATATAGACCCCAAGAACCATAACCCCCCACAAAATACCCTGGGATACCGCTCCCTGCATTTGAATCAAAAATGCACTCATAATCAACCATACCTTTCCTGCTGAAACGCTTTCCTGCTGAAACGCGTCCACGCATTAATGTCTCAAAGATAATAATAAAGAATTTATATCATAAACGCAAGCTATTTTTCATATTATGACGGCAATTTGTGACATCAAAAAGGGGAAGGACAGAAAAGAATCTCCTTCTGCCCTTCCCCTCTTCATTTTATGGTACGCTTCAGACTGTATTTATTTCTTTTATTCATCCAGCACGGACAAATCTACTCCAAGAGCCGCAGCCGTCTCTTCATTTACGGTAAGCTCACACTTGGAGGCGTCAAGATAGCCGATAGGCATTTCTGCAGGAGAAGCTTCTCCTTTCAAAATGGAAACTGCCATTTCTCCTGCAAGGTAGCCCAGCTGGTAATAATCGATACCATAGGTTGCAAGGCCGCCAGCCTCCACCATGCCTGCCTCGCCGCAGATAATGGGAAGTCCGTTGTCGGTGGCAACCATAGATACGGTAGCCATACCTGCCGCTATGGTATTATCGGTAGGCGCATAAATTACGTCCACCTTTCCTACCATAGATTCCACTACGGTCTGAATTTCGTTAGAGCTTGAAACGGTGAAGGTCTCACTGGAAAGTCCCTTTTCCTCGCAGGCTGCAATAGCCATCTCAGCCTGAATCTGAGAATTTGCCTCTGCAGAGCAGTACAAAATGCCTACTCTCTGCGCATCGGGGAAAATTCTGGTGAGCAGATCGATCTGCTCTGTCACAGGGGTCAGATCGGAGGTTCCAGTCACATTGGTTCCGGGAGCCTCATTGTCATTCACCAATCCCGCCTCGGCATAATCCGTGATGGCAGTGCCTACAATGGGAATCTCCGAAGTAGCTCCGGCTACCGCCTGTGCCGCAGGGGTGGCAATGGCGAGAATCAGATCATTCTCCTCGCTTACCAGCTTTGTGGCAATGGTCTGGCATGCGGACTGGTCATTCTGGGCGTTCTGCTGATCTACCTTGTAGATGATGCCGGAAGCGTCCAGAGCCGCAATAAAGCCTTCGTTGGAAGCATCCAGAGCCGCATGCTCTGTCAGCTGGAGCACACCTACCTTATAGGTCTGTCCGTCTGCTGTCTGCTCTGCAAAAGAAGCGCTCTCCTCTCCCGTCTGGGTCTGGACAGACGCTTCTGTCTGTTCCTGTGTTGCGCCGCTTTGGGCCGTTTCGCTGCTGGAGCAGGCTGTGAGCATAGACGCAGCCATCACCGCAGCCAGAAAAATAGACACTTTTTTTCTCATAATAAATTCTCCCTTGTATTTATTACTTTAACGCACAAACGTATTAATGCGTTAGTGCAATCTAGCACTAGAAAAAATATACAACAAGGGAGAAAATAAGTCAATGGTTATTTCCTTTTTGCAACAATTTCCTTTTGAGATTTAAAGATGCTGTCAGCCGGAACCACACCTCTTACCATGGAGGTGGGGTAGATATTGGAATTTCTTCCCACCACTGTTCCGGGGTTAAGCACGCTGTTGCAGCCTACCTCCACGCAGTCTCCCAGCATAGCTCCCATTTTCTTTAAGCCGGTTTCCAGAAAGTCCTCCTTTCCCTTTACCGATACAAGGGTCTTGTCGCTTTTTACATTGGAGGTGATGGAGCCTGCCCCCATATGCGCCTTAAAGCCAAGAATGCTGTCCCCTACATAATTGTAGTGGGGAACCTGCACCTTATTAAAGAGAACCACATTTTTCAGCTCTGTGGAATTCCCTACCACAGCTCCCTTTCCCACAATGGCGTTTCCCCGAATGTAGGCACAGTGTCTGATCTCAGCCTCCTCATCGATGATCAGCGGACCATTTAAGCAGGCCGTAGGGGCCACGCGGGCGCTTTTTGCCACCCAGATGTCTTCCCCTCTTTTTTCGTAAAATTCCTCCGGAAGTCTCTTCCCCAGCTCAATGATAAAATCATGAATCTTTGGCAGAACCTCCCAGGGATATTCCGCTCCCGCAAAAAGCTCTGCCGCAATGGTCTCCTTTAGGTCAAACAGATCATAAATTGTAATATTCTCCATATTCTCATTCCTTTCCGCAGACTCATGCTGCCCTATATTTTACTGTTTGCTGCTGTAATTGGCCTCCGCCGCCTGAAACTGGGCGTAAAGCATCCTCTGATTGTTCATCTGTTTTACGATATTGGTTCTTCGTGTCACGAAATCCGACAGCTTTTTCATATATTCCTCGGGAGATATCTTTCCGTCCGCCACAAGGGTAAGTCCCTTTTCCCAGCTTGCGGTCAGGGCCGGGTCAAGAAGGGGCCTGATGGAGCTGTTTACCACATCGTAGACCATCTCGCCCATCAGGGTGGGCGTGAGAACCTGGCTCTTTTTATTCAGTGCAAGGTATTCAATATTTACCAGCTTTTTTAATATTTCCGCCCTGGTGGCGCTGGTGCCGATGCCGCTTCCCTTGATCTGGGCCCGCAGCTCCTCATCCTCAATAAACTGTCCTGCATTTTCCATGGTGAGAATTATGCTTCCCGAGGTATACCGCTTTGGAGGAGAGGTTTCTCCCTCCTTGATCTCATAATTCTCAGCCTGAAGCTTATGCCCTTTTTTGAGGCCGGACAAAAGCCCTACCAGCTCACTGTCGCATTTTTCCTCCCCCTCCTCCTTTTCCTGTGTCTTAAAGGAATAGGCCAAAAGCTTCAGATATCCCTCCTCCTCCAGCACCTTGAAGTTTGCAAAAAAGCGTTCCTCCTTTACCCTGATCACAAGGGCGAATTTCCGATAAACAGCCGGAGGATAAAAGATGCTCAGGAATCGTCTGGCAATGATTTCATATACCTTTGCAGAAACCGGAGGCAGCGACGAAAGATTGTTCAGTCCCTGGCCTGTGGGAATAATGGCATAATGGTCTGTAATCTGCTTATCGTTCACATAACGGGTTTTGGCAATCCCCTTGTGCCTTCCCTCAGAGAGAATCCAGGCCGCCGCCTCCGCCGTGTGCCCAAAGCCCCGCAGCCCCCCGATATTCTTATGAATTTCCTTTGCCACGGCAGAGGAAAGCACCCTGGCGTCGGTCCTGGGATAGGTGACCATCTTCCTTTCATAGAGCTCCTGGACAATCCGAAGGGTCTCGTCGGGACTGATCTTGAAATATTTGGAGCAGTCGTTCTGCAGCTCCGCCAGATTGTAAAGCAGCGGCGGATTTTTCTTTTCCTGCTTCCGCTCTATGCTTTCCACTGTGATATCCCCCACCGGCTCCTTTTCCAAATAGGCGATCAGCTTTTCTGCGCTCTCTTTTTCCCGAAAACCGTTCTCTTTGTATAGAAGGGGCGAAGCATACAAGCCAGAGCCCTCCACCGCCTTCCACTCTCCCGAAAAGCATTTCTCCTGCAGCTTGAAATTTCCAATCACCCTGTAAAAGGGGGTCTTTACAAAGGAACGGATTTCCCGCTCGCGGTTGACGATCATGCCAAGGACGCAGGTCATCACACGGCCCACGGAAATAACCGCCTTATCCCGTTTCAGGTAGTCCCGCAGGGTTCTCCCGTATTTCAACGTCAGGGCCCTGGAAAAATTAATTCCCATCAGATAGTCCTCTTTTGCACGCAAATAAGCCGCGTGGCTTAAGTTGTCATATTCCTTCAGGTCCTTAGCCTCGCGGATTCCTCTTAAAATTTCTTCTTCCGTCTGGGAATCAATCCAGACCCTTTTTCGTTCCTTGCCCTGTACTTGAGCCATCTGCTCCACCAGACGGTAAATATACTCTCCCTCCCGCCCGGAGTCGGTACAGACGTAAATGGTGCTTACGTCCGGACGGTTCAGCAGTCCGCTCACAATAGAATACTGTTTGCGGGCACTTTCGATTACCTCATAACGAAAGGTTTCCGGGATAAAGGGAATGGTATCAAAGCTCCATCGTCTGTATTTCTCGTCATAGGCTTCCGGATAGCTCATTGTCACCAGATGTCCCACACACCAGGTGACAATGGCCTCCCCGCCCTCCAGGTACCCTTCCCTGGAGTTCATATTTATTTTCAGTGCGGCGGCAAATTCCCTTGCCACACTGGGTTTTTCCGCTATAAATAAGTTTTTGCCCACGAATCTATGTCCTCACTTAAGCTGTGAAGGCCTTCTGAAAAAGCTTTTCCAGCTCCTCCGGCGGCTGCGGCTTTCCACAAAGATACCCCTGAATCACGTCACAGCCAATGGCATGCAGGTACTTATACTGCTGTTCATCCTCCACACCCTCGGCGATGGACTCAAAGCCCAGACATTCCACCATATTGATGATGGATTCTGTGATCACCCTGGTGGCAGAATCCGTCAAAACCGTGTCAGTAAAGCTTTTGTCAAGCTTTAACGTATCTATGGGAAGCTGCTTTAAATAGGACAGAGAAGAAAATCCTGTGCCGAAGTCATCCAGGGATATTTTGATCCCACAGGCATGCAGCTGTTTGAGCTTATCGGAAACCATGTCAAAGTCATTGATCAGGATGCTCTCCGTAATTTCCAGTTCTACGTCGGAGGGATCTACCTGATATTTCCGGATGGTCTTTAAAAGAGAATCCACAAAATCGTCTCTTGCACACTGCAGCGCGGATATATTGATGGACATGATAAAGGAAACTCCATATTGCTTCCGCCAGGCAGAATACTGCCTGATGCTTTGTTCCACCACCCAGTTTCCGATGGGAATAATGGCGCCGTTTTTCTCCGCAATAGGAATAAACACGGAAGGGCTTATCATCTTCCCGTCCTCCTCCCGCCATCTCACAAGCGCCTCAACCCCGCGCAGCTTTTGGTTCCCCGCATAAAACTGGGGCTGAAAATATAGCACAAAATTTTTCTTGAACACAGCCTCCTTGAGCTTGTTTTCCAGCTCAACCGTCTCCAGAAATTCATTCAGTATGGAAGCGTTAAAATACCGTATGGTATTCTTTCCGGTGCTCTTCCCTTTAAACATGACGATCTCCGCACACTTCATCAGCTCAAGGGCCGAGGACGCCGCCTCAGGAAACTCTGCAACGCCTATGCTGACGGTAATCTGAAGCTCCTGGCCACTGCTTAAGCAGAAGGGCTCCCTGGTTCGCTTCTGTATGGTCTTGTGTATGTGCTCCACGCTGTGGTCTCCCATGGGCTCATAAATGGCCATACAATACACATCGCTGCTTAAATGACAGACGATTACCTCCCTGCTGCACAGCTCCTTTAAAAAGCTGCCAAACTGCTGGACCAGCTCGTCTCCAACTACCAGGCCCATACCGTCATTTATCTTTCTAAAATCGTCGATGTCGATCACCAGTACGCTGACCACACTGTTTCTTTCCTTGGCAGTTCTCACAAATTCGCCCAGCTGGCGCACAAAATAATTGCGGTTATAGAGTCCTGTGAGCCCATCATAATATGCCATGTAGGTCAGCTCTTCATTCTGATTTTTAAATTTTGTGATATCGGAGGTGCATATCACCTTCTCCTCTGGACGTCCCAGGGCGTCATAGGTTACATTGGCGCAAAACCGAAACCACCGCTTTTTATCCTTCATAAGACATTCTGCCGTCAGAGAAGCTTCTCCACTTTTTTCCAAAAACAAAACGTCTCTCAGCTTAAGCAGGCAGGATTCGTCCACAGCGTCAAAAAGCTTTGCCGCCTCCTTCATGTCGTGCACTTCAAAGTCAAAAAAATCATGCCACTTCCCCAAGGTGACAACTTCATTTTTCTCAAAAGAATAATACAGAAAAGCCTCGGCAGAGGCATCGCATACCATATGGTACATGCGTTCCTTTGCCGCCAGCTTTTGGTTCATCGCTTTCAACAGATTTAATTGATAGCGCATTTCATTCATAATATGCCTCCCCAATATCCGAAACGGGCAAAGCCCGACAGACAAAACCTTGTTATCGTTTTGTGATGTACCCCTGGGCCTTTAACAGCTCCGCACAGAGAATCGCTCCGCCAGCAGCTCCCCGAACCGTATTGTGAGACAGCCCTACAAACTTATAATCATACACTGTATCCTCGCGCAGCCTTCCCACGCTGATTCCCATGCCCTTTTCATAGTCCACATCCAAAGCCACCTGTGGTCTGTTTTCCTCCTCAAGATACTGGATAAACTGCTTAGGTGCGCTGGGAAGCCCAAGTCTTTGAGGCTCTCCGCTGAAGGATACAAGCTTCTCGATCAGCTGCTCCTTTGAAGGCTTCTTCTTAAATTTCACAAAGACCGCCGCCGTATGGCCGTTCAAAACCGGCACCCGGATACACTGACAGGTGATTACAGGAAACTGGGCCGGCACAATCACCCCGTCCTGTATGGAACCCCAGATGCGGAGGGGCTCCTTCTCGCTTTTCTCCTCTTCTCCGCCGATATAGGGGATAATGTTTCCCACCATCTCCGGCCAGTCCTGAAAGGTCTTGCCGGCTCCTGAGATAGCCTGATAAGTGGTTGCCACTACTTCATAGGGCTCAAACTCCTTCCACGCTGTGAGCACAGGCGCGTAGCTCTGAATAGAGCAGTTGGGTTTTACCGCAACAAAGCCTCTTTTTGTTCCAAGACGCTTTTTCTGATATTCTATCACTTTCATGTGCTGGGGATTAATCTCCGGTATCACCATGGGAACGTCGGGCGTCCATCTGTGAGCGCTGTTGTTGGATACTACGGGAGTCTCTGTCCTGGCATAAGCCTCCTCTATCTTCTTAATCTCATCCTTTGTCATATCCACTGCGCTGAATACAAAGTCCACCTGAGACGCCACCGCCTCCACTTCATTCACATTCATGACAACAAGACCTTTTACCGCCTCTGGCATGGGGGTGTCCATCTTCCATCTGCCTCCCACTGCCTCTTCATAGGTCTTTCCCGCAGAACGGGGGCTTGCCGCTATGGTAGTCACCTCAAACCAGGGGTGATTTTCCAGAAGGGAAATAAAGCGCTGTCCCACCATGCCTGTTCCGCCTAAAATACCAACCTTTAATTTCTCACTCATATTTTTTTTCCTCCTCCCGGCGCAGCCGGATAATCTATTGTTTCTGCGGGTTTAAGATCACATTGTCCGGCAGAATATCAATTCTGTCCTCCTGCAGATATTTTTGGTTTACCTCGATTACCTTCTTCATGGCCTCCGGTCCGGGCGCGCCGATGGTAAGCCTTTTTTCCACACAGGTCTTTAAGGAAACCGCCTCGTAAAAGTCAGGCTCAAATCTATCGCTGATGGCCTGCAGCTCCTCAAGGCTTAAGGCATCAATAGAGGTATCCTTGTCAATACAGTATAATACCAGTCTTCCTATAACAGCATGTGCATCCCGGAAGGGAACCCCTTTGTTCACCAGGTAGTCCGCAGCGTCCGTGGCATTGCTGAAACCGTTCACCGCACTTTTTTCCATGCGGTCCTTTTTAAATCTCATGGTTTTCAGCATCCCTGTAAACAGAATCAGACAATTCTGCACCGTATCCATGGCGTCAAAGGATACCTCCTTGTCCTCCTGCATATCCTTATTATAGGCAAGGGGCAGTCCTTTCATGGTCGTAAGAAGAGAAACCAGTGCGCCGTACACCCGGCCTGTTTTTCCTCTCACCAGCTCCGCGATATCAGGATTTTTTTTCTGGGGCATGATGCTGCTTCCGGTGGAGTAAGCGTCATCCAGCTCCACAAACTGATATTCATTGGAATTCCACAGTATAATTTCTTCACAAAAACGGCTTAGGTGCATCATCACAGTGGACAGCGCCGCGAGAAATTCTATCAGATAATCTCTGTCGGCCACGGAATCCATACTGTTTAAGGTGGGCCCCTCAAACCCCATCAGAGAAGAGGTATAGCTTCTGTCCAGAGGATAGGTGGTTCCCGCCAGGGCTCCCGCTCCCAGAGGGCAGTAATTCATGCGGCAGTAAATATCCTTCATTCGAAGCCTGTCGCGCTTGAACATTTCAAAGTAGGCGCCATAATGATGGGCGAGGGTTGTGGGCTGGGCCTTCTGCAGATGGGTAAATCCAGGCATATAGGTTTCCAGATTTTCCTCCATGGTGTGGAGAATTACCTCTAAAAGGGACTTTAACAGGTCGTCCGTTTTCAAAACCTGCAGTCTGGTATACAGCTTCATGTCTAACGCCACCTGATCGTTTCTGCTCCTGCCTGTATGAAGCTTCTTTCCGGCCTCTCCGATCCGGCTGATAAGCTTGGCCTCCACAAAGCTGTGAATATCCTCATATTCCGGGCCGATCTCCAGATCGCCTCTGTCTACATCATCCCGTATTCCCGTAAGTCCCTTGATAATGTCATCCCTCTCTGCGGATGTGAGAATCCCCTGCTTGGAAAGCATGATGACATGGGCGATGCTGCCCTCTATATCCTGGTGGAATAAACGCTTGTCAAACTGTATGGACGCATTAAACTCATAAACCATCCGGTCCGTTTCTTTGGTAAAGCGTCCGCCCCACAACTGTGCCATAGCCTGTCTCCTGTCTTTTTTTTAAACTCGAAATTGATATTACCATAAAAAACGCTTTTCTGCAATACAGTGTACCGTTAGTTTTACACCCTTTTTCCGCCTTTATCATAATATATGATAAATTGATTTCATAATCGCGAAAGGGTATGTCCTTTATGCAGAACATCTTGGAGCTTAAAAATATCGGCTATTCCTATCACAGCCTTCAAGGAGAAACAAAGGCCCTTAAAAACATTTCTTTCGGCGTAGGGGAGGGGGAATTTGTAGCGGTGGTGGGTCCAAGCGGCTGCGGAAAATCCACACTGCTTTCCATTATATCCGGCCTGCTTCCACCGGAAAGGGGCACCATCGCAGTGAATAATCCGGACGGTTCCCTCCATTACCCCAGGGTTGGATATATGCTTCAGCGGGATCATCTCTTTGAATGGCGCACTGTATACAAAAATGTTATTTTGGGACTGGAAATCAACCATATGATGACCCCGGAGAGGCTGGCCCATGTAGACCAGCTGCTTTTTGATTACGGGCTGGATAAATTCCGGGACAAACGTCCAAGCGAGCTGTCCGGGGGCATGAAGCAGCGGGCGGCGCTGATACGGACTCTGGCCCTGGACCCCCAGCTGCTTCTTCTGGATGAGCCCTTCAGTGCTCTGGATTACCAGACAAGACTTATGGTTTCTTCGGATATCTGCCAGCTGATACGGGCTGCCGGAAAAACCATGATCATCATTACCCATGATCTTTCCGAGGCCATCAGCCTTGCGGACCGTGTAATCATCCTGTCTGCAAGACCGGCCGTGGTAAAAATGGAGGTTCCCATTCATCTTACCCTGTCCGACGACTCGCCGCTGGCCGCAAGAAACGCACCGGAATTTCAATCTTATTTCAATCAACTGTGGGAGGAGCTTGGCTGTGAAAGAAAAGAAATGTGAATTGACAAAACAGGAGGAATTTGTAAAAAGCCACAAGAGGCATCATCATCTGATTACCTCCTGGCGTTTTCTGATATTAGTCCTTTTTTTGGTTTTGTGGGAGGCAAGCGCTGATTTGGGCTGGATAGACAGCTTTTTCTTTTCCAGCCCAAGCCGTGTGGTGCTGCTTTTTATAGAGCTTTGTGCAGATCGCTCCATCTTCCTTCACATTGGCATCACCCTTTGGGAAACCCTTCTAAGCTTTCTTTTGGTGTTTCTCATCAGTTTGATCAGCGCTACGCTGCTATGGTATTCTACGAAGCTTTCCGAAATTTTAGAACCGTATCTGGTTATTTTAAACAGTCTGCCGAAATCTGCTCTGGCTCCGCTGTTTATCGTATGGCTGGGAACAGGAACAAAAACCATAATCGTAGCAGGCATATCCGTGGCCCTGTTCGGCTCCATCATCAGCTTTTACACAGGCTTTAAGCAGAGTGATTCCGAGAAGGTGACTCTCATCTACACCCTTGGAGGGAAAAAGCGGGATGCCTTTTTCAAAGTAATCCTCCCAAGCTCCGTGCCCGTGCTTTTAAGCACCACCAAGGTAAATATCGGCCTTGCCCTGGTAGGCGTGATTATCGGCGAGTTTCTTGCCGCAAGGCAGGGACTTGGATATCTAATCATATATGGATCCCAGGTATTTCAGCTTGACCTGGTGATAATGGCGGTAGTGATCCTGTGTCTGATCGCCTTTGGCCTGTACCGGGGGATACAGCAGATAGAGTATCATATCAGAAAGGGCTGAGCGAAAATGTCCGTGTCAGAAAAAAGGGAGTCAGGAAAAGAATGTCCTGACTCCCTTTGGCAAAGGATACCTTATATTTTACAGGCTGTTAAGCTCCTTTAATATCGCTTCCAGTTCCTTATGGGAGCCTTTGTCAAAGCTCAGCATTCCCCGCAAGGGCATATACTTCATCATTGCCAGCTCCATTTCCTCTGTGATGGCCTCCTTGGCGGCGCTGCTCTTCTCAGGCTCCTTTTTCTCCTGGTTTTCCATCTGTGTGCTCTGCTTCTTTCGGAAACGCTCCACCACTGCTCTTGCCGCCGGATCCTTGTATATATCCTCATAAATGGAATCCCCGTCATAGGTTCTCTTTATCTGGGTGGTAGACTCCACCATTACAGTCTGGCAAAGAACAATATCCCGGGAGGACTTTCCGATCAGAATATCAAATTCTCCGGATTCCACATACCAGTCGTGAATCTCCGTGTTGTAGTATGCAAAGGCCCGCTTGCCCAAAGTAAAGGAAACTGTCTTTGTCTCTCCCGGCAAAAGAGCAATCTTTGCAAAATCCCGAAGCTCCTTCTCCGGCCGCAGCACAGAGCTTTCTTTATCCCGGACATAGAGCTGGACGATCTCTTTTCCTGGGCATTTTCCCGTGTTTGTAATATCCACACTTACAGTAAGGGTGTCCGTATCCTTTAGCCTTTGCCTGTCAGCCTGCAGATTGGAATAAGTAAACTCCGTGTAGGATAAGCCGTGTCCGAAGGGGAACAATACTTCCATTTTCTTTTTGTCATAATACCGGTATCCCACAAAAATTCCCTCCCGGTAGTCCACGCTGTTTCCTTCCCCGGGGAAAAACAGATAAGAGGGATTGTCCTCCAATTTCACAGGGAAGGTCTCCGGCAGCTTGGCACTGGGATTTACCCTGCCAAACAGAATATCATATTCTGCCGCCCCCACGGCCTGGCCGCTCAGATAGGCTTCCACAATACCCTTAACCTTGTCCGCCCAGGGCATTTCCACCGGAGAACCATTGTGCAGCACTACAATTACATTTTCCTGTACCTTTAAAATCTCATCGATCAACGCATTCTGACAGTCCGGTATGCGCATATGGGTTCGGTCAAAGCCCTCCGATTCAAATGCGTCCGGCAGTCCTGCAAAGATCACTGCGGCCTTTGCTTCTCTTGCGGCCTCCACAGCCTCCTTCACCAGCGTTTCATTTATTTCATCTTTCTCATCATCAAAGCCCTGGGCAAAAATAATGTTGGGATTTGCCGCAGCCGCATCCATGACAGAGGTCACCTTATGGCTGTTGATATGGGAGCTTCCGCCTCCCTGATAGCGGGGTTTTTTCGCATATTTCCCGATAAATGCGATTTTTTCCGACTCATCCAGGGGCAGTACGCCGTCATTCTTTAAAAGGACTATGGTTTCCTCTGCAATTTTCCTCGCCGCCTCATGGTCTGCATCCCTGTCAAACACAGCAGTTTTATCTCGATTTTCCGCAAAGCGGAACACTATATTCAGGATTCTTGCCACCGCCTGATCCAAAATCTCCTCAGAAAGCCTGCCCTCTTTCACCGCTGTCACAATCAGCTGGTCATTCTCCCCGTTTGAGGAGGGCATCTCCAGATCAAGACCTGCGGCCAGATCCTCCACACGGCTGTTCACGGCGCCCCAGTCACTTACCACATAGCCGTCAAAGCCCCACTCCTTTCTCAGCACATCTGTGAGATAGGTTTTATTTTCCGCCGCATAGACACCGTTTATTTTATTGTAGGAGCACATGACCGTCCAGGGCTTCTGTTTGCACACGGCCCCTTCAAAAGCAGCCAGATAGATTTCACGAAGCGTTCTCTCATCTATGTTGGAGGAGCTGCTCATTCTTCTGGTCTCCTGGTTGTTTGCCAGAAAATGCTTGATGCTGGTTCCCACATTTTTACTCTGTACGCCCTTGATGAGGGCTCCTGCCATTTCAGTGGCTAACAGCGGGTCCTCGGAATAGTATTCAAAATTCCTGCCGCAGAGAGGGGAACGCTTTATATTCACCGCCGGACCTAAAATGACGCTGACTCCCTCCGCCTGACATTCATTTCCTAAAATTTCTCCCATTTCCTCTAAGAGCTCTCTGTTAAAGGATGCGGCAGTAGCACATCCCGCCGGAAAGCAGACGGCCTTAATACTCTCATTTACTCCCAGATGATCCGCCTCCTGATCCTGCTTGCGCAGGCCGTGAGGGCCATCTGATACCATGGACGGTGCAATTCCCAGCCTTTCGATGCCTTTCGTGTGCCAGAAATCACCTCCGGAACACAAGGAGGCCTTTTCCTCCAGTGTCATTTGTGCAATTAATTCCTTGATCTTTTCTTCTTTCAAGCTCGTACCTCCTCCTGCCCGTTGAAACGGACCTCTGTTTCTCATTGTAATTTTATCCTATCAGAAAAAAGAAATTCCGTATATTTCTTTTCTTGACAAGAATATAGGTCAATCTTGACTTTTTCCTTCCTGCTTTCTATGATGATTTTAGGGAAAGCAAAAAGAAGATAACCACATCGGAAAGGGAGGGATTTTCCGTGCATCAAAGTATTCATGAGGAAATACCGGTATCGGAAGCTTTAGAGGTAAACTTTAGAATTTATGAGGACAGCAATCATCTGGTTCCCAACCACTGGCACGACAGTCTGGAGGTAGTGTATCTTTATCAGGGAACGATGAAGGTAACCATAGCGGACAAGGCTTCTCTTCTAAATCAGGGAGATTTTATCCTGATAAACTCAGCAGACATCCATTCCACCTTCTGCGAAGCCTATGTAAAGGTGCTGCTGCTTCAGATTCCCCAGACCTTTTTAAAACAAGCCATATCAGGCTTTGAACAGGGCAGATTTTGTAATTTCTATCAGCAAAGCGATGCCTTAAACACCCACGCTTCTCCCCAGTTTCAGGAAATCCACAGTAAAATCACACAGCTTCTGCTGTGTATGGGAGAAGCCTTCTACCAGAAGCAGCCATGGTATTCCCTGCATTTTAAAAGTCTTCTGTATGAACTATTGTTCCTGCTTATGAAATACTTCCGCCAGGAGATCAATCCTGCCCTGCAGGTGAAAACGGCCAAGAATCTCAAACGCTTAGAGGGCATTCTCAATTATGTGAGAGACCATTATCAGGAAAGCGTTTCCCTGACGGAAATTGCAGAATTTGCCGGTCTTACCCCGGAATATTTCTGCAGGTTTTTTAAAAAATATATGGGACAGACCTTTCAGGAGTATTTAAACACCGTGCGCCTGACTCATGTGTATGAGGACTTGGCAGAAACAGATTTGAGCCTTACCACCATTCTCGGCAGCCACGGCTTTACCAACTATAAGCTCTTTATGCGTATGTTCCGCAATACCTATCACTGCACTCCTTCTCAGATGAGAAAAATCCTGTCAGGGAAGGACAAAGGGGATTAAAAGATTGCCTTACAAAAAGGCACCCCGGAAACATATGATGTTTCCGGGGTGCCTTTGCCAGTAAGCTGAAAATGGGACTCGAACCCACGACCCCTTCATTACGAGTGAAGTGCTCTACCAACTGAGCTATTTCAGCACCTAGCATAAAGCTGTAAAAGGGGAATTGGTTGCAATTGCTTTTGCAACTAAGTGTATTATATCGGGTTTGGCTTTTTTTTGCAACCATAAATTTATTATTTTTTACAAAAAGTACCGCCAATAATGACAATTATCGACAATCTCCGAAAAAAGCCTTTACCAAAAGCTCTTTAGCGCGCTCCCTTGTCATAGATAACCCCCAGCGCTCTGGGCGCTCCGTTCTGTTTTGAGAAGAAAATCAGAAGCAAGAGGGTAAGCACATAGGGCAGTATCATCACCAAGTCCTGAAAGCTGCTGGGCATCTGCAAAACCTGTACCAGGCGGTATCCGCCGGAACGGGCAAAGCCAAATAAAAGGCAGGCCGCCAGAGTAGGCAGAATTTTCCAGTTTCCAAAAATCAAGGCAGCGATGGCCAGATAGCCATATCCCACATAAATATTAGCGGAAAAATTGGCGGAGATGGAATAGGCAAAGCAGATTCCGCCCAGGCCGGACAAAGCGCCGGATATGATAATGGCAGCCAGCCGGATTTTTCCCACATTTCTTCCGGCGGCATCCACAGCATGGGGATTATCTCCGCAGGCCCGCAGGTGCATGCCGAATCTGGTCTTGTACATCACAAACCAGGATAAAAAAGCCACCAGCACAATGACGATCTCAAAAGGATACAGATTGGTAAAAACAGCTCCCAGCACAGGAATCTCTGAAAGGAACGGCACCGTAATCCGGGAGGACACCGTCAGCACAAACTTATCCGAGGCTGCCCCAAAAAAGATACGGTTGAAAAGCTTTGTCAGATAGGCGGTAAGCGCCATAGCCAGAATATTTACCACCACACCGCTGATTACCTGGTTTGCCTTAAATTTCAGGCAAAGCAGGGCATGAATCAAAGCAAAGGCGCCTCCTCCGATCACGGAAAAAGCCATGGCAATATAGAAGGGGACGGGAGAATTACCGGCAAAGCTTCCCGACACAAGCACCGCTGCGAAGGCGCCTGTAAAGGCTCCAAACCCCTGCAGGCCCTCCACTGCCAGCATAGTTACGCCTGATTTTTCGCAGTAGATGCCGCCGATGGCCATAATAAACAGGGGAAGAGCGAAGGATAATCCGTCTATAATGATAATGTTCATATTTTCCTCTCATTCTGCCGCGCAGGCGGCTTTGTAATCAGATGGAACTTTGTTCTGCCTTTTTCGCATCCAAAGTATTTCTTCTATGTTCCATTCTCCACTTGATATACACATTGCAGGCGCTGAATAAAAGAATGATGCCGGTGATTACAGAGGCAATCTCCGAATCCACCCCAGCCGCCGACTTCATATAGGTGCTGCCCTTGCCAATCAAGGTAATCAGCATCGTTGAGAAAATGATACCCACCGGGTGGTTGTTTCCCAAAAGGGAAACTGCAATGGCGTCAAAGCCTGTGCTGATCAGCACCTTTGGCTGAATGGACCCTACGTATCCAAGATAATAGGTGACTCCTGCCAGTCCGGCCAGGGCACCCGATATGGTCATGGACAGCACCATGCTTCTCCCCACATTAATTCCGGCATATTTTGCCGCGCTTCGGGAATATCCCACGGCCTTCAGCTCGTAGCCCAGCCTTGTCTTGGCCAGAAGAAACCATACCAAAAACACAGCCAGAAGAGCAATGACAATTCCCAGCGGAATGTCCAGCTTCAAATTTCCCACCGGCGTGTTCATCAATGTCAGTCTCGCCGCATCAGAAACCTCTCTTGACTGTCTGGAGACCGGGTCCACGAAATAAGTATTGATAAAAAAGCTTATGACATACTGGAAAATATAATTTAACATAATGGAAGAAACCACTTCATTGATGTTGAAGCGGTATTTTAGCAATCCAATCAGCGCTCCCGCAAGAGAGCCGGCCACAATGCCCACCAGAATCACCAAAGGCTTTGCAAGCACTCCGTTAAGCCCGCTGTAGCCCACAATTACCGTAGCCGTAAATCCCGCCGCCAGCATCTGCCCCGATACGCCGATGTTAAAAAGCCCGGCTTTAAGGGCCACTGCCACCGCCAGCGCAGCAAATATCATAGGAGTAAAATAATTTACATAGCTGAAAAAGTCCGTCAGCATGCTCTTGTAGGAGGCATAGGATGCCTTGGGAGCCAGTCCGCTCCCCTGTAATAAGGAATAATAGGCCCGAAAGGGATTGCTTCCTGTAAGAGCAATGATAATGCCTCCCGCAACCAGACTGCACAAAATCGCAAAGAGAGGAATCCTCACAGAGGTCCATAATTTCTTTACCTGTCTCATTTATGCCATGCCTCCCTTCTTTTGTACGCCGGCCGTATGGCGGACGCCCATCATAAACTCTCCCACCTGATTGGTGGTAAGGGTATCTGCCGGAGCTATCTTCTGCAGGCTTCCGTTATAGATCACCGCAATGGTGTCCGCACAATTCATGATCTCATCCAGCTCCAGAGAAATCAAAAGAATGGCCTTGCCCTTGTCCCGCTCTCCGATCATCTGCTTATGAATATTCTCAATGGCACCGATATCCAATCCCCTGGTGGGCTGCACAAATATCATCAGGGGAGAACCCAGCTCGATCTCCCTGGCAATAATAGCCTTCTGCTGATTGCCGCCGCTCATGGAGCGCACGATGGTAGCGCTTCCCTGACCGCTTCGGATATCATAGTCGTGTATAAGCTTCTCACTGTTTTTTTGAAAGGCCTCCTCCCTCAGCACTCCCTTTCTGCAGAAGGGTTCCTTGTAATAATCCTTTAACGCCAGATTATCTGACAGGGAAAAGTCCATGACCAGACCATAATTCTGTCTGTCCTCAGGAATATAGGAGATTCCTCTCTTTGTCCGCTCCCGTATGGAAAGATTTGTGATATTTTCGCCGTTTAGGGTTATTGTGCCAAAACGGGCCGGAATCAGTCCCGCTATGGCATCCGCAATTTCCACCTGTCCGTTTCCCGCTACGCCTGCAATGGCCAATATTTCTCCTGCGTGAACCTGAAAAGACGCGTCACGCACCACCTGAAAATTCTGCTTGTCAAACACATTCAGATGGGACACGTCCAGGACTACACTGCCAGGCTTTGCGGGGGTCTTTACCGTCTCAAAGCTTACCTCCCGCCCCACCATCATGTTGGCCATCTTCTTGGTGGAGGTGTCTGCCACATCCAAAACGCCGATCAGCTTCCCTCTGTTTAAGATAGCGCATCGATCTGCAATTTTCTTGATTTCCTCCAGCTTATGGGTGATCAGAATGATCGTTTTTCCCTTGTCCCGAAGCCCCTTTATGATATCCAGCAGAAATTCGATCTCCTGGGGCGTCAAAACTGCCGTAGGCTCATCGAAAATAAGGATTTCAGCCTCCCTGTAAAGCATTTTCAAAATCTCCACTCTCTGCTGTGTGGAAACGTTGATGTTCTCGATTAAATCCGTTGGATTCACCGCAAGACCATATTTTTCCGAAAGCGCTCCAATTTCCTGGTTTGCCTTTTTCATGTCCACCACGTTGATACAGCCCAGGACCTTCTTTACCGGCTCCATCCCCATAACGATATTTTCCGCAACGGTAAAATTGGACACCAGCTTAAAGTGCTGATGTACCATGCCGATATTCAGCCGGGCAGCGTGATTGGGCGACTCCAGCTTCACCTTCTCCCCGCGAATAAAAATCTCACCCTCATCCGGCTCATACATTCCAAAGAGCATACTCATCAGAGTGGATTTGCCGGCGCCGTTTTCCCCAAGCAGAGCAAAGATTTCACCCTTTTTGATCTGAATGGTCACGTCATCATTGGCTGTGATTCCAGGAAAACGTTTGGTAATATGTTTCATTTCCACAATATAGTCAGCCATGCTTTCTCCCATCTGCCGCTAAACAGCCTTCGTTTTTTCATAGTATAACAGATTTTGTCTCATTTAGGAACCTGAAATTTATAAAACGACGGATGCCCTTTTGGGAACATCCGTCGTCCATTACTTTAAAATTTACACTTTTCCCTACCAAGTAAAGGTCTCGGGTGTAATTCCGTTGAAGTTTGCCGCAGGCACAATCTCTCCGCTCTTTAATTTTGCCTGAGCTGCGTCAATCTTCTCAATGGCTTCAGCACTCAGCTGGTTTCTGCCCTCTTCGCTTACATAGCCTGTGGAATCGGTGGCTGCTGTCAGCGTCACATTAGCGCCTGCAAAGGTGCCGTCCTTTACGGTGTTAAGCGCATTGTAAACCGTATCGTGCATTACCTTAAGACCGCTGGTGAGTACTACGTTGGTATCTCCGTTTGCGCCGTCGTCATACTGGTCAACGTCACAGCCGATTACCATAACACCGTCTGCCTCCTTTGCTGCAGTAAACACACCGTTGCCGGAAGCTCCTGCCGCCACAAAAATGATGTCAACACCTTCTGCAATCAAAGCGTTGCCAAGCACCTTGCCGGTAGCCTCATCAGAAAAGTTTCCTACATAATTGCCGCCCACATTCGCGCCGGTTACATCTGTTCCAGCATAGGAAGGAAGCTCAACCACCTCCACATTCAGGCCTTCGGTCTCATTTGCATATTTTACGCCGCACTCAAAGCCATACTGATAATTTACATTGGAAGGATAAGCAATTCCGTTCACAACTGCCACCTTGCCCGTGGTAGTAGAAAGGGCAGCTGCCATACCTGCATAGAAGCCGCTCTCCTGCTCTGCGTAGTATGCCGCATACACATTGTCGATCACCTGATCCTCTGTTACCTCTGTTCCTCCGATGGTAGGCCAGGAATCAATGAGAATAAACTTTGTGTCAGGGTTTTCCTGCGCTACATCGCCGATGCCCGCAAACTGGAAGCCGCAGCAGACAATCACGTCGTAGTCGGCAACCACATCTGCAACTGCCTGAACAGCCGCTGCGCTGTCACCGGATTCCTCCCTGATGGGAGTAACGGTTGCGCTGGGATTTTCCTCGATAAACTTCAAAACGCCGTTATAGTTGTCCTGATTAAAGGAACCATCGTCCACACCTGAAGGGCTGGAAACGATAGCAATCTTTAATCCCTCCCCGCTGCCTTCCTGTGCAGCCTCTTCGCCGGTGCTTTCCACAGCCTCTTCCACAGTGCCTTCTACAGTGCTTACAGACGCTTCACTGCTGTTGTCTGCCGTGGTTTCCCCACCGCAGGCAGCAAGAGAAAAAGTCATAACCGCTGCAAGTGCAAGTGCCAATGCTTTTTTCATAATTCTCCTCCTTTATTAACCCATTGGTCCTTCTTTTGTCCCACACAGATAATACTGTGAAGATACATTGATAATATAACATCAGCCTGTACAAAATTCAACCATTAAATTACTGCTTTGACACTTCCTGTCAATTTTCGCCCTTCATGTGCACATCCAGCTGGGGATAGGGAATCTCTATCCCCGCCCGGTCAAGGGCATATTTACAGTTTTCCGTAATGCGCCATTTCCCCTCCCAGAAATGTTCATTTGTAAAAAAGCAGCGCACTCCCAGATTGATGGCGGAGGCTGCAAGCTCCGACACATACACGCGCATTTCCTGGTCCTTCAGTACAAAGGGATCGTTTTCCAAAACCTCCATAAGCGCTTCCTTCGCCTTTTTGATATCGGAATCGTAGGAAATGCCGATCACAATGTCCATCCTTCGGGTTTTGGCAGCGGACATATTGATAATACTGTTGTTTGCCAGGGTGCCGTTTGGCAGCACGATCACCTTGTTATCGCCGGTCACCAGCTTGGTATAAAAAATCTGAATCTCCGCAACGGTTCCCTCCTGATGATCCGTATTTTCGTGGATATAATCCCCCACCTTAAAAGGCTTCAGCACCAGTATCAGCACACCTCCCGCCAGATTGGAAAGGCTGCCCTGAATGGCAAGTCCGATAGCTACGCCCGCAGAACCAAGCAGGGCCACAATGCTGGCCGCATCCACGCCAAAGGAAGTCGCCAGTAAAAAGATCAGCACCACATAAAGGGACGTTTTCAAAAAGGAATCCACAAACTGCACGGCGCCCACCTCCGCGCCTGCTCTCTGCATGGACTTTCGCAGTATCTTGCGCAAAAGCTTCACAACCTGTACGCCGATTAAAAAAAACACTACTGCCAGCACTACGCGGATTCCAAGATGCAGCGCCTTCTCCGGCAGCGTCTCCAAAAAATCCAAAAGCATTATTTCTCCCCTTTCTTTTTCTTCCGAACGGGTGTGTTTTTCCGGATTCTCTGCTCGATTACCCTCTCAAGCTCCTCCTCCGTGTAGGGTATGAATTCCAGAATGCTCAAGGACAGGGGGGCCAGCTTTACGGTGATGGACTGCTTTTTGTCGTCCCATTCCACATCCTGGGCTTTTTTCACTCTGCCGTTTACCACGCCGCTTCCACCGTACTTCACATGATCAGAATTAAAAATTTCCTTATACTTTCCCTCAAAAGGCACCCCGGTAGTGATCTCCTGCTCCACCCCGGCAAAATTGGCCACCACCAAAAGAACCTCCTCTTGGTCTGCTCCTTTTCTTAAATAACTCAGATAGCACTCTTTCGAGGAAATGTTGTTGATCCACACAAAGCCCTCCGGACTGTCGTCAAGCTCATACAATGCCTTCCTGGTCCGGTACAGATGATTTAAGTCCTTCATCAGCTCTGCCACTCCCGCATGCTCTGGATTTTGCAAAAGCTCCCACTCTATGCGCCTGTTTTCGTTCCACTCGTCAAACTCTCCGATATCCTGGCCCATAAACAAGAGCTTCTTTCCAGGATGGGTGATCATATAGGAGTAGGTCAGCCTCAGGTTTGCAAATTTATCCTTTCTCTCTCCCGGCATTTTGCCGATCATGGTAGCCTTCCCGTGAACCACCTCGTCATGGGAGAATACCAGCATAAATTTTTCGCTGTAGGCGTAGATCATGCTGAAGGTCAGTTCGCCGTGGTGATAGCTTCTGAAATAGGGATCATATTTGATATAGGTGAGATAGTCGTTCATAAAGCCCATATTCCACTTTAAATCAAAGCCAAGTCCTCCCTCCTCCAGGGAACCGGTGATCAGAGGAAAAGCGGTACTTTCCTCTGCAATGGACAGCACACCGGGGTTGCGCTTTTTCATGATGGAATTCAGGTGCTTCATAAATTCAATGGCCTCCAGGTTTTCCTTTCCCCCGTACATATTGGCCACCCACTCGCCGTCCTTTTTACCGTAGTCCAGATAAAGCATGCTGGCCACCGCGTCCATGCGGATAGCGTCGGCATGATATTTTTCCACCCAGAACAGCGCGTTGGCAATCAGATAATTTGACACCTGAGGCCGTCCGTAATTATAGATCAGCGTCCCCCAGTGAGGATGAAAGCCCTGTCTTGGGTCTTTATGCTCATACAGGCAGGTGCCGTCAAAATTGGACAAGCCATAGGTATCTCTTGGGAAATGGGCGGGCACCCAGTCAAGGATCACGCCGATGCCAGCCTTGTGGAGCTCATTTACAAAAAACATGAAATCCTCCGGGCTTCCATACCTTGCCGTGGGCGCATAATAGCCGATCACCTGATAGCCCCAGGAGCCGTCAAAGGGATGCTCCATCACCGGCATCAATTCCACATGGGTATACCCCATTTTCTTTACATACGCAATCACCTTCGGCGCAATATCCCTGTAATTTGCGTAGTCCTCCCCCTCCCTGGGATCCACAAAGGAACCAAGATACATTTCGTATACGCTCACAGGCACATTGCCTGTCTGGAATTTTGCCCTGTTTTTGAGAAAGGCATCATCCTCCCAGACGAACCCATTCAGGTCAGCGATCACCGACGCCGTCTCCGGTCTTTTCTGGGCAGCGTTCCCGTAGGGATCCGCCTTCAGATAGGTGAGTCCCCCTTTCAGCTTAAGCTCAAATTTATAATTGTCCCCAGCCTTGGCATCCGGCACAAACAGCTCGAAAATTCCGGAATCCCAAAGCCTTCTCATCTGATGGACGCGGCCGTCCCACTGATTGAAATCCCCCACAACGCTGACGCGGAGAGCATTGGGCGCCCAGACCGCAAAATAAGTGCCCCTCTCTCCCTCATGCTCCATGGGATGCGCCCCCAGCTTTTCATAAATGGTATAATGAATGCCGTTTTTAAATTTTTCCGTATCGCTTTTTGTGATCACAGGACTATGCCTATAGGGGTCTTTTCGGGTGACACTGACACCGTTTCCATAGATAACCAGATATTGATATGCTTTAAGCTGCCTTTCGGGAAGCAGCACAGCAAAATAACCGTCCTCATCTGCTGTTTCCATGGCGATATCACAGCCCCCGGCCTCTTTTTCTTCTCCTGCCTGTTCTTCGTCCAGCTGGAGAAACACCTCCTTAGCCCCTGGGAAATATGCCTGTACCAGCGTCTGTCCCCCAGCCTTGTGAGGTCCTAACAATGCGTGCGGATTATCGCTCTCCGAATAAATGATCTCCTCTATTTTGGGCCAGTTCATCAATTTATATAATTTGTTTGTCATAAGAGTCTCCCTTCCCTTATCGAATTTCCAGATCATGCAAAAACAGGCCGCTTCTGAGCTTGGGCTCAAACCAAGTGGACTTGGGCGGCATAAGCCTTCCTGCGTCCGCCACCGCAAACAGCTCTTCTATGGAGGTGGGATACAGGGAAAAGGCCGCCTTCATGTCCGTATGCACTCTCCGCTCCAGCTCCCCAAGCCCTCTGATACCCCCTACAAAATCAATGCGTTTGTCGGTTTTCGGGTCCTGTATGCCCAAAATCGGTTCCAGCACATGGTTCTGCAGAATGGATACGTCCAATCCCGCCACCGCATCCTTGCTTTTTACAGTCTCCTTTGCCGTAAGCAGATACCAATCTCCTTCCAGATACATGCCAAAGCTTCCTTTTTTGTCCGGCTTACAAGGAGTTTTCCCCCATTTTTTCACCGTAAAGCCTTCCTCCAGTTTTTTTAAGAAGTCTTCCGGCTCAAGACCATTCAAGTCCTTCACCACACGGTTGTAATCCAGAATGTGCAGCTCATCATCCGGAAAAAGCACGGAAAGGAAATAATTATACTCCTCCTGCCCCGTAAAATCCGGATGGGCCTGTCTGCGCATCTGCCCCACTCTCACCGCAGAAGCGCACCTGTGATGTCCGTCCGCAATATACAGGCTGGGAATGGCAGCAAAGGTCTTTTTTATCTCCGCAATCTTCTTTTCCTCAGAAATCACCCATACTCTGTGAACGACCCCATCGGAGGCGGTGAAATCATACACCGGTTCGCTTTCTTTTGCCGAAGCCACAATTTCCCTTAAGGTGTCGTTCGCCCGGTATGTAAGGAAAATAGGGCCTGTCTGCATATTGCAGGCATCCACATGGCAGATGCGGTCCTTCTCCTTTTCCGCTCTGGTATTCTCGTGCTTTTTGATCACTCCTGTGCTGTAATCGTCTATGGAAGCGCAGGCTACGATTCCGGTCTGTGATGCGCCATCCATAATCTGCTCGTACAGATAATAGCAAGGCGTCTTCTCCTGTACAAAACGCCCCTCCTGTATCTGGCTCCAAAGAAGCTCGGCGGCCCTTTTATATACCCTTGGGTCGCAGGTGTCCACCTCCGGGCCAAACCCGGTCTCCGCCCTGTCGATGGCCAGAAAAGAATCGGGATTCTTCTCCACCTCTCTGCAGGCTTCCTCTCTGTTGTACACATCATAGGGCAGCGCAGCTATCCTGCCTGCCAGGTCCGCCCTGGGACGGTATGCCCGAAAGGGCTTGATCTCAGCCATAGCTTCCATCCTCTTTTCTTAAAATTGTTTATTTTTATTTTATCAAATAAAACTATACATAACAAGCATCCGGTGCTAAAATGTTTCCAGGGAAGAAAATGCACGGCGAAAACCGCGCGGAAATGAGGAAAATATGACAGACGAGCATAGAAAAATATTAGAGAGAATCAACGCTTACGCAGAGGAGGTAATGGCCGATATTGATCCCCAGAAGGTGCAGGTTTCCGTTCAGCTGGACAAGCTGCGGCCCATCATGGAGACCATCGCCGCAGAAATGGAAATGAGTCTGGAGGATTTCTTTATTCTGTACATGGATATACAAAGCGAGGCCTCCTGTCTCTCCGATCAAAAGCTCAGGGATGAGCTGCGGGACTTGAACGAAGGCGACGGGGCCCCTCTTTTGTACCGTTGATGAAAGGCCGTCAGGCACAACTCTCTCAAAGAGCTGCCTGACGGCCTTTTTTTGTGTGCGCCTTAAGGCGCGCACTCAGCCTTTCACGATTCTCACTCTGAATACGCCTTCCAGATTTTCCAGGGTATTTACAATTTCCTGAGTGGGTGCTGCCTCCACATCCAGCATGGTGTAAGCCACCTCTCCTCTGGATTTGTTGATCATATCGCTGATATTGATCCCCTTATCTCCAAAGGCCGCCGTAAATTTCGTAATCATATTTGCAATATTCTTGTGGAAAATAGCCACTCTTCCCGCCTTTGTGCACACGCCCATGTCGCAGGCAGGATAGTTCACGCTGTTTTTGATGTTTCCGTTTTCCAGATAATCTTTCAGCTCCTCCACTGCCATCTTTGCACAGTTGTCCTCAGACTCCTCCGTGCTTGCGCCCAGATGAGGAATCACAATACAGCCCTTCTTTCCTGCTGTGACCGTATTGGGGAAATCGGACACATACCTGTGTATTTTCCCGCTCTCAATGCCCTCCAGCACATCCTCTTCCTTTACAAGCAGGTCTCTGGCAAAATTCAAGATCACCACGCCATCCTTCATTTTGCTCATAGCTTCTTTGTCTATCATTCCTCTGGTGGAGTCCAGAAGGGGTACATGGATGGTAATGTAATCACACTGGGCGTAAATGTCATCCACGTTAAACACATGCTTCACGTCTCTGCTGAGATTCCAGGCAGCGTTCACAGACACATAAGGGTCATATCCGTATACCTCCATGCCAAGATGAACGGCAGCGTTGGCCACCTTTACGCCAATGGCTCCAAGGCCGATAACACCCAGTTTTTTGCCTGATATCTCCGTCCCGGCAAAATGCTTTTTCTCCTTTTCCGCAGCCTTGGCAATATTTTCATCGTCCTTTGCCGATTTTACCCATTCGATGCCCCCAACCACATCTCTGGCCGCCAGAAGCATGCCTGCAAGCACAAGCTCCTTTACGCCGTTTGCATTTGCGCCGGGGGTATTAAATACCACGATGCCCTTTTCCGCACATTTATCAAGAGGGATGTTGTTGACGCCTGCGCCCGCCCTTGCCACTGCAAGGAGTCCTGCGGGCAGCTCCATGTCGTGCATGGACGCGCTTCTTACCAAAATACCCTGGGCGTCCTTTGCATCACTGCACAGCTCATACCCTTCCGTCAGATTCTGCAGACCCATCTGCGAAATAGGATTCAGACAATTAATATAAAACATTTTAACTCTCCTTTGCATTTTCCGCTTCAAATTTCTTCATAAACGCAACCAGCTTTTCCACGCCCTCGATAGGCATAGCGTTGTAGATGCTGGCGCGCATGCCGCCCACTGTCCTGTGTCCCTTTAGGTTTTCAAAGCCTGCAGCCTTGGCCTCTTTTACAAATTTAGCGTCCAGCTCTGCGTCGCCGGTCACGAAGGGCACATTCATCAGGGAGCGGTCCTCCTTGCGGACCGTGCCGTGAAAGAGACTGCTCTCATCCAGATAATCATAGAGGATTTTTGCCTTTCTTTCATTGTACTCCTTCATGGCTGCAAGGCCGCCTCTCTTTTTCAGCCACTTAAACACCTTGCCGCAGATATAAATGCCATATGCGGGAGGCGTGTTGTACAAAGACTGATTATCCGCATGAATTTTGTAGCGAAGCATGGTGGGAGTACCAGGAAGCACATCCTCGGTGATCAAGTCCTCTCTGATGATAACGATCACAACTCCCGCGGGGCCGATATTTTTCTGTACACCGCCGTAAATCATTCCGTATTTTGTCACATCCACCGGCTCTGACAAAAAACAGCTGGACACGTCCGCAACCAACGGCTTTCCCTTGGTGTTCGGCAGCGTTTTGAATTTCGTTCCGTAAATGGTGTTGTTTTCACAAATATACACATAATCCGCATCCTCGCTGATGGGAAGATCGGAGCAGTCCGGTATGTAAGAAAAGGTCTTATCCTCTGAGGAGGCAATCTTGTTTGCCTTGCCGTAGATGCAGGCCTCCTGGTAGGCTTTTTTTGCCCATTGTCCCGTGACAATGTAGTCGGCCACCCGGTTTTTCATCAGATTCATGGGAATCATTGCAAACTGCTGGCTGGCTCCTCCCTGGAGAAAAAGCACCTTATAATTGTCGGGAATATTCATAAGCTCCCTCAAATCCGCTTCCGCTTCCTGGATAATGGTTTCAAACGCCTTGGAACGGTGGCTCATCTCCATTACAGACATTCCTGTGCCCTTATAATCCAGCATTTCATCAGCCGCTTCCCGCAAAACCTCTTCAGGCAGCACTGCGGGGCCCGCCGAAAAATTATATACTCTTGCCATTTGTAAAAGTCCTCCTCATTCTTATTTGACCATAGGTATAGAATAATCTTTCCTTTCACTTTAGTCAACTGCATTGTTAAAATATTTTCAATTTTTTGTATTTTTTAGTAAAACATCACCACAGGTGTCCCCGTCTCCACCATCTCATACAGCTCTGCCATTTTCTGAGAGGGCGTATTAATGCACCCGTGTGAGCCGTTCTTTTTGTAAATTTCACCGCCAAATTCTGTTCTCCAGGAGGCATCATGTATTCCAATCCCTCCTTTGACAGGCATCCAGTATTTCACAGGGGACGCATAGCCTTCCCCGCGCAGCACCCTGTTTCTCTGTTTGTTATATACATAATTCACACCCTCAGGCGTACCCCATTTTCTGCTGAGGTTTCCGGTGACCACCTCTGTCTCCAAAAGAAGTTTACCCTCTTCGTAATAGTACATTTTCTGCTGGGTCATGTCGATTTCGATATAGGTGTCTCCAATATCGTCCTTCCCCCGGTGCAGTCCCTGCCTTTTGTACGCAGGAATATGGACGCAGCTTTCCCCTGCAGGAATGCTCTCCATCAGATATTCCACCTCTGCCTTTTGATCTAACTGTGTGCCGTAGGTTCCTCCCTCTATGGTCACCACATCTCCCCTGGTGGAAAGAAAGCTCCTCTCCCCGCCATAGGTATCATATTCTCCGGCCAGCTCTTTTATGAAAGCCTCCACCTGCTCTTTTTCCATCACCAGCTCTCCCGATTCGTCAAGCACGGGAAGTCCGTATTCTGTTTTGAGAAAGCCTGCGGTGATGGACGCATCCAGCAAAATTTTTTCATCCCCCATATCATAGGTGATCTGGCAGTCCTGAAACTGCTCTATCTTTTTCCACAGCTTAAGTGTCTGTTCATCCTGCTCATCTTTCTTAAGCGCATAATAGCAGTCTGCGTCCCCCAGAGAAAGCTGGGTCTCTCCCTCTTTTATCACAGACAAAAGCGCCTGATACGCCTTTTGGGTATCCAGCCTGCCGCTTAAGCCGTCTATCAGCGTATAGCCCTCGTCTCTGCGTTCGATAGAAAGTCCGGGCTCTCTCTCAAGCTCCTGTCTGACAAAGGGCAGCTCCTGCCAGAGCTTTTCCAGCTTTTCTTCGTCAAAGGAAACCGCCGGGGCCAGAGTGTTTCTTTGTGCCGTGAAATATCCGGCCCACAGAAAGGAATTCTGCTCCTTTAAGGACTCCTCTAAGGACTCCGTATAGTCCCCTTTGTAATCCGCCTGGGATAAATCCAGCAGATAGGATTGTCCCGTACTGTCCGTAATTGTAATAATCGGAGCCTCCGTAAAAGACAGAAGCTCCGAGTTTACCTCCTCCACTGACTTGCCTGTGCAATAAACACCGTTAATCCAGGTATTTAAGCTAAATACCCCTCTGTAATAAAAGGCCAGAGCCAGATATCCAGAAACTGCGGCAAGCAATAGGATAACCATCACCAAAAAAATTCTTGTCCTTCGTTTCATCCCAGACTATTCCTTCAAATCGTCTCCATCAAAAACCTCATCAATGGGAGCCCCCGCAGGAACCATAGGGAACACCTTGTCATCCTCCGGAATCATGCACTCGATCATAACCGGCGCATTCATGGCAATTGCCCTTTTGATGGCCGGCTCCACCTCCTCCTTTGTGGAAACACGGATAGCCGCACAGCCAAGTCCCTCGGCAACCTTGCAGAAATCTACTTTGTCATTTAAAACAGTCTGGGAATAACGCTTCCCATAGAAAAGAGTCTGCCACTGGCGAACCATGCCCAAAACATGATTGTTGATCACCACCTGGATGATGGGAATCTGATATCTGCTGGCGGTGGCAAGCTCATTCATATTCATCCGGAAGCATCCGTCTCCCGCAATGTTAATACATATCTTATCAGGCCGCCCCACCTTTGCGCCGATACAAGCTCCCAGGCCGTAGCCCATGGTGCCAAGGCCGCCGGAGGACAAAAAGGTTCTGGGCTTAGTAAATTTGTAGTACTGAGCCGCCCACATCTGATGCTGTCCTACATCCGTGGTAATGATAGCGTCTCCCCCTGTAATCCGGTCGATTTCTTCAATCACATAGGGACAGGACAGTTTTTCCTTGTCATATTTTAAAGGATACTTCTCCTTCATCTCCTGGATGGCATTCATCCATTCCTCGTGGTTTTGCTGCACCAGCTTCTTGTTCAGCCGGGAAAGCACCTCCTTTAAATCTCCCACCAGACAGGCATTTACACGAATGTTTTTGTTGATTTCCGCCGGGTCGATATCAATTTGTATGATTTTCGCATTCTCGGCAAAGCGCTTGGGATTTCCGATCACTCTGTCCGAAAATCTCGCTCCCAGGGCAATCAAAAGATCGCACTGGCTGACACCCAGGTTAGAAGTCTTTGTGCCGTGCATACCGATCATGCCTGTGTAGCGTCTGCTTCTGCCGTCAAAAGCTCCCTTGGCCATCAGGGTATCGCAGACAGGCGCGTCGATCAGCTCCGCAAACTCCGCCACCTCCTTGGAGGCTCCGGACAAAACAGCTCCGCCGCCCAGATAAATATACGGCTTTTCTGCCTTATTGATATAATCCGCAATCCGGTCCAAATCCTCCTCGCTGTAGGAAGGCGCAGACTCCTTCGTCTGAGGCTTTGCAGGAACATACTCGCAGACCGCCGCTGTCACATCCTTTGTGATATCCACCAGGACAGGACCCGGCCGCCCGCTTTTCGCAATAGAAAAAGCCTTGCGGATGGTATCCGCCAGAATTTCAACATTCTTCACAATAAAGCCATGCTTTGTGATAGGCATGGTAACTCCCGCGATATCCACCTCCTGGAAGCTGTCCTTCCCCAGCATGGGAAGGTTCACATTGGCAGTGATGGCAACCATGGGCACGGAATCCATATACGCGGTGGCAATGCCGGTTACCAGATTGGTGGCTCCCGGACCGCTGGTGGCAAGACATACTCCTACCTTTCCCGTTGCTCTGGCATAGCCGTCGGCGGCATGAGCCGCTCCCTGCTCGTGAGAAGTCAATATGTGTGTAATTTCATCACTGTGCTGATACAGTGCGTCATAAATATTCAGAATAGAGCCTCCAGGATACCCGAAAACGGTATCCACTCCCTGCTCCTTTAAACACTCTACAACAATTTCCGAACCATTTAACTGCATTTGTCAAAATCCTCCCTGGGCTTTCTCATCACACGCTTATTTTCTGGAAGGCACTTCCAGCACGGCCCCTTTGTTGCCGCTGGTTACAAGCTCCCTGTATCTGGAAAGATATCCCGTTGTCACCTTGGGCTCTCTTGGCTGCCATTTCTTTCTTCTTTCCGCCATTTCTTCCTCGGATACCAGCACATCCAGTCTGTTCTCCGGTATATTGATGCTGATGATATCGCCCTCTTCCACCAGGGCAATGGGGCCGCCCACAGCAGCCTCCGGGGAAACGTGGCCGATAGAAGCGCCTCTGGATGCACCGGAAAAACGGCCGTCGGTTATCAGGGCCACACTGGAACCCAGACCCATTCCCGCAATCGCCGAGGTGGGATTTAACATCTCCCGCATTCCCGGGCCGCCCTTAGGGCCCTCATAACGAATCACCACCACATCTCCTGCCACGATTTTACCGGATTTGATGGCTTCGATTGCATCCTCCTCACAGTCAAACACCCTGGCCGGTCCCTGATGCACAAGCATCTCAGGCGCCACCGCAGAACGCTTCACCACACCGCTGTCCGGCGCAAGATTTCCCTTTAAGATAGCGATGCCTCCGGTCTCGGAATAGGGATTTTCGATGGGACGAATCACCTCCGGATTCTTGTTGACGCAGCCCTTTATATTTTCACCGATCGTCCGGCCTGTAACAGTCATGCAGTCCAGATGCAGCAGATTCTTCTTGGTCAGCTCATTCATTACCGCATAAACGCCCCCGGCCTCGTTTAAGTCCTCTATGTAGGTAGGGCCTGCCGGAGCCAGATGACACAGATTAGGAGTTTTGGCCGACAGCTCATTTGCGATATCCAGATTCAGCTCCACGCCCGCCTCCCTGGCAATAGCAGGCAGATGCAGCATGGAATTAGTGGAACAGCCAAGGGCCATGTCCACCGTCAGCGCATTCAGGAAGGCATCCTTGGTCATAATATCCCTGGGCTTGATATCTTTTCTTACAAGCTCCATAATCTGCATGCCCGCATGCTTTGCCAGACGGATACGCTCTGAAAACACCGCCGGAATCGTACCGTTGCCCTTAAGTCCCATGCCGATGGCTTCTGTCAGACAGTTCATGGAATTGGCGGTATACATGCCGGAGCAGGAGCCGCAGGTAGGACACACCTTCTCCTCAAATTCAGACAGCTCCTCCAGGGTCATGGTTCCCGCAGCCACGCTTCCCACCGCTTCGAACATGGAGGACAGACTTCTCTTTTGTCCGTGCACCCGTCCCGCCAGCATAGGGCCGCCGGAGACAAAGATTGTGGGGATGTTCAGTCTTGCCGCCGCCATCAGAAGTCCGGGCACATTCTTGTCACAGTTGGGCACACACACCAGTCCGTCAAAGCCGTGGGCCATGGCCATACATTCCGTGCTGTCCGCGATCAAATCTCTGGTCACAAGAGAATATTTCATTCCCACATGTCCCATGGAAATGCCGTCGCACACTGCAATGGCCGGGAACACCACAGGCATTCCTCCCGCCATGGCAACTCCTATCTTCACAGCCTCCACAATTTTGTCAAGATTCATATGGCCGGGTACAATTTCATTGTAAGAGCTCACAATGCCGATCATGGGCCGGCTGCGCTCCTCCTCCGTGTAACCCAGCGCGTTGAATAAGCTTCTATGGGGCGCCTGTGCGGTGCCTGTCTTTACGGAATCGCTTCTCATCTTTCTATCCTCCACTTTTCTTATCTATTTCCTTCTATTACCTCTATTGCCAATTTTACTGCCTGTTCCCTTAAAATGTCACCGGATGCGCTCTGCTAAAAGGTCTCCCATCTCACTGCAGCTTGTAAGGGTCATGCCCTGGGACATAATATCCTGCGTGCGGTATCCTTCCGAAAGCACCTGTTTTACGGCGTTCTCTATGGCCTGGGCCTCTTTGTCCAGATTAAAGCTGTAGCGCAGCATCATTGCAGCGCTGAGTATGGTTGCGATGGGATTTGCAATATTTTTTCCCGCAATGTCCGGCGCAGAGCCGTGGCTGGGCTCATAAAGTCCGAAGCTGCTGTCGTTTAAGCTTGCGCTCGCCAGCATGCCGATGGAGCCGGTAACCATGCTGGCCTCATCGGAAAGAATATCGCCAAACATATTCTCCGTCAAAATCACGTCAAACTGAGCGGGATTTTTTACAAGCTGCATGGCGCAGTTGTCCACCAGCATATGCTCCAGGGTTACATCCGGATAATCCTCTGCCACCTCTTTGGTCACGCTTCTCCAAAGCCTGGAGGAATCCAATACATTGGCCTTGTCCACGCTGGTCACCTTTTTACGGCGCTTTCTGGCAATCTCAAAGCCCTTTACCGCAATACGCCTTATTTCGTTCTCATCGTAGGTCAGGGTGTCAATGGCCTTTCGGATGCCGTTTTCCTCTATGGTCTTTCTCTCACCGAAATAAAGACCTCCTGTCAGCTCCCGCACAATCACCATGTCAAATCCTGCGCTGCTGATCTCCTCCTTTAGGGGACAGGCCCCTGCCAGCTCTTCATACAGCACCGCCGGGCGCAGGTTTGCAAAAAGGTTCAGCGATTTTCGCAGGGCCAAAAGCCCAGCCTCCGGCCTTCTGTCAGGGGGAAGCTGATACCAGGGTGAAGTGGTGGTATCTCCTCCGATGGAACCCATGAGCACCGCATCTGCCGCCTTGGCGTCCGCAACAGCCTCTTCTGTCAGGGGCACTCCATGGACGTCGATGGACGCCCCTCCCATCAAAATATCCTGAAACAAAATCTTATGGCCGTAAACATCAGCCGTCTTTTCCAGAATTTTTTTAGCTTCTCTTATAATCTCCGGTCCTATGCCATCCCCGGGAATGCAGACAATATGTAATTCCATAGTTTCCCTCATTTCTGCGCCGCCCTCTGCGCATTTTTTTCCATTTTAACATAAAAGCAGCGCCTGAACAATGAGGCACTGCCTTTGCTTCTCCAGATATCTTCTTAATTTTCACCGGGCTTCTCTACGCGGCTGATTGCTGATTTCTCCATGGGGATACGGCAGTTCTTATTATTACCAAATTCAACGATTACAGTGTCGTCCGTAATATCAATGACAATGCCGTAAAAGCCCGATGTAGTCAGCACGCAGTCTCCCGTCTCCAGCGATGCAAGCATGGACGCAAGCCTTTTGCGCTCCTTTTTCTGGGGCCTCATAAAGAAGAAATACATTGCGCCGATCAGCACTGCATAAACAAGCAGTATTCCGATAAAGCTCACCGTGCTTCCAGCTGCACTGGCCGCCGCATCATCTGTTAACAATATTCCCATTGCTCCTCCATTCCGACGTTTTCCGCCTGTAAAAGTACTTCAAGTAATAATCATACACAAAATTTCTCACAGGGGCAAGTAGTTTTATAAAAATTTTACTCCTGATGCGTGGACATGCGCTCTAATTTTTCCTTTTTGTACTGTGCAAACCGGTTTTCATCCAAAGCGGCTCTGATTTCCTCCATCAAAGTATTATAAAAATAGAGGTTGTGCAGCACACACAGACGCATTCCCAGCATCTCCTTTGCCTTCAGCAGATGTCTGATGTAGGCTCTCGAATACCGGCGGCAGGCCGGACAGCCGCAGCCCTCCTCTATGGGTCTGTCATCCAGCTCATACTTTGCATTAAAAAGATTGATTTTTCCATGGTTCGTATACAAATGACCATGGCGGCCGTTTCTGGTGGGATACACACAGTCAAAAAAGTCGATGCCTCTCTCCACTCCCTCCAAAATATTGGCCGGGGTTCCCACTCCCATCAGATACGTAGGCTTATGATCCGGCAGATAGGGCACTACCTCCTCCAGAATATTGTACATTTCCTGATGGGTCTCTCCCACCGCCAGGCCGCCCACCGCATAGCCGTCCAGCTCCATTTCCGAAATCCGCTTTGCATGCTCGATCCTGATATCCGGATAGACCGCTCCCTGGTTGATGCCAAACAAAAGCTGATTTGGATTGAGGGTATCCTCCAGAGCATTCAGCCTTTTCATTTCCTCCTTACAGCGGGCAAGCCACCTTGCCGTGCGGTCCACAGAGGCCTGCACGTAGCCTCTCTCCGCCTTGCTGGGAGGGCACTCGTCAAAGGCCATGGCGATGGTGGACGCCAGATTGGACTGTATCTGCATGCTTTCCTCCGGTCCCATGAAAATCTTTCTGCCATCTATATGAGAATGAAAATAGACACCCTCCTCCTTGATTTTGCGCAGACCTGCCAGGGAAAACACCTGAAATCCCCCGGAATCTGTCAAAATAGGCTTGTCCCAGGACATAAATTTGTGGAGGCCGCCCAGCTGCCTGATAATCCGGTCCCCCGGTCTTACATGAAGATGATAGGTGTTTGACAATTCCACCTGGGTTTTGATCTCCTCCAGATCCTGTGTGGACACCGCCCCCTTGATAGCCGCAACGGTGCCCACATTCATAAATACAGGCGTCTCTATGACGCCGTGCACCGTTTTAAGCCGGGCGCGTTTTGCCCGTCCCTCCTTCTTGATCAATTCATACATTATCTAAATATTCCTCCCAAAATTCTTCCAGTGTGATGCCCTGTTTTGTGATCACCTCCGCCGCCTTCACTCCTACATAGCGGAAATGCCAGGGCTCATATTCAATTCCCGTGATGTATTCTTTCCCCTTTGGATAACGAAGGATAAAGCCGAATCTGCAGCTGTTTTCCGCAAGCCATTTTCCGGCCTCAGTGTCCCCGAAGCCTTCATCCAGGGACATATAGGTGCTGCAGACAATATCCAGAGCCAGTCCGATCTGGTGCTCGCTGGCCCCGGGCACGGTCACCGCCTGGCTGGAAAGCTGATACGCCTCCATATAGGACATTCCTTTGTTCATATACCGCTCAATTTTGCGGTTAAAAAGCATTTTCTGATACTCCAGGTCACGGTAAGGGGAACAGATCATCAAATCCACCCCGTCCTCCTCGGCCGCCTGGAGCATATCCAGCAGATCATCTATGATTCGTTCATCGCACTGCATGCTTCCCTTAATGGTGCCCAGGGTGAAGGTATAGTCCTCCGGAATGGAGTGCTGCTTGTTGATCAAAACAAGCCGCCAGTCATCCTTTGAAAACACATACTCCTGTTCCTCATCCGGCTGGGTTTTTCCGCCGCCTTGCGTGCTGTCGTTCTGCGCATCCGAAGAAAGGCTGTTCCGCTGCGGAGTGGCCTCCAATATTTCAGATGCCTGATATTTATCCCCAATACTCATCCCATGGGAAATTTCCAGCTGCTCATTTCCCTCCAGTACATCCTCGTCCTCTAAAATCTCCATATCCTCCAGATTGATCTGCGTCTCCTTCGCAAGAGACACTGTCCGGGAGGTCTGCCCTTCTCCGTTTGGGCTGTCAGAGCCCATTTCCCCTGCAGAGATAAACAAGGGAAAGGAAAAGCTGCTGTATACGGCAAACAGCAGAAAGGACATACACACCATCCCCAGGCGCTTTCCATTGTCCCGAAAATAGCCGGCCACATGAACCGCCAGCCTCCAGAAAGCAATACCGGGAAGCACCAGCATCCGGCAAAAGCGGTTTCTTCTGCCAAACCTCACTACCGCTCTATGAAATTTTGTGTTTTTTTTATCCCTCATTGGTAATCAGCCTTTTTTCAAACATCTTTTTATGATAATATCATACTTTTTCCTCATATGCACCCTTTTTCTCCAAAAAAGTTGCGTTTTCCCATCCTGTTGGCTATAATGTGGATTACAGTTTAAAATTCATTTCTGGAGGGAACCATATGGCAGGGTCAACTTTTGGAACCATATTTAAAATCACCACCTGGGGCGAATCCCACGGCAAGGCCTTAGGCGTAGTCATAGACGGCTGTCCTGCCGGGCTTTCTTTGTGTGAAGAGGATATTCAATCCTATCTGGACCGCAGGAAGCCGGGTGCAACCAGCATCTCCACTCCCAGAAAGGAAGCGGATCAGGTAGAAATTCTCTCCGGCGTCTTTGAGGGGCGCACCACCGGAACTCCTATCATGCTTATGGTGCGCAATACCTCCCAGATTTCAAGGGATTACAGTGAAATAGCCTCCTATTACCGTCCCGGACATGCGGACTATACCTTCGATCAAAAGTACGGCTTTAGGGATTACAGAGGGGGCGGACGCTCCTCCGGCAGGGAAACAGCAGGCCGCGTGGCCGCCGGAGCTATTGCCTGCAAAATATTAAAGCAGCTGGGGATTACCGTTTTTGCCTACACGCGCTCCATTGGACCAGTGGAAGCTGATCTTACCCGCTTTGACAGAAAGGCCGCCCGAAACACCGCCACAGCCATGCCGGATTACCAGGCGGACAAAGAAGCCACAGCCTTTTTGGAGGAAACCAAACGGCATACGGACTCTGCAGGAGGCTGTATGGAATGTATTGTAGAGGGCGTTCCCGCCGGAATTGGAGATCCTGTGTTTGAAAAGCTGGACGCCAGTCTTGCAAAAGCCATTATGTCCATAGGAGCGGTAAAAGCCGTAGAGATTGGGGACGGATGCAGCGTATCCGCAAAAAACGGCAGTCAAAATAACGACGCCTTTCGCATGAAGGACGGCCATGTGGTCAAGGCCACCAACCATGCCGGGGGAATTCTGGGCGGCATCAGCGACGGCGATACCATCCTGGTCAGAGCCTGGGTAAAGCCCACGCCTTCCATTTTCAGCAGTCAGCAGACAGTGAACAAAGCCGGGGAAGAGATCGATATCCAGATTAAAGGGCGCCACGACCCCGTTATCGTTCCCAGAGCGGTGGTGGTCATGGAATGTATGACCGCTCTCGTAATTCTGGACGCCATGATGGTAAATATGTCTGCCAGAATGGACTCCCTGGATAAATTTTATGGAAGGCATCCAGAATAAGCAGATTTAAAAATGCGGATTTTCCCTTTTCAAAAGAGGTTATCCCATGATAGGTGATTGTGAAACTCGCTCCATGGCATCAAAAACTGGGCGTAATAACCAAAATAAGAGTGACTAGCTACTGCTTTGGAACCCGTTTTTGGTTATTACGCCCAGTTTCGTGATTTTATCAGCAAGTTTCGCAATTACTTAATTACAAAAGCAAGGCTCAGGAAATTTTATGGAAGGCAATACAGTTTGGCACATCCACTTTGATGGCAGGGCCGTTCATCACAAGGGTTCCTGCCTCAAGATCCACATGGAAAAACGTCATGTCGTTTGTCTCATGATTCAGCGACACCAAAAACTTATTGTTGGGAAACAGCATTGCATCCTTGGGATACTCTCCGCTGATTGGCAGGCAGAACACCTTTTTCAAGGTGCCGTCCTCTTTGTTTACCTTAAAAATCACAACGGAGTTGTCCCCTGCATTGGTGCTGAGCAGATAATTGTAATCGCTGGAAAAGCTCAATGCACTGGCCGCATTGGTGCTTCCTTTGGTAATGGAAACCGTCTCAACCGTCTGCACCTTCTCAAAATACGGCATGCCGTTTCTGTCCTCATAAGAATAAACATCAATATAGCATTTCCATTCATGTACAATATAAATGAATCTTCCATCCTGGGAAATCTTGATATGTCTGGGCGCAGACTCCAGCTCGCTGCGGATCATATCCATAAGCCTCACCTTCCCCTTGTTCAGGTCCAGGCTGTAGACATTCACATGATCCATTCCCTGATCCGCCACCAGAAGATATTTATTATCATGGGTCATACGGGCACAGTTAATGTGGGGCCTGAAGTTCCGCTCCGCAATGCTTCCAAGACCCTTATGATAAATCTCATCCGTGATTTCTCCGATGGAGCCGTCCTCCTTCAGGCGCAGCACTGTCAGCTTGCCGTCGTGATAGCCGGCCACAAACAAATAGCTGTCCGTGTAATCCGTCGACACATAACAGCCTCTCATTCCGTTGATCGGTGCAAAATTAATCAGCTCAAGACTGCCGTCCTCCAGAATATAATAGGACTCCACGCCGAAATCCGTGATGGAATACAGATATCTGCCGTTATGAGAAATGGTCACATAGGAAGAATTTGTAATCTCCACCTTATCCTTTTCCACAAACCTTCCCCGCTCCATATCCACATCATATATTTTGATTCCATGGCTGTCCCCCTGGGTATAGGTAGACACGTACGCCACATACTTCTCTTCTGCCATAGCCGCTGCCTCCTTAGGTATTTTAAAGCTATCCTTAATATAGCACAAAATTTAGGGTTGTAAAATACTTTTTCCCTATAAATTTCCCGGCCCTGATATCCTATGGCGCCGTAAAAAAGAAGATGCTGCAGCTTTTGTCCACAGCATCCCTTTTTTGCTATTCCTTTGTCTCGCACCCACAGGTTTCTCCACGCCCATAATTGGAAAAATCCTGTCTCCCCGATTCCTGCCTGCTGTCACAGCCCCGGTCATTCCAGGGAGGCGGCATGAATCCCGGCCTATCACAGCGGTCGCGGTCACGATCCCGGTCTCTGTCGCGGTCTCGGCCGCAGTCCCTATTGTCATCCTCGCATCCGCAGGAATCGCTGTTGCCTTCCACACCATTCCCACACCATGTATTTCCGGAATTGCCAAAGCAGCACAACAGCAGCAACAAAACAATACAGTTCATTTCAGCTCCCATATGAAACAAATATTCTATTTACTTTATTTTATTCCACAGGCCGCCTCTGTTGCATGTCCCTTGTTTTGTTTCCCTCTTTTCCCGCTTTATTCTTTCTCCTCTTCAGCTCCTCCTTCATATACCGGAAGGTTTCCTCCTCTCCCCTCTTTGCAAGCATAATGAGCATTTCCTCTAAAATTCTTTTGGTCTCCTCATGTATGGGCGCTTTATCCGTACCCCCGTAGTAGTAGGTAAGAGGAGATTCATCCGTATAGCTGCCGCCCAGATATACCTTGCTGGCAGCTATCCTGTCCATGATCATCTCTACAATATATTGATAAGGCATTGGCACAGGGGCCATGCCTCCCGGTACATCCCTGGTGGAATAATCAATCCAGTACTCGTAATGATGCCTGTTTCTGCCTTTGTGATGAAGCCAGGCGCTGGAATAGCCTATGGCCTCCCGCTCCGCATTGTTAGGGCTTCTGTTTCCCTGATAATATCTGGCGCCCACCAGAAATTCCGCAGGACTGTATTTTGACAGATCATGAAGCAGTCCCTGTCTGTACAGCCCAACCCGGAAGCAGCCTTTAGCAACCAGATACTTATGATAGGTAATTGTCTTAAAATGTTTCCACGCCTTACTCATTCTTTCATACGACCTGCTTTCCTGCTGCCTCCACAGAAATACTCTGAAAGACCGCAATACTTCTGGGTGGAATCCTTCTATGGGTCTCCTCCCCCTCGTCCTTCATCTGATCTTCTCCCGCCGTGACACACACAAGCTTCCACTGCAGGCCCTTTGGCAGCTTAGGCATGGCCAGCTTTTGATACTCCCAGTACATATTTACCGCCAGATAGAAAAAGTCATCATCCATGGAATCCGGCAGCTTTTCATATCTGCCGCAATACATAATGCCAATATGTCTGTTGTAGCCCTCCAGCTGAGGCTTCCAGGCGCTTTTTCCGTGATAGGACAAATCCGGATATCCCAGCGCAAGATAATCCATGCCCTTTAACTCTTCCCCTGGATGCAGTATGGGATGGGCCTTGCGAAGCGCCGTCATTTTGCGCCAGAAATCATACAGCTCCCTGTTCTTTTCCAGATCATTCCAGTTCAGCCAGGCCACCGCATTGTCCTGGCAATAGGGATTGTTATTGCCCTTTTGGGAATTGCCGAATTCGTCCCCCATAAATAAAAGGGGAACGGACTGGGAAAAAAGAAGCAGACAAATGGCATTCTTCATCTGCTTGAGCCGAAGCTCCTTTACCTTCTTTCTGCGGGTGCTTCCCTCCTCCCCGCAGTTCCAGCTGCAGTTATAATTGCTTCCATCCCGGTTTCCCTCTCCGTTGGCCTCATTATGCTTTCGGTCATAGGAAACCATATCTGCCAGCGTAAATCCATAATAATTGGTAATATAATGAATTCTTCCCATTCTCCTGGGATTACAGCGCATTTGATGAATCACGCTCTCCAGCATGTTTTCATCTCCTTTTAGGAATCTACGCATAATATACATATAATCGTCCTGGTATACCGCCAGATTTTTCTGTTTTTCCCGGGTTCTGCCCCGGTAAATTTCATCTGCGTCAAAGGCGTAATACCATAGTTTGGTATCCGACAGCGCCGGATCCTTTGCAATCTGGTTCACGGGCAGATTTTCCCCCATCAGATGAAACCCGTCCACATGGTATTCCAATACCCAGAAACGCAGAATTTCAGAAATATCCATCCCTTCCGCGTCCTTCGGAAAATAAAACTGCATAACAATTTCCATATTGTTTTTGTGAAAGGCCTTCACCATGTTTTTAAATTCCACACAGGGGTTCTTCGAAGCGGCATAGCCCGCTTTCGGCGCATAATAAAAGCCCTTTTTATAGCCCCAGTAATTCAGCCTGGGCCCGGCTGCGGATGCCTCCTTCCGCGGAAGAAAGGCCTGCTCCTTTTTCGCCTCCAGGCGTTCTGCAGACGTTTCATAAGACGGCTCGGCAGAAAGCTCAATAAATTCATAGCATGGCTGCAGCTCAATGGTGGTAAATCCGCTTTCCTTCAAATATGGCAGCTTCTCCGTAACGCCCAGAAAGGTTCCGCCGCAGGATACGCCGGAGGAAGGATGTCTGGTAAAGCCTCTCACATGGATACAGCTGCAGACGCAGTCCTCGTAGGCCAACCCCGGTCTTTTATCTCCCTCCCATTCAAAATCTGTTTTCAAAAGCACCGCCCGCAGACCGCTCTCCTGGCGCGCCCTGCCGTAGGCATGATCGGACAGAAAGCCTCTGGCATAGGGATCCGCAGCAATTCTGTCCTCTTCATAAAATTGGTAAGAAATGGAATCCCCATCCAATCCCTCCAAAAATTTACAGTAAATGTCCCCTATTTTCTCTTCTTTAGAAAAAGGAATCCTGCGAAGCCTTTTCCCAGTTTCTCTCTCATACAGCACAATGCCGCATTTTTCTTTTTCCGATACAAAGGAGAAGCGGATTCCGCCCTCCTCACAGTGCGCACCAAGAGGATATGGCCTTAAGGGTAATCTTTTTTCTGTCATTTTCATCCTCGTTTCTACGCTGCTTTTGCGCATAAGCGATTTTGTGGCAAGCAGCGCACAGACACAAACCGCCGTGTAAAAAATATGCCTGGAATCTTATTTCATTATAATGTATTGCAAGAAAAATCACAAGCGGTTATAATTGAAGCAGACAGTTGAAAAGCTGAAATAAAAGGAGAAAATATATGGCAAACCAAAAAGATTATGAAGATGAGGAAATGACTGTTGAGCTGGAGCTGGAGGATGGAAGCATTGTAAACTGTGCCGTCATCACCATCCTGGCAGTGGAGGGAAAGGATTATATCGTTCTTCTGCCTTTAGATGAAAACGGTGAAAATGAGGACGGCGAAGTCTGGTTTTACGGCTACAGCGAAAATCCCGATGATCCAAATGAGGAGCCGGAGCTTTCCTTTATCGAGGATGATGAAGAATACGAACGCGTTGCGGACGCCTTTGACGAATATTTGGACAGCTGTGAATTTGACGAATTAGTAGACGAATAATATTCCTTCCACAGAGGATTCAGGAATCTCGATGGAAGCCTGGGGCGCTCTTTCGTGCCGGTCACGAAAAACAGCTCCAGGCTTTTCTTCGCTCTCGTCATAGCCACATAAAAAATTCTGCGCTCTTCCTCACAGGCCTCCTCATCGGGCAGACATCCATGAGGAAAAATCCTTTCATTGCAGTCCGGCAGATACACATGGTCAAATTCCAAACCCTTAGAGGCATGAACCGTCATAAGGCATACTCCTTTCTTATGCCCTTCTTTGTCCGGCCCTTCTTTATCCGGCCGGTCTGTGTCAGGGCACGTACGCTGAGCCTCCAGCCATTTCTCTATGGTTGGAAAACAGGAAGCGTCTGTCTGGGCCCATTCCAGTATTTCCAGCCACTCCTCCAGCCTTTCCCGGTCCTTTGCCGCCTTTCTTTTCAAAAAAGCCTCATATCCCAGTGCTTTTCTTATATAACGCACCAAAAGGCCCGGCGGAAAATGTCTCCCCTGACTGAGCTTTTCCGTAAGCTCTGCGCCCTCCCCCTTTTGAAAAGCCTTCAGTTCAAACCCCAAAGCTTCCCGGTCTCCAAAGGGAACCGTCCTCCAGACGCGCAGCCAGTTTTCTCTTGCATTCTGTCCAAGCGCCAGCTTCATATATGCGGCCACATCCTTCAGAATAAAATGTTCATACGGATTTTGAACGCTTTCCTTTATCTCATAAGGAATTCCTGCCCTTTTCAGGCATATGGCAAACCGCTGCATCAAAAAATTGGTACGAAACAATACCGCCCTGGACTGTGCCTTCTCCGTACTCTGAATGCTCTGTATCACCGCCAGATACTGCTCCTCCCTTTTCTCAAAGGAACGGATTTTTACCCTTCCGGCCTCCTCCTTTTTCTGCAGACAGGCTCGAAGCTCTTTCGAGAAACGATCTTTGTTTTCACCGATAACCAGGAGAGAAGCCTTTACAATTTCCGGTCCGCTCCGATAGTTGATATCCAAAAGAAGCTGTCTGGCCCCAAACTCAGAAACAAACCGCTTCAGGCAGGCAGGTTTGGAGCCTCTAAATCCATAAATAGACTGATCGTCGTCCCCCACGGCAAAAATCCCCCGGCAGTTTTTCCCTAAAAGCTTTATGATCTCATACTGTACCGGGTTAATGTCCTGAAATTCGTCCATCAAAATATGGTCAAAGCGCTTCTGCCAATAGGCCAGAAGCTTTTCATCCCTCTTCAGATATTCCAGGCACAGGGAAAGCATATCGTCATAGTCCAAGGCCCCTGTCTTTTGCCGCTCTCTTTCGTATTCCCGGCATAAAGGCAAAAAGCAGTCCCGCCACTCAGGCTCCAGCGCAAAAACCGCCCCAGCCTCCTCCCCGGTATTTTTGTAAAAGCTCATGGCGCCAAGCAGCTTCAAGGCATTCTCCTCCAGGTTCTCCGGACTGTTTTCCTTTTTATATTTTTTCATCAGGGGAAGCAGAAGCTGTTTTTTCTCCTGCATGGATAAAATCCTTGGATTTGTAAGAATATGAGAAGCTCTCAGAATGTGATAAAAGAAAGAGTGGAAAGTTCCAAAGCTTACGGGCATCACCCCACTGCATTCCTTCAGAAAGCGATTCTGCATGGATTTAGCCGCTTCCCTGGTAAAGGTGATCACCAGAATCCGTTCCGGGGGAACCTTCTCTTTCAAGAGCAGATAAAAAATACGATGGGTAATGGTAAGGGTTTTACCGGAGCCGGGGCCCGCCAGCACAAGCAAAGGCCCCTCTCCGTAAGTCACAGCTTCCCGCTGTGCATCATTCAACGCTTTTAAGTCAGGCATTTTCAAGCAGCGCAATCCCCTTTCGGATTCTCTGCAGAGATTCCTCCTTGCCTAAGATTTCCAAAATCTCCGTTGCCCCTGCAGGCGTCATCTGCTTTCCCGAAACCGCCGTCCGGATAGGCCACATCACATAGCCGTTTTTGCAGCCCTTTTCCTCCACATACTGCAAAAGCCTCTGATACAGCCCATCGTTGCTGTAATCCTCCTGAGCCTCCAAAATGGGGAGCACCTCTTTTAACACCTCCAGGGAGGAGGCTTTGTCCGTTTTCATCTTTTTGTGGGTATACATGTCCGGGTCATATTCCGGCAGCTCCTCAAAAAAGTCCACATGGGAGGCTATATCGGGAAATACCTCGATTCTGGTTTTCACCATGGCCGCAATCTTTTTTAAGTCATAGGGCTTTGTGATGACAGCCTTCAGGTAAGGCTCCGCCATACTGTAAAAGGTGTCAAAGTCCATGGCCTTTAAATATTCCCCGTTCATCCATCGTAGCTTTACTATGTCAAACACGGCGGGGGATTTGCTGATCCTGTGATAATCAAACTCCTGAATCAGCTCCTCCAGAGAAAAAATCTCCCGGTTGTCCTCAGGGCTCCAGCCAAGCAGCGCCACATAATTTACAATAGCCTCTGTGACAAAGCCCTGCTCCAGCAGGTCCTCAAAGGAGGCATGTCCGCTTCGCTTGCTCAGCTTTTTATGGTTTTCATCCGTGATCAGGGGCAGATGGATATACACCGGCACCTGCCAGCCAAAGGCCTCGTACAGCCGCACATATTTGGGGGAGGAGGACAGGTATTCGTTTCCCCGCACCACATGGGTGATATTCATGGTATGATCGTCCACCACATTTGCAAAATTGTAGGTGGGATAACCGTCGGATTTAATCAGTATCATATCATCCAGCTGATCGTTGTCCACGGTAATGTCTCCATAAAGCTCATCATGAAAGGTGGTTTTCCCTTCGTTGGGAATATTCTGGCGGATTACATAGGGCTTACCCTGGGCAAGATTTGCTTCCACCTCTTCTTTCGTCAAGGACAGGCAGTGCTTGTCGTAGATCATGATTTCCTTGCCGTCCACCACCTCGGTTTTTAAGGACGCCAGCCTCTCCTTGTCGCAGAAGCAGTAATATGCTTCTCCCTTTTCAATCAGCTCCTTCGCATATTTCATATAAATGCCTGTGCGCATACGCTCACTCTGCACATAGGGACCGTATCCTCCGTCCTTGTCCGGTCCCTCATCCGGAATCAGACCGGTTTTTTCCAGCGTGCGGTAGATAAGCTGGGTAGCGCCCTCCACATAACGCTCCTGATCGGTATCCTCGATCCGCAGCATGAAATCTCCATTTTCATGCTTTGCGATCAAAAATTCATATAACGCAGAGCGCAGATTTCCCACGTGCATTTTGCCGGTGGGGCTGGGCGCATATCTTGTCCTGATTTTCACTGCTACACCTCCCTGTCCGTTTAAACGAACATCTCTTTCCTATTTGACACTTTTCTTATTCTATCTTTTTTTTCCAAAAACCGCAATGTATTTCATGGAAAATATTCCTTTTTTTCTCCTGCCTTTAAGAAGACCTGCCACTGATGTTCCTTCCAGGTAACTTGACAGGTATACTGGGAAACGGCATTTACGCAAAACCGCAGAAGCTTTCCATCCTTCCAGTAAATGTCATAGGAGGCATTTCCCCTGGCGCGTATGCCTTCTATGGAGCCTTCCTCCCATTTGGGAGGAAGCGCCGGTAAAAGCAGTACTTCCTCCTCCACCGACTGCAGCAGCATTTCTCCCACCGCCGCTATGGCTCCAAAATTCCCGTCAATCTGAAAGGGCGGATGATTGTCCAAAAGATTAGGCAGTGTGGATTTCTGCAAAAGCTGTACGAAATTTTCATAGCAGGCCTGTCCATCCATCAGCCTTGCATAGAAATTCATAATCCAGGCCCGGCTCCAGCCCGTATGGCCGCCTCCGTTTTTCAGCCTGCTTTCCAGGGTTGTCCTGGCAGCCTCCACAAGAGCCCTCTGGCAAGCATCCTTTTGTCCCGCCCGGATCTGAAAGGCCGGATGCAGCGCGTACAGATGGGAAATATGCCTGTGGCCCGGCTCCGCTTCCTCATATTCCTCAAACCACTCCAGAAGCTGTCCATTCCTGCCAATACGGTGAGGCGGCAGCTTTTTCAGACATTTTCTTACCTCATCTGCAAAGGTCTTATCCCGTTCTCCCAAAAGCTTGTCCGCCTTCAGAAATTGTTCAAACAGCTCCCGCAGAATCTGGCTGTCCATAGCCGGGCCGAAGCAGACACAGCCTTTTGTGCCGTCCGGCAGTATATATTTATTTTCCGGCGAAACAGAAGGAGTTGTCACCAGGTATCCTTGATATTCTACCAGATAATCCAGGAAAAAGAATACGGCATCCTTTAATACAGGATACATTCTCTCTAAAAACGCCAGGTCTCTGGTGTAGTCATAATGAAGCCAGATATGGGTGCTCAGCCAGGCCCCTCCCATGGGCCAGACTGTGGCAGGCGTATAAACGTCCTGGGGTGCCGTATCTCCCCAGAGATCGGTATTGTGGTGTGCCACAAAGCCCCGGCACCCATACATTTTCTCAGCGGTCTCCCTTCCATTTTCCGCCATTTTCTCAAGCAGCTCAAACAATGGCAGGTGCATTTCAGAAAGGCCAAACATTTCCGCCGGCCAATAATTCATTTCCGTATTAATATTGATGGTATATTTGGAACCCCAGGGAGGATTGTATTCCCGGTTCCAGATGCCCTGCAGATTGGCTGGCAGCGATCCGGGGCGGCTTGCAGAAATCAAAAGATACCGACCATAGTCAAAATAAAGCTTCATCAGGCTGTTGGAGGGCTGTCCCTCCTCCCTGTTTTCTTTCTCTGCCAGAGACAGCTTTACTCTGCCAAAATAGTTCCGGTACTCTCTGATATGGGCCTGCCGCAGTTCTTCGTAAGGCTTTGCCGCTGCCTCCTGCAGGGTGTGCAGCACATACGATCTGGGATCATTGTGCCGGAAATGGGTTCCGGCGGTAAAGAAAACCAGAATTTCATCCGCATTCTCCGCCTGCAGGCTTTCTCCAAGGGCAAAAAGGCGTCCCCCGGAGGCTTTCATTTTGATGCCTGCGCAGAAGCCATAGTCTTTGACGGTTCCATCCTTTTCCTCCTGAAGCCCTTCTGCCATCTCTCCCAGCCGTCCCTCCATGAGCATACAGCCCTCAGACCGAAGGGAGCCGTCACAAAACCCCGGACGAAGAAGCCGCGCAGCAGCCGATACTTTTCCGCCCTCCGCCCAGATTCTGGTTATGATACAGTTATTTTCCGCATCTGCAAAGGTTTCCCTGTGATAAATAATATCCCTGCCGGAGAATTTCCAAGTCACCTGGTGCACCGCAGTTTCAAGATCAAGGCACCTTTCATAATCCTCCCAATCACAGGAGTCATTGAGCATATCAATATACAAATCTCCCAGGGTCTGATAACATCTTTCACTTTGAGGAACCCCGCTGAAGGCGTATTTTAAAATCCGCTCTGCCTCCGGTATCCTGCCCTCAAAAATCAGTTTCCGCACCTTTTCCAGATTTTTTCCAGCGTCCGGATTTATTCTGGAGAGCCTGCCGCCGCTCCACACAGTATCCTCATTAAGCTGATAATGCTCCTCACACGGATTTCCAAAAATCATAGCCCCCAGCTTTCCGCATCCTATGGGCAAAGCCCGCTCCCAATCCTTGAAAGCAGGCTCCTTAAATATCAATTTTGAAGCTTCCATTTTATTCTTCATGCTCCTTTGGCACCTTTTCCTGAGCTGCGTCCTTAAACTGGGCAAGGGCCTTGGCCGCCTGGGGAATGGGAATATTGGTTCCCGCTCCTGCAACGCAGCCGCCGGGGCAGGCCATTCCCTCAATCAGACAGCCGTTCATCCTGCCGGCCTTTGCCAAAAGCAGCACCTTTTTGCATTCCGCAAGGCTTTCCGCATGGGCGATATGCACCTCTGTACCGGGATAATAGGCCTTGATACAGTCCTCAATGGCACTGGCCACGCCTCCGGCCACACCATAGCCTCTTCCGGCTGCGGTGGCGTCCTGCATCTCATCCATTGCCTTAATCTCCTCTAACAGAATGCCCCGGGCCTCAAACATGCCCGTCAGTTCCTCAAAGGTAATTACAAAATCCACATCCGAACGCACGGTCCTGCGGCTGGCTTCCAGCTTTTTCGACGCACAGGGGCCGATAAAGACCACCAAGGCCTCCGGATGCTCCTTCTTGATCACCCGGGCGGTAGCCACCATGGGCGTCAGCTCATTACTGATTTTATCAATGGTTTCAGGAAACAGATTTTTTGCCATGACGGCCCAGGAGGGGCAGCAGGAGGTCAAGGCAAATGCCTGCCTGCCGCTTGCCACTTCCTTTACATAATGCTCCGCCTCCGCCATGCACCCCATATCCGCTCCAATGGCAGTCTCATAGACGTCTGCAAATCCAAGCTCCTTCAACGCAGTTTTAAACATCTGCGGCGTTACCTTGGGACCAAATTGTCCCACGAAGGAGGGCGCCACCTGGGCAATCACCTTTCTGCCCGACTGCATGGCACGTATCAGCTGAAATATCTGGGATTTGTCCGCGATCGCTCCAAATGGACAGCTGACCATGCACTGTCCGCAGGACACGCACATATTGTTGTCGATTACCGCCCGGCCCACCTTGTCTGATTTGATGGCGCCAATGCCGCAGGCTGCCTTACAGGGCCTTTCCTTGTGGCAGATGGCATCATATGGGCAGACGTCCCGGCATTTGCCGCACTTGATACATTTCTCCTGATCGATCACAGACTTGCCCTTTACCATGGTAATGGCCCCTCTCGGGCAGACAGCCTGGCAGGGGTGGGCCACACAGCCCATGCAGGAGTCCGTTATCTCATAGCGGTTTTCCGGACAGGCATTGCAGGCGGAAGGTATCACCTGCATCAGAGGCGGCTCATAATATTTTTCGTCGATATTGCTCTCCTCAAGCCCCTCTGTCAGGTGTCCCGGACGATCTCTGTTCTCCGGCCGCAGGCTCATTCCCATGGCAAGCCGGATACGCTCCCTGATCACCGCTCTGTCCCGGTATACATTTTCCCAGAAAACAGACTCCTCATAGTCCACAATCTTATAGGGCAGCGCCTCCATATCATCCTTCAGATTTTGAGAATGATATGCCAGATTGGCCACTTCCTTAAAAACCCGTCTTCTGGTCTGTTTGACCGGCGTATCAATGCCTCGCATGCTGCTCATCTGAATCCCTCACTTTGATTTAGTTTGATATTTTTTTAACATATATGCAATTTCTTTATATCATACTTATCCGGTAAAATCAAGTGAAGTTTGGATGATTTACGATACAAACAGGCTTCCGATCTGAAACACAAGGGTTGACGCAGCCCAGGCCAAAATCAGCTGAAAGACAATCATTTTCAAAGTAAATTTCCAGGAGCCGCTCTCCTTTTTGATGGTGGCAACCGTAGCTACGCAGGGAACATACAGCAGGCAAAACAGCATCAGGCAGTACGCATTCAAAGGGCCGAAGGAGGGATTCACCATATGGATATTTTCCACAATGGCCGCCATCCCTTCCGCTGAATTTGCATTTGCCACACCGAACAAAACCGCAAAGCTGGAAACCACAACCTCCTTTGCGGAAATTCCCGACAAAAGGGCTACGCCGATCTGCCACATCCCAAGTCCTGCGGGCCGAAGCACCGGCACAAGGAAACGGCCGATAGCGGCGCCAAAGCTGTCCGCCGGATTTTCCACCATCCCGGCCATTCCAAAATTCAGCACAAACCATATGACAATGGACGCGATAAAAATAGTGGTTCCCGCCTTGGAAAGATAGTCCTTGAGCTTGTTCCACACATAAATGCGTATGGTTCTCGGGTTTGGCCGCTTATACTCCGGCAGCTCTATCAAAAGAGAATCATTTATCTTTCCCTTCTCCAGGCCATTGATTGCAAGGGCAGCCAAAATAGCTGTGGCCATGCCCACTACATACAGTGAAAAGGCCGCTATAGCAGCGCAGTCTGGGAAAAACATTTCCGAAAACAGCACATAGATAGGCAGTCTGGCAGAGCAGGACATAAAAGGTGTCACCATAATGGTTTTTCGCCGATCTCGCTCTGTCTCCAGGGCCCGGGTAGCCATAACGGCGGGCACTGTACAGCCAAAGCCCAGAATCATAGGCAGAAAGGCTTTTCCTGACAGTCCAACCTTTCCCATCACCGAGTCCATAACATAAGCCACTCTCGCCATGTAGCCGCTGTCCTCCAAAACAGCAAGGGCCAAAAACAGGATAAATAGATTGGGGATAAAGGTAAGGATACCACCCACTCCGGCAATAATGCCGTCCACAATCAAGGATTGCAGCCAGGGCGACACGCGCAGCCCCTCCAGAAGCCTCGAAGCCTCCCCGGACACCAGAGCAAGCCCTTCCTCAAATACGCCCTTCAGGGCGTCTCCCACTGTGAAGGTGAGGAAGAACACCAGACACATGATCAGCAAAAACATGGGAATTCCCCACACAGGATGGGTCAAAACTCTGTCTATCCTGTCCGTGGAGGCCGCTTTCTGGCTCTTGTGCAGCAAAGTTTCCTCCACTATTTTTTCGATGTAGGCATACTTACACTGGATGATTTCCTTCTCATAGCTTCTGTCCGCCACGTTAGTGATCTGTATGGGATGCTCCGTGCGCACCTCCTCATCATCCTCCAAAAGCTTTATGGCATGCCAGCGCAGGGAGGCATGGTTCGGATAGCGGGCCTGCAGCATCACCTCCAGCTTGGCAATCCTTTCCTCTATAGGCTTAGGATAGTCCAGAATGTACTCCTCCATTCCCTCCTCATAATGATGAATCACCGCGTGCAGCAAAACATCCAGTCCCGTCCTTTTGGCCGCAGACACCGGAATCACCGGAATATGTCCCAGCATTTCCGGAAGCCTGTGCAGATCGATTTCCATGCCCCGCTCTTTCACAATATCCATCATGTTGAGAGCCAGCACCACCGGCTTTCCAAGCTCCAAAAGCTGTAAGGTAAGGTAAAGATTGCGCTCCAGGGAGGAAGCGTCCACAATGTTGATAATCACATCTATGTCGTCATCCATTACACATTTTCTGGTCACCTTCTCCTCTATGGTGTAGCAGGTCAAAGAATAGATGCCCGGTGTGTCCGTAAGGGTGATTCGGGTATCCTCATAGAAGGCCTCTCCCTCCACCTTTTCCACTGTAACCCCCGGCCAGTTGGCAACCTTCAGCTTAGAGCCCGTAAGTGCGTTAAAGAGGGTGGTTTTCCCGCAGTTAGGATTTCCCACACAGGCCGCATGGATGTGATTTGTCTTTGGATTTGTTTTAGAATTTATCTTTGATTCATTCTTTCTTTTACCGACGCTCAAGCTTTTTCCTCCTTCATCTGTCTGATTTCAATATTGGAGGAAATATGCTTTCCCAGCGCCAGTCTGGTGCCGCGCACCTGGATAATCATAGCGCCCCGGCGCTTCCTGTTAAGCACCTTCACAGGAGTACCGTCATTTAAGCCCAGCGCCTGAAGCCTTCTGGTGACAGCAGGCTCCACATACAGCCCGCTGATGCGGTAGCTTTCATTCTTTTGTGCCTCATATAAAGTCATTTTATCCCCGGGGAAGGCGTCAAGCCCTCCTGTCTCCTCTCGCATTTGATTCTCAACATAGGCATTTGCAAAACTCGCTTCCTGTTACCAGCTTTTAATAAAGGTATCCACATAGTTGTCCAGGCATTTACGGATGACCTCAATGGCCTCCTCCCTGTTTCCCTTCTCGTTTACAGCCGTGGTCTTGTTCTCCAGGGACTTATACACCGTAAAGAAATGCTCCATTTCATCTACCACGTGGGGCGGCAGCTCGCTGATATCGTGATAGCAGTTATAATAAGGATCATTGAAGGGAACCGCTATAATCTTCTCATCATTCTTGCCGTTATCCAGCATGGAAATGACGCCGATGGGATAAGCTCTCACCAATGTCATGGGCTGCACAGGCTCAGAGCACAGCAAAAGTACATCCAGGGGGTCTCCGTCGTCGCCGTAGGTGCGGGGAATAAAGCCATAATTTGCCGGGTAATGGGTGGAGGTATGCAAAATACGGTCCAAAATCAGAAAACCGGTCTCCTTATCCATTTCATATTTGTTTTTACTTCCCTTTGAAATCTCAATCACACAGATAAAATCCGTAGGCGTCACCCTCTGGGTGCTCATAGTGTGCCAAATACTTCCATTCATTTCTTTCATAATACTCTCCATTCCGAAGCGTTTTTCAAACTCCAAATTAAGGTCATCCGCGAATCTGACCGTTTCCGTGAATCACATATTTATAGGAGGTAAGCTCCCTTAAGCCCATGGGGCCTCTGGCGTGAAGCTTCTGGGTGCTGATTCCGATTTCCGCCCCAAAGCCAAATTCAAATCCGTCCGTAAAGCGGGTGGAGGCGTTCACATAAACGCATGCCGCATCCACCTCACCTAGAAATTTTTCTCCGGTCTCTTTATTTTGTGTGACGATGCAGTCGGAATGCTTCGTATTATATTTGTTGATGTGGGCGATGGCCTCCTCCACGCTGTCCACGGTTTTTAAGGATAGAATATAGTCCAGATATTCCGTTCCGTAGTCCTCCTCTGAGGCCGGCGTACAATCCGGCAGGATTTCCCTGACAGCCTGGTCTCCCCGAAGCTCCACACGGGAAGGACTCAAAGCTTCTGCAAGCCTGGGCAGAAACGCCGCTTCGATGTCCCTGTGGATCACAAGGGACTCACAGGCATTGCACACGCCGATGCGCTGGGTTTTGGCATTGACAACAATGCGAACCGCCATGTCCAGGTCTGCATCCTTATCCACGTAGACATGGCAGTTTCCCGTTCCCGTCTCGATCACGGGAACAGTGCTGTTTTCCACCACGCTTCGGATCAGTCCCGCTCCCCCTCTGGGAATCAGCACATCTACATAGCCGTTCATTTTCATAAGAGCGGCGGCGGCGGCTCTGTCCGTACTTTCAATCAGCTGCAGGGCGTCCGCAGGCATGCCTGTCTGTTCCAGAGCGCTTCTTAAAATCTCCACGATGGCAATGTTGGAGCGCAGAGCATCGCTCCCCCCTTTTAAGATCACTGCATTTCCGGTCTTAAAGCAAAGTCCGAAGGCATCCGCCGTCACATTAGGGCGGGATTCATAGATGATCCCGATTACGCCAAGGGGAACTCTCTTTTTCTCGATCACAAGGCCGTTGGGGCGCTCAAACCGCTCCATGATCTCCCCCACACAGTGGGGCAGCTCTGCAATCTGGCACAGTCCCTCCGCCATGGCTTCAATACGCTCTTTTGTCAGACGGAGTCTGTCAATCATTCCCGGGTGCATACCGCTTTCCTGCGCTGCGCGAATATCCTCTTCATTGGCGTCAAGAATCTTTGGGGCCTGGCTGGAAAGCAGCTTTGCCGCTTCTCTAAGGGTGGTGTCTCTTTCCTGCGCAGACACCTTCTGCAAGGCATATTTGGCCGAGACGGCCCTCTCTCCCATCGCTTGTAAATCTGTCATAGAATTCCTCATTTCTGCGCTGCTTTTTTTCACACAATGCCCTTGCGCCGGGCAGCGCTCAGACGCAAACCGCTTTATAAGAAAGCCTGCCTCTAACAGCATATCACCTGGCAGGGCCTTATATCCCGTTCTTCCATGGGGATTTCCTCCACCATCTGGCAGCGAAAGCCGATGGCTATGGTCCGAAGCTGTAAAGCCGGCTTATCTGCCAGATATTTGTCATAGAATCCCTTTCCATAGCCGAGCCTGCCCCGCATCCCGTCAAATGCCGCTCCAGGCATCAGCATCAGGGTTCTCTGGGCATTCTCATGGGAATATTCATATGCCTCTGTGCCCGGCAGGGGCTCCAAAATCCCTTTATATCCGGAAATAAGGTCACCCAGTGACCTTACCCTGTAAAAATTCATAATTTCTCCCTCTACCCTGGGCAGATAAAGTCTCTTTCCTGTTCTCAGAGCCTCTTTTAAAAGCTCGCTGGTATCTATCTCGCTTCCGAAGCCTGCAAAGCCCAGAATGCTTTCCGCGCCATAAAACCATTGATGGCCCAATATGCGCTCTGTCACCAGCACGCAGGCTCTTTCTCTCTCCTCTTTCTTAAGACGCGCTCTCTCAGCCAGCGCTCTTTTACGAATTTCTTTTTTTGTTTCCATATTTTTCCCCAAGATTTTCCAAGGTGCCGTCCGGCCTCTCGATGGTAATATTGTCAAGCTGGGCCCGCAGATTCCTTCGGATGCTTTCCACGTATTCTCTGCGGAGTCTTGCCTGCTCCTCCTTTTCAGCCTCGCTTAATCCCTGGCTTTGAGACTTGTGGTAGAGCTCGTTGATCCGTCTGATTCTCTCTTCCATGTTCATGACAGTGCTTCCCCTCTAAAACTTATGTAAATTTTCCACAAAAGCAGGCAGGTCAAACCCTTCCCTTTGATGGGCCATAAAAAGAGTGCCCTCCTTTTCTCCTGCTAAAATCCTGTGCAGCACACCGATATCCCGGCTGTTGGCAATAATCATGTCTACATTAGAGCTTGTGGCAATTTTTGCAGCGATCAGCTTGGTGTTCATGCCTCCTGTACCCACGCTGCTTCCCGTGCTGGATTTTCCCATTTCCATCAGATCATCCGTCAGCTCATCCACCTGTTCAATAAAACGAGCCTCCGGGTTTTTCCTGGGATCATCCGTATACAGGCCGTCAATATCCGACAAAAGGATCAGGAGATCCGCCTGAATCAAGGCTGCCACAATGGCGGAAAGCGTATCGTTATCGCCGATTTCTATTTCGTAGGTTGCCACTGTATCATTTTCGTTCACTATGGGGATTACTCCCATGCGCAGAAGCTGGGAGAAGGTATTGTGGGCGTTATAGCGGTTCAAATTGTCCACGACCGTATTCTTTGTCATCAGTATCTGCGCCGCCACCTGATTGTACTCCGCAAACAGCTTCTGATAGGTCATCATCAGTCTCGCCTGTCCCACCGCGGAGCAGGCCTGCTTTACCGCCATTGCCTCCGCTTGGGTGGGGGCCGTTATTTCCTTCAAATGCACTGCCTTTTTTCCCACGGCAATGGCCCCGGAGGTCACAAGCACAACCTCCTTCCCCTGGTTGCGGATATCGCACAGCTCCCTCACCAGCTTTTCCAGCCGAATGTAATCCAAGTCACCGGTCTCCCTGTGTTGCAGGGAGGAGGAACCGATTTTTACCACAATACGCTTTTTATCCTTTATGTATTCCCTCAGGCTGCTCAAAGTTTTTCCTCGTTTTCTGCACGTAGCATTTTTTCTGACTGTTATTCTACTTTATTTTCCCTTCGCCGTCAATGTCTCTCCAATTCTCCTGCAATGGCCTCCGCAACCCGCAGTCCGTCCATAGCCGCAGAGGTAATGCCTCCCGCATAGCCTGCTCCCTCCCCGCAGGGATAAATCCCTCTGATGGCAGACTGCAGAGTCTCGTCCCTGTGGATACGCACCGGGGATGAGGTTCTGCTTTCTACACCAAGAAGCAGAGCCTCCGGCCCGTCGAAGCCCTTGATCTGCCTGCCGAAGGCCTTCATGCCGTCCACAAAGGCCTCGTTGCATTCCCGGGGCAGAATCCGGCTCACATCCCCGTAGCAAAACTCTCCCTTACAGAGCGGCTCACATCCCGCCTCCGCTGCCAGACCGGAAATCACTCCCTTGGCCAAAAGCTGCTCCTGATCCATTCCCGTCTCCACACACCTTTGAAAAACATCATAGCGCTGCACAGGTATTTTCCCGCTTCCCAGCAAAAAGGCTCTTTCCTCCAGCCTTCTCTGAAAGGCAATGCCTGCCAGGGGATGCTTTGAACCATAATCCTCACTTGTCACAGACACAATAATGGCGCTGTTTGCCGCCCGGCTGTCCCGTCCGCTGTAGCTCATGCCGTTGACGGCCAGCCTGCCCTCCTCGGAGGATGCGTTTACCACATAGCCTCCGGGGCACATACAGAACGAATAAACACCTCTCTTGTTTTCTGCCTGGGCCGTCAGCTTATAAGCTGCCGCTCCCAGTTTTCCCGGGTCCGCTGTTTTGTACTGGCTTAGGTTGATCATCTCCTGTGGATGCTGTACTCTAAGTCCCACCGCAAAGGATTTGGCTTCCATGGGAACACCCTTATCATACAGCATGGAAAAGGTATCTCTGGCACTGTGCCCTATGGCCAGCACAAGCTGCTTGCAGGGAAGCGTTTCCCTGGCATTGATTACAACACCCCGAACCCTTTGCCCTTCTGTGAGAAGCTCCGTCACCTGGCTCTGAAAACGAATCACCCCGCCCAGCCGGATGATTTCCTCCCGCATCCTGCGCACAATGCCGCAGAGCACATCCGTTCCGATATGGGGCTTGGCCTCATAGAGCACGGAAGGCTGCGCACCGAATTTCACAAAGGTTTCCAGCACCGCCCGGTTTCTGCCCTCCTTATCCTTTACCAGCGTGTTGAGCTTACCATCCGAAAAGGTTCCCGCACCTCCCTCGCCAAACTGTACGTTGGAGGAAGGGTTCAGTACGCCCTCCCTCCAGAAACGCTCCACGTCCTCTCTGCGCTCCTCCACAGGCTTTCCCCGTTCCAGCAGAATCGGGGCATAACCGCCCTTCGCCAGATAATATCCGCAGAAAAGTCCTGCGGGACCGCAGCCTACGATGACCACAGGGTTTCCTTTCCCTGAAAGACGATGGGTTTTTGGCTCTGGAAAATGATAGGCCGAAGGAGAGGCAGCTTCTATTCCATGCTGCTTTGCCACCTTTTCCCATTTGGGTTTTGCCAGAGCCTTCAGAACGGCTTCTTCGTTTTGCACCTGAACCAAAAGACTGTAAATATAATAGATATCCGGTTTCTTTCTGGCATCCACAGACTGCCTGAGTATCTCCAGGCCTAAAATTTCCGTATCCTTCACGGGAAGCAGCTGTAAGACCTTTCTTTCCAGCTGCTTCCTTGTATGATCCGTCTTAAGCTTTACCTGATTGATTCTGATCATATGTAAAATCCCCTCTATCGTTTGTCTGCTTGTACGTCTGCTGACGCCGTCCCGGCCAGATATCCGCTGCACCAGGCCCACTGCAGGTTATATCCGCCGCATTTTCCATCCACATCCATGATCTCCCCGGCAAAAAACACCCCCGGTGCCTTCTTGGATTCCATGTCCCTGGTGATTTCCCGTGTATCCACTCCCCCCGCGCACACCTGGGCGTTATCATAGGAGTTGCTCTGGTTCACATGAAGTGTCCACTGTCTGCAAAGGGCAAAAACCTTTTCAATGGCTTCTTTATCCGCCGTCTCTGCCATCTGCCCCGGCTTTAATCCGGCGTTTTTGATAAACAGCGTCATCAGCTTTTTATGAAGCATACCCGTAAAAAATTCCTCCACCGTGCGGTCTCTTAACAAAAGCCTTCTGGACGCCTTCAGCATTTCATACTCCCCGGAGGAATAATCCGGCAGAAGATTCAGCCGGACTGTGACCTCCTTTTCTTTCAAAAGCAGATAATTTACAACTCTGCTTACCTGAAAAACAGGAATTCCGGAAATTCCGTAATCCGTAAGCTGCAGCTCTCCCATCTCTGAGACCTGCGTTTTTCCATGATGCACCACTTCAATCAAGGCCTGCGTTCTGACTCCTGACACAGCCTTCAAAAAATTCTCTCTGCACCGAAGCTGCACCAGCGCCGGAACCACAGGCGTCACCTTGTGGCCCAGGCCTGCCGCCAGCTCATAGCCCGTGCCGTCTGAACCGGTTCTTGGGGCCGCCTTGCTGCCACAGGCTAACACTACGCTGTCAAAGTAATCCGTCTCTTCTCCTATATGTAAAGCAATTTTCCCATCTGGGGTTTTTTCCACTCTCTGAACCCTGGAATTTGTTCTCACACATACACCCAGAGTCCTCAGCTCTGTGCGCAGCACATCAAGCACCACCGCCGCCTGTTCGCAGGCAGGATATAGATATCCGTTTCTCTCCTTCAGCAGAAGTCCCAGACCTTGAAAAAATCGAATGGTGTCTTCCGTGCCAAACCGCTCCAGGCTGTCTTTGATCCACTGGGAGCTGCTTCCATAGTATGCCTGCTCGGAAAGAGCCCTGTTTCCCAGATTACATTTTCCATTTCCTGTGACAAGCAGCTTTTTCCCCACCCGTTCATTTCGCTCAAATAGAGTGACCAAAGCTCCTCTTCTGGCTGCGGCAATGGCTGCCGTCATTCCCGCAGGTCCTCCTCCTATCACTCCAACCTTGCATTTCCTCATCGTACTCTCCATTCTGCCTGCCAGGCATCCTGCCTTTTCAGGTCCTCAGCTGGAGTAGGTCTCCAGAAAATCATAAAGACTTTCCTCGTCCTCCACCCACATCATCTGAATGATTTCCAGCTGCAATGCCTCCGGCAGGCTGTCCAGCTTTATTCCGGTATTGATATAAATCGTCTCCATATCCTCCAGATACACCACAACTTCATTGTTCTGTACCGCAAGATAAAAGCAGCTGCCAGGCTGCAGATATTGATAATTCATCTGTACCACAACCCGCTCTCTGGAAAAAGAAAGCACTTCCAGCCCCACAAAGCCTCTCTCCATTTCCGACAGCGGCGGAAACGCTTCATAGGACTCCATTGCCGCCAGAAACTGCTCTCTGTTCATTCCCACGTACTTATCCGGCAGTTTCCAGCTGGTCTCCACCACCGTATGGTTTATAATGTCTGTCTCCTCCAGCACATATTCCGTATCCACACACAAAGTCTCCCCTGAGGAAGCGGCTTCCTGGATACCTGAAGAAACATAAGCTTCTTCTGATGTTTCTTCCATCCCGGCATCCTGCGGCACACTCTCCTGCATAACGTCGGCCCGCTGGGTATCCATATCAAAATCCGTTTCCAAAGGCTGCTGTTCTTCAATCGTCTCCGGGTAAAACTCCGGCGTCTCTGTCTGCTGCTGCACCCTGCCGGGATAAAAAAACTCCACGGCCTTGATTCCGGCAAAAAAACCGATTCCGAGCATTACCGCCGGAAACACAAAAAACAGCAGCGCACCTTTCACAAATTTCATCATCTTCCTGACCTTCTGCTGTAAAGCCTGTTTTTTTACATAGAAGTATCAGCTGTTTCCATGAAATTTATACATGCCTGTAACGATTTCTGCGCTGCTATCTATTTTATTTTCCCACTGCTTTTACAAAAAGCTTAAGCAGGCGTCCTCCCTGCACAGCCGCAAGCTCCTGAACCTTGAAATTGCGCAAAGCCAATAGAATTCCCCAGTAAACCGCAAAGGACACCCCAAAGCCAATCAGCGCAGCAGCCACATTTCCCAGATGCGGTGTAAAAAATTCCCCAATGAGAAATTCCATAAGAGCAGCGCCGCAGACAGCGCCTAAGGGAATGCAAAAGGTTCGTACCATCTGTATCCCTCGTCCCAGTCTGCCAATTACAAAAAATCCGGTCAGTCCGCAGTAGAGAGCGCTTCCTATGACTCCGCCGTATACCAGGGAAAGAATCCCTGCATTCCCTGCCTGCAGAAACAATGCTGAGGCTGCCGCAAAAATCACATTTGCAATCCCCAGACAGGCGGCCACATGATATTTTTTCCCCTGAGAAAGCAAAATGCTCTTAAAATAAAATGCAAAGGCCCCAAACACAATTATGCTTGAACCAAAGCGCAGCATAGAAGCCAGTGTCTCAGCCCGGGCCTCATTGAAAATTCCCGCCGTCTGCTGCGCCATAACAGCCAAAAACACTGCAAAAAATAATGCCTTTGCCCAAATCATGTGAATTCCCGCCTGAAAGCAGTTTCTGGCATAGCGCTGATCCTCCCGCTTTAAGCCGTGGGTAACTCTGGCTCCGGCCGGTATCAGGGAAGCACACAGTAAAAAAAGAAAGCCTGCGCAAAGGGCCAGATACTGTCCGTAATATACTCCATAGCTCTGTCCTCCCAAATCTGCGCCCTGGGCATTTTTATGAAAAAATACCATTCCAAACCACACAGGAAGCCGTTCCAGCAGTCCTGTCAAAAGAAAAGCTCCCATGCTTCCATACAGGATTCTTGTAAAATCCCATAAAGATTCTCTGGTCTTTTTTCCTTCTTCTGCTTTTTTTCTCTCTTTGCTGCTTCCCCGGTAAACCAAAAGCAGAAACAGAAGAATCAGAATCTCCGTAAGACTTACCGCAATGGCCGCCCCGGAGCCTGCCCACATAAAGGTAAACTCTTCCCTGCCGAGAAGGCCGCTTACCTTTTCTCCATAACTCTTAAGGATATTACAAAACAAAAGAGAAAATC
>DXGH01000072.1 GCA_019114005.1 Candidatus Acetatifactor stercoripullorum
ATTGTGATGCTGTTGCTTTCTTCCTTGCATCTGTCATCTTCTTTTGACAAACGGATATAGATTGCAATCTGATACCTTTTCATTCTAAATGCCCTCCTTTCCAAACTGCATATCCTGCCTCCTGAAAGCAAATATTATCTTTACCCTGTGATCTGGATAGACTTCGATCCTGTGTATCAGAGTACGGACTGCTTCTGATGTCAGATCTGTTTTTTCACTCCCCTTTACCAAAGTGCGCAGAAAATGGTTCTTCTGTGCCGTTTCAAAGTCTATTTTCTTTAATCTTTCTGCAATGTCTGCACTTTTCTTCTGCAGGAGAAGAGTGGTTTTATCGTTGTCTTCCTTTTCCCGCCGGAAGCTTTCCTCGTCCATTTCCCCCATGCGGTACTTCAGGTACTGCTCGCTTCCGAGCTTTTTTACATTTTCAATCCTTTTTTGAATGTGAAGAAGCTGCCTGTTCCATTCCTCCTTTTGGGCCTCTGCCTCCCGCTTATTGCTTTCCACAAGCTCTTTTGGACGCATTGCAGAAAGGGAAAATTCCTGCCGGACCGCTTCCTTTACAATATCGGTAAGTGATGCCAGGGTAATGCTTTTCGTAACGCATTTTTCCCCGTCAATCCGGTCCTTCTTAGGGCAGTTATAGCTGTATGTCCTCACCCTGTCTTTAGAGCTGAACTGTTTTATGGCAGTGATCCTTGTCATTTTCGAGCCGCAGTCACCGCAGAAAAGGACATCCGCAAATATGTCTTCCTCTACCGGAACCGCTTTGGAATATCCTTTCTTGTTGCAGTAAACAGATGATTTTTCAAACCTTGCGGCGGCTTCAAAAAACATATCCTCACTGATGACTGCTTCATGGGTATGCTCCTTTACGGACCAGTCCCCGGAATCAATATCATGCCTGCTGCGCATCATGTAATCTTTTCCGCAGGTCCTCCCTTGCACAAGGCAGCCCATGTAGACCGGATTTGTCAGAATCATTTTTACGGTCCCCTTGGACCACTGCACAGGCTGCTCCCCTTCTTTAAAGTATATATTTCCTGTTTTGTGATATTCCGCAGGTCTGGCCACCCTGTTCTCATAGAGCCACTGTACAATCTCTTTCCTGTTTTTTCCGGAAAGAAACAGCTGAAATATCTTTTTTACAATATCCGATGTGGTTTCCTCAATAAAAAGACACTTTTTATCACCAATCCACTCTGCACGGTATCCATAAGGAGGCACACCGCCTGTATAGCTGCCCTGCTCCCATTTTTCTTTCCTGCTGGCTTTCACTTTAGCAGCAATGTCCTTTGCATACATTTCATTGACCAGATTTTTCAGGCTGACACCCCATGTCTCATCCCCGCCGGACAGGTTCATGCTGTCAAAATGGTCTGTAACCGCTATGAAGCGGACCCCCATGAATGGAAAAATCTTTTCGATATAGTTTCCCGTTTCGATGTGGTTTCTCCCAAAACGTGACAAATCCTTTACTATGATGCAGTCAATCCGCCGCATCCTTACATCACGCATCATGCGTTCGAAGCCTTCTCTTTTAAAATCCGTTCCGGTCTTTCCTATATCGGTATAGCAGTCAAATACAGTCATGTCATTCTGCCTGCTGATAAAATCCTCTGCAATTTCAATCTGTGTTTCAATGGATTCATTTTTCCGTGCCCGCAGGCAGGCATCCCTTCCGCCTGCCTTGCTTCCATCTACGGAAAGCCTTGCATAAATACCCACAGAATACATTTTTTTCGGCTTATCTGCTGCATCAGAAAATGCCTTCCGCTTTTTAGAGGTTCTTGCCATCTGCTCCAGCCGGCAGAGCCGGCTTTCCCCCCTTTCCATGCTGCTTATCTGCATCTATATAATCTGCCAGCATAATCACCTTTGAAAACAGCTCCTTAAATCTCATTTCCAGATACACACGCTTATCTTCATACACAAGAATCCGTTTCACAAAGGTAATCAGTGTAGTACGGTCAAGCTCTGTAACCTGCATTGCCGTTTTCATCCGCTCCAGATTCATGCCTGCGGATACGCCCGACTGAAAGAGTCTTTTTATCATCTCTTCCTGGCTGCGGACCGCCTGCTGAAGCTCCTGGTAGCGTTTTTCATAAATTTCCCTGAAATTCTTAAAATCTTCCTCCGTAATGATTCCTTTTTTTAAATCCTCATACAAGCCGGCCCTGAGCGTCAGATATTTATCCTGTTCGCTGTACAGCCTTTCAATCTCCTTGTCAAAAGCTGCTACTTCTTCAAAATGAATCTCCATCTGCCCGATTGCCTCAAGCACCTTGCTTTTATCTAAGAACAATGATACCTGCTGTTTCAGGCCATTCAGTACAAGACGGTTCAAATCTTCCTCTGGGATTTTATGTCCGCTGCATCCCCCGCCCCTGTTCTTTGTGGAGCAGATAAAAGAAACTGTTTCCGTTCCCTTGTAACGGTTTACTCTGCGTGTCATTGGTTCCATGCAGTCCCCGCAGAATAGCAGTCCCGCATAGATGTGCGACTTTTTTTCTCCTCTTCCCGCACGGGTGTCTACCTTTAACAAATCCTGTACGATTTCAAAATCCTCTTTTGAAATAATGGCTTCGTGGGCTTCCTTAACCTTCGTCCACTCTTCCTCAGGCTTCCTGACAGACTTTTTCACTTTATAATTTACTTTTTCATCCTTGCCTTGCACCAGCGTTCCAATGTAGGCTTCATTTGTAAGAATCCTCTTGACCGCAACTGCTGACCACTTTGTTTTTACTCCGGTCACAAATCCGGTATGGTATTTCTCCCCATTCATCTTTTTATATTCCATCGGGGAAAGAATCCCCATTCCATCCAGCAGCTGTGCAATGGCAAAGCTGCTGTAACCGTCAATCTTCCATGCAAAGATTTTCCGTACAATACCAGCAGCATAGTCATCCGGCACAAGAAGATTTTTGTTTTTATCGCTTTTCCGGTATCCGTAGACAGCAAATGCGCCGATAAAGTCTCCCTTTTCCCTTTTTGCCTGCTGATGGCTTCTCACTTTGCCGGATATGTCCCTGGAATAAGAATCATTGACAAAGTTTTTCACGGGAACCACCAGCGACGTCTCATGATAATCCGCTGTGAGTGAATCAAAATGGTCTGTAAGGGCGATAAAACGCACAGAAAAAGCCGGGAAGGTCTTTTGAATCAACCGCCCGGCTTCTATATAATCTCGTCCTAATCTGGATAAGTCCTTTACTATGACACAGTCAACATTCCCCGCCTCTATATCCTGCATCATCCGCTTGAATTCCGGTCTGTCAAAATTGGCTCCGGAAAAACCATCGTCTACATAAATATCGTAGATTTCCATGTTATCCTGTGAGCGGATATAAGAACGGATCATGTCCCTTTGTGAACGGATGCTGTTGCTTTCTGCTTTTCTGCTTCCTGCGTCAATGCTGCCAATATCCCTTCCGCCTGCGGTGGAAAGATCATCACGGCTTAAACGGAGATAAATGGCTACATTATAAAACTCTTTTGCTTTCATCTGCGTTCCTCCTGATGAAACAGATATTTTTGTCAGACCGTAATCTGCGTTTTCCGTTTCGTCAGCAGAATCATACGGTCATCTATCGTATCATTTGTTCCCTCCATAAAGCCAAGCTGCAAAATATATTCCCCCACATTCTGGGCGAATGGATTGCCTGTCTGTTCCATGTAGGACTGAATACGACTTTCCACACACCGCTCGGTATCAATCACGATCTCCTCTGCACTGATAAGCTCCTCCCGCTTTAAGTCCATGATATTCATTGACTGCATACGCTTCAATTCTTCTATTGAAAAATCCATATTTCTTCCTCTTTATGCCTGTTCTTTCCTATTGTATTCGCAAGGCAGATTGTCCCATAACACTAAATGGGCAAAAATAAAAACAGGGGCTATCTATTTCCCGATAGCCCCATTAGCAGTCGTCCAATGTCCATTTGTGCAATCACAATGTTCATTTTCCTCGTTGCTATAACAAAAAACACCAGACCCGAAGCAGCCTGATGTTGTTTTCTTTACTGCTATTTTATTTTCATTTCTTGTTGCCCCTTGTACACCGACGCTAATCATCCCAATAGTCAAGGGACTCCTGAGATATGGAACGGATACCAAACAGTTTATACATAAAGTCTTCCCTGTCATCGAACATCTCAACGATAATAATCCTGTCCTTCTCTATTCTGTAAAACAAGTAATTATGTCCTACATAAAGGTATCTGTAATCACAGTCAATATCATACATCGAAGATACAGCAACTCCTTTTTCTGCAAAATCTTCAAGCCCTCTTGCTGCATCTGTAATCCGCTTCAATGCTTTTTCTGCCGCTTCTGAACCAAATTCATCTGTCAGCCGCACCCTCAATGCTTTCAGCTTGCGCCTTACAACTTGTGAATATTCAAGTTTTTTCAACCCTATACCCCCAGTTCTGCTTCCAGCTCGTCAGCAGATACCGTTCCTTCCTCACGGATGGAGATTTCCGCCTCATTTAATTTGCTCATTAGCTGAAAAAGGGCTTTCTGTTTGTCAAGCTCATCTAATTCTTTCATATCTATGATAGCGCACTGTCCATGTCCGTTACGGGTTAAATAAACTCTGTTGCCATATGTGACCTCATTTATGACTGCTGTATAATTCCTCAAATCTGAAATAGGTTTAATATTCGGCATATCGATCCCTTCTTTTTCCATAATCATCTGCATTACTTTGTGGTAATTATATTATACGCATTTACTGCAAATTATTCAATATATTTCATTGTGAATTTACAGCGCATATTTTCATGGGGTCATTTTCATAAGGCAAAACATTACTCCGCAGCTTTATTTTTTACCGCCCGATAAGTCCGTCTGATTTCCCTCATTTTCGCCACATCGGTTTCCGGGTAAAATACCGCCAGAATTCCTGCCTTTGTCATGCCGAGAGCCATCATTTTGTGAAGCTCCTCTTTCTGCTCTTTGGAATACTGCCACTGTGCCATACGGTTCCGGGCGAAAAAAAATAGGACTAAGTCAGCGGGAACCCTTGATTTTGCCGGGTTCTTACTAACTTGACATTATAATAACACGCTCCCCCGTGTCGATAATACAGACTACCACGCCCCTTCCCGTGAGGCTTAAGGGAGGCCTTTGAACCTGGGTGATGCCGCTTGCGATCAGGCTCCCCGGGTCGAACCCCTCCGCCACCCGTCCCTGCTGCATCAGCCCATAGAGCTTGGGGATGGTCTGATAGTCAAAAAAATATTCCTCGATATCGGGAATTCCGCTTCTGTTTAAATAGACCACATTGTACAATTTTTCGATGTCTGCATAGCAGAAGTCATACACTCTGTCCGTCTCCACCATGCCGATGGAATAATCCGTGATCACATCATAAAAATTATTGGAAAGAATCTTTTCCTTACAGTCCGCCACACTGCTTCTCCTTTTACGGGTCTGAAAACAGGCGATCCCAAAACTCAGATTTGTAAATAATGCTTTTAGTATGCAGCATATTTCATAAACAGACCCTTGCTGACCGCCGGTACTTGGGCTGCGTCCTTTGCAGCCTTAGGTACCGCTGCGGTCAGCTCGGAGCGGAAGCGTGTCTGTGTTGAAACATGCTGCATCCTCCAAAGCATTTTCTAAATCTTCCTTTTGCAGTCGCCTGGCCTTAAGACCCTGACTTTTCTTTTATAATATGCAGGAACAGGAAAAAAACAAACCTTCATTTCCTGCTGCTTTTCGATGTGCAAAATGTCACATACGCCTGTTCCTGCGTCATATCACCGGCTCCGTTCAATGGCCCCTGCGGGACAGATTTCAAAGCAATTTCCACAGTGCAGGCAGTGTTCCTGTTGGATGGCAACGGGTTTTTTGGTAATATCAATGCACTTCTGGGGGCATTTGGAATAGCACAGTTTGCACCCAATGCACTTGTCCGTCAATTTCTTTTGCCCTGCCCTGCACCGACAGGGCCACACAGGAAAGAGTATCTTCTCCCTTCATGGCCGTAAAAGCAATGTTTTCATTGGCTTTCAGCCGTTCATAAAAATTCTTGCCCTTTGCGGTCAGAAAATAAAGGCCGCTTTCATCATAGTCCATAATGTCGATGGCGCAGGTAACGGGACGTCCCTCACCGTCCACGGTGGCAAATACGGCAGAGTGAATTTCTTCCACAATATATTTCAAATAATCTCTCCTCTGCATGATGAACCTCCTGCTCCCGCCTGCCCTTTCATATCGGGGCAAGCTGTTTATAAAGCAGCATGGTGACAATGCTGATACCGATTCCTTTTCATTTTGCAGACTGCCACTGCCGTCATTAAAACTTGCCGTTCTGATTCTGCCACGTGGACTCATCAGCGATGGTTTCCATCACATCCCAATGCTCTGCAATCTTGCCATTCTCCACGCGCCACAGGTCATAATAGCTGGTAGGCGCGCCGCCGAAGGTGCCCTCACTGACAGCCAGAACAAAGTTGCCCTGTGCCAGTACCTGATGGGTGGTAGTGTAAATCATCTGGATTCCCTGCTCGGCAAGAGCGGACAGCGCAGCGCCCAGCCCGGAAAGTCCATCGGCAATGCCCGTGTTGTGCTGAATGTAAATATCCCCCTCAAAGTAGTCGGCAGTTTTTTCGGGGCGCTTTCCCTGCATAACATCGTAGAGGAAATTCTTCACCAATTCGCGGTTTTCCTCAGTCTTATCCATATCCTTCAGTTCCTTCGTACCGTCGATCTGCGTCCGGCCAGAAGGATTCGGCTCAGCTTTCGCAGCCATCTTCAAAGGCCCGGATGTTATTAACAGTGGTTTTTACCGGCACAGAAGCCAGATAGGAAACAGAGCAGGCGAAAGCGTCGCGTCCGGTGCCATAGGCCAGGTTGTGCTGAATGTATCCTTCAGCCAGCAGGCTTTTCGCTTTTTCAGTGTCGCCATCAGCGAAGGTGTGAATGAGTTCGAGAGCTTTCCGAATATTTGTCATTTTGGTTTCCTCCTATTGATTGCATGATTGTTTACAATGAGCTTCGGTTCGGCCGCTCTCCTCAGCTCTTGTCTTTATTATAGGCAGAAAAGTTTCTTTCGTAAAATAAGCACTTTTTTGTACTGTAGACACCAAAATGATACTATTGCAGCTTCTGCTTTAAAATCACCGTTTCCAGCGGATCCATGCTTCCCTGTTCTCCCTTTGCTTCTCCTGTGCGCAGCATTTCTTCTCCCTCGGGCATTTCTACTGTGACAGGCTGCCCATTCCAGTTGGTATAAAAAAGATAGCGCTCTTTCTGGCCGCATCTTGTGCACAGAGTCACTCCCTTAGGCAGTCCGCCGGGAATATAGGCAGCGCCCGCTCTCTCAAGCAGTCTGCCGTACAAAAGAAGCAAAAAGTCATTCTCCGCCCTTGCCGCCAGATACCAGACCTCCCCCTTTCCTATCCGGTGCCTTGTAAGGGCAGGCATTCCCGCATACCATCCGGAGGTATAGCATGCCTCCACATCCGCCTCTCTGGCGTGAATCACCTCGCAGTAATCCCTACAGCTCCATCTGCCCTCCCCAGGCAGGCTTTCCCCGGTACAGCAAAAGCCTCCTCTTTCCTGGGGGTATAAGAGATCAAGCTCCTCCGCCCAGACTCCGGCCAATTCCCCAAGAGGGCCCGGAAAGCCTCCCTGAAAGCATAAATCGTTTTCATCTGTAATGCCGCTGAAATAGGTTAAGAGCAAGACCCCTCCCGCCTGCACAAACTGCATAAGCCGTTGCGGAAGCTCCTCCTTTACCAGATAAAGCATGGGAGCGGCAATCAGTCTGTAGCCCTCCAGGGACTGTTCCTCATCTATCACATCCACATTTACCCCATAGCGTCTAAGGGCCCGGTAATGCTCTCGTATGGTTTCTTCATAAAATTTGTCCTGTCTGGGCCCTTTGGCCCCTTCAATGGCCCATCTGTTATTCCAATCGTATAAAAGAGCGGTCTGGGAAATGGTTTTGGTTCCTTCTATTTCCCCTAAATTCTCCAGTATCTCGCCAAGTCTGGCCGTCTCTCGGAACACTCTGGTATGCTCATGGCCGTAGTGCCCTACTACGGCTCCGTGGAATTTTTCATAGCCGCCTCTGCTCTTTCTCCACTGAAAATACTGTACGCTGTCCGAGCCATGGGCGATGGCCTGCAGGCAGCCGGCCACATGAATGCCGGGGCCCTTGGGCTTTCCCACTGCCGGCCAGTTTGTCAAAGAAGGGGTGGTCTCCAGCAGCCAGAAGGGGCTTTTTTTCAGGGAGCGGGTCACATCGTACTCAAAGCCGGCGTCCATAGCGATTTCATAATCCGGTCCGCCGCCCCACTGAGGATAACAGTCCAGGGCCGCCACATCCAGCCAGGGCGCCATTTTGGGATAATCCACCTCGATAAAGCTGCCGATCATGTTAGTGGTCACAGGAACCGAAGGGGCATATGCTCTTACCGTTTCGATTTCCCGGCGCATAAAATCCACGGTCTGTTTTGTCACAAAACGCTTCCAGTCAAGGGTCAGCCCCTGCAGTGCCATCTCTCCCCTTGAGGATGGGGATTCTATCTGCTCCCAGTCCGTAAAGGTCTTTGACCAAAAGCCGGTCCACCAGGCTTTATTTAACGCCTCAAGGGTGCCGTATTTTTCTCTCAAAAATTCTCTGAAGGCATTCTGGCACAGAGGGCAGTGGCATTCTCCGTGGTATTCGTTGGAAATATGCCACGCCTTAAGCGCCGGATGGTTCCCATACCTTTTTGCCAGCCTTTCGTCGATTTCCCGCACCAGCCGTCTGTATGCCGGGGAGGTATAGCAATGATTCATGCGCATGCCGTAGAGATTACGTTTCCTGTCCTCCGAAACCCGAAGCACCTCAGGATACGCCTTTGCAAGCCACGCCGGTCTTGCTCCGCTGGGGGTAGCCAGTATAACGGATATATGATTTTCATAAAGTGTATCCATCATTTGGTCCAGCCATGTGAAATCCCACACGCCCTCCTGCGGCTCCAGTGCCGACCAGGCAAAGACCCCCAGGGTCACCGTGTTGATATGCGCAAGCTTCATAAGCCGGATATCCTCCTTGAGAATATCCGGCCTGGAAAGCCATTGCTCCGGGTAATAGTCCGCTCCGTGCATCAGCCCTTTTCTTTTCATTTTTCCTCCTGTTCCTCTTTTTCCAAAAAATCCTGTACCAAATCTGCACAAGCCACACCAGCCTCAATGGCTTTCTCATTGGTGTACTCCTCAAGACCTATGGAAAAAAGCCTTCCCCGTCTTTTTTCCGCAAATCTTCTTGTGCCATACCATTCTACCTGGGGCGCTATGTGAATAATCGAAGCCTTTTCAAATCCCTGCCTGGTTTTCCGCAAGGTATCCCTAAGCCTGTAAGCGTAACCTCTAAGAGCTATTTCCGCCCGGGACAGCGTAAAAATGGAGAAATCAGGCAGCGTTATGGGTATGCCTGCCATGATGGTTTCCCCGAAATCAGAGCTGTGAAAGCACCTGAAAGCCTCGGTTCCACAGATTATTCCATTCTTTTTCCAGGAAAATTCAGGTTGCAGCATTCCTATGAGAAAGCCCTCCCCGCATATGCTTCCCGGCTCCAGCGCCTCTGCAAGAGCCTGCGTGGGAATACCGTTCCACTTTATGGCGCCATAGGCCTTACTGCTGCCTGGCTGCCAGGGAATACCCGCCATTGCCAAGACAGCTCCATAGGGCTCTGCGTCCACCAGCGCCCTGCTGTGTATCTCCAAAGTTTCTGTCTTGCACTCTGCCAGACACACGATCTCCTCTTCCTCTTGTTTTACCTCAAAAGGAAATATATGGCTGAGCACGGTGACGCCGGCCGCCTCTAACATCTGGGCCAGTACCAGCTTACAGCGCTGGTCATGGAATAAGGGTCCTTTTGTTCCCTCCGCTCTTCCCGCCTTTTCCAGCAGTTCTTCCGCATATGCAGCCGCTCTGGGCTCCTTTATCTTTTCACAAAAAAGACTTACCTCAAGCCCGCCTGTGGCCGCTCCGCCCAAAGAGCCTTCTCTCAGCGTAAGCAGTACCTTTCTCCCCGCCTTTGCCAGGGAAGCTGCCGCAATGCAGCCCTCCAGAGAGCCTCCCACAATCAGCACGTCTGTCTCTTGTCTTTCTGTCTGTTTCATTTTCCTTCCTCCTACACAGGGCTGCCTTCGGCAGGTCCCTTTTTCTTTTCCGCAAGTCCAAGCTCTTTTAGTCTTTCTTCCGTTCCCAGATATACATTTTGGGAGAGCAGTTCCTCTTGGATTCCTTTCATATCCCTTGCAGCCAGCTCTCTTACGGTGACGCCTTCCTTTGCCGCAAGCCCCGCGGCAGCACCTGCCGCCTGTCCCAGGGACATACCCGCAGACTGATAGCGCAGCATGGTCTGGGGCACTGCGGATACACTTTTTCCGCTGGCCACAAGCAGATTATCCACCCCCTCCGGCAGCATAACGCCAAAGGGAATATCCACGGTAGCATTGCTCACAAACTCACCTGTCAGCTTAAAGTTCATCTGCCTTGGCCTGCAGGCGATTACATCCTGCTGATAAATGTCCTCTTCCTCAAAATCCTTTGACTTGGCATATTTTTCATCTCCCGTAAGATTACGAAGTATATTATACTCTATATCCGTGCCGTTTGCCGTAGGATCGTCCGAATGAATTTTTCCTGTTTTCTTTTGCTCATCCTTGTCAAAGGTCACATCACTCTCAATTCCCCTGCTCACCCGTATGGCCAGCTCATCCGATACCTGAGCCACATAGGCGTGCTCAAAGCCGGGAATATTTTTTATCATAAAATCCGCCACATAATAAACCGCCTCATGAGCCCTTTCCTCTGCGTCAGAGAGTACAAAGGGGTCCAGGGAACGAATCCGCCACATCTGGGAGTTGATCACTGCCGTGTCAGATCCCTTCATCCCTATGATACAGCAGGAGTCCATGGAAAAAATATCTCCGATCTCCTTTTGAAATCGTCCCTCCTTTATGGCATCCTGAAACAAATCCCAATCCTCTCCTCCCGAATGGGGAAAATAAAGCACATCTCTGTTGAGCCATTCCTCCTCAAACTCCTTAAAGTCCTTCATGGCGTCAATCCCTATGGGAAAGGTTTCGGGATGCTTTTTAAAATGCTCATACAGCTCCTCCAGCCTTACGTTGGCAAACTTAAAGGTAAGGGTCGCCATGCCGCAGGCATACCGGGTAGGCGCACCGGCCTTCCAGGCCATGTCGCATTCTCCCGTGGTGTCCACCACCTGCTTTGCCCGGATCAGCGCCTTTCCGTCAGGAGTATTTACCCACACTCCTGTTATTTTTCCATCCTCAACCAGAGGCTTAAGGGCCATGGTGTGAAATAGAACCTCCACCCCGGCGTCCTCCATCATCTCGTCAAAAACCACCTTCATCTGCTCCGGGTCGTGCACCAGTCTTCCGTCAGGATAACGCCACTTGGAGGTGGCAGCTCCTCTTTTCTCCATGCGCTCCATCCACTCCAGGGGCGCTCCCTTCATGACCATCCGCCCGTCCCGGGTAATAAAATGATTGTATAGATTAGAGATCATACTGGAGCTGGCAATGCCTCCCAGAAATCCGTTTCTTTCCAGAAGAATCACCTTTGCTCCCGTCCTTCCGGCTCCCCAGGCCGCGCCGCATCCCGAGCAGCCTCCGCCGCATACCAGCACATCTGTTTCTATTATTTTTTCGCCCATCTTCTCCTCCGTCCATTTTTTCAGGCTTTTTTCTAAAAAATTTTTTTCCTGCCTTCTCAGCTCTTGATTCCCGTGGTAGCGATTCCCTGTACGAAATATTTCTGCAGGCAGATAAACAAAACAATCACCGGCAGCATACTTACACAGGACATTGCAATGATACTGTTCCAATTTACCACCGAGTCCGCATCTATGGCCAGTCTCAGTCCCAGGGATACCGGATATTTGGTAACTCTGTCTATGTACAAAAGCGGGTTAAAGAAGTCATTCCAGGTCCACACGGTCTGAAACAGCGCCGCAGACACAATAGGAGCCTTGGAAAGCGGCAGAATCACCTTCACCAGAATCTGCCATTTCCCCGCTCCGTCAATATATGCGGCCTCATCCAGGTCCATGGGAATCCCCCGGAAAAACTGAATCAGCAGATAAGTGAAAAAAGGATTCACTGCAAATGCCGCCATGGCATAAAAGGGAATATAGCTGTTGAGCCAGTTAAAATCGTTAAATAAAATATACCTGGGTATCATGACCACTGTGTTTGGCAGCATCATGGTGGACAGCATGGCCATCATCAGTACTTTTCTGCCCTTAAACTCAAATCTGCAAAATCCATAGGCCACCAGAATAGCCGACGCCACTGTGAGAAGCACGGTGGGGATCACCAGCTTGCAGGAGTTGATCAAAAAGGTGGAAAAGGGCACTGCCGCCGTGGATTTCCAGCCGTTGATGAAGCCGTCCAGCGTAAAATTTTCGGGAAACAGCTTCACCGAGGTGAAAATTTCCGCATTTTCCTTGAAGGAAGAAAAAAAGAGCCACAACAGAGGATACCCCACTATTACCGCCGCTGCCGTTATCACAAGGTACAGCGCCGCCGTCTTCCATTTCCGTTTCATTTTTCCTCTCATTCCGCCGTTTCAACGGCCTTGTATTTTTACCTTCATCGCTCGTCACTGTAATACACCCATTTCCCCGACAAGGAAAAAAATACCAGGGTAAAGGTGATAATGATAGAGAACAAAATCCATGAAAGGGCGCTGGCATATCCCACCTTCATATCCCGGAAGGCAGTGTCATACAGATACAGGGAATACAGATAGGTACTCTTTACCGGCCCGCCCTTTGTAACCAGATAAGCCGGCGTAAAAATCTGGATGATCTCAATGGTCTGCATGATGGCGTTGAAAAAGATAATGGGCGAGATCATGGGCAGGGTAATCTTCCAGAAGATACGAAAGGGGCCCGCCCCGTCAATTCTTGCAGCCTCCGTCAGGTCTGTGGGAACATTTTTTAACGCCGCCAGAAAAATCACCATAGGCGCCCCCATCTGCCAGAGGGGCAAAAGCATCATAACCGGAAGGGCCAAATCCGGATTTCCCAGCCAGTTCGGCCCCTCTATTCCAATTACGCCCAGAAGCAGATTCACCAGGCCGTCCTTTTTAAAAACGTATTTCCACAAAATTGCCAATGCAACGCTGGAGCCCAGTATGGAGGGAAGATAAAAGACCGTATAAAATACGCCTCTTCCCTTTCTGATTTTATTGAGCATAAGCGCCACCGTAAGCGCCATAGCCAGCTTGAGCGGAACCGACACTACCGTGTACAGCAGGGTTCTCCCCAAAGAATCCATGGCTGTATTGTCCGTGGTAAAAATCTCCATATAATTTTTAAGCCCCACAAAATCCATTTGGAACATATCATAGTCCGTAAAGGAGTATAAAAGAGAAACCACAAAGGGATACAGGGTCAACACAAAAAATCCTATCAGCCATGGCGCAATATAAAGATATCCCAGATATTTCTGCTTCCTGCTTTTCATCTGTCAAACCACCTATCTGCCGTTGTCAGCCGGCGCTTAATTCCTGCAATATTGCATTCAGATCAGTAATCATATTGGCAGAGGCTTCTTCCGGCGTCTCCACTCCGTAGATCACCATTTCCATATAGTCCACAAAGACGGATTTCACTGACGCATTCAGCTCATAGGCGCCATTTTTCAAGGACATTGTGTCATTGGAAATCTGAATGGCCTGTGACATGAGCTCACTTAACATATTGTTGCTTTCCAGTGCCTCCAGAGCGCTTGCGCTGGCAGGAACGCCTCTCTGGGTGCCCAAAATCAGGGACGCTTCCTCACTGTTTAAAAACCACTCCATAAACTCCGCCGCAGCCCTCTGATGGACTTCATCGGAATTTTTATTGATGGCAACCATCAGGGAAGGACAGCATTCCTGTCCGGAAATCTGGGCGTCCTCAAACATAGGCATTGCCGTTACGCCAAAGTCATAGTCCAGGCCTGCAATTTCCGTATCAATATTGGAAAAGAACAGGAAGATGCCTCCGATTTTGCCGTTCAGCCACAAAGGATTGTTCTGCATGGAGTCATACAAAACCGCCTCATCATAGGGCTGGGAAACCTCTTCATTAAAAATCTCCAAAAAGCTGTTGAAGGCCTGGGTCATCTGCTCCTCATGAAAGCCCAGGGTGAAATCGTCCTGCACATCGATTTCATTGGTGATCTGCTCCAGCATAGGCTTTAACATATAGCGCAGATAGCCGTCCGTCACCGCTGTTGTCATATAAGCCTCCGGATCCTTTTCATGCAGCTCCTTCCCTATCTGGATAAAATCGTCCCAGGTGGACATCTGCAGATTGCCGTTCTCATCGCACCAGTCCGCCAGGAGCGTTTTGTTGTAAAGGAATACGGTTCCGTTGTAACCAAAGGGCAGTACCTGTACCTCTCCGTTAATGGTACAGTAGTCCGTCATCATGGATTCGGAAATCTGCGTCATATCCAAAATATCCGAATACTGGGACAAATCCGCAAAAGCGTCCCCTCTGGCCGACAGCTCCGCCACCCAGCCCTGATCCACCTGAAAGATGTCCGGGGCGTTGGAGGACGCCAGCTGCGTCACCAGCTTTTCATAGTATCCGGAAAAGCTGGAATATTCCGGTTCAATGGTCACGCCGGGATGGGCTGCCTCATATACCTCAATGGCCTCCAGGGTGGCTTCATGCCTGGAATCTCCTCCCCACCAGGAAAACCGAAGCACAATTTCTTCACCGTCTCCGGCTCCGGCAGTCTCCTGTGATGCCGAATCCGTTTCCGTACTGTCCGCAGATGCAGTTTCCGTTCCAGCAGTTTCCGTCCCAGAAGCCTCCGAAGAGGGCGCCGGCTCTTGCGCCGTCTGGCCACAGGCTGCCAGGCTTGCGGTCATAGCCGCTGCTGTCAGCAATGCAAATAACCTTTTTTTCATACCTTTCCTCCTTTATTTTGTACTTTGTTTGATTGGTGGTTTGAGTATAGCATCTTAAGGCCAAATCCCATACCTACAGAGATTGACAAAAGCTCTCATCATATGCTAACCTTTTCTCATAGGTATCATTATATGACATATCGTTTCATAAGGAGGCCCAAGAAGAAGATGTATTCCTTGATTATCGTGGAAGATGATGATAGTATACGAAGTGGATTGGTACATTTATTCCCTTGGGAGGACTGCGGCTTTACCATTACCGGAGATTTTTCCAATGGGAGAAGCGCCTGGAAATTTTTAAAGGAGCATTCTTCTGTAAACGCTGTTTTGACAGATATCAGAATGCCCCTGATGGACGGTCTGGAGCTGACACGCAGGGTGTATGAGGAAATGCCTCAAACTTCTGTTTTTCTCATATCGGGATTTCAGGATTTTTCCTATGCCCAGCAGGCGATTCATTACAATGTGAAGGATTTCTTTATTAAGCCTGTGCGCCATCAGAATCTGATGCTCTCCTTTTTAAAGCTGAAGGAGGAGCTTGACCGGCTGAATCTTCCGGATGCCGATCCGGGCCCGGTAAATCAATACTATGATCAGATTCTCCGCATGGTAAAAACCTATGTGACGGATCATTTAAAAACCGCCACTCTGGAGGAAGCCGCCGTTTTGTCCCACTTAAGCGCCGGTTACCTCTCCCGGCTTTTCAAAAGCCAGTGTTCCATGTCCTTTTCAGATTATGTGCTGAAAAAGCGGATGGAGAGAGCCTGCGTGCTGTTAAGTGATCCCAGAAACAAGGTCTATGAAGTTTCCGACGCCGTGGGATATGATAATCCCAAAAATTTTTCCCGGGCATTTCGCAGCTATTTTCATATGTCACCCAAGGAATTTCGAGAAAAGGGCAGTCAAGCTTATGATGAAACATAACCGAATGCAGCAAAAATACTTCTTCCGCCAGTTGATCCGCCACCTTCTGCTGATCACCCTTCCTATTCTCATGCTGGGAATCCTTCTGACCAATCATTTTCGAAACCAGCTGCAAGAGGAGCTCACCGCCTATGCGGAGCGCTCCAAAAACTATATGCTTACCAGCGTTACGGATATTCTCAACACTTTTTCTGAGCAGATGGCCATTTTTTCCACTTCCCCTTCCATGGCCGTTTCCATTTCACGGCTTCTCAACGAACAGTCTCTGGATTACAAAAATAATGTGATGAAATCCATTATTCCCACCATCATCGGAACAACTGTAAATCTCAGTGATTATGTGGATTCTATCTATATTTATTATGATAATCCTCACGGTAATTTCTTCAGCAGCACCGCAGGCTATACCAACATTACCTCCGCAGCCTGTCAGGACAGCGGATGGCTTTCCTCCTATGAGCAGGCTGAGGCTTCGCATCAACAGTGGGTGGAAATCAGAAGCATAAGGAATTATTCCTTTGAGCAGGAACTGGAAACTCTTTCCGTTTTCCGCAGATTTGATTATCTGGACGGGGTTATGGTAATGAATCTGAATCTTTCCGAGATTTCCAAGACCCTGGATGTGAATCAGATTTATCCGGGATCCTACACTCTGGTAGCTCTTTCGGATGGAAACGTTCTTTTTGGAAGCTCTGATTACAAAATTCTTGAGGCCGATTACAGGGACATTTCTGAAATCATCCAAATCCCCTCTTCCGGGAACAAAGCCTATGACCACATAGAAATCGACAAGGTCTCCTATGTGTACTATTCCTCCACCATCCCGGAGTACGGGCTGACCATGATTTCCCTTTTGCCTGAGTCCGAGGTATTCCGCACAGTAAACAGCATGGTCATGGCTTTTGCCATAATTATTGTCTTTAGCATCCTGTTGAGCATCACCCTAAGCCTGCGGGGCACCATTCACAATTTCAGGCAGCTTCACCAGCTTCTGGAGCTGTTTTCCTGCGCAGAAGCCGGAAAGGCGCTGCCATCCTCCTTCCGCTCCCAGACCCGCAACGAATACGACCTGATTTTCAACAATATTATATCTACCTTTATATCAAACAACCGGCTCCGGCTTGACCTGGCAGAGGCAAAGGTCCACCAAAAGGACGCACAGCTTGCAGTTTTGCAGCTCCAGTTAAACCCGCATTTTATTTTCAATACCCTGCAGACCGTGGATCTGGAAATTCTCAAATCCCAGCCCCCGGGCAATGCCTCCAGCTTTTTAATTCACAACCTGTCGGATATTCTGAAATACTCCCTGGAAAACACCTCCAGGCTTGTACCGTTGAAGGAGGAAATCGCCGTCTGCAAAAAATATGCGGAAATTCAAAAGCTCCGATATACCAATCCCTTTCTTTTATACTGGGAGTATGAGGAGGAGGTTTTGGAAATTCCCATTATCCATCTGGTTCTGCAGCCTCTTTTGGAGAACAGTCTGCACCATGCCATAAAGGAGCTGCCAAGGCAGGGACTTATCAAGATAAAGCTTTTCATCCAGAACAAAAGGCTTCACTTTTATGTGGTGGACAATGGTCTTGGCATCTCGAAAGATCGGCTGGTGGAGATAAACAGCCGCCTGAAACGCCAGAACCTCACACAGAATTCCCACATCGGCCTGTATAATACCAATATGCGGCTGGTGCTCACCTACGGTCCAGAGGCGGCCGTCTGCGTAAACAGTAAGGATGGACAGGGAACGGTGGTTCATTTCAGCATTCCCGTTTAAAAAAGAAAAGGCGTTTTCACGCCTTTTCTTTTACTCTTAAGCATCTGATGGCATTGAGCACAGCCAGCACCATAACGCCTACATCCGCAAAGATTGCCATCCACATGTTTGCAATACCCACAGCTCCAAGCAGCAGGCACACAGCCTTCACCGCCAGGGCAAATATAATGTTTTCATAGACAATGCGCAGACATTTTCTGGAAATTTGAATTGCCAGTGCAATTTTCTGGGGATTGTCATCCATCAGCACAATATCCGCCGCCTCTATGGCTGCATCTGAGCCCAGGGCTCCCATGGCAATTCCTATATCCGCCCGGGACAGCACCGGAGCATCGTTGATGCCATCTCCCACAAAGGCAAGCTTTTCCTTGGGACGTTTTTCCAAAAGAAGCTTCTCCACCTCTTCCACCTTATCCCCAGGCAGAAGCTCGCTCTTGACCCGGTCAATGCCAAGCTCTGCCGCCACATGCTCCGCCACCGCCCTGCTGTCTCCGGTGAGCATCACCGTGGTTTTCACTCCGGCCCGTTTCAGCGCCCTGACGGCTTCCTTTGACTGCTCCTTTATCACATCCGCAATCAGAATGTATCCCCCGTAGCTGCCCTCCACAGCCACATGGACCACTGTGCCGATTCCGGTGCCTTCTGTATAGGACAGACCCAATGTTTTCATCAGCTTTCCGTTGCCTGCAGCCACCTGTCTTTCGTCAACCATTGCAGTAACGCCCTGTCCGCCGATCTCCTCTGCGCCGCTTACCCTGCCCGCGTCGATCTCCTTTCCCCAGGCCTCTTTCAGGCTCTTGCTGATGGGATGATTGGAATAGCTCTCCACATAAGCTGCAAGCTCCAAAAGACCTGCCTGGGCATCCTCATAGGAGCTGTATTTTTCTGCAAAGTCTGCTGCCGGGAAGATTCCCGTCACGGCAAACACACCCTTGGTCAGCGTGCCTGTCTTGTCAAACACCACATATTTTGTCTGGGAAAGAGCCTCCAGATAATTGGAGCCCTTTACTAAAATACCGCAGGCAGACGCCCCTCCGATACCGCCAAAAAAGCTTAAGGGGATGGAAATCACCAATGCGCAGGGACAGCTGATTACCAAAAAGGTCAAGGCTCTGATCACCCACGTGTCAAAGGCCGCCGGATTTCCCGCAAGCAGATTGAAAGCGGGCGGAAGCAATGCCAGAACCAGCGCAGCCCCACAGACTGCCGGCGTGTAATATCTGGCAAATTTTGTGATAAAATTTTCCGAGCGGGATTTTTTCATACTGGAATTTTCCACCAGATCCAATATCTTGGACACAGTAGATTCTCCAAATTCCTTTGTGGTCTTTATCCTTAAAAGTCCCGACACATTGATACAGCCGCTGATCACAGCATCCCCCTCCTTCACTTCTCTCGGGATGCTCTCTCCCGTAAGGGCGCTGGTGTTCAGCGTCGACGTTCCCTGAAGCACTACCCCGTCAATGGGCACCTTTTCCCCCGGCTGTACCAAAATAACGGTTCCCGGCTCCACCTCATCAGGGTCTACCCGGGAAAGCTTACCGTTCTCCCCCTCTATATTGGCATAATCGGGACGGATATCCATCAGTGCGCTGATATTTCTGCGGCTTTTTCCCACAGCCACCGCCTGAAACAATTCCCCGATCTGATAAAACAGCATAACGGCCGCGCCTTCCACATATTCGCCCAAAAGCATGGCTCCCACAGTGGCTGCCGCCATCAGGAAATTTTCATCAAATACCTCTCCGTGGACAATGCCCAGTACGGCCTTCCTCAAAATGTCATAGCCGATAATCAGATAGGGAATCAGATACAAAGCTGCTCTCAAGGGGCCCTCCACGGGGACAAAGGAAAGCACTGCCAGCAAAAAGGCGGACAGAATAATACGATATAAAACTTTTTTCTGTTTCTTTGTCATTTACACATAAACCTCACAGTCTGATTCCACTCTCTTACAAGCCTTTACCACCTGCTTCATAACGGCTGACTCCTCCGTTCCCTCCTCAAATTCCACCTTCATCTTCTGCGTCATAAAGCTTACAGCCGCATCCTTAACGCCCTCCACTTTTTTTGCCGCATCCTCCATCTTCAGAGCGCAGGCTGCACAATCCACTTCGATTTTGTAAGTCTTTTTCATGCCATTCTCCTCCATATTTTGTAGTTGCAAATGAATCGCATTTGCATGTTTCTCTAATCATATGTTCATTTATTCATATGTATATAATACCATACGCCCTGAAATTGTCAATAGAAAATTTAAGTTTTTCCTTATCAGTAATAAAAAGAGAAGGCACTGTAGTACATCCTCTCAGATGCTTTTGCTGTGCCTTCTTTCTTCTTTTTCTCAGACAGTTGTCTTATGGATGCCGTTTTGTCTTCTCTACTCAGCGGCAATCTCCCGCAGACCGCTCACATTTTCCACAAGCTGGTTGCTGCGGATATCTATGACAGGCCCTCCGGTGCCTTCTATATACTCTCTGGTAATGGTCACGCGCCCGATATTATCGTCCTTTGGAATCTCATACATAATATCCAGCATAAATTCCTCGATGATGGAACGCAGGGCTCTGGCTCCGGTATCCCGCTTCATGGCCTTTTCCGCAATGGCCTCCAGCGCCTCGTCCGTAAACTCCAGCTTTACCTCGTCCAGCTCAAGCAGCTTCTGGTACTGCTTGAGAATGGCGTTTTTGGGCTCCTTTAAAACCTTCACCATCATTTCTTTGGACAGGCCCTCCAGGGTAAAAATAATAGGCAGACGTCCGATAAATTCCGGAATCATTCCAAATTTTCGAATGTCCTCCACCGTAACCTTGGAAAGAATGTTCTTATCCTTATCATATTTATCCTTCAGCTCTGCGTTAAAGCCGATAGACGCCGTTTTCGTCAGACGCTCCTTGATAATGTCCTCCAGATCTGGGAAGGCTCCCCCGCAGATAAACAAAATATTTCTGGTGTTTACCGTGGCAAGGGGCACCATGGCATTTTTGCTGTTGGCCCCCACAGGCACCTCCACCTCGGCGCCCTCCAGAAGCTTCAGCATCCCCTGCTGTACGCTCTCTCCGCTTACATCCCTGGAGGTAGTGTTTTTCTTTTTGGCAATCTTATCAATCTCGTCAATAAAAATAATGCCTCTCTCCGCCTTTTCCACGTCGTTGTCCGCAGCCGCAAGGAGCTTTGACACCACGCTCTCGATATCATCACCGATATAGCCCGCTTCCGTTAGTGAGGTTGCGTCTGCTATGGCCAGGGGGACGTCAAGAAGCCTTGCCAGGGTTTTCACCAGATAGGTCTTGCCGCAGCCGGTGGGGCCGATCATCAGCATATTGGACTTCTCAATTTCGATATCATCCATGGTTCCCGTGGCAACCCGCTTATAATGGTTGTACACCGCCACGGAGATCACCTTCTTGGCATGCTCCTGTCCCACCACATACTCGTCCAGGCTGGCCTTGATCTTATGAGGCGGCGGAATATTCTTGATATTCAACACCGGCTCCTCATTTTCCTTCTTCTTTTTCTTTTTCAGCTTCTGTTTATTGGGAATCCCTCCGTCTCCCTGAAGATCTGCCAGATTCACAAAGCTGATATTGGGGAAGCTTCCCTGCTTATTCAGCCGGTCCAGCTCGCTTTGCAGCTGGGTATTATTCAGCATTCCCTGATAATCAAACTGGCTCACCGTCTCCATGGTTTTGTGCATACAGTCATTGCACACACAGATATTGTTTGGCAGCTTGAACATTTTTCCCGTCTTGCTCTCGGGTCTGCGGCAGATAAAGCATACATCCTCATACTCGCTGTTATCGCTTTTTCCCGCTCTTGAGGTGTTGGAGGCGTCGGCATGCTTGGAAAGCTGTGCGCTCTCCTCCTTCTCTTTCTCATCGTTTCTATTCAAATCATCTGACATTTCAGTATCCGTATCCTTCCTTTTATTCTGTTAACTGATACATCCCCATTATAACCAATGTTTCTTTGGTGTACAAGTGAAGTTTTTCTAAAAGAAATCCCGGGAAGGCGGAAAGCCGCCTGCCCGGGAAAGGCATCTGCTATTACTTTGAAGTTACTGGCTGTCCGCCGGTCTGGTCCCCAGCGTGATTTCCAGATCATACTGTACATACTGACCGTTTTCCGGTCTCATAACTGTCACCGTTGCGGTGTCGCCTGAAGCATAGTACTGGAGTACATCCTGCAGATCAGAATAGCTGCTGATTCTCTCTCCGTCAAATTCGGTAATGATATCTCCACTCATAATACCTGCACTCTCTGCAGCGGAGCCGTCCTCGGTTTCCACTACATAAACGCCCTGAGGCATATTATACATGGCAGAAATCTGAGAGGTTACCTCCTGAAGACTGATGCCCAGATAACCCACCTCGCTTTCCTCCACCCTGCTTCTGGTCTGACGCTCCATCAGGTCTGCAATAATCGGGCTTGCGGAGCTGATAGGGATGGCATAACCCATGCCTTCCACTGAACTTCCACTGATCTTGTTGGAGTTGATGCCAATGACCTCGCCCTTAATATTTAACAGTGCGCCGCCGGAATTACCGTGGTTGATAGCCGTATCTGTCTGAATAAAGGTGCCGGTGGAGCCGTCCTCCAGGGTAATCTCACGATTCAAGGCGCTGACAATACCGCTGGTCACAGACTGTCCATATCCCAGAGCGTTGCCGATGGCAATTACAGGCTCGCCCAGCTTCAGAGAATCGCTGTCACCCAATGTTGCAATGGCAATGCTGTTCTTGGTTTCCTCAGAAAGCGAATCCAGAGGAATCGCAATCACCGCCAGATCCATATCGGAATCCGTTCCCTTAATGCTGGCCTGGGCTTCCGTCTCATCAATGAAGGTCACCGTCAGGGCATCTGCATCCTCTACCACATGATAGTTTGTCACAATCAGCAGTTCTTCCTCGCTCTCCGCCACAATAATGCCGCTGCCGCCTGAGGTCAAGGGCTGGCTGTAGGTCTGTCCGAAAATATTGGTTCCCGTCTCCGTGTAATTATTCACAATGGACACCATTGCCGGCATGACCTCCTCCACCACGGAGGAAATATCGGAATCCACTACAGTGACACTGTTGGTGCTGGTAAGCTGGATTCCTGAGCCAGAGGTATTGTCCTCTGCCACGGCATCTCCTGTCTGGGACCCCACTGTCACATTGCTGTTGGAGGAAAGCTGTGCGGTTCCCTCGTGGACGGCATAAAAGCCTACCCCTGCGAACAGGCCAAAGAGCAGCCCCATGCTCACACTCATCATCACCTTGCGGAAAACCCCTTTTCCTTTGCGCTTGGGCTCTTTCCCTTTTGTACCAGGATTCGGATTCTGTCCCTGGAAGGTATTTCCCGGGCCCGTATGGTATGCGTTATAGCCCTGATACTGAGTGCTGTTGTAAATTTGGTCTCTATCTGCGGCATTTCCTCCGCTGTAAACACCGGAGGTATTACTGCCGGCGCCGCTGCCGGAATAAATTTCATTGTCGTACATAAATACTACCTCTTTTCTGGATGTTTTGTTTTCTTTGTTTATGCACTCAGTATAGCCATGATTTGTGACGAAATTGTGATGAAACTATTAAACGCCTGTGAAATCGTTTTTTATTCCACTGTGACAGATTTTGCCAGATTTCTTGGCTTATCCACATCGCAGCCTCTGCCCACAGCCACATAATAGGCAAACAGCTGTAATGGAATAATGGCCAGAGAATTGGTAAAGTAAGGATTGGTCTCCGGAATATAAATCACATAATCCGATGCTTTTTCAATCTCCTTGTTTCCTTCGTTGGTCACTGCCATCACAAAGGCTCCCCTTGCCTTTACCTCTACCATATTGCTGATTGTCTTTTGAAACAGCGCTGGCTGGGTGGCAAGGGCCACCACCAGAGTGCCGTCCTCAATTAAGGAGATGGTTCCATGCTTCAGCTCCCCGGCGGCATATGCCTCGGAATGAATATAGGAAATCTCCTTCAGCTTCAGGGAGCCCTCCAGGGAAATGGCATAATCAATTCCCCTTCCGATAAAGAAAATTTCCCTGGCTCCTACATAGCGGTTTGCAAAGTGCTGTATCTTTTCCTTTTGACCCAAGAGCAGCTCTATCTGATCCGGCAGGCATCTTAAGTCATAAAGCATGTCGTCAAATTGTTTCTTACCAATAACGCCTCTGATTCTTGCAAATTTTATGGCCAGCAGGTACAGCGTCACCAGCTGGGCGCTGTAGGCCTTGGTTGTGGCCACTGCAATTTCCGGTCCTGCCCAGGTATACATCACACTGTCCGCCTCTCTGGCGATGGAGCTTCCCACCACATTCACAATGCCAAGCACCTGAAAGCCTCTTTCCTTGGCCTCCCGTAATGCAGCCAGGCTGTCCGCTGTCTCACCGGACTGGCTGATGACAATCACCATACTGTTTCCCTCCAGAATGGGATTTCTGTACCGGAATTCACTGGCTACGTCTACCTCCACCGGAATCCGGGCCAGCCCCTCCAGCACATATTTTGCCGTTACGCCAGCATGGTATGCAGAGCCGCAGGCCACAATATAAATCTTTTTCAGAGCCTTGATTTCCTCATCCGTCATCTTCAGCTCTTCAATGACAATATCTTTATCCCGGATGCGGGGCGAGATGGTATCCGACACAGTCTTTGGCTGTTCGTACATCTCCTTTAGCATAAAGTGCTCATATCCCGCTTTCTCCGCTGCGTCCGCGTCCCAGTCAATAGAAACCGGCTCCTTGACCAGCTCCTCCTCGTCCACGGAAAAGAACCTGAGACCATCCTTTCTAAGGGCCGCTACCTCCTGGTTGTTCATATAATAAACATTCCGGGTGTATTTTAAGATGGCAGGCACGTCCGAGGCGATAAAGCAGCCATCCCCATTCTGTCCCACAATCAGGGGACTGTCCTTCCTGGCCGCATAAATCTCATCCGGATAGTCCGCAAACAAAATTCCCAGGGCGTAAGAGCCCTCCACCCGGTGGAGCACCTTAGTAATAGCCTCCAGAGGGTTTCCTTTATAATAGTAGTCCAGCAGATGAGCCAGCACCTCCGTGTCCGTCTCAGACACGAATTCATATCCCTTATCCATCATTTTTTTCTTCAGGGGAATATAATTTTCTATGATTCCATTGTGCACCACCGCAATGGTTCCACCGTTATTGATGTGGGGATGGGCGTTGATGTCGTTTGGCGCTCCGTGGGTAGCCCACCTGGTATGCCCGATGCCGCTAAAGCCCTTCATGGTAGAGCCTCCCTTGGTCAGGTTCTCCAGCACCTTGAGGCGCCCCTTGGCCTTTTTCGTTTCAATCCGTTCCCCGTCAAATACAGCCATTCCCGCAGAGTCGTAACCCCGGTATTCCAGCCGTGCCAATCCGTCCAAAATAATGGGGGCCGCCTGTTTCTCTCCAATATAACCTACAATGCCGCACATACCTCTCCTCTTTTCTGCGCCGCCCTTTGTATTCCAGGCTTACGGCGGCAGCGCAGCCATAAGCCCTTTATCTGTTATCTTTCCCAATATTCTTTGTTTGAAGTCAGGGCAAGCACCCATCTGCGGGGCAGATTCTCATAATGCTTTCCCAGCAGATAACCTGCATACTTGCAGACACATTGAACCAAAAATCCCGGCATCTGCCAAAACAGGCCCTTTTTTTTCAGCTGCCTGAGCGTCTCAAGCACCAGCTTCTTTCCCTCCGACTCAGAGACAACTTCTGCAAAAACCTCCGGGTGCTGGGCCTGGGATACCCCCAGATCAAAATTTCTCTTAAGCACCCCTAGCTTCGTATCATTGTGAGAATGAATCACTCTCGCCCCGGCCTCATATGCGATGCCATAGCCGGCCTTCACTGCACATGCCGCGTAAATCATATCCTCATTAAAAATGGTATGCTTTACAAATCCGCCCAATTCCTCATATATGTCACGTCTGTAAGCGGCACACACATTGGAACAGAAATAGGTTTTAATGCCAAGCTCCGGCAGGTCCGCCGCCGTTTTGATGCGGGACTTTGGCGGGTAGTTAAACAGCCTGGATATTCTTTCCGTTTCCCGGCAGTCCAAAGCCGGAAGCTGCCTGGCATAGGCTGCGGCCACCTGTCCCTTTAAATGGGCTGTCAGCTCCTCAATCAGCCGCTCATCCGCCGGGAGCGCGTCCTGGGTCATCATCACAAAAATATCCCCATCAGACCTGCGCACCCCTCTCCTTCTGGTTCCACCATGGTCGAATTCCTTCTTGGAAAGGTGATAAACCTTCACGTTTGGAAACAGCTCAAAAAATCTTTTCCCATAAATCAGCTGCTCGAAATACTTCTGCTCCGTATTCATCAAAATGATATTCCGCACGGGCACCGTCTGCCCCTTAAGCCCCTCCAGCAGATGAAAAAGCGCTTCTGTAGGCTTATACACAGGAATAATCACGTCAATATTCATAGCTGCAATACTCCCCATTCCTCTCACGCCAGTTCCTGTAAGAGTGTAATCTCTCTGCCATTATACTGGAATCCGAAAATAAATACAAGAAAAACCGCATTGGGCCAAAAAGACCGCCTTCACCGGCTTCATTGCCCAATACGGTTTCTTATCTGCTTTACTGCTTATTGATATAGGGGGAGGTCTCCTCCTCTATCATTCTGCTGTACTCCCGCACACTGTCTGTCACGGTATAGGATTCATCTTCAAATAAAAACTGATGCAGCCAGACCACATTGGCCTCCAAATCCATAGGGATGACGCTGCTTCCCTTGGCTCCGATATTTGCGGTGGTGCGCATGCTCTCCTCAGGGAAGCCTCCCTGATCCACAATGCGGTAGTTTGCAATATTTCCTAAGAGATCCAGAATATCTCCAGAATCCAGGCTGGTGTAAATATCGTCAATGGCATCGTTAAACACCTTTGTGAGAGTAGCCAGATCAGTCTTTTTCGCCTGCTCCTCAATGGCCATAATCACCTCACGCTGGCGGGCCGCACGCTTAAAGTCATTTCCTGCGGTATAACGAATACGGCAGTAGGCGGTGGCCTGCAGGCCGTCTAAAAGCTGATAGCCCGTTTCCGTCACAGGCGTGTAGTCGCACTGAAGAACCTCTGAAATTCCGATCTGATAGTTATTGATATGCTTCAGCTCCTCGGAATCCACCTCAATATATACGCCTCCCAATCCGTCGATCACCTCCCGCAGGCCCTTGTAGCCCACCGTAACAAAGTTGGTGATATCCAGATCCAGGTTCATGTTCAGCATTTTTACCGCCTGCTCCGCGCCGCCCGCGGCATAAGCATAATTACACTTGCGGTAGTAATCCGTTCCCACATTCAGGAAGGTATCCCGGTAAACGCTGACCAGCTTGATGTCTCCGGTATCCATATTGATGCTGGCTATCATGATACTGTCGCTGTTGCTGCCCTTATACAGCTCGCTGTCGGTCTGGGCGTCCACACCGAAAAGAGCGACGTTCATATAGCCCTTCATGGTCTCGTTTGTTTCGACCTCCTCGGGAATCTCCAGCTGCTCCGGCTCAAGCACCGTCACCTTGGGTCCCTCGCTGGCCTGGGTCATCACCACATAAAGGATGGCCACCATAGCCAGAATTACAATAAGCTCCACTGCAAAGATAATGTATTTCTTTCTTTTTCTGGCCCGATACTCCTTCGCCGTCATCTTTCTTCTGGTTCCGGCTCCTGAGGTTCTCTTTTGATTGGAATTTGCTGCCATAATGCTTTTCTCCTTACTTCGCATGGTTTAATATGCGTTTTTGTTGATAAAACCCGTAAAAAAGGTCATAAAAATAATTTTTATATCAAATCCTATGGTCCAGTTTTCTATATAGTAAATATCATACTCAATACGCTTGCGTATGGAGGTGTCGCCGCGCAGTCCGTTTACCTGCGCCCAGCCCGTCAGCCCGGGCCTCACCTGATGCTTTACCATATAGCGGGGAATTTCCTCTCTGAATTTTTCCACAAACAGAGGCCTCTCCGGTCTTGGTCCCACAAGACTCATATCACCTTTTAAAATGTTGAACAGCTGGGGCAGCTCATCTAAACTGGTGCGTCTTAAGAATCTGCCGATTCCTGTCACCCTTGGATCGTTCTTTACGGTCCATGCCTTTTTCTCCTCCCCGGGAGGCTGCTGCTCCATGCTTCGGAATTTATACATATAGAAGGATTTGTTGTGAAGTCCCACCCTCTCCTGCTTAAAGATAACCGGTCCCGGACTGCCAAGCTTCACTAAAACAGCTGCCGCCAGCATGACAGGGGATGTTAAAATGATCCCCACAAGGGAACCCACAATATCCATAATCCGCTTTGTGACAATATTTCCCGTATTGGTCAACGGCACATACCGGATATTGATCACAGGAAGCCCCATCAAATCCTCAGTGTAGGGTCTGGTGGGTATCAATTTGTTGTAGTCAGGAATAAATTTTGTGTGCACTCCTGATTTTTCACAGATGCCCACAATGCTCTCTAACAGATCATAATCCTTTAAGGACAGGGTAATCGCAATTTCATCCAGCTTATTCTCCGGAAGAATAATCTCCAGATTTCCCGTACTTCCCAAAACCTTGACCCCCTTATAGAGGGTGCCGCTTGGAATATGGTCATCCAGAATGCCGCAGACAACATACCCCCACTGGGGATTGTCCAAAATTCTGTCAATATATTCCTCCGCTGCCCGGGAATACCCCACTAACAGAATATGCTTCAGATTGTAGCCCTTGCTGCGTATGGTTTGAAGGGATTTTCGCAGCACAATCCGGGCCGAAGCCGTCAGAAAAACATTCAGTACATAAAAAAAAGCCATTACGGAACGAGAAAAGTTGATTTCCCGGATAATCATATAAAGTATGATAATCAGAGCGGCTAACCCGATGGTATTTGCCTTTACAATCCCGTAAATCTCGTAGCGTCTTCTGACAGTTCTCTTTGGCGCATAGACGCCGCACCGATAATAAAGAAAAATATATCCCGGCACGATAAAAACCAAAAGCATAATATAATCGCCGATGGGAAGCACGCCCACACCGGGACCATCGTTTAAAATATAAAATTTAATGATGTAGGCGAGTATCAGCGAAACCGCCGTGAGAGCCGCATCCATTATGGTCAGCAGACGATTAAATACCTTCTGGTTATCTTTTATCATAGTTTATGCACCTGAAACTCATTTTACATGAAACTTACAAAAATCTCAACTTAAGAATTTATGAAGCCAATTCTTAAGTTTTCATAATAATTCGAATGAGATTGGCATATAATTGCCATTGTATGGCAAAATAGCTGCCCAGGTTTTCCCTGCGGAAGGGTATTTTTTTTGCTCTGCCTTCCTCTGAAAAAGAAAGCTTTATGCCCCGGCACAGTCCCTTCACATATAGTATGCCCATTCTTTTTTTACAAAAAAAGAGTGTTTTTACCAAAAATCCCAGCAAAAAAAATGGCAGATTCACCATCTGCTGCAGCAAGGGCATATTCTTGGCGATCAAATATACGCTGTTTGCGGAGGCAAGGGTTGTCTTTTTGGCATTATACCTGGAACCTGTGGAGGCGCTGCCATAATGAAGCACCTTTGCCTTTGGCTCATAATAGCTTCTGTAGCCAAAAATCCGGGCCCGGTATCCAATGTCAATATCCTCCAGATAAGCAAAATGATTTTCATCAAACATGCCAATTTTTTCAAGCACCGGCCGGCTGTAGATAGCGGCTCCCCCGCAGGCCGCAAAAATTTCCACCGGCTTTGAGAATTTCTCCGCAGGCTTTCCCTTTCCTCTGCCAAAAGCCCACCCCAAGGCGCAGTATCTGTCTCCCGCGTCGTCCACCAGGTTCGGTTTATCCCACATAAGCATTTGGGCGCTCACAGAAAAGCAGCGTTTTCTTTTGGAAACAGCCTCATAAAGAGACTTCACAAAATCAGGCGCTGCCTTTGTGTCATTGTTTAAAAGAATCACATAAGGGCTGCTGCAGCTTGAGATTCCCACGTTCACCGCATGGCAGAAGCCCGTGTTCTCCTTCAGACGAATAAGCTTCGTCTGGGGAAACCTCCTTTCTATCATTTCAGGACTTTCGTCCGTGGAGCCGTTATCCACCACCAGCACCTCAAAGGGAGGCGTGTCCGCATTCTGCTCATACAGAGCCTGCAGGCAGGCTTCCATATATTGAATGCCGTTGTAATTTGGAATCACAACCGTTATTTTTTTCATTCCTTACCGGCCTCTCTTATTTTTCTACAAAAAGACGGCTGCCACAGGATGCGGAACCCCGCTTCCTTCATAGCCCTTCCAAAGGCCAGGCTGGCCCTTGGGATATCTATATCTCCGGGAAGGGTGGACGCGTCAAAGGTTTCCTCTCCCGGCAGAGAAACATAGGGAACCCCCACTGCCTGCTCAAACAGCTCTCTGCACTCCTTCCTCACCTGAATCAGCCGGATATCCACTCCATAGGCATCCTGCTGCAGACAGGCTCCATTCAGCCTTCCGCTGTACGCTGCGGGCAGCCCCTCGTAAAGCAGCCGCCCGTCCTCCAAAAGACGGCCCCCGGCGATTCTTCCACGGCTGATGAGCTTCCCCCCCACTGCGCCCACATCCTTTCTCACCTGAAAAATGGGAGCCTGGTATTCCAGATCATAAAAGCCCAAATGCTTTAAATGCACGGCCCGGGCCTGCCAGCCCTGACAATCCACAAAATCCTGTACCGCTCTTTGGCCCGCCTCATAAGCATACTGCTTGCTCCTGGGATTCTGCGCTGTAGAAGCCTCATGGCACCGCCAATGGTAAAGCACCTTGGGGATATGGGCAATCTGGCTCTCGTCTCCAAGCAGCCTTCCCACCGCCCGCAGCACCAGGTCAAAGTCCTGTGCTCCATCATATTCTTTCCGGAATCCCAGCTCTTTTATCAGACAGCTTTCCATTACCAAAAAATGACAGATGTAATTATTGCTCAAAAGCAAATCCAGATTAAAATCTTCCTTTTGGTTTGGCTCAAAATAGCGGGTCTGTTCTCCGTCGCATTTATCCTCGTCGGAGTAAAGAAGCTTAACCTTTCTTCCTCTATTTTCTTCCTCTACAATTTTCTGCGCCATTTCAAACAAAGCGTCGGGAGACAGCACATCGTCATGGTCTAAAAGGGCCGTATAGGGAAAACGCACCAGCCCAAGCGCCTGATTGGTGTTTTCGGAAATCCCCCGATTCTGCAAAAGACGCACATAGCGCACCCGTTCATCCCTGTAGTCCTTCACAACCCGGGCCACGCTGTCATCCTCCGTGGCGTCCGCCAAAATCAGCTCCCATTTGGGGTAGCTTTGGTTTTGCACAGAATCCAGCATTGCCCTCAGGTAGGGTTCTCTGGTGCGGTAGGCGGGAACTACAATGCTGAAACGGGCGGAATATTCCTCCGCCCGTTCCCGCTGCCGCCTGAGGGTTTCGCTGTCCACAGAAGAATACACATAGCTTTCCCGCTCCCCCAAGCGCTCGCAGATTGCATAACAAGTGTTTTTAAAACCATTTCTCCTGAGATACCAGAATGCTTTTTTCAGATTGGAGCCATTTATCCTTCCCATCGATCCTCCGCGCACAACAAGCAGCCTCAAATTAAAGCAATGCCTTCAGATCCTCCGTGAGCTTTGCCACCTTTTTGTCCGCATCCTCCAGGCTTGTGCCCTTTACGCCCATATAGAATTTAATCTTGGGCTCAGTGCCCGACGGGCGCGCACAGCACCATGCGTCGTCGGGAAGCTCAAAGTACAAAACATTGGACTTTGGCAGCCCTGTTGTGGTCTCTGCGCCCGTTTCCATATCCACAATGCGATCCGTCTCATAATCCCTGAATTTTAACACCTTCAAGTCCCCAAAGGCCTTGGGCGGATTCTCACGCAGCTTATCCATGATCTGGGCAATCTGTCTGGAGCCGTCAATGCCTTTTAAGGTGATGGTGTACTGGGTCTCCTTGAAATAGCCGTACTTCTCATACAGATCCAGCATCATATCCCACAGGGTCTTTCCTTGCTTCTTGCAGTATGCAGCCACCTCACACAGACACATTACCGCAACCACCGCATCCTTGTCCCTTGCGTGGGTGCCGGCCAGACAGCCGTAGCTTTCCTCTAAGCCAAACACATAATTGTTGCTGCCTGTCTGCTCAAAGAGCTTGATCTGTTCGCCGATGAATTTAAAGCCCGTGAGCACCTCGATCAGCTTCACATGATAAGCTTCTGTAATAGGCTTTGTCATGTTGGTGGTCACAATCGTGGTAACCAGAGCCGGATTTTCCGGCATAGTTTTCGCAGCGGTTTTCTCACGCAGAATATACTCTGCAATCAGCATGCCGGACATATTGCCGGTAAAGGCCACGTATTCGCCAGTCTCCTTGTTCTTTGCATATACGCCCAGACGGTCTGCATCCGGATCGGTAGCCAGCACAATATCCGCATCCTTTTCCTTTGCCAGACGCAGCGCATATGTAAAGGCTTTGGGGTCTTCCGGGTTTGGATAATCCAAAGTGGTAAAGTCGGGGTCCGGCTTTTCCTGCTCAGGCACCACAAACACATGACGGAAGCCAAGTTCGGACAAAATTCTTCTGACAGGCACATTTCCGGTTCCGCACAAAGGAGTATACACAATCCGGATGTGGTCTGCCATCTCCTGAATCACTTCGGGATGAATAATCTGCTTTTTCAGCTCCTCCATGTACTTGTCGTCGATTTCGCTGCCGATCACCTGATACAGCCCGGCCTTCAGCGCAGCTTCCTTGTCCATTGTCTTTACCGTATGGTAATCCTTGATGGCCTGCACCTCTTCAATAATCTCCCGGTCCCTCGGAGCGGTAACCTGGGCGCCGTCCTCCCAGTATACCTTGTATCCGTTATATTCGGGAGGATTATGGCTTGCAGTCACCACAATGCCCGCGGTGCACCCAAGAGTGCGCAGCGCGAAGGAAAGCTCCGGCGTAGGTCTTAAGGACTCGAAAACATAAGCCTTGATGCCGTTTGCCCCAAGGCAGAGTGCCGCCGCATCTGCAAACTCAGGAGACATCCGGCGGGAATCATAAGCGATGGCAACGCCCTTTTTGCCGGTTCCTTGTTTTAAGATATAGTTTGCCAGGCCCTGGGTCGCCTTTCTCACCGTGTACAGGTTCATGCGGTTGGTTCCTGCGCCGATGATGCCCCGCAGCCCTCCGGTGCCAAATTCAAGCTCCTTATAAAACCTTTCCTCGATTTCCTTCTCGTTATCCCGGATCGCCAAAAGCTCGTTTTTGGTGTCCTGATCAAAGTAGTCGTCCTCCAGCCAGAAGTTGAATTCATCCATATAACTCATTTGCGTATCCTCCTCTTCTTTCTACAGAATATTTTATCACATCCATCCCTATTTATCCACAGGATTTTACGCATCCTTCACTTTCAGGGAAAAATCACTGCGGTCCAGAGAAAAGTTGGGATTGTAGTAAGGGTCTCCCTTTGCCAGAACCTCCTTCCATTTCTGCCGGAATCTTTCAGACTCTCTGTCATAGCGCGCAGCCTTCTCCCCGCTGTCGTCCAGTCCTCTGGAGACAGACTCACAGTGAAACAGCTCTGCAAAGGGCGTAAAGACGTTCAAAAGCCCCTTCTGCCGCAGCTTCAGACAAAAGTCCACATCGTTTAAGGATACGGCAAAGCCCTCATCCAGGCCTCCAGCCTCCTGATACAGGCTCTTCTTTACCAGCAGGCAGGCTCCCGTCACCGCAGACACATCCTGGGCATAGCAGAGCCGTCCCATATACCCCAGATTCTGCCGATGCTGCTTATAATGGGTATGTCCCGCAGTCCTGTGGGCTCCCAGACCGATGACCACTCCCGCATGCTGTATGGTCTTGTCGCCATAATAAAGCTTTGCTCCTACAGCCCCCACATCCTGGCGCTGGGCATACATGAGCAGCTCCTCCATCCAGTTGACAGTAATGACCTCCGTATCATTATTCAACAAGAGAATATAATCCCCCTCCGCATAAGAGACACCCAGATTATTCACTGCAGAATAGTTGAATTCTCCGCTGTAGGCCACCACACTGATCTGGGGTGTGTCTGCAGTCTGCCCATTCTTTTCCCTATGCAGTATGCCGCCGTCCCGGCCGCACACCGTCATCTTTTTTGCAGTCTCCAGATAAGGATACCCCAAGAGCTCACTGTAGTACTCCCAGGTCTCATTCTCCTTGCTGTTGTTTTCCACAATGATAATCTCATAATTATCATAGGTAGACTTTTCCAAAATGGAGCTTACGCATCTCCTTAAATCTGCCACATGATCTTTGTTGGCGATTATGATGGATATCCTGGGACTGCCAATAATCTGATAGCGTATGCGGAAGATAGTTTCAAAGGCCCTGGTGCTGATGATCTGAAAATGGGAAAAACCATGCTTTCTCAGGTGCTCCGCCACAGCCCCCTTTGCCGCCTCTATAGCGTAGGGCTTTGCCTCAATCCCAGAGGCCACGCTGCCAGAATGGCTCCTCCAATAATACATCAGCCTGGGCACATGGACGATTTTTTTGGCATTGTCGGTAAGCCTTAAAATCATATCGTGATCCTGGCTGCCGTCAAACTTGGAGCGGAACAATTCATTTCCATCCAAAAGCTTTCTGGCAAAGACACTGAAATGGCAGATATAATTGTTGGCTCTCAGATTGTCCGGCGCATAATCCGGCTTAAAGTGCATGGTGAGCATCTTATTAATGTCGCCGCTCTTAAAGGTGGTCTCATCGCAATACAGATAGTCGGCCCCCTGTTCGTTCACCGCCTTTGCATATTCATAGAGCACGGAAGGATGGAGAATGTCGTCGTGGTCAAACAGGCCGATATATTCTCCGGTGGCCAGCTTCAGACAGGCGTTGGTATTTCCGGCAATTCCTTCGTTCTTTGGCAGCTTGCTGTACACAATGGTTCCAAGCTTCTTTTCCTGGGCCTGTTTTTTGTATTCCAGGCAGACCTCCCCCACATAGGAATGGTCCCCGTCGGAGCCGTCCGCCAGGCACAGCTCCCAGTTTGTGTAGGTCTGGTTCATCACAGAATCCAGCATCTGGGTCAGAAATTCTCTGGGGGTATTGTACAACGGCACCAGAATGCTGAATTTTATCATTCTGGGAAAAACCGTTTCCCTCTCTTTTGCCGCCTGGGCCTGATCCGGAAAGCTCTCCGTACCAAATTGGCGCATAGCCTTTTTTTCTCTTTTCTTATAATCCAGCTTGTGAAGCACTCCTTTAGGGCCTCCACAGTTGGACAGTCTGTCCTTTTGCCGGATGACCCAGTGCACTGCCTTCCTTGCAGGCTTGCTGGCCTTCCACAGGGGATTCTTCTGAATGCGGTCTATCTTCCAGTTAAGCTCCTCGCATCTGGCCTCCAGATCGGCAATCCGGGCAGCCAAGTCCGCGCATTTTAAATGCTCTCTCTCATAGGCCTCTCTGTAAGAATCCTCCCCCTGGTTTGCTTCCCCTGACATTTTGTTTTCTGCATCTGACATATTCCGTTCCATGCCTTCCTTTATCTATTTTCTCCGCCTTCCCCTATCTCTATCGTGCGAAGACTCCACCAAAGCAATTTGGTTTTTGTGACTGTATTTTTTGCCGCCATTCCAACCCGGTAGATTCCCCGGGGCAGGTTTTCTTCGGAAACCTTAAGCCAGAAGCCGCACAGACCTACCCGGTTCTGATCCGGCATATTTTCCACAAGATCCGGTCTGTACTGTCCCTTCGTCTTTTGGAAAAACAAGGCTCCCTTCTGATCCTCAAACAAAAGATATCTCTCATAGCAGGAATTGTCATCCCCCAGCACCACGCCGTAGCCCTGAAGAATCCCCTGTTCGCAGGATTCTACCCGAAAAAGCAGGCAGGAATCCTCACGAAAGCCCCCAAGCCTTGCCCTTTTCGCCGTTCCCCTTTCCTCCTGCAGCTTGTTTCCTGCAGTCTCAAAGGCCGGGCGGATGCGGGTATCTAATCCCTGGCGGCTTAAATGGACGGAATAAAAGGGGTCCTCCCCCAAAAGCGCCGGGTGCATTTCATACAAAAGCGCCCGCTCCTTAAGGAGCCGGTTCAGCTTTTCCTTTGTCTCATCGTCCCCCCGGCTTAAGGATTCGTGATGATAAGCATATAAATCGTTTCGGCACACATTAAAATACCCCAGCTCCCAGAGCTTAAAGCCAAGCTCCACATCGTTGAAGGCCACCTTAAGCCGGGGAGAAAATCCTCCCGCCAGACAGAATTTTTCCCGTTCCACCATCAGGCAGGCCGCCGTCACCGCCAGCACGTTCACAGTTCTTTTGTTCCAGCCAAAATAATAGTCCTGCGTATCCTCAAGAAACTGCAGCTTGTGCACCGGGCCCATGGGAAGGTTGACGATGCCCGCATGCTGGATGCGCACCGAATCAGGGTAATACAGCTTGATTCCAACCGCGCCAACATAAGGCTTTCCTGCGCTGAGAGCCATTTGCCCAAGGCAGTCCTCCCCGCACAGCTCCACATCGTCATTTAAAAAAAGCAGGAATTTTCCCCTTGCCCTTTCTGCACCCAGGTTGCACATGCTGGAAAAATCAAATTCCATGGGCTGATACAGGTAGGTATGCTCTGAAAGCATCTGCTCCAGATACCGCCTGTTCTCAGGGCTGCTGCCGTTGTCCACCACAATCACTTCCAGCTTAGTCCCCGTCCCCGCCCTTTCCAGGGCCTTCAGGCAGCGCCCAAGGAGCTGGGGATGATCCTTGGAGCAGATCACCGCGGAAACAAAGGGCTTTTCGTCTGTTATGCCTGCTGTGTCTGCCCCGTGGAGCGCGTCTTCCTTTCCGGCAGTATCAGGCTCCTTTTGACACTCCAGCATAGCCTCCCTGCTCTCCCAGTGAAACAGCACCTGGGGAATATGTGCTATGGACCTGCAGCCTCTTTCATAGCCTCCCGCCAGCTCCACGCAGGTTTTGACAAGCGTCCTCTCATCCACCGGCTCCCCGCAAAGGGCTGCCGCCTGCTCATAAAGCCTTCTCCGCACGGCAGTCAGACCTCCGAAATAAAAAAGACTGTCAAACAAATCTGGAGACCAGTCCGGCTTGAACCAGGGACTGTGTCTGGGACCCCCGGGGGGCGTCTCCCACACATCCTCATCGCCGTAAAGCACCTGCACCTCTGGATGACCTTTAAAATACGCCCCAAGAAGAGCATCAGCACCTTTATCCGGCGTCCCCCCTTCAGAACAAACAAGCACAAAGGGAGACTCTTCCCCTGAGGTCTCCGGAGAAAAAAATGTCTGCCCTTCACACCACTGCTCATAGGTCATACGCCTTTTTGCCAGGAGACGCTCATATTTTTTATTTTCCCGTTTTGTCAGCATATTCTTTGCCAGACTCTTTATGCTCAAATCCTTGCTCCTTTGCCCCGGACTATAGCAGCCGCTTTACTGCCCCCGCCAGATCAGAGGCCATCTGCCCCGAAAGCCGCACAATCTCCATACGCACGGAAAGCAGATTCTCCTCCCCGGCCTCCAAAGCGCTTACTCGAATGTTGATATTGGGATCGGTGGTGGGAAATACAATGCAAGGACCCTGATCCTTATCCTCCCTGTCTGCCGGCTTTGCAATCCGTCCGTTGACAACAAGCACCCCCCTGCGCTCTAAGGGCACCCGCTGCCCGTTAAAGGTCATGCCCATAATCTTAACCATACAGTAATCCATAGCCGGATCGATGCGCAGCATCTTCACATCTTTGCTTACCGGGATGGAAAACTCAATCAGGTTTTCTCCCTGATAGGCCTCTCTCACAAAGTAGGAATCCTCCTCGCGATAGCCTGTTCCCTTATCTTCATAAATCTGTACCCGGTTCACCGCCTCAGAATCCTGATACCGGTCTATCCACTTCTGGGGCACCATGATGCGCCGTCCCATCAGCTCCCGCAGCTTGGCCATAGAAGCGCGCTTTCCTGTGACAAAGCTCTGGAAATCCATTTCCTGACGCTTTAAGTCCTCCGCCTCCTCCTCTGTGATGTGAAGCAGCTGCAGGACTCTGGATATATCCAGCTTTTCCCTCCTTTTATCCTCTAAAAGATAGCAGTACACAGCCCGGAAGGCCAGCTCTCTGGCAGGAATTGGCTTCCCAAAGGTCCACTCATAGTCGATCAGCGTCCACGTATCCCCATTTACCAATATATTGGAAAATACCAGATCAAAATCCGACACCGGATATTCACTGTGGTAGCCGATCCGATCCAGATATTCCAAAAAGCATTCATAAAATCCCTCCAGATCGTCCCGCTCCAGATATTTGTCCATATGCTCTGAGAGCGGCACCCCGTCCACAAAGGCAAATTCCGCGCAAAGCTCCCCATCCTCCTTCAGAGTACATTCATTGATGGAAAGTTTTCCGCCCTCATAGCGCTTCGTCAGGCTTTCACAGGCCGCCGCCATTCCCCGCACATGCTCCGCCGCCCTTTGGCTTAAGGGATACTTCCGCACTGCCTTCTCTCCCCTGCTGTTTCGGCTGATCTGGGTTTTTACAGCATACTCCGGCGCCCGGTCATTGGAATATTTTACATATTTCACAGAGATCTCCGGGCCGATCACTACCTCATAGGAATTGGAAAACACGGAAAACAGTCCGTCCTCCACAATACCGTCAAAGGCGTCCTTCTCCTGAAACAGCAGCATCCTGTCTCTGTCAAAATTACGCAGATTATTGCACAGCTCTCCCTTGCCCGGCAGATATGCGTCACTGTAGAGAGCGGTCATGAATTTATAGTCGGGATAGGGATAGTAAAAATGAGCCTCCTTTACGCCGCAGCGTCTAAAAATCCGCTCCAGCCCCCGTCTGCTGAAGGTGCGCACCCCGCCGCCCTGGGAATAATTTTCAATGCCGGAAAAATAGGTTCCCAGATGGTCCTCCCTGCAGCCCGCAAAATATTTAAGCCCATATTTATTCTCTATGGCAATGACAATTCTGCCCCCTTTGGCCAGATGAGGCATGAGAATCCGCAGAAAATCCTCGTAGGGCGTTTCCGTTCCCATATAGCTTTGTCCGTATTCAAACACTCCGATCAGGAAGATATAATCATAATCCCCCGGCAGGTCTGGCTCTATATCCTTAAAATTCCCCACATGGATGGTGACGTTTTCGCATTCCTTATGCCGGTATGCGTTGATCAGACTTCGCTTTTTAGACAAATCCACACAGGTCACATGGCCGCATTTGCGGGCAAGGGCTCCGGTAACGGCGCCGCAGCCGCTTCCCACCTCCAGCACCTTTGCATTCTCATCCATTGGGAGCCAGTCCACAATATTCTCCCGCAGAGGAGAAAGGTGGTAGAGAATCGGCCAGCTCTTTTTCTCCTCAATCTTCGCCCCGTATTCCTCGGGCGGGAAATTCTGCACAATGGAGAGCAGCTCATCCTCCACCGCGCCGTCGCAGTACAGGTCCTCCCCTGTATATCTGCTGTAATCCAATGTAATCCTTCCGATCTGTTCTGTCTTTTCCAAACTCAAATCCTCTTCCTACTCCTCACTGTCCGTTACCGCAACCTTAGAATCCATATCATAAAAGCCCACCGTGTTCTTATCGGATACCACTGTCACATTCAGGGCGTCATACAGTCTGTGATACACTTCAAAGACATCCTTATTGTACCCGGTCACTCCCAGGGACAAGAGATACTCCCCTCCCTGCAGGCTCATTTTCTGGGTAAAGGAGACCTCCTTCACCGCTCCCGCCTCCACACTGTCTAAAAAGGACTTCTCGATCATGGAATTGGTGCCGGTGATCTCCGTGCCCGTAACATTCTTAAAAGAAAAAGCAAAAATGGGCGCCGGGATCGCATCCCTGAATTTTACCTTCATGTGCAGCGTAAACGTCGTTCCCTTGATCACAGCCGTTGTCCGCACACCCTGGTCGTCTGTAATATAGTATTCCACAATTTCGGCCTGCTTTGTGCCATATTCCAGCAGATGGGGATTTTCTCCCCTGGAAGCAGCCTGGGCCGCCCTCCTTACGTCGTCATCCTCCAAAAGCTCCTGATTTTTCTCCACCGCCTCATACTGGCCCACAAGCACCCGTTTGTAAGCGTCGATCATCTCCTTGGGCGACCCCTCTCCCAAGAGGCTTCCCCTGTTTAAGAGAAATACTCTGTCACAGTACTTGCTGATACTGCTTAAATCATGGCTCACAAACACGATGGTCTTGCCCATCTCCTTAAATTCTTCAAACTTGTGGTAGCACTTGGCCTGGAAAAATACATCCCCAACGGAAAGAGCCTCGTCCACGATCAGTATCTCCGGATCAATGTTGATAGCCACCGCAAAGGCCAGCCGCACAAACATTCCGCTGGAATAGGTTTTCACCGGCTGATAGACATAATCCCCGATATCTGCAAATTCCAGTATTCCCGGAAGCTTCTCATCAATTTCCTTCTCGGAAAAGCCCATCATGGTGCCGTTTAAGTACACATTTTCAATGCCGTTATACTCCATGTTAAACCCGGCCCCCAGCTCCAGAAGGGCCGATATCCGCCCGTTTACCTGAACCTGTCCCTGGGTAGGGTTCAACACCCCGGTAATGATTTTCAGGATGGTAGATTTTCCGGAGCCGTTGGTGCCGATAATCCCCACGGTCTCCCCTCTGTAGATGTTAAGGCTCACACCGTTTAGGGCATAGTGCAGCTTGTGAATCTTCTTTTTTCCAAAGCCAAAGGCTTCCTTCATCCGGTCCTGGGGCTTGTCGTAAAGCTTATATATCTTTTTGACATCCCTGACCTCTATGGCAACATTCTGTTCCATGCGCTCGCTCCTTTTGTATCCTTCACCACAACGGAGGATTTTCCATACCAGTTCGCCACGGCCCGGTTCGCCTCATTGTCCGGATCGTCGGACAAATCCCCCATGCACAGCAGCCACGGCCTGTAATGATAGGGAGAAAGCACCACATCCGGTTCACTGCTTTTTAGAATTTCCACCCGCTTTAGATATTCCTGATAAAAATTATAGGCCTCTCCCGTATGCACGTAATAATAGGCCCCGAAAGAAGAATAATTTCCCGCCTGATTCGGTGAAACGGAAAAAATTGCCAGCATAACCGCCCCTAAGATGGGATAAAACCACCAACAGGGAAGACTGCCAAATCCCTTCTTTCTTTTTTCCAGACAGCCCGAAAGCCACCCAAGAATATATACCTCGTTTAAAATCAAAAGAAGCTGCCAGGTGATCTTCACCGCATTTAACGTTCTGGAAAGCCCCGCATGGCCCAGCGAATACAGACTGGACGTAAATCCGGTGGCATACAGGCAAAGGGACCAGACTGCCACCAGCCCCGGCAGATGAAAGGAAATCCTGCATTTTTTTACCATCTGCCAGATCACCGGCAGGAGCAGAACCATAACCGCAAGGGTGATAAAGCCTGTAAACTCCCACATATGGCCAAAGGCCTCCAGAAAGGAATGCCACACAGCGGACAAAGGGGAAAGCCCCCAGCCCACATAGCTGCGGGCCCTGACTTGATTGCCCGGAGCGGCTGCATTTTTGTAAAATCCCACCGCATATACGCAGACAGCCGGCAGTAAAAGAAGAGTCCGCTTAGGCTTTTTATACCAAAAAATGCCTGCGGCGCCAACACTTAACAGCAAAAGGCCTCCCTGCAAGGCTGTCACATAGTTGCTGCCTGCCACAAGAAGGGCCAAAAGCATGCTTAAGATCACAAGGGCAATCCGCTTAAGCCTTCCCGAAACCAGAAGAAGCTTGATCACGCAGGCGGTAAACAGCAAGCAAAAGGCGTGCATCCCTACATAATGAATTCCCGCATTATACCAGAAAAACCCGGCCTGGGAGGAATAGATCAGCACAATCACCACCGCTGCGGTCACCGACTGCAGAACCACACAGGAGGCCCCGTCTCCTCTTGCCACATCCATCACCAGAACCTTTACCAAAACAAAGATTCCGGTAAGCAGCAGGGCAAAGAGAAATAAGGGCCCGAGAAAATACTTGTCCTCTCCCCATATGCCCGGCATCAGCGTCATAAAAAAAATGGAGGAATAGGTTCCCTGCCAGGCATACCACTGGGTTTTCACACAGGAAAGGGCGCCCTTTAGGGCCCCCCAGGGGGAATCCGTCATTTCCATCCACGCTTTGGCAAAGCTTCCATAATTGTAATCATCATACCAAGGCACCGCATAAAAGGAAATGCGCACTAAGGGCACCAGCAAAAGCGCCAGTGCAAGCAAAGCGAAAACAGCAGTCAGCCTCACAGAGGGCTTCCAGAAAAAAATTTTTTTCAGCTTTTTAGAAAAATTTCCCATATCCGTCATCAAGCCTCTTCCAAACCACAAAGCTACAGCACATCTGCAAAGTGTACCTTGAGCCGCTTAAACACCAGGGCTCCTATTCCAAACAGTACCACCGTCACAATCCAAAAATACATGGTGGAGAAGAAATCCTGGAAAAACCATTCTTTTTCATAGATGGCGCTGCGGTAGCCATTTACAATGTACACAAGAGGATTCAGCTTCAAAACCTGCACCCAGTCCTGATGAATAGAGTTGATATCCCATAAAATCGGGGTGGCCCACATGCCGATCTGCAATGCAATGTTGATAATCTGGGACAAATCCTTGAAAAAGACCACAACTGCACAGGTTGTATAGCTTAAAGCCAGAACAAAAATAAACAGACAAGCACTGTAGTAGAACAGCTGCAGCGTGTACACGCTTGGATAATAGCCATAGGCGATTGCCACAATCAAAAGAATTCCCACAAAGAACACATGGATGAAGGTTGCCGCAATCACCTTGATGATGGGAAGAATGCTGATCTTAAACACCACCTTCTTCACCAGATAATTGTATTCCAAAAGCGCATTAGTGCCATTGTTCAATGCCTCGCTGAAATAAAACCAGGGCACCAGACCCGCTGTCAGAAACAGCACAAAGGGAACCTCCACGCCGCTTCGAAGCACAGGGCCGCTGCTGCCAAATATTTTATCAAACACCACATAATACATCAGCACCGTCACCACAGGCTGGGCCATGGCCCACACCGCTCCCAGATAGGAGCCTGCGTAACGCTTTTTAAAGTCATTTTTTGCAAGCTTCCAGATCAGATGCCTGTTTTGAAACAGCTCCACCGGCAAGGAGGTGAATTTGTCATACCATTTAGAAAAAATAATGCAGGAGGCCAAAATGACAACACAGGATATGATCTTTTTCAGAAGCTCCTCCTGCCTGTCCGCTCCCGGATTATAATGAATCACAATCATCATTGCCATGGCAAACCCCGCCAGGTTAAAAATAGTGATTCCGGCTTTTTTGCTTATCTTCATGTTGCACTGCCCATCCTCTTTCAAATTTACCGGCGAAGCTGTGAAATACCTCCCCATTTTGTGTCCTTCTGGGAGAGAATCAGCTCCATCCCCTCCGGGATGGGCCATTCCACGCCGATGTCAGGATCATTATAAAGAATTCCTCCCTCATCGTCAGGATGATAAAAATCCGTGCATTTATAACAAAATTCCGCATAGTCAGACAGCACCAAAAAGCCGTGGGCGAAATTTTCAGGAATAAAAAACTGCTTTTTATTCTCCTCGGAAAGCAAAACGCCATGCCACCTTCCATAGGTGGCAGAACCTGGCCTGATATCCACAGCCACATCGAAAACCTGGCCTTTTATGACCCGCACCAGCTTGGCCTGTGGAAACTGCTTCTGAAAATGCAGTCCCCGTAATACCCCTTTCCTGGAGGCTGACTGGTTGTCCTGCACAAACACCCGGTCAATGCCAGCCGCCTTGTAATCCTCATAATGATAGGTTTCCATAAAATACCCTCTCTCGTCGCCGAACACTGTAGGGGTAATAATTTTCAGCCCTTCAATCTCACAGGCCTCCACTGTAATTTTTCCCATTCCATGCCTCCTATTTCCACTCGTATATCTGCATTTGCAAAATTTATTTTAAGACCAAATTGCGGCCGCCATATCTTTCATAAGCAGACCCTGTCTGGCCGACGGCACTTAGGCTGCGTCCTTTGCAGCCTTATGTACCGCTGCGGTCAGACCGGAGCGAAAGCAATTATTCATCAATTCCCAGATAGCTTACATTCATATCCACATTTCCCTGGATACCGTCGATACGGCCCTTGGAAGTGTACTGCCACATTTGATAATAGCCCTGATAAATGGGGATGCTTCTGTACTCCGCAAGCCAGATGCAGTAATTTTCCAGGCGCGCCGTCTCCAGATAGCTGTTATACCAGTTGCGGCTGCCGTATACGCCCGCCCGGTATCCGGCATTTTCTATGGTGCGGCAGAAAGCCTCGCAGACCAAGGTTCTGGTTTCCACATCCAGCCCGTCCGCTCTTCCGTTTCCTCCCGCACTCTCTGTATCAATAAAAATAGGGTAATCAATTTTGTATTCCCGGACAAGATTGAGCACAGCGGACGCTTCCTCAACAGCCTCCACCTCATTTACAGCCTGGGTAAAGAAATACACGCCCACCGGAATCCCGCTTGCAGCCGCACCCTTCATATTCGTTTCAAAATAGGGGTCCTCCACAAGGCTTCCCGTCACAGAGCCGCGATAGCCTGCCCGCACGATGGCAAACTCCACCCCTGCGTTTTTCACCTTGTCCCAGTCAATATCGCCGTTCCATTTTGACACATCAATCCCCACTTTTGAATTTCCGGTGGCTGTCTGCAGCTTCCTGATCTCGGTGCTGTCCGCATCCTCTATGGCATCCTGAACACCGGAGTCCTCCGCCTGTGCATCAATTTCATCCTCGGTCTTGATCAAAAGGGAGATGTCCTCAATGGCCAGATATTCCACCTTATCCTTCACCCGGACTCTGGTCTCGTTTGTGGGAACCTTATAGCCCTCTATGGGGAGCAGCTCTACATAGTATTCCCCCGCAGAGAGTCCTCCTATGTAAATCACGCCGTCCTGATCCAGATCCTTATACTCCTCTGAATCGTCCAGCCGCACGTAAAAGCTCTCTCCTGAAACCAGCTCTCCCGACATGTCCACAATCTGTATCCTAAGGTCCTTCTCCACGGAGGTCACCATCAGAGACAATCGGTTTTCCTGATTTCTGGCCGCCTCCAGCACAGGATTGATTTCCCTGTCAAAAAAGGTTTCATCCTCCAGAAATGCGGACAGGTCGTCCCCGATCTGTCCGCCGGGAGCGCTTTGCGCCTGGGGAGCGTCCTGGCCCCCCTGGATGCTCTGCACTGTCTGGCTGTCCTGCACTGTCTGGCCATCCTGCAAAGTTTCCTGGCCTCCGGCAGAAAAGCTTTCCCTGTTGGCGTACAATACCAGCACAGATATCAGCAGAATCGCTCCCATCGATATTAAAATAGCCATCCGCCGCAGCTTAGAGTCCATTTGCCACCTCAACTAAATATTGGCCATAATTGGTCTTCATCAAAGGCTCCGCCAGCAAAAGAAGCTGTTCCTTGTCAATAAAGCCTCTTTTATAAGCAATCTCCTCTATGCAGGAGATATACAATCCCTGACGCTTCTGGAAAGCCGCCACGAAATCCGCCGCATCCAAAAGGGCGTCATGATTTCCCGTATCCAGCCATGCAAAGCCTCTCCCCAGCGTCTCCACATAGAGGCTTCCCCGCTCCAGATACGTATTGTTGATGCTGGTGATCTCAATTTCTCCTCTGGCGGAGGGCTTTACATTTTTGGCGATCTCCACCACATCGTTGTCATAAAAATACAGCCCCGGCACTGCGTAATTGCTCTTTGGATGCTCTGGCTTTTCCTCGATAGAAATTGCCTTCCCCTTTTCGTCAAACTCCACCACGCCGTATTCCTTAGGGTCTCTCACATAATAGCCGAAGATTGTGGCTCCCTTCTCTCTGGCGGCCACTTCCCGCAGAACCTTGGTAAAGCTTTGTCCATAAAAAATATTGTCCCCCAAAACCAGGGCGACTCTGTCGTTTCCGATAAAATCTGCGCCAATAATAAATGCGTCCGCAAGCCCTCTTGGCTGTTCCTGCACTGCGTAAGAAAATTCCATGCCCAGCTGGCTCCCGTCCTTTAACAGCTCCTGGAACACAGGCAGATCCCTGGGAGTAGAGATAATCAAAATTTCTCTGATGCCTGCCAGCATCAGGGTTGACAGGGGATAATAAATCATCGGCTTATCATATACGGGCATAATCTGCTTGGATATTGCCTTTGTGAGCGGATAAAGTCTGGTTCCCGAACCTCCCGCCAAAATAATTCCTTTCATGGGTTTTCCTCCTTCTTGTTTACGGAAATCGCGCTGTTCTCACAGGCTTTGTAAACGCGCCAAATGGGAACGAGAAGCTCGTCCCCATTTTTTGATCTCCTGTTTACTTTCCGTACATCTCCGTGTAATATTTCTGGTAGTCGCCGCTTGTTACATTCTTCATCCAATCCTCATGCTCAAAAAACCACTGTATGGTCTTTTTTATGCCCTCCTTAAACATGGTTTCCGGTTCCCAGCCGATCTCTTTTCTGATCTTGTCCGGCGCAATGGCATATCTGCGGTCATGTCCCTTTCTGTCCTCCACATAGGTGATCAGGTCTCTGCTCACCAGCGCCTTTCTGGGGTCCTCATCAGACAGCATTTCCTGCAAGGTGTCAATAATGATATGGATAATCTCAATGTTCTGCTTCTCGTTGTGTCCCCCGATATTGTAGGTCTCAAAAAGCCTTCCCTTCTCCTGCACCATATCAATGGCCTTTGCATGATCCTCCACATACAGCCAGTCACGCACATTTTTGCCATCCCCGTACACAGGGAGCTTTTTCCCCTGCAGCGCATTGTTGATGATCAGGGGAATCAGCTTTTCCGGAAACTGATAGGGGCCGTAATTGTTGGAGCAGTTTGTGATATTGGCCGGGAAGCGGTAGGTATCCATATATGCCTTTACCAGCAGATCCGACCCGGCCTTGCTGGCCGAGTAGGGGCTGTGGGGATCATAGGGCGTTGTCTCATAGAAAAAGGCGTTGTCGTCATCCGGCAGGGAACCGTACACCTCATCCGTAGACACATGCAGAAACTTTTTGTCCTCCTTAAAGCTTCCGTCAGGCAGCTCCCATGCCGCCTTTGCACAGTTGAGCATAACAGCGGTTCCCAGCACATTTGTGCGCACAAACACCTCCGGGTCCCGGATGCTCCTGTCCACATGGCTCTCTGCGGCAAAATGCACCACTCTGTCGATCTCATTCTCCGCAAAGATTCTGCCGATAGCCTCCTTGTCACAGATGTCGGCTTTCACAAAGGTATAGTTTGGCCGTCCCTCCACGTCTCTTAAATTTTCCAGATTTCCCGCATAAGTCAGGGCGTCCACATTGATAATCCGGATAGCTTCCCCGTATTTGCGGAACATATAATGGATATAATTGGAGCCGATAAAGCCTGCTCCTCCGGTCACAAGATAAGTCCTCATATTGTTCTCCTTGTCCCTCTTTTTGTCTTTTCCTTATTTTACCACAGCCCTTGCTGCCGTGGCTACTAAAATCTCACTTCTTAGTATCCCAGATAACTGAGATTTAAATCCACATTTCCACTGATTCCGCTGACCCTTCCTGTGGATTTATACTGCCATAGGTCATACCTGCCCTCATAGGTGGGCTTTGCGGCATACTGGGCCAGCCAGATTTTATATGCGCTCAAGGCAGAAGTATCTATCTTGCTTGTCAGCCAGGTTTTGTTTGCATAAATCCCCGCCGTGTATCCCGCGTTTTGTATGGTCTGGCAGAAGGCCTTGCACACCTCGGTTCTGGTCTGCTTGTCAATGCCGTCGGCCCGGCCTCCGCTGCTCTCCACATCCAGAAAAATAGGATAGGAAATCTTATAATTTTTTACAAGCTCCAGCACCATGGAGGCTTCCTCCACTGCTTCCACAGCATCCACCGCCTGGGTAAAGAAGTAAACTCCCACCTTCAGCCCTGCCGCCGTGGCGCCCTTAATATTGGCAGCGTATTTGGGGTCCTCTATCAGACTGCCCTGGGAAGAGCCTCTGTATCCGCAGCGGATAATTACGTAGGATACCCCTGAATTCTTTACTGCCTCCCAATCTATGGTGCCGTTCCATTTTGATACATCAATTCCCATAGTGCCTGAACCCGTCACAAGAGAACCATCGCTGGCAAAATTGTATTTTGCCCCCTGGATCACCTGCTCTCCCGTCACCTTATTGCCGGAGGCGTCAAAGAAATATACCTTCCCGTCCAACGTCTGCCAGCCGGTATACTTCGCCTCGCCCTTCACAAAAAATTTATCTGCCGTATAATAATCCGCAAAAACCGCTTCTCTGTAGGCATTATTTTCCAAAACATAAAGCTGCTGTCCGCTGGAATCCTTCAGCTTGCTTGTCTTATCCTCTCTGGGATGGGCCTTTACGGTCACCGCACAGGCAGCTTTTACCTCTTCGCCATTTTCCGAATACTTCACCGTTATAACAGCGCTTCCTGCGCTCACACCAGTGATGGTCACCGCCCTGCCGCTTACCGATACAGTGGCGACTCCCGTATCCGAGGACTCCGCCGTCACAGCATTCTGGGTGGTTGCGTTGGTGATAGAAGCGTTGATGGTCACCGGCGCAGTAAGGTAAACTGTGGCAGAGGTTTTGTCCAGAGTAATCGTCTTATTCCCCGTGACTTTTACATTGAGCGCAGCGCTGGCAGCCGTGGCCGCAGCTCCGCCAGTATAGTTTACAGTCAGGGTAATCACAGCATCTCCCGCCGCAACGCCCTTTATGGTAAGATTGCCGGAAGCATCCACCGACGCCGTGGCAATATCCGTTCTGTTCGAGGAAACGCTGTAAGTGAGCTGCTTGCCCGCAGTAAATCCTGCGGCCTGTGCCTTTGCGGTTCCCTGAGCCCCAATGGCCAGGGTCATGGAGGACTGATCCAGACTCACGCTGCCCGCCGCGTCACTTACCGTCACACTGCAGGTTCCCGTCAGTCCCGTCACCGCGTTATTGCCGCTTACCGTGCTTCCGCTTGCGCTAAAGGAGATCAAAACCGCGCCGTTTGTGGCGCCAAGGGCCGTTACGGTGGCGCTTGCACCGCTTCCCTCCACCTTCACGGTGCCGGGATTGCTGCTGGTCCAGGTCACATTGGTCAGATTTACCTCCGGGCACTGGGCCGTAACTGTAAAGCTCTCTCCCACCTTCAGCGTCTTGCTGGAGGGAGACACACTGGCCTTGTATGCCATTCTTAAAAAGCTGCCGCTCATGGCGTAGGTAGCCGGGTCAGGTATGGTGCTCTTTGCCACCTCAGTATAAGTATTTACCGTGGATGTGCTCTCCACCCATTCCACCGTATCCTGCAGCGAGGATTCCACCACCGTTTCATTCTTTCTGGTATCCTCCTTGGCCGCATCTACTTCGGATTCCTTCTTAATCTCGTTTTTTACATCTATTTTCTGATAAGTGATATCCTTTTTCACCACCACCGACTGTGCTCCCTGGGGGATGGTGTAATCCGCATATTTGGCATCTGTCAGCGCATTGATGGAAACCTTATAGGTGCCGGGCGTAATATCCTTTTGATAGATAATGCCATCCATATCGTCGTCCGTCCAGGTCTCGCTGTCCCCCTCCGGGTCTGTAACCGTCACAGAAAAGGGCACGTTGGCAATCAGCTTGCCGGTTTCCTCATTGGTAAATTTCACCTTTAAATCCTTTTGCACGGAGGTCAGCTCCAGCTTCACCGTCACCTGTCTGCTGTATTCCGTCTCATCATACTCCGTATTCTGCTCCTGCTCCACAACGCCTGCTGCCGCAAGCCTGGCCAGCTCCGCATCCGCCACTGCCATAAGACCGGTCTCTCCTATGGTGGTAATACCGTCCAGCTGGGCTCCCACGGTGACAAATTCATCCACCTGGCCGTCTGCAATCCGGGCGCTGGCATATATGCTCCCTGTCACCAGGGCAAGCACCAAGACTGCCACTCCTGTAGAGGTAATGATCTTGTCCATGGTTCCCATCTCCAGAAACCGATTCCATAATCCGGCCAAAAGCACGCCCGGGCCGGCCTTTTTCCCGGTACGCCTCTGTCTTTTAGGGGCAGCCGTGGAATGATAAGCGCTTCTTTCTTCCTCTTCGATGTAATATCCGGCTTCTGCGTCGTCCTCCGGGTAATACTCCTCTGCCTCATAAGGCTCTGTATCATCCTCCGGGTAATATTCAGCTTCTTCCGGGTATTCTTCCTCTATGTAATATGCAGCATCCTCTGCCTCGTCATCCTGGGCATAATATTCAGCTTCTCCGGATTCCTCCTCTGCATAGTACCCGGACGCCTCTATATCATCCTCTGTATCATCCTCTGCGTAATATTCGCTCTCTTCTGCTTCCTCGTATTCGTAATCTTCCTCGTATTCCTCGTCAGCGTAATACGTCCCTTCTTCGTCCTCTAATTCCTCCTGGGCATCGTACTCCTCTTCCTCCTGGGCGTCCCAGTCAGCATCCCAGTCGGAACGATCCTCTTCAAATTTTTCATATGGCTTTTTCGTATGGCCGAACAACCTTTTCATTTACACTACCCTTTCTAACATTTAAGACACCCGTTGACAATTCCGTAATATTATAGCATTCCCCGCCCACAGCTTCAAGCAAGAAAGCCATTTCTTCATAATTTCTTAAATTTTCACAGAAACGGAATGTTCCATTTTCTCTCACCGCCCCATTCAAAAACTTAAACATTTCTAAAATTTTCTAATAATCTGGACTTTCCTCCCACATAATAGTAAAATAAAAAACAACTTTTTTACCCTGGAAATGGAAGCAGCATCGCAGAATGTGAGGTAATGTGAAAAATCACACTGATGTGCTGATTTTTCACACGGCTATTTGTTTCTGGACGAAAACAAATAGCCATGATGGCAGACGCAAATTTGACATTTGCGTCGCCTCCTCGCGACAAGTCGCTTAGAAATGAGGTAATATGAAACAAAATAAAGAAAACCGGGAGCAGGTTCACACTGCTTCTATCTCTGATAATGACATCCCTGATATTGAAATTATTGATCTGGAAAAAGAGGATTCTTCAGAGGAACCATACGATTCGGAGCCCTCTGAAGAGCTGGAAGAGGCATACGACGATGATGAGTTTTTTGAGGAACCATTAAAAAAGAAACGGTTTCCCATCAATATGCACCTGATCCTGATTTTCACAGTGATCGTCTTTTTCGGCGGCATCCTGTTCAAGTTTTTCAACTGGGGTGTGGAAGTAGACCTGGAAGAAATTTTTAAGGATGGACCAGGCACCTACGAGGACACCCTGGATGAGATTCTTCCGCTGGTGGGCGGAACCGAGGAGGGGCCTGTGGATGACGGCGTCACCACTATTGTAGCCTTTGGAAATGCACCCTTTGCCGATGACAGGGATTCTCAGGACAGTCTGGCCGCTATGATTGAAGAGCTCACCGGAGCGGTTGTCTATAACTGTTCTGTAAGCGGCAGCTATCTGGCGGCCCTTTCACCCCAGATCGATTCCCAGAATTATCCCATGGACGCCTTTAATTTTTACTGGCTCTGCACTCTTGCCACGGGAGGGCCCATCGACTATTTTTATGAGGAGGCCAAGGAGGTGATGGGGGAGGATTATCCCCCTGAGGGCGATGAGGTATACAACACCTTAAAGACACTTGACTTTAACACGGTGGACGTGGTAGTGATTATGTATGATGCCAGCGATTATCTTGCGGGGCATGAAATGTACAGCGACCAGAATTCCACAGATATTCAGCAGTTTACAGGAAATATGGAGGCTGGAATCGAGCTTTTGCAGTCCACCTATCCCAATATCCGCATTATTGTCATGTCGCCCACCTACGCTTTTGCCATAAATGAAGAGGGTGAATATGTGAGCAGTGATATTCAGCGCTACGGACAGGATGTTTTGTCCACCTATGTGATCAGACAGTATGCCTCCTGTGCTACCCGAAGCGTCTCCTTTGTGGACAACCTATACGGAACCATCACCGAGGACAACGCAGAGGAATACCTCATTGACAATCTCCATTTGAATGTGGAGGGCAGACGAAGGGTTGCGGAACGCTTCGAATATGCTTTGAATTACTATAATAGGGAAGGCAGCTGAGCCTTCCCTGTTTTTTCCCTTATTTTCTATTCTTCTTCTTTTTTGTCAGCTCTGGAAGTTCCACCACTCCGGAGTGGTGTCCCGGTAAATCACATACCCTTGTGTGCTTCCAAAAACCACATATCCGTATTCCTCCAGATTTCCGTTGATTTCCTTATCCTGTGGCAAAATCACATAATGGCACATTTCCGCCTTTGCCTGCTGGGAAAGCGCCCGGGCGTCTATTACCTCTGCCTCCATCACATCGTAGAGATCACTTAAGTGACTCCACCTTTCCACTGTAATCTCTCTGCCGTAGGGCATACATACCACGGGAGAATACTGCCTCACATACTGCAGAAGCTCCGCCGGGAAAACAGCCATCACCTCCCGTCCCTCCACCTCTATGGCATCACAGATGTCCACAACACTCTGAGGCACATGGTAAAGATTTTCTGCCCTGCTGAAAAAAGGGTTGCTGTACACAAAGCTGCCAGATACCCCAATTATCCCCGCAAGACATGCTGCCAGCACATACCTGCCCTTCCCCTTAAGCTGCCCGTAAAGCCGCGCGGCCGCAAAGCCATTCACCAGTGTAATGGGCAGAAGCCAAAGAATCCGGTAATAAATCTCACTGTCCGCAACGCTGTATACCAGACGCGCAAACAAAGGATTGAAAAAAAACAGCAATAGAATGGCAGGCACATACAAAAAAAGGATTCTGATATGCTTTCTCTTTTCCACCACAAACAGATATACAGCCGAAACAAAAAACCAGATCACAATCAGACCGGTTCCCATATAATCCCGAAACAATGTGGTTATCTCACTCCACATAAGGCTTTCCTCCTATACGAACTCGATGAGGTGGGGGTGCTGCATGTTTCATAAACAGACCCTTGCTAACCGCCGGTACTTAGGCTGCGTCCTCTGCAGCCTTATGTACCGCTGCGGTTAGCTCGGAGCGAAAGCGTGTCTGTGTTGAAATATGCAGCACCTCTTACACTATTTCCCCACTCATTTCTTTACAAAAGCAGGTACAGCACTGCAAAGCCCACGCAGGGAATGCAGCAGCAGCCCATAGGAAGCAGCACGCTCCATTTTCGAAAGCAGACCGCCGCGCATATCCCTGTGATTCCCATGAGCATACAGACCAGCAATGCTCCCATGGTGCTGCAAAGACAGGCCGCCGTCATGGCCGCTCCCAAGAGAACCCAAAACCCCGGAGGAATTTTCTCTTTCTCCTGAATCTTTTCCAGCAAAAGCAAAAGAAGCAGAAACAGGGCCGGTATGATGATACTGCCAAGAGCAGCCTTCCCCTGGCGGCTTCTGGCAATCATAAAGTTTTCCACAGTGTAAAAGGAGGTATCTCCAAACAGCACCAAAAGCTGCGTAAAAATCAAAAATACAGGGACACACTCACGTCTTTTGGCAAAAAGCTTTTCTCCAATCAGATAAAAGATTCCATAGGTCATGGCAATCAAAGCCACGGGAACCGCCACATGAGCCACGCTGACGGTACGGATTCCCGACATACTGGCCAGAAAGGCAATCCAGATGGGGAAAGGCGCCAGCCCGTGCCTTGCATCAAGCTCTGTGGTGCCTCCCGTATAGGGAAGCTTGCGGTACATGGTTCCTGCATTCTCCGTTATGGAAGAGACGGCCACATAATAAGCGTCGTCTCCGTCCGCATAGGTCATCACAACCGCCTGCACCAGCTGAAAAAGCAGCAAAACCCAAAACAAAATCCAGGCTGCTGTTTCCACCTTTCTCTCCTTAAAGCTGTGCTCCCGCACCACATAAAGAGCAGGCCGTTTTCTTCTTCTCAGGAAAAGGACTGTAGCCCCAAGCAAAAGAACCACCGTATAGGCCAAAAACAGCCTGACTAAAAATCGGTAATCCTTTTGAGCCAGCACCAGGGGAACGCATAAAAGCTGAAACCCGCCCCACAGGCAAAGCTGCCCGTTTATCAGACGGAAGGGAAGTCTCCCTGCCAGCCTGTCTGCGCCCACGAAAAGCTCTCCCACCCAAATGGGAATCACAAAAAGCCATATACATAAAATCAAAATTCCTATCACCGTCATTAACATTTTCTTCTCCATGCCCTGGGCATCAAAGCAGCCCTTACTTTCCAAGCAAAAAGATTCGATCTTGATGCACACTGTCCGCAAGAAGCTCCTGCTTGAGAGACAGACCGTAGACCTCCTCCATCACAGTCAAAACCTCTTCCCAATCCGCCTCAGATTTTACCAGAACCACTGCCTGCTCCAAAGAGGCCACAGATTCCCTGTCCCTTCTCTCAATCAGCTCGCTCAGACGCACAAGAAGGGTTTTTTCATAATGAGTAAATTCCAGCAGATTCTCATAATAACCCACTCCTTCATAGACGCAGATACAGGGAAGGGAGGCATATTCCTGGGAAAGCTCTTCCTGTTTTTCGTAACCCCGATAAAGATAGCTGCCGTCATAGTCAAAAAGCCCAAGAACCTGCCAAAGCAGGCAGATGCCGCAGACTGTCCCCGCAAAAATGCCCTTCTTATTGCCAAAATAGCCCTCCAGCTTTCCCAGCCACAAAACCAGCGCAAGGGCACCCCAAAGACACACAAAGGGAAACAGCGGCATGATATACCGGTCCACCAGATAAGGGGACATTCTGGCCGCCAAAAAGAAATAGCCCACAGGAGGTACGAAAAGCAGGCAGATTTCGGCCAGAGGCTTTTTTTTCTTTTGCAGGCACACAAGCCCCCACACTGCGCAGCACAGCCCCATGGCGCATAAAATCCACATCAGATTCCCAAAGGTTCTGGAGACCAGGATTTCCAAGAAGGCAGACAGCCTCTGTCCATAGCCGGAAACACCGGCGGCTAGATTCTCAAGGGCCTCCACCCCACGGGAGCTGGAAAACACATCCGAAAGAGCAAAGGGAAACAGTAAAATGCCTGCTGCAGCCGCAATCACCATAGATCGCACCAGGCAAAGGCATTCTCTGAAACGCCGTTTCCAAAGAAGCCCTGCAGCCAGGGTAAGAAACAAAAAAATACAGTAAAACAGGAAAAAATACTGGGTCAAAAAGCCAAGCACCGTAACTGCAATCAGCCTGAAATTTTTCTTTTCAAACCCACTGTGCTGCCATTTCTGCATACAAATGTAAAAAAACGCCACACAGAAAAAGGTCAATACCCCATACATCCGTATGAGAAGCACACAGGCCATGGCCCCGGTGGAAAGTCCGTAGAAAAGAGCCGCTAAAATTCCCGAAAGCCGCGCCTTGTCCGGTATTCCAAAAAGGCAGGCAAACTGCCGTCCCAGCCTCATCAATAGAAGCATCGTGCCAACAGCTGCTGTCAGATTGATCACGCAGCCCATGAAGGGCTTGATCTGTCCCCGAAACAAGGAACACACTGTGTGCAGCAGCATAAAATGCAGCGGAGGATGATTGTCATCCTTCACATTGAAATACACGGAGACGTAGTTAAAGGCGTCCTTATCATCCACAGTAATGTAATCCGAAAATTCCTCCGCGCCAATCCACACCGGTTCCTCATAGACATCCGCCTGATAGGACAAAAGCTTGCTGTTTCCCCTGTTTTGTACCACATCCTTACATGTGCTCCAGAGGTTTCCCATGGTTTCGGAAAAACTTTCCCCACGAATCTCATTTTCCACAAACTTAGCCAGTCTCCCCTGGGGCTGGGTGGGCACAATCCAGGGATTAAACTCCCCATTGGCAAGCTCGAAGCTCAAAAGCTCATCCATGTGATAGCCTTCCTTTTGGGATATGCCAAAGGAAAGCACGATCACACAAAGCAGTATGGCTGCAATTTCCCAGCTTTTTTCTTTTAACCTTCCTTTTTTCATGGGCGCCTCACAAGTTTATAAAATTTCATATAGGAAAATACGGTAATAGCTGTCCTGGGTCTCAAAGGGCTCCTCTCTCACCAGCCTAAGCCCCGTCTCCTCCCCATTTTCAATCCAGGCGGCGGAAAGCAGATATTTTCCTCCCAGCTCCTTAAGGGCGGACACATCCAGGGCGTAATCCTGAAAATAAAATCCATTTTTCTCTATGGTATAATAGCCAGGGCATTCCGCAGAAAACAAGTAACAGCGGTTTCCCCAATCATCAAAATATTCCTGTAAATACTGGCTCTTTTCCAGCTCAGGAGCAATAATCTCACGAAAGCTGTGCTTGTATTCCAGGGAATAATTGTTGGAATACCCGTCCAGACAGTAAAATCCCTGATAAAGCGCGGCGGCAGGGTCAATGCCAAGGCTCACCACCCGATAATCCTCCGGCTTTTCTCCTGTCTGCTCCAAAAGATATGCTTCCACCTGCTCCATCACGCCTATGGCGTAATAATCCCGAAAGGACAAAAGACCATAATCAGGGTTGCGCAGCTTCTGCACATTGGGCTTTAGATTGCTGTTTCTTAAAACCTCCACCCCCGTTAGAATCGTCACGGCTGCAAAACAAAAAAGTCCTGCCCCCGCAAGAAACCGTCCCGCCACAAGGCTGCCTGAAAGGGCTCTCTTTTCCCCTCTCACAAAGTGAAGCAGGCAAAGCCCAAGCTCCAGCTCACAGGCCAGCAAAAGATACCACAGGCAGGGAGCCAGCCACAAAAGCCGGTCCGCCTGGAAAGCTCCCAGGACCGAAAGCCTTGTGCGAAGCAAAATTCCCAGGCCGCTGTCCCAGAGGGCAGATACCAGAGCAAGCGCAAAAACCACCCCGAGAGAAATCCCCATGGCCCCCAGAATCTTCCGTTCCTTTTCCCGCCGGAAAGCCCCGGTGAGGAGAGAAAACACCCCGGCAAGAACGGCTCCTCCCAAAATCCACTGGTGGTAGTCTCCACTATGCTGCCCTCCCTGCAGAAAGCCCGTAAGGAGACTATTCCAAAAGGGCTCCGCCGTCAAAACATATTCCTCCTTGTGGGAAACCGCGCTTGGTATCCACCCAAGCAGCTGTCCCAAAAGGCGGAAATTTTCCACTACATAGATTCCCGTCATCATCCCAAGGCAAAAAAGGGGCAGGCGGCGGCGCCCCCTCTGACTGGGCAGAAGCGTCCACAAAAGTCCCATACCGATCACCCCAAAGCCGATGAGCACCAGGGAAGAGCATAAGGCGTACATTGCACTATACCCAAAGGCAAAGGCTCTGTACTTTTTATTCCTCAGCTGAAGGAAGCTCCAGAAAAGCAGGGGCAGCCCATACTGTGACAGCCCGTATACCGGCAGAAAGGGCAGGTATGCGTATAGAATTCCCACAGCCATGGCAGCCGCCGGATGCGCTCTTGGAATTTCCCTTGTCAGAAGGTACATTCCTACATAGCCGCACAGACTTCCCAGAAGCTGCATGGACACCAGTGCCCAAAAAGGACGCATGACCAAAAAAAGAAGCACAAATCCGGGCGCAGGCAGCGTCAGTGCAGTTTTGTCGGCTCCGTTCATAAATTCCGGCAGGAGATTCCCGTCAAAGAGATGCTTCGCCTGCAGCATATAGCCGATCAGTTCTCCGTCCAGCTGATCATGATAGGTTACAATGGCGTCCTGCCCTAAGATCAGATAAGGCACAAGCATTGCCAGGACGGCGCCAAAGCCCAGAAAAAAACAGATATTATGCAGTTTTATTTCCTTCTGTGCAGGCATACGCACCCATCCCTTTCTCCATCAGCAAAAGGCTAAAGACCATCCACACACAGGTCACCCCTATGGTATTTTTATAGTCCATCATTCCTGCTCCCTGCATGGTATACCAAAAGATAAGTCCCAAACAGGACACCCCCAGAATAAGAACCGAAAAGAAATTTCTGCCTGAAATAAGGCTCCTGTCCAGAAAAATACAAAATACCCCAAGAATCGCCCCAAGGCAGAGCGCTGCCGCAAACCACCAGCAGCTGTAATCCATATAAATCCGGGACAGCACCGGCGTGTAATGGCGCATGATCTCATAATTTCTCCCGGAATAGGAATCATATCCTCTGCCTGTAAGCTGCATCTGCAGCGCAATGGGAGAGACTGTGTACGCCGCCGCATCCCAGGCAATCTCATGGAGAATATGTGCCCGGTTCTGCTCCCAGGCCTGTTTGGAGAGGGCAAGGAAAAATTCCCGGGCTTCCTCCGTTCCCAGGGCCTCCTCCACTGCCGGGCCAAACACCATAGCCATGTTGTCTGCATAATAAGCGCTGGCTTGGACATCTCCCCAGTCTAAGATCTCCCGAAGCTGTTCCGGAAAGCCTTCATAATAGGACATAAGACTGGTCCACGCCGTACGGCTTACCAGACATGCCTCCAGGCTTTTTTCGTTTTTTCCATAATATCCCTTTACCTGCGTCAGACTGTTCATTCCTATGATTGTTGCCCCAAAGGCCAAGAAAATCACAAATTGTCTGGCAAACCGCCAAATGTCCTGACGTCTTGTTTCCTGGCAGTTCCCTCTCCGAACCAGTCCAAAAATCCGGACCAGCCCCCAAAGAAGCACAAGCACCGGGGGAATGGCCCCCAGAAGCAGATATTCTGGCAAAAGCAGAGCGCACAAAAGCCAGAAGGACGCAAGTTTCACCATCTGCCTTACCCGCAGCATACCCTTTCGCACCGTCTCCAGAGAAATAGAAAGCTCCAGCAGAAAAAAGGACGAGACAAGAGAATAGGGAAGCACCGCCAGATGGCACTGCATGGCCATGGGCAACGTCAGGACGGCCAGACTCCCCCAGAGATTCAGGGCTCTCTTTGTTTTTTTCAGCCCCATCAAAAGCCGGTGGGCCGCATAGCAGGCTACCAGCAGCTGCACCACATACATCACGCAATAATAGGGAAGTCCCGCAAGCCCCTCAATCCCTCTTGCCAAAAGCAAAAACACGGGATAAAGGATTCCCGTATACTCATCGCATATAAAGTTTTTGCTGATTTCCACGTAAAAAAGGCTCTCCCCAAACTGCGGAAGCTTGGAAAAATTCAGACACATCCAGGTCATGCCAAAGACGATCTGGATGGAAAAATCTATGAAAATCACTCTGCCCAGAATGGCAGATATATGCCTGACTGCCCTCTGCATACTCATCTCCGTTAGCGATAAAACTTTTTGATGGTGTCACTGATATAGTCCACCTGATCAAGGGTCAAACCATAATACATAGGAAGCCTTGCCAGTCTTTCGCTCTCCCTTGTAGTATATCTGTCCTCCCCGTGGAAGCGGCCGAATTTCCGCCCGGCGGGAGCCGTGTGCAGCGGGATGTAATGGAATACGGACAAAATGCCATTCTCTTTCAGATACTGGATCAGAGCAGTCCGTTCCTCCAAATCCGCCGCCTTGATATAAAACATATGGGCATTGTGGACACAGCCTTGCGGCACCACAGGAAGTTTCACCTTTCCTGCTTCCTCCAAAGGCTTAAGATTCTCGTAATAACGGTTCCAGCAGGAAAGTCTTGCCTCATTGATCTCATCGGCCTTTTCCAGCTGGGCGTAGAGGTAAGCGGCATTCATATCGCTGGGGAGATAAGAGGAGCCAAAATTCACCCAGGTATATTTATCGATCTGCCCTCTGTAAAATTTACTGCGGTTGGTTCCCTTTTCCCGTATGATCTCCGCATCCTCCACATTCTTCTCATCCCGGATCAAAAGTGCGCCGCCTTCGCCCATGCTGTAATTTTTCGTCTCATGGAAGCTGAAGCACCCGTAGTCCCCAAAGGTTCCCAGCGCCTTTCCCTGATAAGAGGCCATGATGCCCTGGGCTGCATCCTCAATGACCATCAAACCGTATTTGTCTGCAAGCTCCATAATTTTATTCATCTCACAGGCTACCCCTGCATAATGCACCGGCACAATAGCTTTGGTCTTGTCTGTAATCGCTGCCTCTATGAGATTTTCGTCCATATTCATGGTATCCGGCCGGATATCCACAAACACAGGCACAGCCCCTCTTAACACAAATGCGTCCGCTGTGGACACAAAGGTATAGGAGGGCATAATAATCTCGTCCCCCGGCCCCACGCCTGCAAGCAGCGCAGCCATCTCCGTGGCGTGGGTACAGGAGGTGGTCAGCAGGCATTTTGCCGTTTTCGTCCGCCTCTCTATCCATTCATTGCATTTGTGGGTATAGGGCCCGTCCCCACATATTTTCTGGTTCTCCACGCACTCCCTGATATAATCTACAGCCTTCTCTTCGTAAGGCGGCACATTAAAATTGATCATAAGCTCCTCCTATCTCTTCCATGCCCCAAGCACACTGCCCTGAACATTGTCCGTCACCTTGCTGATAATATATTTGGGTCTCCCCTTGACCTCCTCGTAGATTCTTGCAATGTAATGCCCGATGATGCCCAGACTCAGCATCAGAAACCCTCCGATAATCAAGATTAAAAGAATCACTGTGGTAAAGCCCTCTACAGCAGTTCCCATAAGATACTTCACAAGAGTCTGTACCGCAAGTATAATGCTGAATAAAATGGAAATCATTCCCATCACCGTCACCAGCTGCAGCGGCAGTGTGCTGAAGGAGGTTGCGTTTGCCACCGCATATTTCATCAGACTGAAAAAAGACCATTTGCTTTCTCCATACTGGCGCTCCTGCACTTCATAGGAAACCGTCTCCGTGCGAAAGCCTGACCAGAAGGTCAGCGCCCTGAAAAAGGTATTCCGTTCAGGCAGCCCTAACAGCACATCCACCACCTTGCGGTCTAACAGCTTAAAATCCGAGGAGGCGTTCATGTCCATCTTAATCAGACGGCTCATTATCTTATAAAACAGCCCGGCTGACAGCTTGTGTCCCAGGCTTTCCTTCCCCCTGCTCTTTTTGATCCCTTCTACGATCTCTGCCCCTTCCTTCCATTTTTTCCACATTTCAGGAATCGCCCCCGGAGGGTGCTGCAGATCGCAGTCCATGACAATCACGGCATCCCCCGATGCCATGGCAAGTCCCGCAAAAATCCCTGCTTCCTTGCCAAAATTACGGCTGAATTCCGCTCCCTTGATTCGAGGGTCTCTCTCTGCTTCCTTTCGGATTTCCTCAAAGGTGCCGTCTCTGGAGCCATCACTGATAAAAACCAGTTCGTATTCGATCTGATTTTCCGTGAGCATGCCGGAAAGCACACGAGCCGTATTGGAAATATTCTGCTCCTCATTATAAGCGGGCAGTACAATGGATAGCAAGGCCATTTTTTATCCTCCGTCAGTGATTCACATTTTCCGTCTTTACATATAAAATTCCATCCACTACCTTTGTGGACGTCTTGCCCGGAAAGCTTTCCATTTCCACATATTCCGGGGATTCATAAATATCCTCCATAGCCTGGGCTGGCAGAAAATTCAAAGTAGCTCCCAGATAGTTTTTCATAAATGCCTCATAATTATCGCTGGTGTATAACAGGCTGTCCCCATTTAAACCGATCATGTTGGAAGTCACATCCCCCGTGATATCCGTAAGGGGAAACTGATGATCCCCCACCACGCCCACAATGGCAATGGGGATGCCCTGATAGTATCCTTCCGTCTGCTCTATCCGGTCCAGCAGCCTGACACAGTAGGCATAGGTTTTCTCATAACGCTTTTCCAGATTGGAGTATCCGATATTGTCCGTGACGCCGTAGTGAAACACCAAAGCTCCTGCCCCCAAAAGGGCACACCACTGCATAGCTCCGTTCCCGGGCAAAGCTTTTGCGTATCTGCTTACAAAGGCTGTCATGACGATCAGATAGATCACCCACTGATACCGCATCAGCAGATGATAAGTCAAATCCGGGGAAATAAACAGGATGGCGTTTGTCACAAGGGGCAGCACAGCTGCCAATAATGCCATTATAACGAAAAATGCCGGATTCTTCCACCATTTTTTCCGAAGGCACAGCGCTGTAAGGGTCCAGGCTGCCGAAATTCCCAGAATTATAATTGCCGCCGCTGAAATCCATCCGTTAAACAACACATTTCCCTTCAGGCTGAAGGCCCCAAAGTCCCTGTACGAAACGGCAAGCATCTCCATCAGTCCTTCCCCCGAAGCCCCGGCGCTCTCCAGGGTGTTTATCCCCTGGTAGGTATCCAGCTCCTTGCCCTGAATCCGCAGGAGCACCTGCAAAATAACGTAATACATGCCCGCCCCCAACAAGCCCATATACAAATAGCGCAGACTTTTTTGCAGCTTTTCCCTAAGGGTCAGCGTGTCCATAAGCGTCATAAGAATACAGTAAATGCTAAGCAGCATGGCAACAGACACATACGCCTGATAGGTTCCCATGCTGAATGCCAGGCAGATGCCTCCGCCCAGAAAGCCCAGACGCTTTTTTTTCGTAAAAAGCACCGCCAGTATAGCCAGAAAAAGAGCCAGCATATAGCCGTCCAGGGTAAATACATAGGCAAAGGTGGATGCCAGCGCCGGAAAGGAAACCAAAAGCCCGCTGATAAGCACTATGGCCACAGAGTCCCTCACCTCCAAAAGCTCTGTCAGCGCCGCTGCCGAAAGGGCCAAAAACAAAAGGCCCAGCACTCCGATGAGCCAGGGAAGTGTGTAATAAGAGGAAAATCCGCAGGCAATCATCAAAAACCACCTGCCTGAGGTAATCATATTCTGATCAAAATACATGCTGTCTAAGCCGTCATGATTGGGAATATCCGACAGCATGACAGGCATATGAATCAAAAGCCCCAGAATAAACGCCGATAAAAAGGCGATTTTCCATTCCCTTTTGATTCTCCTGTTCAATGACTGCAATGCCTCAGTGGGAGTCAACATTTTTATCCTTCCTTTCCTCAATTTGTAACAGCTCCTGGCTTATGCTTTAATCTGTCCTTAAATATTCCGCCAGGGTTCTTGCGATCATTTCCCGTCCCGCCTCATTGGGATGCAGCCCGTCCACTGTGTACAGCTCCATATCAGACCAGCTCTCGTGGGGATAAAAATCGTGATACAGATCAATGACCTCCACTCCCAGCTCTGCCGCCACCTGCTTTTCCGCCTCCACAAAATCCTCCAGAATGCCATAACCCGCATCCAGCTCTTCACAGGTAAGCTGCTGCACCGTATACCAGCTGTAGGTGGGCGTCACAAGGATGATCCGCAGATCGGGGTACGCCTTCCTGATGGATGTGATACTGCTTCGCAAAGCCCCAGTAAAGGTGTATTCATCATAGGGGTCCTCCTCATTATACATCACCGCACCGCCGTGGTAATCATTGAGCCCGTGTCCGATAATGAGAATTTCCACAGCGGAAAAATCAATGTTTTCCAGCTCGTCTATGGTATCTCCAAAATATTCCGTAGCGCTCTCTCTGATCCGCACTGTCTGCTGTACGCCGAAGTCACCGGCCTCTATGGCCTTTGCCAGTCCGGCCATGGACAAGGCATCCTTGGAATATCCCATGCGTTTTTCCGTGTCCATGCGGCTTAAGCAGGTGCCCCCCAGGGCCCCGTTAAACACAGGCTCTCCCAGATAAGCGGCCAGCTTTTCCGTGACGGAGGTCTCATCCCGGACGATTCCCATGATACTGTCCCCCAAAACCACGATCCTCACCTGGGTTTTCTCCTGTCTGTTCTCCCGGCTGGAATAAGTGAGCGCAAAAAGAAGCACAAAAAACGCCGCTGCCAAGACTCCGTATAAAATTTTGCCAGAAAGTCCGTGTCCCTTCATTCCCGCTTTCTCTCCAGTCATTTCCTGAAATCCTCTATTGTGCCAGTATCCAGGCCAGTCTGTCCGCACCTTGGCCGTCCGCAACAGCTCGTATCCTCTCTCTTAAGCTTGCTCTGGCCTGTACATCATCACACAAATGCCCAAACTCCTCTCCCAGCCGTTCCAAAACACCCAGGGCATCCCGATGGAAGGCTCCTGCATTTACGGCAATCCCATGATTCCCCAGGTACGCTGCCAGCTCCTCTTGATTTTCCGCATAGGAAAAGCACAAAAAAGGAACGCCCACAGCGCAAAGCTCATAAACCGTGGTTCCCGCTGCTGTCACCGCAAGATCACATTGCTCCATAAGTCCTGCCATATCCTGCACATTATGGTGTATGATCACACCCTCCCTTTTTTCTTCCAGCTTCTTTAATGCACTGAAATTTGGGGAGAAGCTTCCCGCCGTTATGTGAAAGTGTATCCCTTTTCTATAAATACAGTCAAGCACTTTACCAGCAATATTCTCCCTGTCTCCTCCACCGGTGGTGATCAGTACACTGCGCACTTTTGCAGATACCCGGCAATTTCTATTACGAAACTGGGGTCTTAAGGGCACATAGCAGCTTCCCAGGTACAGCTTTGTATTGCGTCCTTCATACAGCCTTTCATAGCTCCTTTGGTCTGCAAAGATGTTATAGTTGATCACAGCATCCACAGGAAAGGGGCGGCTGTGCATATCGTCCAGCAAGAATACCTCTCCCCAGCGGGCCACGTTCTGCAGATAGACATCCGTCACATAGTAGCTGTCCACCACAATTTTTCTCTGTCCCCTTTCACTTTTGTCCCCCCCGGGGATGTCTTCTTTCTCCTGAAGCAATGCCTCCCACAGGGGAAGCTCCTCCTCCATCCTTTGAAAATCCGTGTGAAGCACATGCACCAAAAAGCCATAGCTCGCCGCCAGCTCCCCGGAGGCCTCATCCGCACATAAAAATAAAATCTGCTCCGGTGATCCCAGTCTCTCCGAAAGAGCCCTGGCGATGGTCAAGCACCGCATCAGATGTCCCGCCCCTATACGGGCATTTCCGTCCGCCCGAAAAAGGTATTGCTTTCTTTTCATGAAAAATCCACCAAATCCCAGCTCATAGGCGTGCCAAGTCTGGCGTCCCGGCTGATCTTCTTTCCCAAAAGCTCTTCATAATACATGGTATGCAGTCCGCAGGACGGTCTTACAGAACGGAGATTTTCCGGTGTAAATACGTCTCCCGCCTTCATATCCTGGGCCACAAAAAGCGAGCGGGAATGTTCTCTGCTCTTTTTCTGCTTTTCTGTCAGTTCATAGGTAACCTTCCCCACAGCCTTCTCAATCTGCCGAATATGCTCCACCATTTCCTTAAATTCCTCCGGCTCCATGGAAAAGGCTGCGTCTGCGCCTCCATCCGCTCTCCTTAAGGTAAGATGCTTCTCCACCACCTTCGCACCCAGGGCAACTCCGGCTCCTGCCACAGCGCTTCCCATGGTGTGATCAGAAAGTCCTGTCAGGCAGCCAAACACCTCCCCCATGGAAGGAATGGTCTTTAAATTGATTTCCTCATAAGGCGCCGGATAGGCTGAGGTGCATTTTAATAGAATCACATTTTCATTGCCAGCCTCCCTGCAGGTCTTAAGGGCCAGCTCTATGTCCGCAAGATAGGCGATGCCCGTAGACATAAGAATAGGCTTGCCCAAACGGGCAATCTTACGGATAAAGGGAATATCCGTAATCTCGAAACTGGCCACCTTATAAGCGGGCACATTCATTTCTTCCAGAAAGTCAATGCTGGAAAGGTCAAAGGGCGAGGAAAAAAAGATAAGTCCCATATCCTGTGCAATCTTCATCAGCTTTGGCTGCCACTCCCAGGGAGTATACGCAGTCTCATAAAGTTTGTGCAGAGTAGTTCCGTCCCATATGGTGCCCTGGGTGATCTGAAAGCAGGGATCGTCACTGTCAAGGGTGATGGTGTCCGGCGTGTAGGTCTGTATCTTCACCGCATCCGCCCCCGCATCTTTTGCAGCCTTCATAATTTTCACCGCCCGGTCAAAGTCCATAAGATGGTTCGCAGACATTTCTGCAATAACAAACACCGGCGCGTTTTCACTGATCATTCGTTCCCCAATGACAATTTCCTTGTTCATAACGCTACACCTCTCCGTTTTTAAAATCTATTTTCTCATATTTTTTGTCCCCTCGTATCTGCATCCAGTGTTCCGCTGTCATCCGCATAAAGGTCACATCATAGGCGACACCCTCCTTGAGAATATGCCTTTTTTTCTCCTCCACGATTTCACAGCCGCACATTTTATGCAGCTGGATGACTCCCTGGTTTTGGGTAAAGACATCGGAATACACCGCCGTTTTTCCCAGACTGTCAAAGACATAGTCATACATGCTCATCTCAAGGGACAATGCCGTTTTCAGGCTTCTGAGCCTTTTTTCTCCCATGTAATAGGCCCATCCTAGGTTTCCTTCCGGATTTTTGAGTCCCGTCAGATTAATCACTCCCGCTGGAATTTCGTCCACCCGTATGAGCCAATATCTCACATCCTCATTGCTTCGTATAGAGGCCAGCCATTTTCTTTGTCCCTCTAACGTAAGCTTGGGATTTGTATTCATGTATCGGGTAATTTCTTCATCCATGCGCCATCGCATAATATTTTCCAGGTCTTCTTCCTGTATGGGATGCAAGGTCACACTCATTTTTATCCTCCATTTCGAAGCGTTTTGGAACCGTCAGTCCAAAGCCCCTGATTTTTCCAACAGTTCTTTCATACTGGTGATTTCCACAGCCTCCTCCAGGGGAATGGAAATGCCAAACCGCTCCTCAAGCTCTCCGATAATCATGACCTGTGCCAGAGAATCCCATTGCTCCACATCCTCCATCTTTGTGGTTTCTGTGATAGTTCCCGCAGTCACCTTCAAAATTTCCTCTACTAATGAAATAATTTTTTCCTTCATATCGTCTCTTTCTCCATTACATTACTTTATCTGTTTTCCATCATACAATGATATTTGATCTCCGCGATTCTCCAGTCTGTCTGGTTATCAATATCCTGTACCTCCATCTCAGAAACCACCATGGGAAGAATGTTTCCCACCATAAGCTTCCGGTTTCTCCGAAAAGGGGCCGTCCGAAATACATAAAACTGACCTGCGTCATGGTAATGGGGCTCCAGATCCTGAGAACGGCTGTCCAAATATTGGGGATATTCAAATACCAATCGCCCTTCCTTCATAATCATGGCCCGCTGGGGAGGATATGAAAAAGCCACTACAGGAATCAGTGTATCCGCATTGCTGTCCAGAAGCTGGCTGACAGCATCCTTCAGCTTCTTTGCGGTCACAAAGGGAGCCGTTGGATAGATACAGCACGCCAGCTCATACTCCAAGCCTCTCTTTTCGTATTCCGCCAGTACCTCCAACAGCACATCATTGGTAGTAGCATAATCCCCGGAGGTCTTTTCACTCCGGTAGAAAGGCACCTCTGCCCCATACTGTCTGGCTGCCTGTGCAATCTCTTCATCGTCCGTAGACACCATGACCGTGTCAAACAAACCGGACTGCAGTGCTGCCTCCACAGAATAAGCCAATATGGGCTTCCCACAGAATTTTTTGATATTTTTTCGGGGAATCCGCTTGCTGCCGCCCCGGGCCGTAATGATTGCAATTTTCTTCATCGCTGCGCTCCTTGCTTCATTCTTTTCATTTTCATCCGCAAACTATACATCAAAAGTCCAATACTTACAATCACACTGAGCGCCTCTGCCAGTCTCCAATACCACATTCCGTCATACCACACGCGCACCGTTCCCTGAAATCCCTCCGGCAGCAGCACCCGCACGTCGCTGTTTTCCCCTTTGACTGCCGTAAGCATCTCTCCCGTTTCCAGAGCTTTGGCCCTATATCCTTTGTAGTACAACATAGGAAATTCTATATAAGACTCTTTTTCGGCAGTCACATAGGCCATGCAGCTTAGTCCTTCCTTTTCATAGCCCTCCATAGAACCACCTTCCGAGATCACCGGTTCATGGTAAGTCATATGTTCCACCTCTGCACCAATGGGCAGATATGCCCCGTCCAGCACAGCAGTGCTTCCCATACTCTGAGCAGAATACAGCTTCACAACCTCATTTCTTGTAAGCAAAATGTCATTGACTTGATAGCTCCCAAATACAAAGGATATCAGCCCTATAAACGCCAGTACTGTTTTCCCTGAAAGGGTGCCTGCCTTCTCCCGCAAAAACCACACTCCCATAACGCAGGCTGTAAATACGCTTGCTATAGCAGCAATAAAAATCATTCTGCCGGGGAACTGCAGATGGTCGGCCATTGCCGCCGCAAAGCGGCTGCTTTTACTTAATAAATCCCAAGGAAACAAGCAGGTACTCATAAACAAGGCCAGTGCTGTCATTCCAAAGGCAATATCTCCTGCCCTTTTCTCCCTTTTCCAGTATTCCTCCAACAGGCTCCCAGAATTCCTCCGGCGAATCACCAGCCACAAAACCAAACACAACAAGAGAGCTGCTCCCAATCCCACAGCGTCTGCCTGGAGTGTATAAAAAATCTGTGCCGGCAGGAGCCCTCGGCTTTGAATCAACGCATACCCATTGCCGTTGAAATTATACTTGTCAGCTGCCATTAAATCCAAAAAGGGTACAAGATACCACGCATTGACCGCCACAGTGATTCCCGCCGTATTCAAAAGTACTATAAAAGTTCTCCGGCGAAAGGTTTTCCTCCACAAAACCAGACACAACAGCACCGTAAATCCCACCGCCAGCTCACAGCTGGGCATATGGGACTGCATAATACCGGTAAAGCCAATCGCGGGTATCACCCAGTTCCAAAAATATCCTTTCCCCTTTGGGTCCTCCGTAAAAATACGATAAAATCCCCAAGCCAGCAGCGGGAGGAAAATCATGGCCGTATATTCTCCTACCGCAGCACTGTTATAAATATTATACAACCGATAGGGCGCCAATGTATACAGTACACTTCCAAAAATTCCAATATAACGGCTCCGAAAGCATCTCGAGAAACTCGCATAAGCAATCAACGCTGTAGCCAAATTTACTGCGGCCACAAATATCCTGTAGGCGCTATCCATTGGGAACCCTATAATCCGCAGCAATGCAGGAAGAACCAGCCAAGTGTCTGCGCAAAAAATAGAATTTGCATAACCATGTCCGGCAAGCCACGCGGCTTCAATCCTGACACCCAGCTGCCCCCATTTTATACTGTCCGCCAGTGCCTCGATTCTCATCATGTGGAACATCAGTTCCTCTCCCATTATCGTATAATCCACCAGCAAAGGAAGGGAGGACACCAGCGTGATACCGGGAATTCCAAAGATCACAAGGCGACTCTCTGCGGAAAAAGGCTTTATCCGTTGCCGCCAGGCTGCCAGAAGATAGCCATCCAGAAGCAGGCTGCCCGTAATCACCCAAAAAAGCCATATCCTGCTTCCTCCTTTTTCAGCAATCAACTCTAATCCCTGGACTTCCACATTCTCCGCCACATTTAAAACTGCCCGCAGATTCTCCACTGAGTCCAGCAGATAAAACTGGCACGCACTCTCTCCTGCTCCGGCATACAGCGGTACATTGTTGCACAGCAATGTTTTGTACATCGGATTTTCAGCCTCCACACCGAAGTCCCCCAAACTATCGCCTTCCCCTTCATAATAAAGCTTTAGTGTGTAAACTCCTGCACTCAGCGGAATCCCTTCATCCACAAGCCATTCTGTATCCTGCCCTTCCAAAATCACTCCGCTTTTTCCAAAGAGTCCCGACACTCCAATCAAAAGCATCGCAAGCTCTGCAAACAGCAAAAGCAGTATCTTCCGATTTTTTAAAAATGAAACCTTAACTCGCACTTTTTCGTCTCCTCATAATCCACATTATCCCACAGACGAACAATGCCGCCACCGAGACAGCCTCGCAAAATCTCCATATTATGGATTCCTCCGTCACCAGAGAGAAAGGCACATTCCCAAAAGCCTCTATCTCCGCCTGTCTCACAAAATTCTGGGTAGTCAGGATTTTTCCCAGCAAAAACTGTGTGGTGCCAAAAGAGACGCACGCCACAGCCAAAAGCAAAAGCTTATATGACTTCTCCTCCATCACCTCCGCGAATCTCCCCAGAAGAATGCAGGCCGTCACAATTAATCCCATATCCGCTGCAATTCCCAGCTTAGCAGGCGAATACAATAGAGCAAGAATTATGGAAAACACCATATTTTTGTCCTGAAAAATGTCCCATGGAAACGCATTTAAGCTAAAAAGCATAAGAGCTGCGCTGACACACAGCATTCTTCCTGCAAAACGCCCCTCCGTACTGCCGTAAACGACACGCCTCCACCTTTCCTCGCGCCCTCTCGCAAAAAGAATCCAAAGATAAAAAAGCAGGATCAGTATAACTGCGATTCCAGGTCCCATAGCCCTGGCTTTATACATTCCATTTTCTCCCAGAAGCACACCGTCTCCTCCCCAGGAAAACACAGTAAAATACTGTGCTATATACATTCCTCTGCTGCGTACATCCTGCAGGATCATGGGGCCTACCACAGACACGTCGCGCATTCTTAGGAGCATTGGCACCAGAAACCACGCATTCACCGCCAATACTGCTCCCACAGTCTTTCCCACCACCACAAGTGTCCGGCGTTTTATTGTCTCTCTCCCCATTGCTGCCAGAACAAGCACCATTACTGCCACTGCCAGAAACAAAAATACAGTGGAGGATACCGCCAAAAGGCTGAAGCTCCAGGTAAGCAATACCCACAGCCGCCCATACTCCAGCGCCGAGCCGGCGCCCCCCTCCCTGTCCTCAGTATAAAGAAGCTTCAGCCCCAGAGCCAGCAATGGAAGAAATGTCCAAGCCGCCATTTCCCCCAGGTCCCCGGTCAGATACATCTCACTGCATCGGTAAGGACACCATGTATATAACATTCCGCCCACAACACCAACCTCACGTCTGCCGGTGCATTTTTCAAAACATCTGCAAGCCACCGCAGCCGTCAGCAGATTAAACAGCAGCAAAGTCAGCTTATAGGCCTCTCCCAGCCCCACGCCCAAAAAATGCAGCAGTCCGGGAATCAAATAGAATACATCTGCCTGAAAAGCTGCCGCACTGTATCCATAGTCCATATTTCCCAATGTTCCTACACGGATTGGAAACACTGTACCCAGTCCTTGGCTTATCACTCGGATCCGGCTCAGAGTAGCTTCAAGACAGCTGCCTTCCAGCACATAATCCGTCATAAGCGGTACGGAAGCCACTGCCGCAATCAGCAGGATATACCATTTCATGCCTTTCATTTCTTTCGTTTCTTTGCCTGATTTTTTCATCCTGCTTCTCCTAATGTCTCTCCCCCAAGAATCTCTTTTCCGTTCCCAGAGGTGCTCTTCCCTTGCCAAAGCCCTTTTCTCAAAAATCTTTGTAGAATCATTATCCCAAGAGAAAGCACCGTCACCGCTTCACCAGCTCTCCAGTACCAGGGGCTCACAAACCTGACCGTCAAAGCACCGTCAAATCCCGGCGGAATTTCCACTGTTACCTCCCCGTTTTCTCCGGCATGGCAGCTCAGCTCCTGTCCACTGTTCTCATCGAAAGCCCGATATCCCTTATAATACAGCAAGGCAAAGGAAACTCTCTCCCATACCTCGCCAGGGTTTGTCAGCCTCACCCTTGCGCCCAGTGACAGCTTCTCATAATCCTCTGCCTTCAATTCGCCGCTGCACACCGGATCGTGATACATAAATTTGGAGGCATCAACTCCATAGGGAAGGTACTCCGCACCGGAAATATAGCCTGTTCCCATTCCCTCATTATTGTACACTCGCACCGGTTCAAAGGTATCCATCAGATTCTCAAGCAGATACACCCCGCTGATGCACAGCAGAAACGTCATCCCACAGAAATAGCACCTTGCCACTGTCCTCGTTCCGTACTCCAGAACATATTTTGCCAGAATCCCCGCCGCCCCGGTAAGACACACATTTGCAATCGTCAAAAAGCGGTTGGGAAATTGAATGCTGGATATCAATGTTGCGGCCCCGTCACCCCATGACTGGATTCTATCCCAAGGAAACAGATTCAAGCTCATCAGCATTGCGGCCAATGAAAATCCAGCCAAAATTTTGGCAAATCCGTTTTCTTCCCTTGTGAATTTTTTTATTTTTCCTGTAAAAAACAAATAGGCTAATCCTGCAAGGGCCAGCACGGGAGCTGTACCCGGACCAATGGAAGCGCTGTTATACACAGGCTCCGAATCGTTTCCCTGTATAAAATATGTAAACAACAGCTGCGCCGGGAAAAGCCCTCTGTCCTGTATCGTCCTGCCGGATACATGGTGTATCGTAAAGTCTCCCGTTAACATATAATCTGCAAAGGGAACCAAAAACCATGCGCTGATAAGAACACTGTAAATAACCGTTTTTGCCAAAACCAAAAATGTCTGAAACCGGAAAACCCGTTTCCACATGACAATGCACAAGATAATCGTAAACAGTCCCACCATCTCTCCCGTAAGCAGATGTGACTGAACGAGCAAAGAAAATCCGGCAGTCAGCGGTACCCAGCTCCTTTTGTAGCTCTTCTCCCGTATATCCTGCGTAAACACCCGGTAAAATCCATACAAAATAAGCGGCAGTATCATAACACCCAAGCATTCTCCCCAAGAACCTGTACAGTAGGTCTTATAAGTGCGATACACAGAAAGTGTATACAACATACTGCAAAACACACCCACATAGGCTTCCTGAAATATCTTCTTAAAGCAGAAGTAAGCAATCAGCACTGTAGCTATGGTAACTGCCAGCATAAATAAACGGTAACTGGTAGTCACTGTAAAGCCAATCAGCCGAAACAGTGCTGCCAGATACAGTACTGTCTCCCCATAGAAAACAGGGGATGCATACCCATATCCCTGCTGCCATTCCGGCGAAATACGTATGGGGAACTGCCCGTTTAGAATGCCGTCCTTTATGCCCTCCACCCGCATCAGATGATACCCTAAATCTCCTCCTCCCATCATATAATTCAACGTGAGCGGAAGCGATGCAAACAGAATAATCAGTCCCAGGCAGAAAGTCACCGTCTTATTTTTGACAGGAATCCGGTATTCCCTGTCATATTGTACATAGCAGTATACTATATTAACAATGGATATCAGGCAAAGCATAACAAATAACTGTATCCTGTTCCAGTCATTGGTCTGCAGTATGCGAAGCCCTCTTACCGCCAGCATTCCGCTGCCACTATAATAAACATGTACAGTCAAATCCGTGGAATCCCGCAAAAGCCACATATCAAAGTCTGTGTGATCCAGCCCTGAAAAAAGCAGTGTGCCGTTGGTTTTCAGCGTCTGATCACTCAGTCGAAGATCTGTGACCTCACAGCTGTTTTCCATATCTGAATCAGTGGCGTACTGAAGCTGTACACGATAGGTCCCTCTGGGAAGCACAAGTCCTGTAAAATCAACAAGATTTCCACGCTCCTCTTCTGTGCCATACACGGCAATGCCGCCAAGCTCCTGGGAATACGTCCCAAAATTACAGCTTGCCGCATCCAGTCCATATTCATAGACCGCATCCTTTCCAAACAACCCCCAGATTCCCAGCATAACCAGGACTGCCTCTATGACTATCAGAATCCGGAATTTTTTCCTGCTGAAAAGGTGCAGGCTTCGTATTTTCGCATAATTGCTCATTTCTTTCATGCGTTATTTTCTTTCTCCACATAATATGCCCTTTTTGCCTCGGAAGGCAGCTGCGTCTCATAGACCCGCCAGGCGTTCTCTTTGGAATCGTCCCCTGAAATTTCCCGATAGCCCAGCCTGGGATACAACTGTGCTACCGGCCTGTTTTTCGCAGTTGGAATATAAATGCCCCTGAGCCGGTTCCAGCCTGAAGCAAAAAGCTCCTGCTCCACATCCTCTATGATGGCATCCTCAAGATTTCTGCCCATCACCCTGCAGCTCATCACAAAATCTGTGACCACCGGTACCTCCTCCGAGGTATCCACAATGATCGCCGACACGATTCCATTATCTCCAAAGCAGTCTCTGACCTGATAGAGATAAATCCGTTTTCGGGAATCTTTTAACATCTCTCCAAGCTGTTGCGGGCCGTATCTATTGGTGGTCAAATTAAACTGGTTTGTTTTATTGAAAAGCTGCGTCAATCTCTCCAGGTTCTCATGAGGGTCCACTCTGGTCATCACCATCTTTAGCTGCTTTAAATACCCTTCAAAGCTTGCAGCCTGCTCCCTCATCAGGCTGCGTTTCGCATTTTCCGCATACTGCCTTGTTTTATGCAGGTCTTCCATGGTGACCACAGGCTTTTCAAAATATTCCCTGTAAATCGCTGTCATCGCAGAAGCAAGCTCCTCCGGCCTTTGGGGAAAATCCGGCACCACCACCTCCGGAAGCATCTCCTGCACCAGCCTCCTCTCTGCGGGATTGTCGTCCCAAAACACAAAGGAATCCAGCCCCAGATTCAACTCCTGTGCAATTTCCTGCAGATTTTCATGCTTGGGACGCCAATTAATCCGCTTTGCCGCAAAGGAATCCGGTCTGAGCACCATATGAGAATGCCCGGCCAAAATGCGCTCTGCGTCCTCTTCATTATTTTTGGATACCAGCACAAGCAAAACCCCTTGCTTTTGCATTTGGAGAATCACCCGCTGCAGGTTTTTGTAAGCCAGCCCGCTGTGGTCGTCAGACAAAAGAATCGGCGTATGCTCCGCCTCCCCGGCCAGTCCTCCCCATAACGTATTGTCCAAATCCAACGCCAACACCTTTTTAGGCGTTCTCCTCTCCACACGCAGCTTTTCCAATATAAGACTGCAGAGTCTCTCCTGGGCACCGGCAGTTAAGGGAAGCTTTCCCAAATACCACATTTTCCACGAAAAAGCATTTTCTTCTCCCATCACTTCTATCATGTGCCGATAAGGGAATATGCGTACATTGTCACAACGCTTTACAAGTTCCTCCAGATGTGTTTGCCACACCTGCTCCAGCGCCTGCTTTCTTCCCGGATCAAACAAAACCTCAGTCTCTGCGCACCATAAATAAACATCAGAAATATAGTATATCATCCCTGAGTCCATAGCCGCCGAAAAACTGGAAAACCAATTTCTCACAAGGACATTTGCCTCCTCAATATTCAGTCTGTGCTCCACAAGCTCCGCCAAATCCAAAATGAGGAAGGTCACCGCCGGATCATAGACATAATAAGAGGATTGTGGATTCATCAAAATACCCAGCTCATTTCCATATCCCTCCGCCTCATATACAGGAACCTTGCTCTGCAGCATACGGATTACAAAATTCATGTTTACATTAGAGAGAATCGCTATTTTCTGCTCTTCCATACCTTACCCTTTCATCGAACTTTCCTGCCTCTGATTACAAACACTGCGATTCCAAGGACAGCAGCCGCACTGGCCGCCTCCGCCAGATGCCAATACCACATTCCGGTATAGCTGCATTGTATATTTCCGGAAAAATGGTCCGGCAGCAAAACCCTTACATCAGCGTTATCTCCCTTGACAACTTGAAGGCTCTCTCCCGTATCTGTATTCACTCCATGGTAGCCCTTATAATAAAGCAGGGGAAACTCCACATAATGCTCTCCCGCTCCATCCGTCTCTACATAGGCGTTTACCTGAAGATTCCTTTTTTCATAAAAAGACATCTCCGTGCCCTGAGAGAGCACCGGCTCATGATAGGTCATATGCTCCGCCTGGGCATCCAGAGGAAGATACTCTGCACCCAGAATGGGGGAGTGTCCCATGTTTTGCGCAGAATCAAGCCGGAGAATGGAAGCTCTGGTGTTTAAAATATCATCCACCTGGTACATGGAAAACAAAACACAGACAGCTCCCAGCCCCGCCAAAATGCCCTTGGCTGTGCTGGGCCTGAATTTCCCTTTTCCCTCTAAAAGCCAGAACCATGCCGCACAGGACACAAAAACCATGCACAGGGTGACAATCACCATCAGTCTGGTGGGAAACTGCAGAGAGCCTGTCAAGGCTGCCGCTATAGAGCCTGCGCTGCTTAGCTTATCCCAAGGGAAATAGCTGGTGCTCATATACAGTGCAATACAGCCCAGCAAAAATGCTGTATCTGCCGTTTTTTTCCGGGTTTTGTCCCTATCCTCCCAAAATCCTTTGCGAAACCGCAGCCACAGCCATAAAAGTGTTCCGGCAAGCAATGCCGCTCCCATTGTAATGGGCTCTGCGTCCAACATGCCGTTCTCCGCAAATCGAGAAGAACTACCGCCCGCCTGCAGTGTGTAAAATGGATGGGCCAGTGTAATTCCCCTGCTTTGTATCAGCACATTGGCATTGTTTCCAAAATAATAACTGTCCGCTGTCATCAAATCTACAAAGGGAACCAAAAACCAGGCGTTCAAAAGAGCCGTAGCCGCAGCCATTTTAAGAAGAACCAAAAAGGTCTGCCTGCGAAACACCTTTTTCCACATAAGCAGGCACAGCAGTATAGCAAAGCCTCCGGCCATCTCACAGGTCAGTGCATGAGATTGTATAATGCCCGAAAACCCAAGCGTGGGAATCAGCCAGCTCCTCTTGTAGCTCTTCTCCTTCGTATCTGCGGAAAAAATTCGGTAAAAACCCCATGCAAGCAGAGGAAGAAAAATCATTGCCGTATACTCTCCCACCGAAGCTCTGTTGTAAATATTGTAAAGGCGATAGGGAGACAGGGTATAGAGCATGCAGCCAAGAAGTCCAATTTCCGCGCTTTGAAAGCACCTTTTAAAAGCAGTATAGGCAATAAGCGCCGTAGCCAGATTCACAGCCGTCACATAGCACTGGTAGCTTATAGTAAGCGGAAAGCCGGCCATCCGCAGTATAGCAGGAAACAACAAAAAGGTATCGCAATAGAAAATGGAATTGGCATACCCATGCCCGGCAAGCCACATAGGTTCTATTCTGGAAAAAGGCATTCCCGAAAGCAGAGCCTGTGCCAATGCCTCAATACGCCCCAAATGGAAGATCAAATCGGCTCCAAAAAAGAGATAGTCCACCATCAGAGGAATACTGGAAACAACCACCGTTGCGGATATTCCCCAAAATATCAACTGCTGCCTGGCCGGAAATGGGCTCTTTCGGTGTAGTAAAAGAAGAACTGCCCCGGCATTCACCAGGAGGCTGAAAAACAGTACTGTGATCACCCACATGAAAACCGCCTGCCCGCCGTTTTCAATCTCCACCCCCTTCACCTCCAGGGTCTGGCCGTTATTTTCCACATAGACACATAAATGAGCCACGCTGTCTAAAAGATAAAATTGACATTGTGCCATGCCAGCACCAGCATAGAGAGTCACCGGATTGCTTTTCAGCGCAGAGAGGTTTTCTTCCTCCACCCTTACACCGAAGCCCCCCTGGATATCCTCTTGGGTATCATAGTAAATCCGGGCCGTGTACACTCCGGGAGAGAGGGATATCCCTTCTGCAAGCAGCCTGTCCGTTTCCTCCGTTCCTGCCACAATGCCGGTTTTCCCAAAAAGCATTATAATTCCTGCAAAAAGCAGAAAAAGCTCTATGCACAAAAGGATTCTGCACTTTTTATTTTTAAGAAATTCAGACTTTCTCAACACTTTTACCTCTCCTCATTCTGCCCTTGGCAGCCATAAATACCAGAAAGGCCAAGGCTGACAGGGATATCCCCTCAGCGACCCGCCAAAGCCATGGTATCCCCGTGATGACCTGTAAGGGAAGAGCCGCCCATTCCTCTGTTCTTTCCAGCCACAAGGGCTGTGCGGAAAGCAGGATTTCCCCCGTGAGAAACTGTGTGGTCAAAAAGGCCGTGCTTATGGTAATGCCCAGGCATATCCTGTACCATCCCTCCTCCCGCTCCAGATAAAGGGTCTGACAGGAGAGAAGAATGAATACCGCACAAGCCCCAATTCCCCACTTTGCCGGGCTCTGCATCCATCCAAGGAAAAGAGAAAAAAGCAGATTCTTATTCTGCAAAAGCTCCCAGGGAAAGCTGCTTGTGCTAAGGTATGCCAGCACAAGCCCCAAAACAGCCAGTCGCTTGCACAACGGCTTCTTTTCCTTTTGTGCATAGCGGCCGGTAAAAAGACTCCACAGGAAAAACAGCACGCAGGCCGTAACCGCAAATCCCATCCCCAGACTCTGTGTACCCGCCATTCCATTTTCCCAAAAATTCTCCGATGTTCCCGCTCCAAAAAAGGTCATCAGATAGACCGCCCAGGATAAACCGCCGGAGCGGACATCCTGAAGAATCAAATTTCCCAAAAGCTCTGTATTCTTATACACAAAATATAAAAGGGGAATCAAAAACCAAGCCCCTAAAAGTCCTGTGGCAAGCACTGTTTTTCCCACCGTCAATCGGACATCTTTGGAAAGCGCCCTTTTCCCCAGAAGAAAAAGCCAAAGCACGCACATCCCTGCAGCAATCACAAACACTGTCATGGAAGCGGATAAAATCAGCAGCAAGGCAGCCGTAAGAAGCACCCAGGTTCTGCCAACGCCCTTTTGTTTGTCCTCACCTGCATACAGCCTTACAAGTCCCAAAAGCAAAAGAGGAAGAAAGCACCAGGCTGCAGCCTCCCCCGCCTGCGCCGCCACATACAGGCTGCTCAAGCGATAAGGACACCAGGTAAACAGCAGGCTTCCCACAAGCCCCATATCCTGTCTATGGAAGCATTTTTCAAAGCAGAGGAAGGAGCAGACCGCCGTCGCTATATTCACGGCCCATAGGTAAAGCTTATACGCTGCCTGCAGGCTTAAACCCATGCGGTGCAGTACTCCAGGGACAATTAAAAACACATCTGCCTCAAAGGCCGCTGCCCCATAGCCGTAATCTGACAATGCAGCCGGCTGAATACGCACAGGAAAGCTCTTTGTGAGTCCTTGGCTGATTAATTCAATTCTGGTCAACACATTCTGCAGGTTTTCCCCCTCCAAAAGGTAATCTGTCAAAAGGGGGACTGATGCCGTCATCACAATCAGCGTCAGAAAAATCACATTTCTTCCATTTCGATTCCAGAAATTTTTTAGTCTTCCAGACACTGCGGCACCTCCTCACGCTTTTTCTTTTTGCCGTAAAGACCGGATATCCCCATAGAAAGCAGAGTTATCAGACTTATGATCTCCCCAAGCCTCCAATACCAGGGGCTTTCAAAGGAAACCGTCACTTCTCCCTCAAATCCTGCCGGAAGCTCCACAGTCACCTGAAAATTATCCCCGGCATAACAAGGAAGTTCTTCCCTGGTTTCTGCTGCATAAGCATGATACCCTTTATAATACAAAAGGGAAAAGGTCACCTGCGCCGGTTCCTCCTGTTCGTTGGAAAGCCAGGCTTCGGCTCCAAGCTCTTTTCTCTGATAATCCAGACAAGTCACATTCTCCGGACACTCAGGTTCATGATACCAGTATCTGGAAGCGTCCGCACCATAGGGCAGATACTCCGCTCCTGCAATATAGCCAGTTCCCAGTCCGCCCTCGCTGTTGTAGGCCCGAAACACATCCACCCGGCTCAAAATGTCATTTAAAAGGAAAATGCTGCTGATTCCCAGAAGAAACACCATTCCTCCTATATACAGGGAAAGCTGCATCCTCCTTTTATTCAAAAGCTGCCATTTTGCCACAACTCCCGCCACCGTCACAAGACACACATTTGCAACCGTCAGGAAACGGTTGGGAAACTGTATGCTGGACACCAACACCGCCGGGATGCTGCCAAGCTTCTGTATATCGTTCCAGGGAAACAGGCTCAGACTAAAAAGCATGGCCAGCAGAGAAAAGCCTGCCGCCACCTTGCCCAGCGCAAGCTCCTTGTCTGACAGTACATTGCCCCTTTTGTTGAGAAGCAAAAGGCCGAAAACCAAAAGGGCCGCGATCAGAGAAATACCCACCCCCATAGGCTGCGTATCCGCCATACCGCTGTCAGCAAAATATACAGTAGAGCCTCCTCTGAAAAAGGTAAACAGCAAATGGGCCAGATACAGACCCCTGTCCTGTATAGTCCGCTCCGAGACATGCTGAATTACAAAGTCTCCGGTGAGCATATAATCCATAAAAGGCACTAGAAACCATGCGCTGAGCAATGCACTGTACACAACCGTCTTTGCGAGCACAAAGAAGGTCTTTTTGCGAAACACCCTTTTCCAGAACAAAATGCAAAGAAGAATGGTAAAAAAGCCTGCCATTTCCCCTGTGAGAAGGTGCGACTGGATTAACAGGGTAAACCCTGCAGTAAGCGGTATCCAGCTTTTTTGACAGCCCTCCTCTTCCTCCCTGGAAAACACACGATAAAAGCCATAGACCAGAAGCGGCAGCGCCATAATTCCCAGCGTTTCCCCCCAGGAGCCGCACAGATAGGTTTTATAGATCCTATACACGGAAAGGGAATACAGCATGCTGCAAAATACGCCTATATTAGGGTTTTGAAACATTTTCCCAAAACAGAAATATGCGATTAACACCGTTGCCACCGTGACCAAAAGCAGATACAGACGGTAGCTGGTAACAATACTGAAGCCGATCAGCCGAAACAAAGCCGCCGGATACAGCAGCGTTTCCCCATAGAAGATAGGCGAGGCGTATCCATAGCCCTGAATCCAGTTGGGCGAAATCCGAATAGGAAACTGCCCGGACAACAGGCCGTCCTTGATTCCCTCCACCCGCATCAAATGATAAATCAGGTCTCCTGCTCCCGGCATGCCATCCACCATCAGGGGCAGCGACGAAAACAAAACGATCACTCCCAGGAGAAAAGCCCTGCTCTTTTTTTCCGGAGGCACTCTGTAGGCTTTATCATAGCAGACATAAACCCAGCATACATTAAACAGCGTAATAAAGCAAAACAGGACAAACAGGCCAATCCGGTTCCAGGCGTTTGTCTGATATATGGTCAGCCCCTGCACCGCCAGCATTCCCTCTCCCCCATATTGAACCTGTACCGTCAGATGGGCACTGTCCTGCAAGAGCCACATGTCAAAGTCGGTTTGCGTAAGCCCCGCAAAAAGTCCCGTTCCGTTGGTCCGCAGATTTTTAGCCGGAATGCTGCTGTCTATAACGCTGCAGGAATTTACCATATTAGTGTCTGTGGCATACTTAAGCTGTACCCTGTAGGTTCCCTTGGGCAGTGAGATATTCTGAATTTCCACCGTCTCCCCATTTTCCTGTCCTTCCAGGTAGATACCCTCGTAAGACTCTACCCAGACTCCTGTACTGCTTATCATGCTCTCCGCGCCGCATTCATACACAGCATCCTTTCCAAACAGCCCCAAAGCAGCTGCAAAAAGAAAAAGCAGCTCCGCCAGCAAAAGTATGCGGAAATATTTATTTTCTGCTATGTGCAGCGATCTGATACGCGCCCAAAAGCTCATGATTTTCCTCCAAAAATTATCTGCCACATTTGCTGCGAAGCCTGCGAATTACCTGCTTGAGCCTGTAATACGCAAAAAAGGCAGCCGCCGATTTTCCCTGCAGGGCAATCAGCTCCTGCTCCTCTTTCCCCGTCAGGCTTCGGTAATAAGGATTTTTCTCAAATTCCGGAAAACGCTCCAAAACTCCCGCCCGCAGCTCCTTTACAAAGGACAGGCGTGGCTTTCTCACACCGGACAGATAAGAAAACAGGGTAATGGCGTAATAAAGCTCTGTAAAACGATATTCTATCTCCAGCCCATAGGTATCAAGCATACCTCTTTTTTTGCATTCGTCGTAGAAAAGAGCAGCCGCTTTCATACGATCCCTGCACTTTTCCTCTGTGATATGGTGCACCGTGGAAACCGAATGCTGGTAATAATAGTAGAGAGGCTCCTCCACCTTCTCAAAATGGGTAAAATAGAGACTCCACAGCGGGCCTGCACAATTATCCTCGTAAAATATCCCCTCCGGGAAGCACAGTCCATGCTCCTTGATGACACTATGTCGGTATATCTTGATCACCATGCTGCCGCTGCGAAGCAGAAGCTTTTTGTGCTTTTCCACATCCAGCACGCCTGTCTGATCGGCAGTGTTGTTGCAGATTACCCTTCCCGGCTCCATAGTATGTTTTTCTACCAGGCTGTAATTGCAGCCCACCATATCCGCGCCGGTCTCCTGCCCTCTTTTCAGCAGCTTCTCATAGCAGTCAGGAGCCACCCAGTCATCGCTGTCCACAAATCCGATCCATTCTCCCGCCGCTTGGGCAAGCCCCGTGTTCTTTGCGCCACCCTGACGTTTATTGGTCTCATGGAAGAGCGCCTTCACCCGCCCCGGGAAGCGTCTTTCATACTCCCGCAGAATCTCCGGCGAACGATCCTTTGAGGCATCGTCCACGGCTATGATCTCGTAGTCCTCTATGGTCTGCTTCAGCAGAGAGTCCATACAATATTCCAGCTTTCCCTCCGCCGCCATATTATAAACCGGCACAATGATACTCAGCTTCATTCTCTCTTAAACCTTTCAGTGCTTCCTTCTTTTTCCATGCGGACCTTGCCGTTTTCCACCCGGTATACAATATCGCATTTCTCGATGGTCTGCAGCCTGTGCGCTATAATAATCAGCGTTTTTCTGCCATGCAGACGGTTGATGGACTCCATAATGGCCGCCTCTGTGTCATTGTCTAAGGCAGAAGTAGCCTCGTCCAGTATCAGCACCTCCGGATTGTTATACAGGGCTCTGGCAATGCCGATTCTCTGCCGCTGTCCCCCGGACAGGCGGATGCCTCTCTCGCCAATGCCCGTGTCCAGTCCCTCCGGCAGCGTTTTTACAAACTCATCCAGCTGGGCTTCTCTTAAAACCTCCCAAACCCTGGTTTCATCAATCCGTTCCTCAGGTACTCCAAAGGCTACGTTTTTCCGTATGGTGTCATCCAGCATAAAGATCATCTGGGGAATGTAACCTACATTTTTCAGCCACTTACGGTAATGGGCCTTCACATCCTGTCCGTCCGCCAGAATGCTTCCCTCCTGTACCTCCAGCAGGCCAAGCAGAATGTCCACCACAGTGCTTTTCCCCGCTCCGGAGGTTCCCACAATGCCGACAGAGGCTCCCACAGGAATGGTCATACTGGCATGGTCAAAAATCAGCTTGTCCGTGTTGGGATAGGCATAGGTAATATTTTTGAGCTCGATGGCATGCTTCACGGGAAGCTTCTCCTCCTCATCGGTGGCAAAGGACAAATCCACCTTTTCCCCGTTGATCTCGTCCTGCAGGTTATCGCTGACTCCCATAAAAAAGGGCTCAAAATAGGCAATGGAATTGATCTGGTTATTGATGCGGTTCACACAGGGCAGCAAAACAAAGGCCGCCGCTGCCAGAGTACTGAATACATCCAGCATATTCTCAGCGGGCGCTCCAGAAGCCACCAGGTAAATCATATAACCCACCATAGACGCCACGCAGGCCGTCTCTATCAAAAGCTTGGGAATATTATTGTAGAGGCTGTATTTCTGCACTGCATCCACATACCCCTTTCCACATTTGCGGTACTCCGCTACGAAATACTGCTCCTTGCAGGAAATCTTTACCTCTTTTATACCCTGTACCGTCTGGGAAATCCACTTAAAGAGGCTGCTGTAATAATCCTGGTTATCCTTTCCCGCTTTGTACATAATAGGCTTTAGCACCTTTTTGATCACCAGCATCAGAGCCACCAGCACCACAGCCATAAGCACCGTCATGGTGCCGTTGGCGGCAAAGCAATAGCAGATAATAAACAGGGAAACCACCCCGTCCGAAAGCATCTGCAAAAGAGCCAGAATCAGCGCATACATATTGTTCACATCTGAGGTGATGCTCCGCTGCACCACCGCCGTATCCGCATTTAAGTAAAACTCATAGCCCCGTCTCAAATAATTGCGCATCATGCGCTCCGAGGTGCGGAACTGATTGGTGTACACAAAGGAAAAGGTCAGCTTCTGCTGAACGAACAGAAATAAATTCTTCACCACAAAGGTAAGAATCAAAACCGCCATCACCGTGATGGAAAAGGTTTGGTAATCCGCTATCCCCGACAGCTCATACAGCGTTTTCGTGAGTCCGTTTTTTTCAATGGACTCCGGGTCGATCACCACATTTACCACCTGAACCAAAAGACCCACGCCAGCCGTCTGCAAAAAAGCGCCGATTATCATCAAGACGATCAGCCCTGCCATAATAGTCTTCTGCCTTCTGTCCAGCAAAACATTCAGCTTTTTTATGATTTGTAGCATATTATCTCCTTCATTCCCGGCCTTCCAAAGGACCTGGGGTTAAATCTGCTCATTCTGTCTGTGAATGGCTGGTTCCTCATAGGCATCCATAAAATCCTCCCCCAGACGCACCACCTCATCCGCAAAGGCTATAGCCTTGATTTCCGTAAGCACTGCCACCGCCTTTTTGAAACGCAGTCTCGGGAAAAAATTCAGCACCTCCATAGGCACCTTTGCATCAAACTGGGGATACTGCGGAAAAAGCCGTCTGTAATCCAGCTCATCTCTGGGATGCGGCTTTAAGAATACCGTGCCCTCCTTCTTGTACCGGTCTGTGATATCCCTGAAAATCCTCTCCCGGACGGGAAGGCTGCACAATGGGTCTGTCAGCACCAGGATTTTATCTCCAATTCTGCTGCTTTCCTCTATCTGCTTTTCAAGTCCCTCCTTATCCCGGATAAAGGCCTTTAGAATCATTTCCCGGTCTGAAGCATCCAGCCTGTCAGCCAGCTCCTGTCTGGGCTTTTCTATATACCGGGGACAGGGATATTTTATGGCGGAAATATCGTTGACCTCCATATCCAGACAATATTTTCCGTAACCGTTCTGTACAAAAATCAGGTTCAGCCTTCTGGACAAAAAGGCCTTCAGGCCAAAATGCCCCCTGTTGTCATACCTGGCCGCGTCAAAATTTTTCAGGCAGTTAAGCCCATCCTCCAAGGCATGGTAATAAATTTTCTTCTGATTCAGATAATAGCCTATCGGGTCGGAATCGCAGTACACATAAATGTCCTTATATTTACGAAAATCCACCGGAATGTATGGCTCCTCCAGTCTGGCATAAAGTCTGGTAAACCGTATCCGGTTGATGAGATTTTGAAGAAAGTTTCCGCTGTCCTTTCGGAATCTGGCAAGCTGTGGAAAAAAGTCCTCTCTTTTTTCGTCAAATTCCACAACGCCGGCAAAGAGCCCCGTGCCTTCCACCCGGCTTTTCAGCTCCTCAAAATCATTGGACATTTTTGAGAGCACAAGCACAGCTTGTCCCCGCATTTCCTTCGGCAGATTCAGCTCCTTCAAAAAGGTCACATATACATGATAGTAGGTATGGCAAACGTAAATCCTGTCATTCATGGAAAAATTCTCCTGCATTCCCTTCATTCTAGCACAACTTAGGCTGGTAGTAAAATACATCTCCCATTTTTCAAAAATTCTTAAGGGATCCGGTACAGCCAGATTCCCCAGAAGGAGGTCTCTGTCTCATAATATCCCATACTTTCAAGCCCCATACGCTCAGCATCCACTATCTCCCCTCCGGAAAACAGGTATTCGCACCCAAGGGCCTTTAATGCCTCCATATCAAAGTCCAGATTTTCATAGACCACACCGGAGCCCTTTTCCAGATTCCAGTAGGTTCCCGTTACGCTGTTAAACAAATAGCAGCGGCTTCCCCACTCATCAAAATAAAGCCGCGCCCCTTCATTTTTTCTAAGCTCCTCAGCGATAACCTGCCGAAAGCGGTGCTTATACTCCAGAGGATAATTGTTGGAATAACCGTCTGCCGTGTAAAAGCCGTGCATCAGAGAGGGCGCAGGGCTCACGCCAAGATGTGCCACGCGATATTCTTCCATATTCCTTCCTATGGCATCCTCCAGCTGCTGCATCAAATCCTCCGCATAATAGCTCTCCCATGTAACATATCCGGTTACCCCGGAGCCGTTGTTTATCTGATTTACATTCCTGTAAAAAGACGAATTTATCTTCACAGGCTGAAACATGGGAAGCAGAATAAGAGCTGCCACAGCCAGTCTGAGAAAGGTTTTATTTTTGCCCGTCAAAGGCCTTAAGGCCAAAGCCAGCTCCAAAAGCCAGCAGGAAGGATACAGCCAGTAATATCTCTCCAGCTGAAAATAGCGTAAAAAACCGCTCAGGCTGTTTTTGAAGTCTGCAACAGGCTGGGATTTGCACACACCGTAAAGAAGAGCAACTGCTCCCAGGGCCATCAGCCCCGCCACAGCCTGCAGAAACTGCCTCTTTTTCTCTCTGTCCATACGTCTATAACAGATGCCGTTCCATAAAAGGAGAACGCACAGGGGAATCAGCATATATTTGTGGTAGGAGGGCGCATGCTGGGCACTGTTTAAAAAGACCTCCTTTACCGTTTCCCAAAAAGGCTGTCCATAGTTGACCAATTCCTCCCTGTGGCTGACATACTCCGCCTCCCCCACAAGCAGCTGGACAAAAAGGCTCCAGTTCACTGCAAGATAAATACACAAAAGCAGGGCAAAGCCTCCGTACACCCAATAATTATGCTTTTTCTTTAATATCATCCACACAAGCCGCAGCGCCCAGAGACTTAACACCACATAGCCTATAAGCACCAGATGGGTGGTAAGCCCAAACAAAAGCACCAGAAGCAGGGCCGTTATCAAATGCTTCCTCTTTTCCAGACACATCCAGGCAAAAAAGAGCATGGGAACTCCCAGAATAGACAAGCCGTAGACAGGCTGTATGGGCAGCATGCAGAAAAAAGCTCCCAGCACAAAGGACAAAATGCTGCTGCCCGTCAGCTCCCTTGTACAAAAATACATCCCGAAAAAGCCTGCAGCCCACACTACTGCGTATTGCACAACAAAAGCGGTAAAGGTGTTAAAATAGCGGTATAAGGGAATAAACAGCACTGCTGAGGGCTGCATGCCGCTTTTGTTGATCCCGCCCAAAAGCTCCGGGAAAATCTCATCCCCCGTCCACATGTGCCGGGCATTGAGCACATAGGTAAGCAAGGTCTCATCCAGCTGGTCGTGTATCTCAAATACACTTCCCTCCCCCAAAATAAGATACGGCAGAAATGTAATCGCCAAAAGAAGAAAGCCAAAAAGCCACAGCGGAAGATTATCCAGAAAGGCACACGCCTGATTTACTTTTTTCCAAACACCAATCGCTTTATCTCTCATATTCCGTCTTTTATAAATAAAGTCCTCCCTGTAAAAGTACCCTGAAATAATCTATACCGCAAATCAAATGCAGACCGTATGCTCCCCACTGCACCCACAGCTTCCAGGGCTTTAGATTACGGGCAAGAGTACTTTTCATAAGAAGGAGTCCACTAGTCACAAACAAAAAGAAAAGTCCATACATATATCCCCATGCAAAATTCAAATGTGCCATGCGATAGCCCTTTTCATACAAAAAAGCCAGTGTCAGAAAACCCATTCCGTACAAAAGCCAGGCAAACAACAGATTTTTCTCCTGTGCAAGCCGCCTTCTGTGAAACCAACTCACAAGCACCGGAAACAACAGATTACTGGCCACAGCCAGTGGAATATTAGAGCAGGCCTGGGACCAGGCGGTGAAAAAACCGACGCCAATCCCTTTTTCCTCAAGAACCGTCCCCGTAAAAACATCGCTGTACTGATACAGCAATACCCCAAAAGTTGGCAGGAAATAAATTCCCAGTTGGAAAAAGGCCTTCACTCCCCGAAAGCGTCCCGCTGCCAGCCTTACCAGCATTACACTCCCCGCAGAAGCTACGAGTATCAACGTAAAGCTGGGCTTAGTCAAAGTAGCCAAAAAAAGAAAAACCGAAAACAACCCGTAGTCTCGATTGACCCAACGGTTTTTGCCTTCATATTCCCTCAGGCAAAAACAGCAGAGAAAAAAAGCCGCCACTGCAAATGGTCTTGCCGCCAGATAAGTGGCATTGTGATAGGGATTAGGAGAAAAAACTCCTTTATAGCGATATAGGTATCCTTCTCCCATCTCCTGATAATTTCCCAGGTAGGTCAAGGGATACAGCATGGAAACCAAAAGCAGCGTAACGGCTATTGCCGTAGCTGCAGCTCCCCGCTTCCAGTCCTGTCCTCCCCTCACCTTCAGTGCACTGTCGGCAAACCATTTCAAGGAAAGCAGTGTCAGCCCGTTAAAAAATGTCACAGTTACTGCCATGGCATGCTCCGGCGTAGTAAAACGAGCCAAAATACCGGCAACCCAGAACATCACAGGATAGGGAAAGGAAAAGCCGGAGTCTATCCCCTGTATCTCTACAATGTACGCCCCCATGTCCGATGGATACCTTCCGCCATAGGCCACCGTCTGCCGGTGAAACAGAAACAATGTCACAAGCAGGTAGAAAAGAAACACCACCCCGAATACCAGAATATTGATTTTGTCCGCTCTCTTTCTGTTTCCCATACCATCCTCACCTAAAAATGCACAATGATATAATCTCCCATGTCCACTACCGAGCCCTCCGCCGGAAACTCAGGCAGCGTCAGAGAGTATTCCTCCGCAGCAGCGTAATCCCCGTCTAAGAGGGGCACAAGCTCATGGCCGTGCATAGCGGCAAAGCGCACCAGCTCCTCATCACTGTCAAAGGCATATCTGCCCCAGTCGATCACAGACAAGGAAGGGGTCTGGGCCACCCACACACCGTAATCCCGGTAAAACTTTTCCAAAAGATGCTCGTCCACCAGGGAGGTAATCCGAAGCATTTGATAGAAGGTTTCCGAGTTATACTCCACGTAGGCATCCGCAATAATGCTTTTGGGAATCTCATAGGTGCCCGTAAATACCACCGGCTTAGAGGTATCAAAGTCCTTCTCCAGAACATAGACCACCTGATTCATGGTGTTTTTGGCGTCCTCATACTTCAGGTAATCCACATAAAACCACCGGTTCATATCCGCGCACTGGTTCCAGAGAATCACACAAAGTAAAGCCGTGATTACAGCCCTCGGCGCTTTCTTTAAAAAGAGCTTCCGGGCCGCGTACACAAGCACCAAAGCGCCGTATCCGCAGATCACAGGCAAAAACTGAGCCGCCCGGTACAGTGTGGCCTTTCCCTCTACAAATGCAAGCAAAAAAGCTGCCAGAAAAGCCCCTGCGCACAAAAGGAAAATCCACGGGTCCCTCTTTCGTATGCTCCGGTAAAGGCTGAAGCTGACAATCACCGCCGATGCAAGCACAAATATCTTAATTGGGTAGTAGGCCAGAGCGAACACCCCATACATGACAAACATCCGCTTTAACACCATGGCAAACTCGCCAAGCGCTCCCGGCGCAAGCATCCAGGAAAGCATCTCCCCTATGGAACGCTGCACAGCCTCCTCTTTCAGGTATTCCAGCCCAAAGACCGCCGTCACACCCGCAATCATAAGGCTTCTTAACACAATGGCCAAAACTGCGGCTGCCGCCCCAATCCCCAGTGCAGGCAGTATTTTTCTTTGAAGGCTTGCAAAGCGCTCCGACAAAAGAAAAAGACACAGCCCCAAAAGCCATACTGTCATAAAGGATTCATAGCAGCCCAGGGCAGCCCACAAAAACAGCACAGAGCCTGCAAAAGGCCCAATACATTTCCCACGCTTTAAGCCCTCTCTGAAAAAGCACAGGCTGACGCCGCAAAACAGATATCCCAGCGCAACCCCATTGTGGAGATAATAGGTAAACACCTCACTTAAGAGGGGGCAGGACACAAACAGACAGGCGAACATGATATATCCAAGCTTTGGTACCGTCTCTCCCAGAATGCTGTAAAACAAAGCGCACCATACCGTCACTGCGGCCATGAGGATCAACACCGCCGCCAAGTCTGTGAGGAAGGGGGCATAATCCCCGATATCCAGCACCTGATTCAATAAAAACAGCACCCATCTGCCCACGATGGCTGAAAGCCCCTCCTCAAAATAATAGGCATAAGGCGTATCGTCTATACCTACGGCAGAATGGGTTACCAGATAGCCATAGGAAAAAAGCGCCGAAAAGCCAAGGAACAGCAGATACACTTTGTTTTTATAAAATTCCTGGATATAGATAAGCCACTTTTTCATGCAAAAATACCTCCGCCGCCTTTCAGGAAAGCCCCGTCTTGGGAATCAGACGATAAATCACAAAATCATAATACATATAGTGAAAGCTTAAGGCCTCCTCATAGTCGTACCGCTCCGCCATCTGATCGGGCTCATTCCCCGCAAAGCAGATATACCAGAGATTCCCCTGAATGCTTTCCAGCTGGCTAAAATCCGTCAGCGCCTCTGTATTGGCAAAGGGAAGGCTGTAGAGCTTATAGCCATAAAGAAAATACTGAAGCTGCGGATGGTACACATTCAGAAAAATAGTATGGGTATAAGGCCCGATGAAGGCGTCCTTTTCCGTGACCTCCTGCGCAACAAACTCCTCATAGACTGCAAGCCCATTGTCATATTCCAAAGAAAGCTCACTTCGATACTGCAGCACAAAGCACAAAAGGGCAGGCACCAGAATACAGACCCTTCGTATGGGGAATTTTCTGACAGCGCCAATATCGTCCTGGGCACAGGCCCGGCTCATTCCCACTGCATAAAACAGCATGAGAAATCCAAAGCCCGGAAAAGCATACCGCCCCAGAAAACAGTTATTGATAAAAACAGAAATCAAAACTCCTGACAGCACGGTAAGACCCAGGGCAAGCATTCCCACCGCAGGAGCGTAATTGCGCCTGCTTTTCATCCAGTCCACCGCATAATACCCCAGCACCACCAAAAGCCCCATGCCAAGAAACACCACCAGTCCAATGGGCGTTTCCAGGGCAGAAAACCACTCCTTGCAGTAATCCATAAAGCTGTAAATGGTGGGCCTCTCCGTTACGGACCCTGCATCGTAGCGCATCCGAAGCAGCATCTGGCGCAGGGTCACCAAAAGCCATGGAGAAAACACAACAGACACCACAATGCCGCTTATGAAAAAGGGCTTCAGCTTTTTCTTCTGTCCGCTGTATAGAAGAGCACCCAGAAACAGCAGATAGAATAAAAAGGTCTGAATCAGGGCAAAGGTGTGGCAGTATACCGTACAGATACTTGCCACGCAGAAAATGATCCATTTCTTTCGGATTCCCCCATTCTGCGGATCTGTCAGAAAAATATCATAGGCGGAAAGTCCCGTGAGGGTAAGGCAGAAAAGGGCAAGGGCATACATACGCACGTTTCCCGCCTGCACGGACATGATGGGCATCAAAAGGGAAAACAGCATAAACCATACCGATATCTCTTCCCCAAAAAGCTTCTTTACATAATATTTTCCCAAAAGCATATACCCCATCATAAACAAAAGGGACATAAGCTTCAGGCCATAAAAATGGGTGCCCCCGCCAAAGAGATGATAAAAGAGCTTTAACAGCACATAATAAAAGGGGGAGTGATCATCCACAGCAGTAATATAAATCAGCCTTTTCCAGGGCAGTGCAACCATAGACGCGGAGTAGGCTTCATCATACCAAAGCTGATTGGTGATGCAAAGCGCCCCCCAGAGGACAAGCGCCGCCACAGGGAGAAAGTGCCACAAAAAGCGCTGTATTTTTATTTTGTTCATCATAACCGGTTCCTTTCAATATGCTACATTATACCCCAGCAGTATTTTCGAAGCAAGTTAGTCTATCATTTTTTCTCCCAATATGGTAAAATCGGAGGACAGAGGCATTCTCACAGAAGGGGCAGATGAAATATGAAAAAACCAAAATCACCTTTTAAAATATTTCTCCGGTGTGCGGCAGCATGCGTCATTACAGCGGCAGTGGCTTTTCTTTTTCTGTATCTGTCCACACCCGCCAGGAAGCGTGAGGATTTCAAACGCATTTCCTCTCAGAATTACGACAGCGTCTTACTCTCCATGTTTCCCGCCTCTTTGTACGATCCTGAGGATTTTGCCGTCTACCGGGGCATGACCCTGCTCAAGACCGGCTATGAGATCCCGGATGCCTCCACCTTGGACGAATATCTAAGCCGTATTGCAAAATCCGGCAATTCCATAAATACCATTTACCTGGGCGTCCTGCCAGAGCAGATCACAGCCAGTGAGCTGTCCGCGATTTTGGAAAAATATCCTTCCGTGATTTTTGAGGTTATCCCGGCATACCCTTCCCTGTCGTATTTGTCCGGTCTCTCTTCGGAGGAATTTTCCTCCCTCTGCGCCTCCTATGAAGAGCTGATTTTCCCTTTTCTTGGTTCGGAAAACATTCACTTTTTTTCCTTTTTTGCCCAGGAATGGTTTATCTCCAATCCTGCCAATTATCTGACGGATTTTGAGGTCACCGAGGATATTTCCCGGCTGGTCATGCTCAATGCAGACAGAGACCACCCCTACCTTCTCACTCAGAAAAATTTTTCCTCCCTTTTTGAGGATTACAGGGCTTTGGCCCAGACAGCGGCGGAGAGCACAGAGGCTATGCCCGATTTGTCCCAATGGACCGTGATTTTCTTCGGCGACAGCATCATAGCCAATTACACGGATTCTACCTCTGTTCCCGGTGTGTTAAGCGGCATCTCCGGGGCTTCGGTTCACAATCTTGCCGTTGGCGGCGCAAGCGCATCCTGGGATGAGAATGAAAGCACATCCTTTCCTCATGTAGTGCAGTCCTTTTTGGACAGCGGCTCCCCTGGAGCAAAAGAGGCGGACAGGCTTTGCTTTGCAGTTAATTTCGGTCTCAACGACTACTTTATCGGACTTCCGGCGGACGACGATGCAGACCCCTATAACAGCAAAAGCTATGCCGGGGCTTTGCGCCTTGGCGTAAAGCTTTTAAAGGAAGCCTTTCCCGATGCCGATATTTTTATCATGTCCCCGAACTTTACCAGTTATTACGGCTACGGAAGCATCCCCCAGAGTGAAAATGGAGGAACCCTCAGAGATTACGTGGCTGCGGCCAAGGAAGCCGCTGCTGATATGAATGTGCATTTCTTAGATAATTATACAGAGCTTGGCATCAACAGGACGAATTCCACCAGCTATCTTCTGGACGGATGCCATTTAAACGAGGCCGGAAGGTTTTTGTTTGGCACACATCTGGCAAAAGCCATAGCCGGACTGTAAGCTTGAAATTGCTCCCCAAAACATCAATCTCCAGGAAAGGAATCTTCTCCCATGAAACAGAAGCTGAAAACCTATTATCCTTATATTTTTCTTTTACTGGCCCTTTGTCTGTTAATTATCCTGAATCTATTTTTCCAGGATCACTGGCTGGACTCGGATATGGCGGCAGAAATGATTTTTTCCAGACTTTTGGCCCAGGAAGGGCATATTTTTGCATCCCCTGACTGGTGCTATTCCACCGAATTTCGATTTTTGTATACCCATCTGATTATGGGTCCCCTCTTTCGGATTCTAAACAACTGGCATGCTATCCGCACCATTACAAACCTGGTATTTTACGGTCTTTTGCTGGTATCCTATTTCTATTTTTTAAAACCCCTGAAGGTCTCCCCCAAAGCAGCAGTTCTCACCTCCCTTCTGCTTCTCCTTCCCTTTTCGGAGACCATGATGCTTCATATGCAGATCGGCAATACCTATATGTCCCATGTGATCATTGTATTTTTCTATTTCGGGATGTTTTTAAGGCTCTGGAACAGCCACAGAAAAATGACCTGGAAAAAGGCTTTGCTCCTTTTTCTTTACCTGGCCCTCTCTGTGGTGTGCGGCATCTCGGGAATCCGCTACCTGTTGGCGATGCAGTGCCCTTTGGTGCTCACCGCCTTCCTCTTCTGCGTGCGCTCTACGCAGTTTCAGGAGCTGCGCCGCTCTCCCTCCCGAACCAGATTTTTCGCTCTGCTTTCCGGAAACAGCGCCGCCAGCTTTTTTTACAGCCTTCTTGGCTTTGCAGGCAGCATTTTAGGTTACGGGGTCAATGTGCTCTACATCAGCAGGCATTACAGCTTTCAAACCTACGAGTCCACCAACTTTATTTCCATCTATGACGGTGTGCTGCTTACGCGCCTGCAGAACGCGCTGGGCGCGCTGCTCATGCTCTTTGGCTATATCCCCGACAGAAGCGTGCTGTCCCTGCGGGGGCTGATTTCCATCATTTCCTTCCTATTGATCGGACTTTTTATTTATTGCACCGTAAAATGCTTCCGGCGCACCGAAGGCTCCTCCTTCTTTGTGGTTTTGTTTCTGATTACCGCTTTCTTTGTAAACTGCTTTGCCTTCGTTTTCACCACAAGCACTCTGGTGCCCCGTTACTATATCACGGTGTTTATTTTTGTGCTGCCGGTTTTGTGTTTCTATTTTACAAAGGAAAGACTGCTGTTTGACAAGGCTGTGACTGCACTGCTTTTAGCCGGCTGCCTTCTGTTAAGCACCGGAAAAACGGTGCTCTCAGAGATCACGGTGGACAAAAACGCGGCTAAGCGCCCTGTGGCGGAATTTCTGGCAGAAAACGGCTATCACTTCGGCTATGCCACCTACAATAACGCCAACATCATCACGGAGCTTACCAACGGCCAGGTGGAAATCGCCAACATCTGGGACCCGGAAAATCTCAATGATTTTAAATGGTCCTCCCCCATGAAATATTACGAAGCGGATTATCATGAGGGCAGCGTCTTCCTCCTGCTCACTCAGCAGGAGGCTTCTGCCTGCCAAAACGCGGCCTCTGTGCAAAACGGCCAGGTGATCTATGAGGATGACAGCTATCTTGTGCTTTTGTACGATTCCGCAGCGGTTTTAAAGTCCTATGGGGCTTCTGCCTCTTAAGAGCGCTCCAGCGCCGCAATGCAAATGCAGCGCCCGCGCTCCCAGAGGAAGGACTATACAGAAAGCCGCCTCAGTGCTATACTTGTAGCAAAAGACTGCAAAGAAACGAGGAAAATGATCATGGAAAAGCTGGCAATCAACGGAGGTGCCCCCGTGCGGGAAGTTCCTCTAAGCTATGGAAGACAATATATTGATGAGGCGGATATTCAGGCGGTAGCGGAAACGCTCCGCAGCGATTATCTCACCTGCGGACCCCGGACAGAGGCGCTGGAAAAAGAGCTTTGTGCAGTTACCGGAGCAAAATACTGCGTTGCAGTCTCAAACGGCACCGCCGCACTGCATATCGCCGCACTTGCAGCAGGAATTGGGCCGGGAGACGAAGTAATCACCACCCCCATCACCTTTGCCGCTTCTGCAAACTGTATTCTTTACTGCGGCGCAAGGCCTGTGTTTGCCGATATCGATCCCAGAACCTATAACATAGACCCGCAGGCCATCGAAAGGTGCATCAGTCCCCGGACAAAGGCCGTGATCGCTGTGGACTTCACCGGCCAGGCCGCCCAACTTGACCCAATCCGGGATATCTGCCGCAGACACGGGCTCATCCTCATTGAGGACGCCGCCCATTCCATCGGCACCAAATACAAGGGACGGCCGGTGGGAAGTATTGCAGACATGACCACCTTCAGTTTTCATCCTGTAAAGACGGTTACTGCCGGAGAAGGAGGCGCTGTCACCACAAACGATGAAGCTCTTTACAAAAAGCTTGTGCTGGCCCATGCCCACGGCATCACCAGAGACCGCTCCCAAATGGCGCATCCCACAGACGATCCCTGGTACAATGAACAGGTGGGATTTGGCTATAACTACCGCATCACAGAATTTCAGGCTGCGCTTTTGTCCAGCCAGTTAAAAAAGCTGGATGCGTTTTCCCGGCGCAGAAAGGAAATTGTAGGGGTCTATAATCAGGCCTTTTCCCAGATTCCCCAGATTCAGGTGCAAGAGGAAATTCCGGAATCTGACACCACCAGGCATCTCTACATTCTCCGGCTGCGCAGTGAGCTCCTTCGCTGCAGCAGAAGGGAATTTTTTGACGCGCTGCACCAGGAAGGCATCTACTCCCAGGTGCATTACCTTCCCGTATACTGGCACTCCTACTACGAAAAGCTTGGATATGAAAAAGGCCTTTGTCCCCACGCAGAAAAGTATTATTCGGAGGTTATGAGCCTTCCTCTCTACTATTCTCTCACGGACAAAGACCTTCAGGATGTGATTTATGCAGTGAAAAAGATCATCCAGTTCTATCAAAAATAAGCGCCCTGCTGCATTCGGTCGTAAAAGGCCATATCCTGGTCGCTGTACAAAAGCGCATAGCCCGCCTCTTCGCAGAGCCTTGCCACCTCGCCCCCCGGAATGGCTGCAATATAGCGGCTCTTAAGGGACTGGAAGTTTTCCGTCACATACTCGGGATAACAGCAGCTGATTCCCATGCCCTCCGGCAGCGCATATAGAATCTGCCAAGTATCTCCTACTGTACCCTCTTGCGTATTGTCGTACAAAAGCCAGATAGCCACATTCTCAAAGCTTGGAGTCTCCTCCCGCTCAAGCTGCACCTGCTTTGCCAGTTCCTGTCTCCAGGTTTCTATCTGTACCTGTCTTTCTTCCGTCACATAGGGAACCTGATAGTCGTAAGGCTCCACTGCCATATAAGTATAAAAAAATGCGAAGGCGGCTCCCAAGAGGGCTGCCTTTTTATAAAACCGGGTACGCATGAGGCTGACCACAAAAATCCCCACGCCGATAAAGGTCAGCAGATGCTTGCTTCCCTCCGTCAGCTTATACATCAAAAGCAAGGCAAACTGCATTCCTACAAAGCACAGAGCCAGATGGGCTTCTATGATAAAAACAGGCTCTTTTTCTTTCTTTTCCCTTCTCTGTTTCAGGAAATCCGCCCCTGTCTGCCAAAGGAGCACCGCCATCATGAGAAGATACCCGCCAAAGGCCGTTCCTGCCGCCATTCCGCTTCGAAAGCCCTGTATGGTATATCTCAAAAAATCCGTTCCCATCCAATACAGCTTGCTGAAAAAGTAACGCAGTCCCCCGAAAAATCCCCGTTCAAAAAATGCAGTGATCCAGTCCGTAAAAAACAGCGGCGTAAAGTATTCCGCCCCCAGATAATGCTTGATCAGGGCATAGCTTCCTCCCACTGCAGCCAGCACAAAAAGAGAGCCAAAAAGCCCCTTTAGGCCGGACCTTCTCACCCACAGATACACAGGGAGCAGCATAAACAGCAGCATATAAGGCCGCATCAGGGTAAGCACCCCGGACAGCACAAACAAAAGCACCAGCTTATAAATTCTTTCCCTGTTTAAGTAATTCAGGGCCAGCCCGTAAAAGATAATCAGCAGGCTCATACAGATGATTTCCGGCATGCCCGAGAGCATATACCGTACAAAATGGGTATACAGACAGAACAACAGGGTAAGCACCCCCAGCTGCTTCCAGGAGGGCTTTACCAGACAGACAAATAAAACCATTGCCGCTGTCATCAAAACCACATTACAGAGAATGGGGGACATGAGATTCCAGCCAAAAAGCAGCCCCCATAAAATCCAGGGAAACACCAGCACCGGGCTCCACGCCGCAAAGGAAAGCCTTAAGGCATGGCTTTCGTTGAAGCCGAAATACCCCTGGGGATATCCAAAATGCACAATGCCCTCCACCTGCTTGAAGTAAAAAAGCTCGTCGTTCCACTCAGAATTGGGCAAATACACGTCCCAGATGGCTTTCCCCTGTGCGGCGCAGGTGACAACACAGCACAGAAGGGGTAAAAGCCCCATAAGTACTGCCTTTACAAGCAGCTTGTACCGATTTTCCTTCTTCCACCAGCCTACAAATCTTTCCATACAAATGCCGTGTTCCTTTCTATTCCTCTATGCCTATTTTCTCCCGGATAACGTACTGAGGCGAATTGTTCAGACTGATGTAAATGCGCCCAATGTATTCCCCGATCAATCCCAGCATTACCATGATCATGCCTCCGAAAAACACAATGGCAGACATTAAGGAGCTGAAGCCCATGGGGACAGCCGGGTTGATCAGGCGCTTTAAGATGGTATATATGCCGTACAAAAATCCGATGCCCGCAAAGGTGCCTCCCACAGCGGTGGCCATGCGAAGGGGCTTTACGGAAAATGCGGTAAAGCCATTAAACCACAGTCCCAGCAGCTTCTTTAAATTATAGCCGGAGACTCCCTCCTCCCGCTCTCTGTGATGCACCATCACATTTGTAATGTTTTGGGTAGCCCGAAGCACAAGACCAATCACATAGGGATAGGAATTTTCATACCGGATCATATCCTCCACTACAAACCGCTTCACCCCAAAATAACTGGAAAGATACAAGTCCGCAGGCTTTCCCAGCATAATTCTGGTCATCCACTCGTTTACCCTGCTTCCCAGGTTGCGGAAGGCGGAGTGCTGCTTGTGATCATATTTGGCATAAACGGCGTCGTAGCCCTCCTCCAGCTTCTCCAAAAGCTTGTCCGCCTCCTGTGCAGGAGTCTGTCCGTCATCGTCAAGGCAGATCACATAGTCCCCGTCCGAAAACCGAAGGCCGGCCATCAGCGCCGCGTGCTGCCCGAAGTTGCGGGCAAAGCTGATCCCCTTTACATTCTCCCTGTCTTTGCAAAGCTCTCGTATCACCTCCAAGGTATTGTCCGGGGAGCAGTCGTTGACCAGAAAAATGTCATAGGTGTACTGGGAAAGCGTCTCCATCCTCCGGTCGATCTCCTCCACCACATGAGGCAGCGTATGGGCAGATCGATAGCAGGGAATTACAAAACTTACTTTTTTCATCTCATCCGTCCTTCTGTTACGTTCTTTTTTCATTCTTTTTCGTTCATTCTTCCTCAGCGGGATTTAATGCCGCCATCCATACGATATCCCGGTATTTTCCATCTATGCGCACATCATCCCTAAGACTGCCCTCCCGGACAAATCCAGCCTTTTCATAGCTGCGCAGGGCCTGGAGATTATCAGCCAGCGCCTGCAGATAAATCCGGTGCAGCTTAAGCTCCTCAAAGCAGCAGGCAAGCATCAGCCTTGCTGCTGCCGTGCCTACCCCCCGGCCCCTGGCATCTGCCTCTCCGATAAAAATCCCGTACTCCGCCTTGTTATGCTTTCTGTCAATGTCCCGGATATACACGGAGCCCAGGGGCTTTCCCTCTTTTGTGTCGCAGATCACAAACTGCAGTGCCTTTCCAGTGTCAATCATGGTGTGAATCCAGTTTTCATGTCCCGCTTTGGTAAAGGGCTCCTGATAGATAAAATTCTTTCGCACCTGGTCGCTGTTTCGCCAGGCTATGATCAAATCCGTATCCTGGGGCGTCATCAGCCGCAAAAAGATTCCCGCTTTGTCGTCTCTGTATTCTTTCTCTAAGTTCTGCATACTTCTCCCTATTTCCGCGCTGTAATCTGCGCCTTTCTACCCCTGATAGCTGTTGCACAGCTCTATCACCCGACAGATCTCCTCCTCCCGCATTTCCGGGAACAAGGGCAGCGTCACACAATGCTCTGCCAGATATTCCGCGTTGGGGCAGTCTCCCTTTTGATATCCCAGATATCCATAAGCCTTCTGCAGATGACAAGGCACCGGATAATGAAGGTTGCACTCCACACCCGCCTGTGCCATATATGCTACAAAATCGTCCCTGTGAGGCACCGTCACCACAAACAGGTGAAACACAGGCTCCGTATTGGAAGGATGGCTCTGCATGGTAAACAGGGGATTGGTTATCTCCTGCAGATAGCGCCTGCCAATCTCCTGCCTTTTTTTCGTCCAGCCAGGCAGATATTTCAGACTGACGGAAAGCACCGCCCCCTGGATTCCCTCCAGCCGGTAATTGTATCCCACTTCGTCATGATAGTAACGCACGTCACAGCCCTGATTCTTTAAGCGGGTGATGTGCCTGTAGTACGCTTCCTTATCGCAGGTGACGCTTCCCCCTTCTCCAAAGGCATACAGATTCTTGCCGGGATAAAAGCTGAAGCACCCCATTTCTCCCAATGTACCCACATTTCTCCCCTCAAATCTGGCTCCGTGGGCCTGGGCGCAGTCCTCCACCACAAATAGTCCGTGCCGGTCCGCAATCTCCTTTACGGCTCCATAGTCAAAGGGCTGCCCGTACAGATGCACCCCTATGATGCCTTTTGTTCTGGAAGTGATTTTTTTCTCTATCTCCCCTGGGTCAATCTCCCAGGTATCCGCCCTGCAGTCCGCAAACACAGGCTCCGCACCTGTGTAGGTCACTCCCCAGGCTGTGGCAATATATGTGTTTGCCGGCACGATCACCTGGTCTCCTTTTCCCACCCCAAGGGCCAGCATGGCGCAGTGCAGCGCCGAGGTGCCGTTGTTTACGCCGCAGGCATACCTTGTGCCCACATAGGCCGCAAACGCTTCGTCAAAGGCATCCGCATATTTTCCCCCGGAAAAGGCAGTCTGGGCGCACACCCTTTCAATGGCCTCCAGGTATTCCTCCCTGTGAGCCTCATAATCCCTGGTCAGATCAATTCTTTTGATGGGTTCGCTCATCACGTCACATCCCTTTCTCAAATATTCTTTCGAATGTTAAATTCCCAGAACAACCTGGCAATCTGCTTCAAGTAGTTAAATATGGTGCGAAACAGCTTCACCGTCGTATTATAGTCCTCTTCCCATTCCACGGGATAATCCAGAATCCTTACGCCCCGTTTCTCCGCCCGCAGCAAGAACTCGATCATGTAAAACCAGCCATTGTCCCGGCTGCAGCCCTTGATCAGGGAAACCGCCGTCTTTTTTCGCACGAAGGTAAAGCCGCAGATGGCGTCGGTACTCTTCATCCCCAGAAATACCTTAAGCAGGATCAATAGTCCCTGAGAAGTGATCTTCCGATACCACTTTCTTCCTCTTGTATCTGACGCCTTTGCAAATCGGCTGCCGTTGATATATTCAATCTCCGGCCTTTCCTTAAAAATCTCTATAGCCTCTCCAAGATGCTTGATATTAGTGGAAAGATCGATATCCATATATCCCACAATGTCTCCGTGGCTTAGCTTCACTCCTCTTCGGAAGGCCGCTCCCACTCCCCTGACCGGGATTTTCTCATACTTCACCCGGCTGTAGCGTCTGCACAGCTTATCCGCAATCTGCGGAGTCTCATCCTCGGAGCCGTTGTCCACAATCAGGATTTCATAATCGGAAAACCCGATCTTGTCCAAATATTCCACTGTGCGGGTGATTCCCTTCTCAAGCCGCAGCCTCTCATTCAATACCGGAAAAATAATGGTAAGCATCATTTTGTCAGTTTTTCCACTCCTTCTATCACATAGCGCTGACGCTTAAAGCTCATATTTAAAATCACCGAAAGATACTTAAAGATCAAAGTCAGCAGCACGGAAAGCATAAAAAATCCAAAACACATGAAGAACATAATGGACAGCCAGCCCTCCACCGGACGCACCGAGCTGAAAACGGACCAGGCCAGATACCCGAACATGATAAGCAAAGCTCCAAACAAAAGAATCGTCACCGCAAGGGACAGCTTTTCCAAAACATCCGTAAAAATAACCAGCGTGTCCGCCGCAAGCGTGCTTCTCGCCCCCCGTTCCTCCCTGTTTGCGGCCTTCCTTGCCATGTACTTATTATCATACACAATGGTATCCGTTTTTAAACCGCAGTTCATATACAGGGCTTTTCGGTAGGGCACATAAATATTCATCTGGTTTACCCGGTTTACCGCCCTTCTGGAAATAATCCGGAATCTTTCTCTTCTTATTTTCCCTTTATAATGACTTCCCCAGTTGTAT
>DXGH01000073.1 GCA_019114005.1 Candidatus Acetatifactor stercoripullorum
TATGATCGCCGGGCTGAATGAGTATGCCGCAGTGGGCGCAGCCAGGGCCGTGGTGGATAAGGGATATGAGGAGCAGGTGAATATGGTAGGGTTTGACAGCTCCATGGAGGAGATCAGGCTTTTAGAGCGAGGCGTATTTGAGGGAATTGTCATTCAAAATCCATATACCATGGGTTATGTGGCGGTGGAGCAGGCGGACAGAATTTTAAAGGGTGAAAAGACGCAGGAATTTGTAAATTCCGGCTCAAAGCTGATCACAAAGGAAGATATGTACTCAGAAGAGAATCAAAAAATACTGTTTCTGTTTACAGAGGACTAAAAAAACATATGTCCAGACGTATGAAAGGTTAAAAACTTATGCCGGTAAGTTTTTAACCTTTTTTGGCAAGAAATTCTATTCAATGGGTTCGGCGCCAAAATTATAATGTAGGAGAAGAGCAGATGAACGGATGTCTGATTAGACGGGCAGGGAGGTATCAGGTTGAATGAAGTTATATTGACCATGAAGGGAATCCACAAATCATTTCCCGGCGTGCATGCCTTAAACGGAGTGGACCTGGAAGTCAGAAAGGGCGAGGTGCTGGCGCTTATGGGGGAAAACGGCGCTGGAAAATCAACGCTTATGAAGGTTCTTACAGGGATCTACCAAAAGGATGAGGGAGAGATCATATACGAGGGAAAGAGTGTGGAGTTTTTGAGCCCAAGGGAGGCTCAGGATGCAGGAATCACCATAGTCCACCAGGAAATCAATATGATGGGCCAGCTGACAGTGGCACAAAATATTTTTATAGGCCGGGAGTTCATGAATGGAAAAATCATAGATGACAAAAAGATGAACGAAGAAGCGGCAAAGCTGTTTCAAAGACTGAACATTGAGATTGACCCTTGTGAGGTGATAGATAATCTCACAGTGGGAAAACAGCAGATGTGTGAGATTGCAAAGGCTATTTCAAGGGAGGTGAAGGTAATTATCTTTGACGAGCCCACGGCTGCGCTCACGGACACTGAAATCGAAGAGCTGTTTAAAATCATACGGGATCTGAAAAAGAAGCAGCTGGGAATCGTCTATATTTCCCACCGCATGGATGAAATTAAGCAGATTACCGACAGAGTAACGGTAATGCGGGATGGGGAATATGTTGGGACGCTGATTACAAAGCAGTGTACCAAGGATGATATTATCAATATGATGGTAGGCCGGACCATTTTTGAAAAGCCCAAGGAAAAGAGCAATGTGAAGGACAACGCTCCGGTGGTTTTGAAGGTGGAGCACCTGAACGCGGGAAAAATGGTACAGGATGTAAGCTTTGAGCTCAGAAAGGGAGAAATCCTGGGACTGGCGGGACTTATGGGAGCGGGGAGAACAGAAACGGCCAGAGCCTTGTTCGGGGCGGACCCCATTGAAAGCGGAGAGATATACGTAAACGGGAAAATGGTGGAAATCCATTCCCCTAAGGATGCGGTAAGGGCTGGAATCGGCTATCTGTCGGAGGACAGAAAGCGCTATGGACTTGTGCTTGAGAAATCTGTATCCGACAACACATGTCTGGCTGCACTGGAGAGACATTTAAAGGGACTGTTTATCGACAGAAAAAAATGTGATGATAAGTCGAAGGAATACGTGGAAAAGCTGAAAACAAAAACGCCGGGCGTTGATACGCCGGTAGTCAGCCTTTCAGGAGGAAACCAGCAGAAGGTAGTCATTGCAAAATGGCTCACCAGAGACTGTGACATTCTGATTTTTGACGAACCCACCAGAGGAATCGATGTGGGAGCAAAAAGCGAGATCTATAATCTGATGAACGAATTGGTGAGTCAGGGAAAATCCATTATCATGGTTTCCTCGGAGATGTCGGAAATACTGAGAATGAGCGATCGGATCCTGGTGATGTGCGAGGGACACAAAACCGGTGAAATTCCCATAGAGGAGGCTACTCAGGAAAAAATTATGCACGCGGCGACTCTGCGTGATTAGAAAAGGGAGGAAAAAAAGTGGCTAATTCGGAAAAAAATAAAAAGAGCGCCGTTGCGGAAAATGGTTTGTTGAAAAAGGTGGGGACGCAGAAGCTGATTGCGCTTTTGGCTCTGATTGTGCTCTATGTGGTTTTTGGCATGATCAACAGATCCTTTTGGAGCTATTCCACCCTGATCAACATTTTTGAGGCATCCTATTACATTGGTTTGATGGCAATCGGCGTTACCTTCGCCATTACCTCGGACGGCATTGATTTGTCCATCGGTACGGTGATGATGTGCTCCTCGCTGATGGCGGGAGCCCTGGTGACAAAATATAATGTTCCGGTGGTGATTGCGCTGGTGGTATGTATTCTGATCGGAACGCTTTTTGGCCTTGTAAACGGTGTACTGGTGTCATATATGAAGCTGCCGCCTTTTATCGCAACCCTGGGAACCATGATGTTTTCCAAGGGCGTTGGCTCCGTATTTACAAGAGCCCAGAGCATTACCTGGCCCCAGGCGGGAACAGAAAACGGATGGTTCCGGAATATCTTTAAGATGAACATAAACGGTGTGATTATTCCCACAGGCTTTATCCTGCTTATAGTGATTGCAGTTCTGGCGGCCATACTTCTGAATAAGACCAGGCCCGGACGCTATATCGTATCCCTGGGAAGCAATTATGAGGCCACCCGGCTTTCGGGGGTGGACGTTGCGAAATACAGAACACTGGCCTATGTGCTGAGCGGGATGCTCTCAGGAGTGGCCGGGCTGGCATATGCAGCGATTTATTCCACAATCCTTCCCGGAGGAGGCGGAGGAATGGAGTTAGATGCCATTGCGGGGGTAGTCATTGGCGGAACGTCCATGAGCGGAGGCTTCGGAACAATTTCCGGCACATTGATCGGCGTGTTTATTATGTCGGTGCTAAAGACTGGGCTTCCCTTTATCGGGCTGCAGACCCATTATCAGCAGATTGCAACGGGAATCGTTCTGGTATTCGCAGTGTTTATTGATGTGTGGAACCGTAACAAGAAAAAGAGAGTATAAGGAGAGTATCCATATACAATAAATAATTTATCTTAAGGGAGGTATGCAATGAAGAAAAAAATTACTAGTATCTTGCTGGCGGCGGCAATGACTACCGTTATGTTCACCGGATGTGGACAGGCAGCGCAGACGTCGGGTGAAACCACACAGAACTCAGCGCCGGCTGAAACAACCCAGACTGCGGCAGAGGGCTCTGAGACGGCAGATGAAGCTGTGGACAACAGCGACATCGGGACAATCTATCTGGTTTCCAAGGGATTCCAGCATCAGTTCTGGCAGGCGGTGTACCAGGGGGCAAATGAGGCCGCAGCGGAGTATGGTGTGGAAATAGATTTCCAGGGTCCCGACAATGAGTCCGCATATGCCCAGCAGGTACAGATGCTGAACAATGCCATCAATAACAAGCCCAAGGTAATCGGTCTGGCTGCCCTGGATACGGAATCCTGTCTTGCGAGCATCGAGACCGCCCAGGCAAACGGAATTCCCATCGTAGGCTTTGACTCCGGCGTGCCCGGCGCTCCGGAAGGCGCAATCGTAGCCAATGCCTCCACCGACAATTATGCGGCGGGAGAGCTTGCAGGGGAGGAAACCTATGCTCTGATCAGCGATACCGTGGCAAATGCTGCGGACACCGTAAGAATCGGCGTGATGAGCCAGGATGCCACGGCGGAATCCATTGTAAACCGGGGAAGCGGCTTTATTGACAAAATCAAATCTCTGATGGAAGCAGACGGCAAGGTTGTATCCGTGGAAGGACACGACCTGTGGGCAAATCCTGTGGATGGCGCCAATGTTATTATAGAAGTAGTGGTGCCTGCCTCTGTGGACGCATCCCTTTCCGCTATCGACGCGCAGAATCTTCTGAACAAGCAGGACACCATTTGTATTTATGCTTCCAATCAGTTTTCAGGTGAAGGACTCATCAATGGAGACGCGAATATCGGAAGACTGGGCAATGATGTTGTAGGCGTAGCCTTTGACTCTGGCGCACAGATCAAGGCCGCAGTGAAGGAAGGCAAGTTTGCGGGAGCCGTTACACAGGATCCTGTTCAGATTGGCTATAAGACTGTTGAGCTCTGCGTCAAGGCAGCCAAAGGAGAAGCGGTTTCCGATGTTGATACCGGCTGCAAGTGGTATACCGCTGAAAACATGGAGGATCCCGATATTGCTCCCAACCTTTATGATTAACCTTATTTGAAATATAAAACAGAATAGGAAGTCTCAAATCAGCTCTGAGCGGCAATTCTGGACATGGCAATCCATGCTTTACAAAAAAGCCCGCTCAGGGCTTTTTTGTCGAATTCAATCAGAAAAAAAATTCCATTCCAACCGTCTTTTTGACAAATTCCATGACTTATGAACCTTATAATGATTGTGAAAAGGGTGATAGAAATGCAATACGAGCTTTATGTTGACAGCCTTCTGCTGGTCAATTTTGTGATGAACCTGTATCCTTTAATGCTGGTAAGCCGTACCTCCTTAAGCCCGGCCACGCCGGAGAGGCTTCTTGGAGCGGCAGCCTTCGGTGCGGTGTCTTACTTCCTGCCGTTTTTGCTGCCAGGGCCAATATGGCTTAGACTGGCCCTGGGTGTGTCTCTGGGAACAGGAGGCATGATTTTGATTGCCTTTCGGACGGCCAGCGTGAGGGCCTTTGGCAAAGCTCTGTGGAAATTGTTTGTCTACTCTTTTTTTATGGGCGGGATTTTGCTGTTTTTGATCCGTTTTCTTCCTGGATTTAAAGCAGGTCTTGTCAACTGCTTTGGCATTATGGCCCTGGGAGGGGCAGGCTTTCTTTTTTTGTCCCGCTTTTTTACGGATAAAAGAAAAAGTCATTGTCTCTGCAAAGCCACGCTCATACGAAAGGGGGATGAAATGACGGTGGCGGCACTTATGGACTCCGGCAACAGCCTGATTGAGCCCATCAGCGGGAAACCGGTTTCCATCATTGAAAAAAATGTTTTTCAAAGCCTGTGGAGGGATATGCCGGAGGGCTTTAGGGCCATTCCCTACCACAGCATCGGAAAAAAGAGGGGGATATTGCAAGGCTATCTTTTGCCGGAGCTTAAGATAGAAATAGACGGCGAGGTGAAGCTGTGCAGAGACGTTTATGTTGCGGTCAGCGAAGAGCTCTGCGGGGAAGAGGCTTTGGGGGGACAGGTAAAAATGATTCTTAACCCTGCGCTTCTTGCAGGCTGAAGCTCCAGAAAAAAAGAAGTAAAAATGGTCCAGGAGGTATCAGTATGATATTTAAGGTTGTAATACCGGGAAAAATGCAGCTTAAGATGATACGAAGGGAAAATATTCTGCTGCATAAAAAGGGTGATATCCATTATATCGGCGGGGCGGAGGTGCTGCCGCCGCCCTTGGAATCGGAGAAGGAAAATCAGGTGATAAGCGATCTGGGAACAGAGTACGAGGATGAAGCCAAATCCATATTGATCGAGCACAATCTCCGGCTGGTGGTGTACATAGCAAAAAAGTTTGACAATACGGGCGTAGGGGTGGAGGATCTGATTTCCATTGGAACCATCGGCCTGATCAAATCCATCAATACCTTTAACCCTGAGAAAAAAATCAAGCTTGCCACCTATGCTTCCAGATGTATTGAGAATGAAATCTTAATGTACTTAAGAAGGAATAACAAGACCAGACTTGAGGTGTCCATAGACGAACCCTTAAACGTGGACTGGGACGGAAATGAGCTGCTTTTGTCAGATATCCTGGGGACGGATGAGGACGTGATCTACCGCAACCTGGAAAGCGAGGTGGAGCACAAGCTTTTGATGGGGGCGGTGGAAAAGCTGTCGGAGAGGGAAAAAACCATTATCAATCTCAGATTCGGACTGGGGAGCCTGGACGGGCAGGAGATGACCCAGAAGGAGGTGGCCAGTCTTTTGGGAATTTCCCAGTCCTATATTTCAAGACTGGAAAAAAAGATCATGCGCCAGCTGAAAAAAGAAATGAGCAACCATTTGCAATAACAGGACGGATAGTATATACTGGAAATCACAGCCGTCTTTCGGCGGCTTTCAAACAAAAGCAGGCGGTGCAGGAAATGATACAGCGGGAAGATATCTTGTCAATGGAATATTTGAAGAAAACAGAATATACGGGCTGTCACCAGGGAATGCGCTATCGTCTGGAGAAAGCCCAAAATGACCAGGGAGAAGAAAAACTGAAGGTTACAGTCTGGCCGGAGCCCTTTAACTTTTTCTGCACGGCACAGGAGTTAAAGACAAGCGCTTTTTTTGACTTTTCAGAGGATGGGGTGACAGACGCTGTGGCCTGGATGAACGACAGATTATTTGAGGATAAGGATAAATGGGAGAATATATAATCAGGGATATGGTATCCGTGTTTCGGTACCTTCCCTATGGACTGGTAGTGGGAATCGTGGTGGCCATTATTCTCAGCGCAGTAAATGACCGCAGGGTGCGCAGACATAAAAAGCCTATTTCTGTGGCTGCGGTCACAAGCTTTTTTATGTACACGGCCATCATTCTGCTCATTACTTTTTTTTCCCGGGAAAGCGGCAGCAGAAGGGGCGTGGACCTGGAGCTGTTTTCCACCTGGGGAATTAACGCAAGAAATAACGCCTATGTGGTGGAAAATGTACTTTTGTTTATTCCCTATGGCTTTGTGTGCGCCTGGGCCATACGGGCGGCGAGAAAATTCTGGGTATGTGCGGGTTTAGGGCTTTTTTCCAGCATAGCCATCGAATGCCTCCAGCTTGCCACAGGAAGAGGCTATTTTCAGATTGACGATATTCTCACAAATTTTTTGGGGGCTGTGCTGGGCTATATTTTGTTCCGGTGTGTTTTGAGCGAGGGACGCACAGAGCCAAAACGGGCAAAGCTGGTGTATATCATTCTGGCTGTGCTTGCAATGGCGGCCATGATTCTGGGGATATTCGCCTTTTCCAGTGAAAGCGCAGCCGATTCCAATGCCTTCAGTATGCGGGCAGCCTCCTTTGTGGTAAGGACGGTGGATCAGTGGCTGCACATTGGCCTGGACAGCGGGGAGGCCTCCACGGTAATCCAATTTATGAATCCCCTTTTGCGAAAGCTTGCACACGCCTCTGAGTATGCCGCCCTTGCTGTGGTGTTCGGCTTCGGCTATCAGCTGATGAAGCAGAGACGCGCCAAGGTGGTGAATTTCTTTTACGCAGTGATTCTGTGCGGCTTTATCGCCGTTCTGGATGAAATGCTCCAGAAATATGTCTTTTCCAGAACAGGCAGGGCGCTTGATATCGCCATAGACCTCTGCGGCGCTATCGTGGGAGGCTGCGTGTATGTTTTTTTAAGTGAATTATTTGATTTTCTGGCCGGCCAAGAGGAGTAGCCGGCCCCTTTTATGCGCTGAGATAGGCGCGCATGGTGCGGAGGGCGTTTTTCTCAAGCCGGGAAACCTGGGCCTGGGAGATGCCTATGGCCTGGGCAACCTCCATCTGGGTTTTCCCCTCAAAAAAGCGCATGGAAATGATCTCGTGTTCTCTGGGATTGAGCCGCTTCATGGCCTCGCTTAAGGAGAGATGCTCCACCCAGGTTTCCTCCTTGTTCTTTTTGTCGCTGATCTGGTCCATCACATAAAGGGTATCGCCGCCGTCGGTAAAGATGGGCTCGTAAAGGCTCATAGGATTTTGAATGGCATCCATGGCATAAACAATATCCTCCTTGGAAATACCCACCTCGCTTGCAATCTCTTCAATGGTGGGCTCCTTTAGATTTTTCCGGGTGAGGGCGTCTTTCGCGTAGATGGCCTTGTAGGCAGTATCCTTTAGGGAACGGGAAACTCTGATCGAATTGTTGTCCCGAAGGAAACGTTTGATCTCCCCGATGATCATGGGTACGGCATAGGTGGAAAATTTTACGTTCAGGGAGGAATCAAAATTATCGATGGCTTTGATCAGTCCAATGCAGCCGATCTGAAATAAATCGTCCACGTTTTCATTGCTGGAGGAAAAGCGTTTGATCACGCTTAATACCAGCCGCAGGTTCCCTTCAATATAGGCTTCTCTGGCCTTTAAATCCCCTTCCTCAATTCGCTTGAAAAGTGTCTCCTTCTCCGCAGATTTTAAGAGCGGAAGTCTGGAGGTGTTTACTCCGCAGATTTCTACTTTACCCTGTGCCATTGTCGCTGCCTCCTTAAAATGATGTATTGCTAGTATTTACGAAGGTGCTTTTGCATATACATGAAAAAAACAAAAGGGCGGCGGAGAAAATGCTTTTTTCTGAGCTTAAATGCAAGGATGTGATTAACATAAGAGACTGCAAAAAGCTGGGAAAGGTCTGTGATCTGGAATTCGATGAGTGCAGCGGCTGCATCCGCAAAATTATGGTGCCGGGCTGCAGCAGGGTGCTGGGCTTTTTGAATTGTGAGCCGGATATCGTCATTCTCTATAAGGACATCAGGCAGATAGGGCCGGACATTATTTTGGTTGACATAAATTAATAAACAAAATATAATAAATCCAAGGAATGTCAGAAAAAAAGGAGAACGCTCATGAAATGTCCGTTTTGCAGTCATGATAACACCCGGGTGATTGATTCCAGGCCGGCAGAGGATAATAATTCCATACGCCGCAGACGTGTGTGCGATGAGTGCGGAAAGCGATTTACCACCTATGAAAAGGTAGAAACCATCCCGCTTATTATTATCAAAAAGGATAACAACAGGGAGACCTATGACCGTTCCAAGATTGAAGCAGGAGTGCTTCGCGCCTGCCACAAGAGACCGGTGAGCGCACAGGAGCTGACCAGACTTGTGGATGAGGTGGAAAACGAGATTTCCAATCTGGAGGAAAAGGAGATTCCAAGCCAGGTGATCGGGGAGCTTGTGATGAATAAGCTGAAGGATCTGGATGCGGTGGCTTACGTGCGGTTTGCCTCTGTGTACAGAGAGTTTAAGGATATCAACACCTTTATGGACGAATTGAAAAATGTTCTGAAATGAGAAATGCAAAAGGGCTCTGCCGCTGCACAAAGGGTGCAGGACAGGGCCCTAAGTGTGTTTTAAAAAGCGGTGGAGACATCCCAGATAAAGGAGACTCTGCAAAATCTGGCTTGCCAGTATGCCCCACAGATATCCGGTGATGCCAAAAACCGGTATGGCAAAAAACACAAAGGCAAGACGGACAAAGAGACAGATCACATTCATGACAAAAATTTTTCCGGCCTGGCCCAGCCCCTGAAGGATGCTGGAGAGGGTGGTGTCCAAGTACATAAAAGGGCAGATAAAGCCAAGAGTGGTAATAAAATGTCCCGCCAGGGGACTGCCAAAGAGTACATTGCCCGCCCATTTTCCAAACAGTCCAAAGCCGCACATGCAAAAAAGTCCCAGGAGGCAGCAGTATTTGATGGTGCGCAGAGCCGATTGGCGCACTGCCTGCAGATTTCCCAGCGCATAGCTTTCGGATATAAGAGGCAGAAGAAGCACAGCCACAGAGTTTGTCAGGGCGTTTGGAAAGAAAATAAGCGGCATGGCCATGCCTGTCAGAACGCCGTAGACGCTTAAGGCGGTGGAGGTGTCGTAGCCGTATGCCCGAAGCTTTGCGGGAATGGAAACGGACTCCACACTCTGTAAAAGATTGAGCACAATGCGGTTTGCGGTCAGAGGCAGCGCCATCCCAAGAATACTTTTGTAAATGGCGCCCACGGGGGCAGAGACAGAGCCGGCACGCTTTTGAAAGCAGCAGCAGTAAATAGAGACCACAGACACGATCATGGAGAAGAATTCTCCCACTGTGAGCCCCACAACCGCCACATTGATGGTGGGTGTCTTTCCCTGGGAAAGAACCAGGGCGGATACTGCGTACACACAGCCCACCCGGGTGAGCTGCTCCACAAGCTGGGAGAAGGCGGGCAGTCCCGCCTTTTTGATGCCGTAAAAATAACCGTTCACACAGGAATGTACGGCGGAAAGAGGCACGGAGAAGGCCAGAATCCGCAGCATGGGAGCGGTTCTTGACTCTAAGAGCAGGCGGGCGGCGATAAAGTCGGAGAAAAAGAAGATAACGGCGCAGCATAAAAAGGACAGAGGCATGGAGATGCTCATGCCTGCCAGCATGGGCTTGAAGGAGGGGCTTTTTTCTTTGGCAGAACGCTCCGCCACAAATTTGGAGATGGCCGTCTGGTATCCCGCTGCAGTCAGGGAGAAGGAAAGGGAAAGAACGGGACTTAAAAGCTGATAGATGCCCATTCCCTCCTCTCCAAACAGTCTGGAGAGATAAATGCGGTAAAAAAAGCCGATGATCCGGCTGATCAGGCCTGTAATGGTAAGAATAAAGGTACCCATGATAAGAGGGTGTCTTTTGCCTTGCTTCATATAACACCAAAGAAAAGCTTTTCCTCATTATAATTTCATTGTCATTATATGCCGCCCGGACAGTTGACAGAACTGATTGGCCGATGCTATATTAATTTTGAATTTGCGGGAAACGGTGAGATTTTATGATATATTTGGACAATGCGGCTGCCACCAGACTGGCGCCGGAGGCTCTTGAGGCTATGCTGCCTTTTTTTACAGAAAATTATGGAAATCCGGGAAGCATATACTCCATGGGCACTGCCGCTAAGCGGGCGATAAGTGATGCAAGGGAAAGCATCGCAGAGAGTATGGGAGCCAGGGCGGATGAGATTTATTTTACCTCGGGAGGCACGGAGGCGGATAACTGGGCCATAAAAGGGGCGGCAAAGGCCCTGGCCGGCAGAGGACGCCACATCGTGACCACAAGGATAGAGCATCCTGCGGTGCTTAACACCTGCAGGGCCCTGGAAGAGAGCGGCTTTGAGGTTACCTATCTGGATGTGGACCGGTATGGGATGGTAAAAATACAGGATGTGCAGGAAGCCTTGCGGCCGGACACTATTTTGATCAGCGTTATGTTTGCAAATAATGAGATCGGCACCCTGGAGCCCATTGCAGAGATCGGCGCTCTGGCCGGGGAGAAGGGGATTTTGTTCCACACAGACGCGGTGCAGGCATATGGCCAGGTGCCGGTGCAGGTACAGGAGCTGGGAATCGATTTGATGAGTGTAAGTGCGCACAAGCTCAACGGGCCCAAAGGCGTTGGATGCCTTTACATCAAAAGAGGCTCCAGGCTTCGTTCCTTTGTGCACGGAGGAGGGCAGGAAAGAAACAGCCGGGCAGGAACAGAAAATGTCCCAGGGATTGTGGGCTTTGCTGCGGCGGCAAAAAGAGCGGTCAGGATCATGGAGGAAAAGACCGCGAAAGAAACTGCTTTGCGGGATTATCTGACGGAGAGACTGCTGACGGAAATACCGGGCAGCAGGCTGAACGGGCACCCAAAGCTGCGGCTTCCGGGCAATGTAAATATATCCTTTCCGGGAATAGAGGGAGAATCCCTGCTTATTATGCTGGATATGCAGGGAATCTGCGCTTCCTCAGGCTCGGCCTGCTCTTCGGGCGCCATTGACCCTTCCCATGTGCTGCTGGCCATTGGACTGAGCGAGAAGGAGGCAAGGGGGGCCCTGCGTCTTACTTTGTCTGAGGAGAACACAAAGGAGGAGCTGGACGCGGCTGTGGAGAAGGTGAAAGAATGCGTTTTCAGGCTCCAGGAAATGAGAAAACCAGGAGATTCTTTTTTGCAGTAACTAAGGAAGGAAACAGGGAGTTTGAAAAGAACGGTAGTCCAAAAAGCGTTTCATAGTGTGTTTTTTATCTTGGCTGGAAGCATAGTGGGCCTCTTGGCTCTTCTTCTTGTATTTTGCCTTCCGCTGGAGCCCATGAGGCTTCATGTCTGGCAGTCTTTGTATCTTTTGGAGGATGAATTTGGAGATTCAGAGATGATTTCCGGCTACCCGGCCACGCTTACAGGGAATTTTACGGATTGCCTGATGCTGGAAAACGCTGTTTATCAAAATGAGGAGCATTCTCTTTTGGAGCAGGTTTTGTATATGTACCGCAAAGAAAGCGGGCAGGGGGACGGCTGGGCGGCAGGAGACTCCCTGGTGGATTATCTTGAGGGTGTACAGCAGCCAAGAGAGGTGGAATATGCAAGATACTGGCATGGATATCTTGTGGTACTAAAGCCCCTTCTTGCGGTTACTACGCTGGGCTCCATCCGGATTGGAGCCTCTGCACTGCAGCTTGCCCTGGCGGGGTTTGTCTGTCTGGAATGCGCGGCTCGAAAAAGAAAAATGCTGGGGGCGGCTTTCCTGCTGTCCCTGCCGTTTTTGTATTATGTGACCTTGTATACTTCTCTGTCCCTGAGTATTTGTTATTATATCATGTGCGGGGCGGTGCTTGTGCAGCTTGGGCTTCACAAAAAAATGGAAAGCAGGGGCTGGTATTGGGAATTTTTCCTGCTTTTGGGAATGGTCACAGCTTATTTTGACTTTTTGACTTATCCGCTGGTGACTTTAGGCTTTCCCCTGTGTGTTTATCTATATCTGAGCAGCGATAAGCCGAAGGCGGCTTTTGTGAAAGCACTTGCTTTTATTTTGTCTTGGATGATTGGATACGGGGGATTTTGGGCAATGAAATGGGTGATGACAGATCTGCTTGTGGGAGGGAATGTGATCCTGGATGGCTGGAACACTTTGCTTGCCAGAACGGAGACTGCGCAAGACCAGAATATCCTGTCAGGATTCTTGTCCGTTCTTAAGCAGAATCTGAGCGTTTACGATAATTGGGGATTTTATCTGCCTGCTGTGGGGATAGCGCTTTGGCTGTTTGGCCTGCTTGCAGGATGCCGCAAAGGCTTTAGGATGGACAGTGTAAAATATATGCTGCCCTTTCTTCTCCCGGCCCTTCTGCCTTTTATATGGATATTTTTTACCCAGAATCATTCCGGGCAGCATTGGATTTATACCTGTAAAATATTTGCGGTCAGCGTCTTTGCCCTGATCTGTGCTTTTGGAAAAGGAATTGAAAATTATGTCAGAACTGATTAAGGATATCAAATATTTCTGGAGCAGAAAATGCTTTGCCATAGGGATTCCCCTGATGATGGCCTTAAGCTATTGCACCTTGCTTCTCAATCCTACGGTGGGTATCGACGATACCGCCTTTAAGGTTTACTTTGTGGATGGTGTTTCACCTGCCACCGGGCGGTGGTGCCTGTATCTGATCAATAAGCTGCTTCCCCTGGATTATAATCCTTATTTTGTGGAGGCACTGGGGCTTGTTTTTTTCTGCCTGTCCGTGACCCTCTGGTGCGTGGTTTTTTATCGGATTCTGGGAGAGAGATTATCTGTGTGGGCCTATACCATAGCTGCAGCGGCCATGCTTTCCAGCCCCATGATCAGCGAGGTGGCGGTATGGTATCTGCAAAACGGCCTGTTTTTGGGCTATGGGGCCTGTGCGGCAGCGGTGCTTATGGGGATGGGGAGCCTGCGCGCCGGGGGCAGGTTTTCTTTCAAAAAGCGTTTTTTCCGGATTTTTCTGTGCGCAGTTTTTGCCGCTGTGGCTGCGGGCTTTTATGAGTCCTTCATGCTTGTATTTTTGATGGGAATGGTGATGGCCTTTTGGCTGGTTCGTGTGACGGACTGCAGGGAGTACGAAAAAAAGCCCCTTTCGTGGATTTTAAATGTGCTTGGAGCGTGCGTTTTGGGGATGCTTTTGCGGGCGGCGGTGACTGGTTTTCTTACGGCGGCATTTCACCTGGAGGAGCAGAAGCATGTGCTGGAGGACAGAGGGCTTTCGGAGATTTTGGAGGGAATTCTCTCCTGGTTTTCACCCCAGGGAAGGGAGGAGCTCGTCTATGTGCTGAAGGATTTCTTTGTGAAATACTATCTGAACGCGGTGGTATACCTTCCCGTGATGGTTTTGGTGCTCTCAGTGCTTGTGGTGCTGTTTTTTTCCATACGGTATACGGCAGGAAAACGGGACGGCTGGGTTCTGGCGGCGGGAGCGGGCATTATACTGCTTCCCTGGGTGCTTCCGGTGATGGAGAGAGTGGCCACCTATTACCGCTCCAGCCAATATGTGCCCCTGATCACGGCGTTTGCGGTTCTGCTCATTGCCTGGGAGATCAGAAATGTAAAGCGCCTGCCTGTGCGGGCGGCGGCCTCTTTGGCAGCCTTTGTGCTTCTGTATCGTCAGAGCTATGAGATGAATCAATGGTTTTATGTGGATGCCATGAAATATGAGGACACAAAGCGCACCATGGAAAACGTGGCTCTTTATCTGCAGGCAAACTGCGACACCTCAAAGCCGGTCTGTGTGATCGGCAGCTATCAGACGCCAGAGAGCCTGATCAGCCAGGCCTACTGTCCTGAGTGGTCGAAAAAATACACGTTGATAAAATTTTTAGTGGAGGGGCTCTCCCCGGAGCTTTTTGAAACATACAATTCCCCGGAGGGCTATGCTTTTGCGGAGACACCAAGGCTTTCCTTTATCAACTGGGGCGCCACGGCCTTTTACGGCTTTGACAGAGAGCTGATTTCCTTTTGGTCCATGCACGGCTTTTCCTTTACGGAGGACGGCAATCTGGAGCACTATGCCCAGGCCAGGGAGCTGATGCAGGATGGACCCGCCTGGCCCAAAGAGGGTTCCGTGGTGGAGCTTGAGGAGTATATTGTGGTGAATTTCGGAAATGTGGAAACGGGTGAGTAAAGAAGCATGGATCAATATAAAATCTTGGTGGTGGAGGACGATGCAGTGATTGCCGGTTCCATGAAGCTGCATCTGGAAAAATGGGGCTATCAGGTGGCGTGTGTGGAGGATTTTTGCAATGTGCTTTCGCAGTTTGCTGCGTTTTCTCCTCATCTGGTGCTTTTGGATATTGTGCTGCCCTTTTTTAACGGGCATTACTGGTGCGGTCAGATCCGTCAGATTTCTCAGGTGCCCATTATCTTTGTGTCTTCTGCCGGGGACAACATGAACATTGTCATGGCGGTGAATATGGGCGGAGACGATTTTCTTACAAAGCCCTTTGATTTAGAGGTGCTTTCCGCCAAAGTGCAGGCCCTGCTGCGAAGGACCTATGCCTTCCGGGGCCCTACCAGCGTGCTGGAATACCGGGGCATTGTGCTGGATTTGGCGGACGCCTCCCTAAAGGTGGGGGAAAGAAAGATGGAGCTGACAAAAAATGAGTTTAAAATCCTGCAGCTTTTGTTTGAAAATATCGGTAGGATCGTATCCAGAGAGGAGCTGATGGAGCGTCTCTGGGACAGCGAGTGCTTTGTGGATGACAACACGCTGACGGTAAACATGGCCAGACTGCGCAAAAAGCTGGAGGGCGCAGGGGCAGAGCATCTTATTTCCACAAAGAAAGGAATCGGTTATCTGTGCGGCAGCGCTGGGGATTCTACGGTTTCCTGAGGCATGAAAGAAAAGCATGGAGAAAGGCATGGAGGCAATGGAAAAAAGAAAAAAAGCAGGAGGAGAAAGCAGTCTGGGACTGTGGCTTGATTTTGTATGGGAATGCAAAGGAGCGCTTTTACTGTATGGCCTCACAGTGTTTCTGTTTATGGCGGTGGGAGCCCTTTACAGAATGGAACAGGTGTCGAGACTGCTGTATGCAATTCCCCTTTCTGCTTTTTTCTGGCTGGCCGCCGGCTTTTTTGCGGGGAAAAGGTATGTGGCAAAGAGGAGAGAGCTCTTGCTTGCGGGGGAAAATCTTAAGCAGCTTGGGACGGTGGAGTGGAACCCGGATTTGTGGCGGGAGAAAAGAAAACCCTTAGAAGGCGCTTATGAGGGGTTGATTGAAGCGATGGAGGAATTAAGAAAACGTAAACAGTCTTTGGAGGAGGAGGCCCAGACTGCGAGGGGCGATTATTATCTTATGTGGGCCCATCAGATCAAGACCCCCATTGCGGCCATGAAGCTTTTGTTAGGAGGGGAGACAATCGGCTCCAGAGAAAGATTTTTGTTAAAGGAGGAGCTTTTCAAAACGGAGCAGTATGTGGAGATGGTGCTTCACTATCAGAGGCTGGAGAGCATGGGGCAGGATTTGGTCCTACAGGAGTGTGATCTTTACACCTTGTTAAAGCAGGCAGTGAAAAAGTATGCCGTGCTTTTTATCAACAAGGGAGTCCGCCTGCAGCTTTCGGAGATGAGGCTGTCTGTTCTGACGGACGAAAAATGGCTTGGCTTCTGCATCGAACAGATTCTGTCAAACAGCATCAAATATACGGCTCCGGCTACGGGCTGCATCTCCATTTATCTGTGGGAGCAGGAACCCCATACGCTGGTGGTGGAGGACAACGGCATCGGAATCAGGCCCGAGGACCTGCCCCGGATTTTTGAGAGAGGCTTTACGGGCTATAACGGACGCATGGACAAAAAATCTACAGGGATAGGCTTATATCTTTGCAGGCAGATTTTAGACCGGCTGGGAAATCAGATCAGGGTAGAGAGCAGGGAAAATCAGGGCACGAGAGTGTATCTGTCCCTTTATCAGACAAAAGAGAATAAGGATTGATGCCTTATGTGACAAAAATGTAAGGTTTAACGGGGAAATGTAAGACAGCCTTATGGCAGCGCATTTCCTTTTTCTGTATCATTATTTCAAACGGTACCTCTGGGCGTCGTTTTCATTCATTTAGATTCGGGAAAAGAGGAGTGTGTTTATGGCGTTATTGGAAGTGAAAAATGTAAAAAAGATTTATACCCAGCGTCTGGGAGGCAGCAAGGTACAGGCTCTTTTTGACGTGACCTTTTCAGTGGAGCAGGGGGAATATGTGGCTATTATGGGAGAGTCGGGATCGGGAAAAACCACGCTGCTCAATATTATGGCCTCTCTGGATAAGCCTACCGGCGGCCAGGTGATTTTAGCGGGAAAGAATATGGCGGATATTAAGCCAAAGGAGCTGTGCGCCTTCAGACGGGATAACCTGGGCTTTGTGTTTCAGGATTTTAATCTGCTGGATACCCTGTCTCTTCGGGACAATATTTTTCTGCCTCTGGTGCTGGCGGGCGTAAGCTATCAGGTGATGGAAGAAAGACTGCTTCCGCTGGCCCGCAGGCTTTATATTCAGGACATTTTGGACAAATATCCCTATGAGGTATCGGGAGGACAGAAGCAGAGAGCGGCAGTGGCCCGGGCGTTGATTACAAGGCCCCAGATCATTCTTGCGGATGAGCCTACCGGGGCGCTGGACTCCAAGGCCTCGGACAGGCTGTTGCGCATCTTTGGGGATGTGAACAGAGACGGCCAGACCATCCTTATGGTGACCCACAGCATTCAGGCGGCCAGCCGGGCGGGAAGAGTGCTTTTTATCAAGGATGGCTGTGTGTTTAACCAGATTTACAGAGGAAACCTGAAGGATGAGGAAATGTACCGCAAGATTTCAGATACTTTGACGGTGCTGCAGACAGGAAAGGAAGGAGGGGTTTCTCATGAATAAGAGAGGTCTGATTCCCCGTATGGCCCTTCAAAGCATCCGCAAAAACAGCGCTTCCTACCTGCCCTATATAGGCGTGTGCATTTTTGCCATGTTCACATACTTTGTGTTTGACCTGATTTTAAACAATGATGTTATGTCCACCATACCCAGGGCAGGCTATGCGCTGATGCTGATGAGCATAGGCTTCTGGCTGCTTGGGATGATCATGGTGCCTTTCCTGTATTATACCAACAGCTTTTTAATCAAGCGAAGAAAGAAGGAGCTGGGTCTTTACAGTATCCTTGGAATGGAAAAAAAGCATATTGGGATGCTGCTCTTTGTGGAGACGGCGGTGATCTATGTGGTAGTGGTTTTTTCGGCCATCCTTTTGGGACTTTTGTTTTCCAGACTTTTGTTTTTGCTGCTCTTAAACCTGGCAAAGCTTCCCGTTCAGGCAGATTTTTCCTTTAGTCTGAAAGCGCTTTGGGATACTTTGGTGTTTTTTGGAATTGTATCCGCAATCAACCTGACAGCTAATCTGTTTCAGGTGGGCAGGGCAAATCCCATTGATTTGATGGGAGAGTCCAGAAAGGGGGAAAAGGAGCCTAAGTTTATCTGGCTTTGGAGCCTTTTGGGCGTGCTTGCATTGGGAACGGGTTATCGCATTGCAATACAGGCAGAACTTAATTCCATGATTTTTACAGACTTTTTCCTGGCAATTTTTCTGGTGGTGGCGGGAACCCATTTTCTCTTTACCTCCGGCAGTATTGTTCTTTTGAGATTTTTAAAGAGGAGAAAGAAATTTTACTATCGGGCGGACAATTTTGTCACTGTGTCCGGTATGCTGTATCGTATGAAAAAGAGCGCTGCCAGCCTGGTGAATATTTGTATTTTTTCAACCATGGTGATCATCACGGTAGTCTGTACGGTTTCTTTGTATCTGGGGATACCGGGGATACAAAGCTTCACCTATCCCTTTGACGTGGAGATTAACTTTATGGAGGCCTCCTTTACGGACAGGGAGGGGTGGCTTCAAAATACAGGCAGACTGGCCGGGGAGCATCAGGTTTCCCTTGAGGAGAGCCAATATTATTCCTATGTGGAGTGCCCGGTGGAAAGAAGGGGAAACACTTTTGTGACAAGAAGTGAAAGCACCCAGTACGAGGATATGTATCGGGTAAAGCTGATGACGGTTCTAGAGTTTAACCGTCTGGAGGGAAGGGACGATACCCTGAATCCGGGGGAAGTGCTTTTGTTTTCCAGCGGATCGGATTTCGCCGGGAAAGAGGAGGTTTTGGCGAAGAGCGCAGTCGTAAGCTTTATGGACGCCTCCTTTGTGATCAAGGAAGAGCTTTCGGAATGTAAGGTTGCGCCAAAGGCAGAGGATAATAATTTTGGCGGCGAGTTTGTGATTGTGGTAAAAGATTGGGAAACCCTCTCCCAGATTGCGGCCTGCTATGGTGTGGACGCCGCCTCCGCCTCGTCTTTTAAAATGCAGCTTACGCCCAAGGGAGAGGAGCAGAATATAGAAGCCTTTGTGGAAGCCCTTTACCAGGCGGCTTCTTCCACCCCCGGCTTTGCCTCCTTTGATGATTTCAGGGAAAGGATGCTGGAGCAGGAATCCATGTACGGGGGATTGTTGTTTATCGGTATCTTTTTTTCCGCTATTTTTCTGATCTGCCTGCTGGTGATACTGTACTATAAACAGGTTACGGAGGGCTTTGAGGATCAGAGCAGCTTTGAGATCATGCAGAAAGTGGGCATGAGCGATAAAGAGGTAAAGGGCACCATTCAAAAGCAGATTCTGCTGGTATTTTTCCTGCCCCTGGCGGGGGCCTTCTGCCATACCGCGGCGGGAACCAACATGGTGATCAAGCTGCTGGGGGCGCTGAATCTCTTTGCCCCAAGGCTGATTGTCTTAAGCGCCCTTTGTGTGAGCGGGATATTTGCATTGCTCTATATTCTCTGTTATCGGTGGACAGCCAGAACCTATTACAAAATTGTGCGCTGGAGATAAGACATTCCCATTGTTGACAAATACGCCCGGTCATGTAAAATTCTATATAGATTTTATGGCTTTGGCCTGCAGAAAGGAAATAGGGCAATGGGACAAAGGGTAGTTGTGGGAATGTCAGGAGGGGTGGATTCCTCCGTGGCGGCGTATCTGTTAAAAAAACAGGGATATGATGTGATCGGCGTAACCATGCAGATCTGGCAGAATGAAGAGAATGCAGGAGAGGGCAGCTGCTGCGGACTTTCTGCGGTGGACGACGCTGCAAGAGTGGCCCAGAAACTGGATATCCCTTATTATGTAATGAATTTCAAGCAGGAATTTAAGCGCTGTGTGGTAGACTATTTTGTGGAGGAATATTTGAAGGGACACACGCCCAATCCCTGTATCGCCTGCAACCGCTATGTGAAATGGGAGGCCCTGCTGGAACGGAGCCTGGCCATCGGGGCGGATTATATCGCCACCGGACATTATGCCAGAATCCAAAAGCTGCCAAACGGCAGATATGCAGTGAGAAATTCCGTCACTGCCGCAAAGGATCAGACCTATGCGCTGTATGGCCTGACCCAAAAGCAGCTTGCCAGGACCCTGATGCCTGTGGGGGAATACACCAAGGAGCAGATCAGAGAGATCGCAGGAAAGGCGGGGCTGCCGGTTGCCCATAAGCCGGACAGTCAGGAAATCTGTTTTGTGCCGGACAACGATTACGCATCCTTTATTGACCGCGAGGCTGCGGAAAGAGTGCCAGGGCCGGGAAACTTTGTCACAAAGGAAGGCGAGGTTTTGGGAAGGCACAAGGGAATTACCCATTACACTGTGGGACAGAGAAGAGGGCTTGGGCTGCCCATGGGAAAGAGAGTTTTTGTGACGGAAATTCATCCGGAAACCAACGAGGTGGTGGTGGGAGGCAATGATGCGCTTTTTATCACAAAGGTTTTCTGTGACAGGGTAAACTACATGTCGGTGCCGGACCTTTTGGAACCAAAAAGGGTTTTGGCAAAAATACGGTATAACCACAAGGGAGAATTCTGCACCATAGAAAAAAAGGAGGATGGGAGGGTGCTCTGCACCTTTGAACAGCCGGTGCGGGCCGCAGCTCCCGGCCAGGCCCTGGTGTTTTATGACGGGGAATATGTGCTGGGTGGAGGCACTATTATAGGAGCATAAATTGCTTCTAAAAATCAAGAAAATCAAACAAAATAAACAGAAAATAAAATAAAGAAAACAAATAAGACTGTGAAGAGAGAAAAAATTTAAAAAATTTAGAAAAAACTATTGACAGATTCCTAAAAGTGTAATACTATAGAATCACAGAAAGGCAATCGAAATTGTCTTTCCAAAGCAAAAGTAAGATAATGATCCGGAAACAATATCTTACCAGCTAAAAAAAAGAGGTCAGACATTTACCATAATCCGGATAGGTGAAAGCATTCAAATGAGGGTTTTTCAAATCCAATTTACCTGGGTGACTTCACAAGTGAAAGACAAAAGGAGGATTTTTACAAGGACAAAAGAGCACAGAAACGAGGAATATTCAAAAAATTTGCAGGAATAAAGCTCATGAAAATGAGAGGGATTCCGGCAGAAGAAAAAGAATAAAGAATCGAGAAAGTGACAAAGGACTTGTAAAAAGAATCAAAATGAAATTCACTGCAGGTGAGGAAAACAAGTAAAAGAGAAAGGAAAACAAAAATCATCTGAATGAAAAAACCGAAAGAAAAATGTCAGAGAAGTGTCGCAGAATAATTGAGATTCAAAGCCAAAAGAAGGCAGAGAAGATTAATTAGGAAGCGGCACTTCTTTTGTTATAGCCCTGGAACTTTGCAAAACAAAAAGACAACAGTCCAGACGCATACGCAGCATATTTCAACACAGACACGCTTTCGCTCCGCGCTGACCGCAACGGTACGTAAGGCTGCAAAGAACGCGGCCTAAGTACCGGCGGTCAGCCAGGGTCTGTTTATGAAATATGCTGCGTAGACGATCCGGACTGTTGCATTTCTGCTCTGCAAAGCCCCCAGAACCGTAACAAAAGGATGCAGGAGGCATATGATAGAAGGAAGGAGTATTTTGAGGGAAAAAGGCTATGGATTTTCGTTTTAACGGCATGAGACCCTATAGAAGAAACAGCTTTGCCTCCGTCACGGGAATGATCGTGGATATGACCCCGGCGCAGATGGGAAACCGCCGCACAAACGGCTGCATGATATTCACCACTGTGGAGGATGCGGACGGCAATACGGTAAATTTTATCATCACCCCCTCCACTTATGTGGTGGACTTTGAAACCCTTTCCGTGGGTATGACCTGCACCTTTTACTATAGGACGGACGATCCTGTTCCCCTTATTTATCCGCCCCAGTATAACGCTGTGGCAGCGGCCCGGGAGAAAACCGGACGGATGGTAAGCGTGGGGTATTTTAACACCGCTCTGGTGAATGAGGATCAGACGCTGCAGCTGAACATGGACGGAACGGTACAGCTTAGAACCACAAATAACCAGTATTATCAGGGAAGTCCTGCCAATCACAATCTGGTTGTGATCTATGATACCTCAACCAGAAGCATTCCGGCCCAGACCACTCCCAGACAGGTGGTAGTACTGTGCGATTAGCAGGATGCAGCCGGGAAAACAGTGTTTCCCTTTTGCACAATACTGTGGTACAATGGGAACAGTAAAAAAGTAAAAAAGCGTGACAAAAGGGAAGGTTTTTGATATGGCCGGGGAGGAAAAAAAGGAAAGACCCAGGTATCAGCTGCGCCAGGCGGCAGGCTGCTTTTGGATATTGGATATGCAGCAGGAGGGAGTGCCCTTTCACAGACCGGTGGTGGTAAACGAAGCCGGCGCTGAAATCTGGAGGCTGTCTGCCCAGGGGAAGAGCCAGGAAGAAATTGCCGTACTGCTCAGTGAAAGATACAAAGAGGATGTGGAAAAGGTGAGACGGGATGTGAAACAATTTCAGGAAACGCTTCGGGAGTGCGGTATTGTTACACCAAAGGAAAGCGGCTGGGTCAGGAGTGACGAAGGATGAATGTATTGCTGATTGGGGGAGCCGGAGGCCTGATGAACCATTTGATTCTTAAGATGAAAAAGGAAGGGCACCGTGTTTATCTGCTTACAGGGAGCCGTCTGGAAGAGACATCCTATCAAAAGGTATTTGAGAAATATAATTTTTCCTATGAAAGCGCCAGCCTGCCGGAAATTTTTGAGAGTATTCAGCCGGACCTTACTATTTTTGCGGGAGCCTGTGACACCAATTTCACCTGGAAGAAGGAGGAGACAGAGGCCGTGAGATATATGGCAGCCCTGACAAATATTCTCATGGGGTATGTGTCCCGGGGCAGCGGAAGATTTGTGTATATTTCCTCAGATGAGGTGTACGGCGGTGATTATCCGGAGGATATTACGGAGCAGGCTCCTCCCTCTTCCCAGAGGACGAAGGGCATGATATTGGCCCAGGGGGAGGAAATGTGTGAAAGCTGCCAGAAAAGTACGGGCAGAGATATTTTGATCCTTCGGCTGGATCATTTGTATGTGATTCCAAGAAACCGCAGGGAAATCAGGGATATCTGCAGCAGAATGTGTCTGGAGGCCTTAGAGCAGGGGCACATTCTGGTTCCGGAGAATGACAGCTTTTCCCTTTTGTATGTGACGGATGCCGTTGAGCTTATTTACCGGGCGGCAGTGTCCAGGGAACATAAAAGGGTGCTTTACAACATATCCTCTCAGACGGAGATATCCCGCATGGAGCTGGCTGGAATGATTCAAAGGGCAATGGGAGAGGATGGCACTGCAGTCATCCCGAAGGAGGGAGAAAAGAGGCGGGCTGTGCTGTCCCAGGCTTTGTATGAAAGCGAATTCGGAAGCTCCTTTTTCTGCGAGGTATCTGTGATTGTAGAAAAGACGGCGGCGCAGATGAAGAAAAATAGCTATCTGTTCCTCACAGAAGCCCAGAGGAAGCCGCCCCTTTTGGAACGAATGAAGGAAAAAGGGGGGAGCCTGTTAAAAACACTGCTTCCCTTTGTGGAAAATCTGATCGCGTTTATTCCCTTTTTTATGCTGAACAACCGGGCGGTGGGCAGCGGATATTTTTCCAGTCTGGACTTTTATCTGCTGTATGTGCTTTTGTTTGCCATTGTTTATGGGCAGCAGCAGGCCATGCTTTCTGCGGTGCTTGCGGTGGCGGGCTATTGCTTCAGGCAGATGTATGACCGTTCCGGCTTTGATGTTTTGATCGATACAAATACCTACGCCTGGATTGCCCAGCTTTTTATTCTGGGACTGACGGTGGGGTATATGCGGGACCAGATTCTGAGACTGAAGGAGGAGAGTGAGCAGGAGAAGGACTTTCTTACGCTTCAGCTTACGGATATTCAGGACATCAACAGCAGCAATGTGCGTGTGAAGGACGCGCTGGAGACGCAGATTGTAAACCAGAGCGACAGCGTGGGGAAAATTTACAGTATCACCTCTGCCCTGGAGCATTACAGTCCGGAGGAGGTGCTGTTTTATGCGGCGGAGATGCTGGGCAGGCTTTTAAAAAGCCGGGACGTGGCCATCTATACGGTGTCAAACAAGGTCTATGCCCGTCTGTTTTCCGCCACATCAAAAAAAGCGCGTATGCTGGGCTATTCCATACAGTATACCAAGATGGGAGAGCTGTATGAAACCCTGGCGGCGGGAAAAGTGTTTATCAACCGTAAGATGGACGAGCGTTATCCGCTGATGGCCAGCGCCATCTGTGAAAATGATGAGATGCAGATGATTCTTATGGTGTGGGATATTCCCTGGGAACGCATGACCCTTGGACAGGCCAACCAGCTTGTGGTGATCAGCGCCCTGATACAAAACGCAGTGCTTCGGGCAGGCAGATATCTGGCGGCTTTGGAACATCAGCGGTATGTGGATGGAACGCCGCTTCTTGGAACGGATGCCTTTACGGCGTTGGTGCAGGCCTATGTGAAGGCCCAAAAGAGAGGGCTTACGGAATGCACGCTGTTAAAGATAGAATCCGGGGTGAAGGATCAAAAGGAGACGGCTCTGCTGATTGCTGGAAGCCTTCGCCAGTCGGATTATGTGGGAACCATGCCGGACGGCAGCTTATATGTGCTGCTGTCAAACACAAACAGGGAGAACGCCCAGTTTGTGATCAAAAGATTTGAGGAGCTGGGACTTAGGCTTTGTATCGCTGAGGAGGCGGAGGCATGAGCAGAGAAATGATTGCTTTGACGGCGGTGCTTGGAGTGAATCTTCTCATTGTCGTCCTTTATCTGGTCTGGAATTACACCAGGAAAAAGGGGAGGCGCAAGGGCTGTCTGCTGCGGGCGGGAGTGATGCTTTTATGCCCGGTGGCGGGCCCCGTCTTTTTTCTGCTTTCCAATCTTTTCTTTGTTTTTTTCTTTTCTGAGCCGGTAGATCTGGAGGATGTTATTTTCAGTAAGGAGCGGGTGCGGACCTTTGTCCATGCGGAGGAGGAAAGAGAGCGCAATATGGTTCCCCTGGAAGAGGCCATAGAAATCACGGACAAGGAGGAGCTGAGAAACCTGATGTTTAATGTGGTGCGGGGAGATATCAGAAAGTCCCTTTCTTCCATTGCGCTGGCGTTAAACAGCGAGGATTCGGAGACGGCCCACTATGCGGCAAGCGTCCTGCAGGATGCGCTGAATGATTTCCGCTTTCATGTGCAGAAGCAGTACAAGGCCATTTTAGAGGGGGATGAAAATCGGCTCGTATATGCGGAAATGCTTGTAGATTACATGAACGAGGTTCTGGAGCAGAGAGTATTTACGGATATGGAGCAGAAAAGCTTTGTGGACATTCTGAATCAGGTCTGCGAGATCATTTATAAGGAAAAGCGGGAGCAGATGACAAGCGCTATGTATGAGGCGGTGAGTCTGAGGCTTTTGGAAATCCAGGATTACGACGGCTGCGCCAAGTGGTGCGAAAGGGCGGAATATCAATATCCCAATACCCTGGCAACCTACACCTGCCAGCTTAAGCTTTATTTCAGCAGCGGGCAGAAAAGAAAATTTTTTGCAGTGGTGGAGGAATTGAAAAAGTCGCCTGTGGTGATCGACAGCGAGACCCTTGAACTGATCAGGGTGTTTTCCTGATGTTGGGAGCGGAAAATGATATCCTACAGAAAATTTTTCAGCATATGCCTTATGATGGCGGTGCTGTTCTTTATGTTTCAGTTTTTACAGCTTTATAAGGAAATGGGAAATGAATACAGCACCAATCAATACATGGAGGGAGAACGTCTGTCGGGAGAGGGGCGCTGGCAGGCGAAGGAAGGGGAAGGAGAATATGTATTGTTTGTGGGAAAGGAAGGAAGCGACGCTTGGAGAGTGGCCTCCCAATGGTGTTTGTACACGAAGCGCAGGCTTACTCTGTGTCCAGCACTTGATGAAAAGCTTCTGGAAGAGGGGGAATTGCCCAGGCTTGTGCTGCTTGAAGGGAATGGGACGGATTTCGGGACGCAGACAGAGCAGATTGCGGAAATGGCCCGAAAGGGGGTGCCCATTGTATTCTTAAACCTGCCCTCCTTTTCTGTGATAGAGGAAAATGCCGGGCTTAGAGAGCTTCTTGGCATTGAAAGGGCACAAGAGGAGGAGGTTAAGCTTTCGGGCGTGCAGCTGTTTTCCGGCTTTTTGCTGGGAGGAGAAAGCCTTTACGCAGCCCAGAATGAAGAGGAAGAGAAAAAGCAGGACCTTGCGCTTTCCGTTCCCTGGTATGTCACAGGAAAGGGTACAAAGACCTATATGCGGGGAGTCATTGAGGAGGAGGGGGTAGACAGGGAGGAATATCCGGCCCTGATCTGGAGAAACACCTTTGAAGGAACCTTTATCTTTGCGGTAAACGGAGACTATATGTCCGATGTTACGGGACTGGGTCTTTTGAGCGCCATTGAATATGAGGCAAGCTCTGTCACACTGTACCCGGTGGTTAATGCCCAAAATGTGACCGTAACAGGTTATCCCGGCTTTGCGGAGGAAAACGCAGAGGTGATGGAGACGCTCTACAGCAGGAGGTCCTCCTCGCTGCAGCAGGATATTATATGGCCGGGGATGTCAGCTTTGTTTCGCAGAAGCGGCCTGAAGGGAACCTTTTTTCTGATGCCTCAGTATGATTATGGGGACGGACAGGAGCCGGAGACGGAAAGCTATGCTTTTTACCTGCAGCAGATGAAGGAGATAGATGGGGAGGCGGGAAAGACGCTGGAGCATGGAGAGGGGATCACTCTGGAGGAAAAGCAAAAGAGGGACAGTGCATTTTGGGAGAAGGTTGAGAATGGGTATCAGTTTGGCGCCTATTATACGGGAGAGGGAATCCCTGAGGAACTGCAAAGGCTGGCAGAGGCAGGCGCCCTGGAGGATGCGGTAACCCTTGCGTATACCGCAGGGGAGGAAGCGGATTTTCTCCTTCCTCCGGTGGCTTATTACAGTGACGATCTGACGGCTCAGAGGATAACCGTAAACGGGGCGCAGGACACCTATTCCCAGAGCCTGCGGCACAAAAGCCTGATGACGGCGCTGGGGTATTCCAATCTGTTGATTGATATGCAGTCTGTTTTGTGGCCGGATTCCGAAGAGGACCGCTGGGAGAATTTTTATGAAGAGATTTCCGGAAGCTTAAACAGATACAGCCTTCAGGGCTTTTCCGCAACCACCCTGTCGGAGAGCGATGAACGGGTGAGATGCTTTTTAAACCTTTCTTATGCCTGGGAGCGGACGGAGGATGTGATTGTGCTGGAAACCGGACAGGAGGCAGATAAGGCATGGTTTTTATTACGCACCCATGGTGAGGAAATCACAGAGATTTCGGGAGCCGATTATCAAAAGCTGGAGGAGGATGCTTTTCTGATTCAAATGCTGTCTGACAGAGCCAGGATTGAGCTGGGAAAATCAAAGGAGGAGCTTTCTTTTGGTTTATGAGAGCAGAAAGCGCAAGGAGCGGGCAATGAAAATTTGTATGATTGCAGAGGGCTGTTACCCTTATGTGGTAGGCGGCGTGTCCAGCTGGATACACAGCATGATAAAGGCATTTCCCCAGGTGGAGTTTGTGCTCTTAAGCATTGTGGGAAGCCGTTCCCAAAGGGGCAGATTTGTATATGAACTGCCGGAAAACCTCACTGCGGTTTATGAGGCCTATCTGGAGGACTACGACTGGGGCAGGAAGGCTAAGCGGGGAAAGCGCACCAGGCTGAATGAGAAGGAATATAACGCCCTTCGGAGCATTATTTCCAATGAGGATGTTGACTGGGACACGGTGTTTGAAATGTTTCAGAAGGAAAAGTTTTCCATTGACGATCTTTTGATGGGGGCGGATTTTCTGGAGATCGTAAAGGAGTATTACAGGCAGAGATATCCTTATATTGTATTTTCGGATTTCCTGTGGACCATGCGGTCTATTTATATGCCTTTGTTTTTGATTCTCCAGACCAGACTTCCCAAGGCGGATATCTATCACTGCGCCTCCACGGGCTATGCAGGGGTGCTGGGAAGCATGGCCAAGCATTTTTATCGAAGCGGGCTTCTGATTTCCGAGCACGGCATATATACCAGAGAGCGGGAGGAGGAGCTGCTAAAAGCATCCTGGGTAGCTGGAATTTACAAAAATATCTGGATTGACCAGTTTCGGAAAATGTCCGCGCTGGCCTATGAGCGTGCGGATAGGGTGACAAGCCTTTACGAGCATGCCAGGCAGCTGCAGATCGGGCTTGGCTGTCCTGAGGAGAAAACGGCGGTAACGCCCAACGGCATTGACTTAAAGCGGTTTGAGAAGCTGCCTTGCAAAAAGGAGGGGGATGAGGACTTTGTGAACATCGGAGCTGTTCTGAGAGTGGCTCCCATCAAGGATGTGAAAACCATGATCAGGGCCTTTGCCTTTGCAAAGGAGAAGAAGGAAAATCTCAGGCTTTGGATTATGGGCCCCCTGGACGAGGACAAGGAGTATGCGGAGGAATGCTTTGCATTGGTTGAGGCTCTGGGGGCGGCGGATATTATTTTTACGGGAAGAGTGGATGTAAGGGAATATCTGGGAAGGATGGATTTTACGCTTCTTACAAGCATCAGCGAGGGACAGCCTCTGACCATTCTGGAGTCCTTTGCGGCGAAAAAGCCTGTGATTGCCACAGACGTGGGATGCTGCAGGGAATTGATTTATGGAGACGGAGATGGATACGGCACTGCGGGGATTCTCACCCATATTATGAATACGGCGGAGATAGCCGCGGCCATATGCGAGCTGGCAGAGGAAAAGGCACTCTGCGCCCATATGGGGGAGTGTGGGTATCTAAGAGTAAAAAACAGATACAGACAGGAACAGATGGAAGAGGCCTATGAAGAAATCTATGAGAGAATCGGCTGGGATTATGGAAAACTATGGCCCGAGGAGGATGCGTCATGGCTGGAATCGGAATCAGACTAAATAAAATCTTTGGAAAAGGAACCATAACCACCAACCTGATAGGGTTTGGCTACAGCACCATGTTTACCATAGCTCCCATGTTTCTGGTGATCGGGGCGGTGGCGCTGATGCAGGCGCTGCTTGGATATTCCAGGGTGGGCTATGCCGAAAGAGAGCTTTATTCCTGTACGGTTCTCTATATTTTCATATTCGCCCTGCTGGCGGCGGCGCCCTTTAACTCTGTGCTTTCCAAATATTTGTCGGACGTCATATATAATGAGACCTATGAGGACATACGTCCCTGCTTTTTTCTGGGGCTTTGGCTGAATATGCTTCTGGCGGCCTTAGCCGGGATTCCCTTCTGCGTCAGATGGTATCTGGCAGGGGGAAGTGACCTTTCCTATGTGTTTGCAGGATATTGCGGCTATATTTCCCTGGTGCTGGTGTTTTATTCCATGCTTTATCTGTCTATCTGCAAGGATTATAAGAAGATATCTATTTTTTATCTCCTTGGAATGACCCTGACGGTGCTTTTGTCCCTGTTTTTTGTTTATGTGCTGGGCATGGAGGTCACTTTTTCCATGCTGCTTGCGCTGGATGGGGGATTTCTGCTGATTGCCTCCCTGGAGCTTGCGCTGGTAAAGAGCTATTTTCGGGTAAACAGCGGCAGATACCGGGAGGTTTTGGCGTATTTTAGGAAGTATCCCCAGCTGGTGGCTGCAAACTTTTTGTATACCCTGGGGCTTTTTATCCATAATTTTGTGTTTTGGAATACGGATATGCGTATTGAAGTGGCGGGGAGCTTTGTGTGCATGACATCCTATGACATGGCTTCCTGCCTTGCCATGTTTACAAATATTTCTGCCAGTGTTATATTTATTTCCAGAGTGGAAATGCGTTATCATGAGCGCTATAAAGCGTATTCGGAGGCGGTGATCGGCGGCCGGGGCATTGACATCCAAAATGCCAAAAAGAGAATGTTCCGTCAGCTTTCCGACGAGCTTATGAATCTGGCCCGTATTCAGTTTATTATTTCATGCGCTATTTTTTTCGTCTGCATTGTTCTGCTCCCCAGGCTGGGGATAGGAGGGCAGGTGATGCGTATTTATCCGTGTCTGGCGGCAGGATATTTCATTTTGTTTTTAATGTACGCTGCTATCATTTTTCTGTATTACTTTAATGATTTGAAGGGAGCGGTGCTTACGGCGGCGAGCTTTTGCGGGATCACGTTTCTTGGCAGCTTGTTTTCCTCGCAGCTGTCGGCTCCCTGGTACGGGCTGGGGCTTGTGGCCGGAGCCTTTACGGGCTTTTGCGCAGCGTATCACAGACTCAGGGTGATGGAGAGGACGCTGGATATCCATGTATTCTGCCAGGGAAGCATTATAAAGGCGGGACATGGGAGGAAACTCTCTAATTTGGTTTATGGCGGTCCCACTCCCAAAATGGAGACAAAATTGGAGAAAAAAAGAGGAAGGTAAGGTAAACTTATGGAAGTGGGAAATGTTTTGCGCATTATTATCATCATCACCGGGGTGGTGCTGCTTTGCATCACGGTTTCATCGCTGGCAAAAAGGAGGATGACGGAACCCTTCTGCCTTACCTGGGGACTTATCAGCATCATCATAATTCTGGCGGGGGTTTTGCTGCGCCCGGTGATTTTGAATCGATATATCTCTACAACGGGCATGGCACTGGTTCTGCTTTTGGGCTTCTGCGCAATTTACGGCGCGTACATTATGAGCGCCCGGGTTTCTGAGCTGATGCGCAGAAATCTGGAGCTGGCCATGCAGGTATCTTTGCTCAATCAGGAAAACGAAGTGATCAAAAAGCGTCTTGAGGAGCTGGCGGAAGAGATGGGGCAGAAGCCGCTATGAAAAGGATATTGATTGTGATCAACACGCTGGGGATGGCAGGGGCGGAGACGGCTCTTTTAGAGCTTGTCCGCCATATAAATCCCAGGGAATACCAAACGGATTTGTATGTGCTGCTGGGACAGGGGGAGCTGGTGCACAGGCTGCCGGAACATATAAGGCTGCTTAACAGACGCTACAGTGACTGCTCGGTGCTTTCCAGAGAGGGGAAAAAGCTTCTTTTTTCCAATACGCTCCGGGCGCTTGCTGCAAGGGGAAACCTGTTTTTTCTGCTGCCATATCTTGCAGGAAATTTTTGGGAGATGGCGGGAAAAAAAAGAATTCTGCCGGATAAGCTGATGTGGAGGGCATTGTCTGACGGCGCAGAGCGTTTTGACAGGGTTTATGATCTGGCTGTGGCCTTTTTGGAGGGCGGCGCCTCCTACTATGTGGCGGATCATGTGAAGGCCAAAAAAAAGGCCGCGTTTATTCATGTGGATTACACAAGGGCCGGGTATACCAGAAGGCTTGACAGAGACTGTTATCTGAAATTTGACAGAATATTTACGGTTTCGGATGAGGTGAGAAAGGCGTTTTTAAAGGTGTATCCCCAATGCAGGGAAAAGACGGAAATTTTCCACAATCTTGTGGACAGGGAGGGCATATTGAAAAAGGCGCAGCTTCCTGGGGGATTTTCCGATTCCTTTCAGGGACTCAGGATTCTCACCGTGGGCAGGCTGACGGCCCAGAAGGCTCTGGAGGTGTCGGTGGAGGCTATGGCGCTTCTGAAAAAAAGCGGCGAAAATGTGCGATGGTATGTGCTGGGGGAGGGAGATGAGAGGCGCTTTTTGGAGGGGAAAATCAGGCAGCTTGGCCTGGAGAGGGATTTTCTGCTCCTGGGCGCAGTCCCCAATCCCTATCCCTATCTGCGGCAGGCAGATATCTATGTACACGCCAGCCGCTATGAGGGAAAGAGTATTGCCATACAGGAGGCCCAGATTCTGGGGAAGCCTATTTTAGTGTCGGACTGCAGTGGAAACAGAGAGCAGGTAAAACCCATGGAGGACGGGATGATGTGCAGCCTGACGCCGGAGGGCATCCGTGACGGGGTACAGGCCCTTATTCATGATGGGGATTTGCGAAAGAGGCTTGGCCTTGCTGCGGCGGCAAGAAGCTTTGGGGACGCATCGGAGCTGGAAAAGCTGTTTTGCCTTTTGGCTTAAAACTTGAGGGGGGAAAGGTGGTAGAATGAACAACAAGGAGCTTTTGGTGATCATTCCGGCTTACAATGAAGAAAAGAATATCGGAGCGCTTTTGGAGCGTCTGGAACAACCGGAGATCGGGAGGATTGCGGATATTCTGGTGATAAACGACGGCTCTAAGGACCGGACAGGCCTGATAGCCCGGGCCAGTAACCATATAGTGGTGGATCATGTGTTTAATCTTGGATATGGAAGCGGCCTGCAGTCAGGCTATAAATACGCCCTGCGCCATGGCTACCGGTATGTGATTCAGATAGACGGGGACGGACAGCACGATGTGGGGAATATTGCAGCCATATATGAAAGACTTAAGAAAAAAGACGAAAGGGGAGAATGCCCGGATGTGGTGCTGGGTTCCCGTTTTTTAAAGGACAGCGTATCCTTTCCGGTTTCCTTTGCCAAAAAGGTTGGGTTTGTGCTGTTTCGGCGGTTGATTTATATGGGAACAGGGAGGCATATAAAGGATCCCACTACAGGACTGTGGGGGCTTGATAAAAGAGTATTCTCCTTTTATGCGGGATACAGTCGCTTTGACGACAGGTATCCGGACGCCAATAAGATAATGGAAATGCTGCTGCTTGGCTTTCGGGTGGAGGAAATTCCCGCGGTGATGCACCCCAGAACGGAGGGTGTGAGCATGCACTCGGGGCTTAAGCCCTTTGTGTATGTGCTGCGTATGTTGTTTTCCATAGTGGCGGTGTGGATCAGAATCAAGCTGTTTCACATTGACACGGATGCTGTGGGCGAGGAAAGGAATTGATGGAGCGGATATTTTTAAGGCGCAGAGGCAATCGCAGATGGAGATTTTGTCCGGCAGATTTTACGGAAACCACGGAGGCTGTCTGTAATCCTGCCAGGGGATGGTATCAGATTTTCACCTTCTATGCGGAAAAGGAGCCGGATTTTAAAGAACTGGAATGGTGCATTGACAAAAGAGACGCTTTGGCTTTGGTTAGGATAAATATCGGAGCCTTTCGGGACGGGAGTCTTAAGGCGGAGGGACTTGCGCGCATAGGAAGGATATTGTCTTTTTTCAGAAAAAACCGGTGCGATGTCATTTTGCGGATCGCCTATGACCATGAGGGAAAAGCCATGGAACGGGAACCCTTTTTCTTTGAGCGGGTGCTGCAGCACATAAAGGAGCTTGGAGAGGTGCTGCAGGAATATGGAGACATTATCTTTGTGTTTCAGGGGGTTCTTGTGGGAAACTGGGGAGAAATGCACACCTCCCGTTTCCTTGGAGTGGATAAGCTGCGCAGCATGGCAGAAGCCCTTGCTTCTGTAAAAGGAGGGAATACTTATCTTGCCGTGCGCAGGCCGGTGCATTGGCGCATGCTGCATCCCGAGGGCCTTGAGAAGGGAATTGGGGAAGCGGCTGCAAGGGATCAGATAGGGCTTTTTGACGACGGGATATTCGGCTCGGAAAGCAATCTTGGAACCTTTGGGGAAAATACCGGGAAAAAGCCGGGATGGCAGGAGCCATGGGGGAAAAAAGAAGAGCTTTTATTTGAAGAAAAGCTGTGCAGAACGGTTCCCAATGGGGGAGAGGCCGTTTTTGGAGAATCTTTTTACAGACAGCTGACGCCCCAGAAAGTGCTGGCGGAGCTTGCACAGATGCGGATTACTTATCTCAACAGGACATATGACCAGAGGCTTCTTACGCTTTTTGGACAGTGGGAATGCAGCGCGGGGGGCGTCTGGCAGGGAAAAAGCGTCTTTGATTATATCGGCGGTCATATGGGGTATCGCTTTGTGATTCGAAAGGTGAAGGCAGTTTTCAAAAAGGAGGGCCCGGGATTGGAAATTACGGTGCAAAACAAGGGCTTTGCCCCGCTTTATCAGGAAGCGGAGCTGTTTGTTTTCACCGAGGATAAAATGGGACCGGGGCAGAAAAAGAAGCTTACGTGGGATATGCGCAGCCTGGACCCGGGAGAGGAAAAAACTTTTTTTTGTGATATTTGGCCTGTGGAAGGTCCGTTTTTTCTGGAAATGAAAAGAAAAAGGGACGGAGCCGTCATTCGCTTTGCCAACAGCTGTGACAAAAGGGGGAGGATAAGGCTTGGAACCCTGGAGGTAGATTCATGATTACAGGTTATTGGCTTTTGGAGTATGCAAAGGTGCTTTTTGCCTATCTGTTTGTGATGTTTATCTGGCCGTCGGTGGTGTTTCGGGGAGTTTTTAAGGGAAAATCCCTGACCTTCCGTTTTTCCTTCTGCGTGGCGGGACAAATCCTGCTTTTCAACACAGTGGTGCTCTTGCTGGGCCTGCTTCACATTTTGAAGCCGTGGATATTTTGCGGTCTGTTTTACGGCGTGTTTCTTTTTTCCATCTGCAGAGGCATAAAATTTGAGGAGAGAGAGAAGAGGGCCCTTCGGCACTTGTTTACGGGAACCTATGGGAAAAAGCTCTTTTTCCTGCGACTTTGGGAAAAAATGAAAGGAAGCCTGCTTGCAGGGTGGAGATGCTTTCGAAGGACGCTTGGGGGACACGTATTGGAATATGGGCTTTTGGCCGTTCTGCTTGTGTATGCCATGATTTATTTCAGCTATGGAGCCTTTCAGGATTATTCCTTTGGATCCGGGGATTTGTATGTCCATAACGCCTGGATATACGGGCTGACGGAGGGACAGGTTTTTTCTGCAGGGGTGTATCCCGAAGGAATGCACTGCTTTGTTTACGGGCTGCATACGCTCTTTGGCATAAAGATATACAGCTGCCTTCTTTTCCTTGGGGGAATTCATGTGACGGCGTTTCTGGTGTCGGCTTATATTCTGATGAAGGAAATTTTCTGCTGGAGATTTACGGCGCTGTGGGTTCTGACGGCTTTTTTGACCGTGGACGTTTTGTGCGTTGACGAAATTTTCAGCATGTCCCGCCTGCAGTGGACGCTTCCCCAGGAATTTGGTCTGTTTACGATCTTTGCCTGCGCGGCCTTTCTTGTGAGATATTTAAAGAACGCGGGCCAAAGGCAGTGGAGGGGAAAGAGCACCAGGTTTTGCTGGGATGAGAATCTGTTTTTGTTTCTTATGTCCCTTGCGGCCTCTCTTGCGATCCATTTTTATCCCACCATTATGGCTTTTTTTCTGTGTGTGTGCTTTGTGCCGGTGTTCTGGCACAAAATTTTCCGCCCCAGATATTTTGTTCCTCTTTTGTCAGCAGTGATCTGCGGCTTTCTGATCGCGGTGATACCTATGGGCGGCGCCCTGGCCTCGGGGATTCCCTTTCAGGGTTCCATCGGCTGGGCTATGAGCGTGATCAATGGAGAGGAGGAAAACGCGCAGGAGGAAGCGTCAGAACTTTCCCCGGAAGAAGCCGGGGAGGCCCTGGACGGCCAGACCGGGGGAGAGAGCATGGAGGGGGGAATTGCCCAAGGGGAATCTGCCCAAGGCCAATCTGCCCTTGGTCAATCTGCCCTTGGGCAGATGGCAGAAGAGCAGACGCAGACCGGGAAGGAAGCAGAGAGCCTTTCAGAGAAGCTTGAAAGCCTTGGGAATGCTTTGTGGGAGAAGCTTTGGACTGTGTATCAAAAGGGCTATGTGACGTTATACAGAGAGCAGAGGGCGCAGTGGATTGCAGGCGCAACGGCTCTTGCGGTGCTCTTGTGGGCTGTATGCCGGATCATTTTGCTGTTTGTGAGGCTTATTCGCAGAAAGAGGCCCGCAGAAAAAAGCTTTTTTGACGGATATCTTGCAATCGCCCTTGCCTCTGTGCTGTATATGACAATGTACTGCGCCTCCAGTGTCGGACTGCCCCAGCTGGTGGAGGGCGCAAGGCTTTGTTCCACGGAGCAGCTGCTGATTCTGGCTGTAATGGGAATTGGGCCGGATGTGCTTTTTATGCTTACAAAGCCTTTTGTCCCGCAGCTTATTCTGAATCCGGCGTCGGTGCTTTTGGCCGGGGCAATTTATGTGGGAACCATGCTTACGGGAAGCTTTCACGGCTATTTATATTATGAGCTGACCCGCTATAACGGTGCGGTGCTTGCCACCTGCTCCATTGTGGATACTTTGCCCGAAGAGACCTATACCATAGTGTCCCCTACGGAGGAGCTCTATCAGGTGATCCAGCATGGCTGGCATGAAGAGCTGATTGATTTTGTCAACAAGAGCCGGACACAAGAGTACACCCTTCCCACGGAGTACGTGTTTTTATATGTGGAAAAGAGGCCCATCCAATCCTCCCAGAGCCATTTCTTTACAGGGCCCAGGTGGCTTGCCTGGGAAAAGTATCCGGCCTATTTTCCCTCCAATGTAAGTCAGTGCCCGCAGATTTTGTCGGCGTCTCTTACGGGAGAGGAGAGGGCGCAGGACAGAGTCTTTGTCAGTCATTCCAGCACTTATTCCGATCTGGAATCCAGAACCTTGGTGGAGGAGGCGGCAATGGAATGGTGTGAGGAATTTGACAGGCTTTACCCCGGGGAGCTGAAGCTTTATTACGAGGATGAGTCTATTGTGTGCTATTATTTCAGGCAGAATGTGCAGAGCCTGTATCAGCTGGGAATTTTGTATCAGGAGGATGCCGGATGAGTGACGGTGTGCGCAGGCTCCAGCGAGGTTTGTCTCTTTTATTGGCGCTTTTTTTGCTTGGAATGTTCGGACTCTTTGGAGTGCGGATTTATTTTGAGCTGAGAGGCCATGGCAGAGTCCATACCCAGAGCGCCGTTTTTACGGAATCCGCAAAGGAGCTTAAAAATCCAAACAGGGGCTTTTATCATATTCATGGGTTTCGGATTGTGGATGAGGAGACGGATTTTCAGAAGGAGATTTTTGAAAGGTTCCGTCAGGATACGGATACAAGCTTAGCCCTCATAGAAATCAATCTCCAGCAATACGCCAAAGGGGAGATTTCCAGCCGGGGACTTGCCAATATCCGTGCTCTCTTTGAAGCGCTCAGTGCCACCGACAAGCAGCTGATCATACGCTTTTTATATAACTGGGATGGGGAAACCACACAATCGGAACCAGATGATCTTAGTATTATCCTGGGGCATATGGAGCAGCTTGGGCCCATTTTAAAGGAGTACGAAAAGGAGGTTTTTCTCTATCAGGGCCTGTTTACCGGGCGCTGGGGAGAAATGAACGGCACAAGCTTTTCGCAGCCTGGGGCGTTTAGAGCCCTTGCAGAGGGCTTGGCCCAGGCAGCTCCACTAAGCGCCTATCTGGCAGTGAGAACGCCGGCACAATGGCGAAATATTACCGGAATTGCAGATCCGGCCAGGGTGCAGCCAGGGGATGGCACCCTGGCCTCCAGACTTGGTCTGTTTAACGACGGAATGCTGGGAAACCAGGGGGATTATGGAACCTATGGAGCATCCTCCAGGGTGGAGCAGGGAGCTTTTTCCCCCTGGAACAGGGAGGAGGAGCTTGCCTTTCAGGACCAGCTGTGCAGGATAGTGCCCTTAGGAGGAGAAGTGATCAACGATAATCCCTATAATGATTTCGAAAATGCCCTGGAGGATTTTTCCCGTATGCACGTAACCTACTTAAACAGGGATTATGACGCGCAGGTGCTGGATAAATGGGCGGAATATGTAGCTTGTGAGGAAGGCTGCTTTCAGGGGATGGACGGTCTTTCCTATATGGAAAGACATTTGGGGTATCGTCTTGTGCTGCGGGAGGCATCCTTTGCTTATGACTGGAAAAGAGACAGCTTAAAGACCTATGTGACCATACAGAATGTGGGCTTTGCCCCCTTGTACCGGGAGGTGCAGGTGCAGCTTACATTTCTAAGCACATCCAATGACAGGGTGTACAGCTATGAGATAGAACAGGATTTGAGGCAGCTTTGCGGCGGCACGCAGGCCAAGGACTCACAGGTACTTTCCAGGGAGGTATCCCTTTGGGGAGAGCAGACGGGAAGCTTTCAGGTGTATCTTGACATTACGGACCGGCTTTCCGGGCAGCGTATCCTTCTGGGAAATGAGAAAGAGCCGGAGAAGTACGGATATTTTATCGGCGAGGTAGAGCTTGGAGCTGCGGAAACGTTTTGGGAGGAAGAAAAGCTTGAAGGGCAGACAGATGTTTGACGGGGAGAAGGAAATTGATTTTGTGGTAACCTGGGTGGACGGCAGTGATCCGGCCTGGCGCAGACAAAGAAACTTGTACGGGCAGGAGATGGGAAAAGGGGCTGAAAAAAGGGATGCAGGCGAGGAACGCTACAGAGACTGGGAGCTTCTGCCCTATTGGTTCAGAGGTGTGGAAGCCTTTGCGCCCTGGGTTAGGAGGATTCATTTCGTTACCTGGGGACATCTTCCGAAATGGCTGAATGTGGATCATGAAAAGCTTCATGTGGTGAGACATGAGGACTACATTCCCAAGGAATATCTGCCTGTTTTTAACAGCAATGTGCTTGAAGTTTATCTGCACAGGATAGAGGGGCTTGCTAAACAGTTTGTATACTTTAATGACGATATGTTTTTGATAAAAAAAGCGGACCCTGAAGATTTTTTCAGAGGAGGGAAGCCCTGTGATATGCTGGCCTTCCAGCCGGTGGTGGCAAATCCTGAAAATCCTGTAATGTCCCATTTGTTTTTGAACAATACGCTGGTGCTGGCCAGACATTTTTCAAAAAGGGAAAATGTGCGGCTGCAGCCGGGAAGCTATTTTAAACCTGGCTATCCGCCCCTATACTTTTTTTACAATCTGCTGGAGCTTTCCTTTCCCTTGTATACGGGATTTTATACGGTGCATGGGCCTTCTCCTTTTTTAAAGAGCACTTTTTTTGAGGTGTGGGAAAAGGAGGGAGAGGCTCTTTGCGAAATGTCGGCCCACCGTTTCCGCAGCGAAAAGGATCTGACGCCTTATCTGTTTCGGGAATGGCAGAAGCTGTCGGGGAATTTCTTCCCCTGTAATGTACAGCAAAATTTTGGGTATTTTGATATCTCGGAGGATAACAGGAAGCTTGTGCAGACGGTGAGAGGACAGAAAAAGAAGCAGATTTGTATCAATGACGCCCGGTTTGCGGGAGACTTTGAACAGATAAAGGTGGAGCTTTCGGAGGCATTTGCACAGATACTGCCAAAGCCCTGCTCCTTTGAAAGGTAGAAATCTGGAGGAAGCGTTGTGACGAAGAAAAGCAGGACGGAATACTCGGCGCGCAATACCACTGTGGCTATTGTGGCGAGAATCATAGCTATTTTGGCAGGCTTTTTAACCAGAGTGGTATTTACCCATACGCTCAGTGAAAGCTATGTGGGAATCAACGGGCTGTTTACGGATATTTTAAACATATTGTCCCTTTCGGAGCTTGGAGTGGGAACGGCCATCACCTGTGCCCTGTACAGGCCTATTGCCGAGGAGGATCTGGAGCGCCAGAAATCTCTGATGCGCATGTATCGAACCTTTTATCGTGTGGTGGCGGCCATTGTGCTTGTCTGTGGACTTATGGTGCTGCCTTTTTTGGATGTGCTGATCAAGGATGGGGCAGGCATTGAGCATATTACGTTTATTTATCTGATGTACCTGTTAAATTCCGTGCTGTCCTATCTGCTGGTATACAAAAAAACCCTGATCGACGCGCATCAGCAAAGCTATATAGGCGTTTTGTATCAGACCGGCTTTTTGCTGCTGCAAAACGCGCTGCAGATAGCGGCGCTTCTGCTTACAGGAAACTTTATCCTGTTTGTAAGTATTTTGATTTTGTGCACTTTGGGAAATAATTTCTGTATATCCAGAAAGGCGGATAAAATGTATCCCTACCTGCGCCAAAAGAGTGTACAGAGGCTTCCCAGACAGGAGAGAAAGGGGATATACAGAGATGTCCGCGCCATGCTGATGCACAAGGTGGGCAATGTGATCGTGAACAATACGGACAATCTGCTTTTGTCTTCCATGGTGGGGATTGCCAGCGTAAGCTGCTATTCCAATTACTATCTGATCATTGGCTCTGTGCGCCAGGTGTTAAACCAGATGTTCCAGGGAATTACCGCCAGTGTGGGCAATCTCGGAGTGGAGGAAAGCACAGACCGGGTCAGGCGGATTTTTGAGGCCGCCTTTTTTGCAGGACAATGGGTGTTTGGGCTGGCGGCTGTGTGCCTGTATGAGCTTATAGATCCTTTTGTGGCGCTGAGCTTTGGAGAACAATATGTGTTTCCAAGAGAGGTGACGTTGATTCTCTGCCTTAATTTTTACCTGACGGGAATGCGTCAGGCCTGCCTTGTATTCCGGGATTCCATAGGACTTTTCCGGTATGACAGGTATAAATCCCTTGCGGAAGCGGCGATCAATCTGGCAGCCTCCGTTATTTTGGGAAGGAGCATGGGAACTGCCGGGATTTTTATCGGCACTATGATCAGCACGGTGACCACTTCCCTGTGGGTGGAGCCTTATATGCTTTACAAGCATCATCTTAAGACCTCCGCGAAGCCCTATTTTCTGCGCTACGGGCTGTATTCTGCAGTGACCCTTGTACTGGGGGCGGCGGCCGATAGCCTGTGCGGCCAGATCACAGGCCCCCTTTCTATGGTTCTTGTATGCAGGCTTCTTATCTGTGTTTTTCTGGTGAATTCTGGATATCTGATTCTCTATTGCCGCAGGCCGGAATTTAAGCTGCTGGTGCGCAAGGGACGAATGCTTGCAGGCAGGTGGAGGCAGAAAAGAAGGGCTTCCCAGGAAGACGCTCTTGCACAAAAGAAGGATTTCGGTCCACAGGAGGCGGGTCTTCTGAACCTGTTAAAGGAAGCGCTGGGAGAAGAGGAAAGCGCTGATGAAAGACCTGAGTATCAATGGAGCAGCCTATTGCAGACGGCCAGACTTCACGGAGTGCTTCCCCTTTTGTTTCTTGCAAAGGGGCAGACAGGCCAGGCTCCTGAAGCGGTGCGGGAAGAAATTCTGGAGGCGGCAAGAAAAACGGTTATGCAAAGCTATCGGCTTCTTTTTCTGAGCAAGTATCTGATCGGCACGCTGGAGAAGGAGGGAATACGGACGGTGCTGTTAAAGGGAGCGGCCACGGCTTCCTTTTATCCGGAGCCGGAGCTTAGAAAGTCCGGGGATGTGGATCTGCTGCTGCTTTGTCCAAACGAGCTTGCCCGGGCATGCGCCGTGCTGAAGAAAAAAGGCTTTTGGGTAAAAGAAAAGCAGACTGCCTTGCACCATGTGGTGTTTTCCTCCAAAGAGGGAATCGAAATAGAGCTGCACACCATGCTGGCCGAGCCCTTTGATCATGAGCGCATCAACAGATATCTGGAGGAAAAGCTCCGTGAATGTGGAGAGCATGTGTACAGAAAGGAGCTTATGGGAGTAGAGCTTCCTGTTTTGGAGGATGCCTTTCATGCTTATGAGCTGCTGCTTCATATGCTGCAGCATTTTCTGAGGGCGGGCTTTGGGTTAAAGCTTTTGTGCGATTGGACGGTGTTTTGGGGAAGGTGCGTATCCCAAACCCAGAAAGAGCAATACCTTTGCCTGGTGAAGGAAAGCGGACTGAAGGGCTTTTCTGATACGGTGACCCTGGCATGCTGCGCCTATCTGGGACTTGCCAGAGAAAGGGTGGAGTGGATGGGACTTCCGAAAGAGAGCTGTGAAAGGGAATTCATGGAGGAGATTCTGGAGGCGGAGGAATTCGGAAAATCCGCTGCGGATCGTATGGTGGCGCTCAGGGAGGCGGGACTTAGAGGCTTTGCCAGAGAATTTCACCATCAGATGCGGCTGAATTTTCCAAGAGCGGGAAGCGTGTTTTTCATCTGGCCTGCCCTCTGGACAGTGACGCTTGCGCGTTTTCTGCTCAATAACCGCAGAATACGCAGGGTGTCCGGCTGGTCCATCCTGAAGAAGGCAAGGCAGAGAAGCCGACTGATGGCAGGCTTGAAATTGTGGAAAAAAGAAAAGTAATTGAAAATAAGAAAAGTAATTGACATATATCGAATAACTGGTGTATCATTTTAAATAAACCATGGGGTTTGCAAGAGTGCGGAGGGCCTTAGATGATGAAAAAATATGAAATGCCTGTAGTGGAAATTGTGGATGAAGTCAGCGAGGGTGTGTATCTGGCCAGTGGTGATTGCTATACGGTAAATGCCGTGATTACGCAGACACCGCAGATGGGACGGGGCGATTACCGGATTCAGGTAGTGGGAGCCCATAATGCGTCAGATGGACATCACAGCGGCGCGCAGGTGCTGACATTGTCCTTCAATCAGCCGGTGACATATGTGTCATCGGGCGGAAGTCTGGCCGGAGGAGACGGCACCAGCGCCATTTCCATTTCTTACGGTTATCACAACAATGCCCAGGATAATGTAGGGCTGGGAGATGTGGTGGTGCAGGCGGATTCCGGTCTTGCCATTACAGGTGCACAGCTGAGCTGTAATTATGACTGCGGGCAGCATTGACAGACATGACAGGCATTGACATACATGAAAACAGACGGGGGAACGGCTGATTTTGGCCGTTCCCCCGTTATGCGTATGCCTGGCGGCGCACGTTGCCCACTGCATTTTTTGATCCGGGCGCTGCCAGTATCAGAGGCCGGAAAGAGCCTGTATTTCTTCCTGGTCAAGCAGTACGCAGCGCTTGTCACGAATGGCGTATACAGCATCGCAGATGGCAAGCACACTGGGTCTGTGGGTTGTCACGATACAGGTGCGGGGATAAGCATCCCTTGCAATATTCTGAAGAATTCTTTTTTCAACAGCGGCATCCAGGGCAGAGGTGGCCTCGTCCAGCAAAAGAATAGGGGCATGGCACAACAGCGCCCGGGCAATGGCAAGCCGCTGGGCCTGACCCTCAGAAAAGCCTCCTCCCCGCTCTCTGATATAGCTGTGGATGCCTTCCGGAAGCGCTTCCACAAACTCCCAGGCACATGCCGCCTCCAGGGCGGCAATGATTTCCTCATCCGTGGCCTGGGGTTTTACATTGCGTAGATTTTCTGCTATGGTGCCGGAAAACATAGTGTTTCCCTGGGGCACATAGGAGAAGAGCCTGCGGGTGGAGGGAGACAGGGGCAGAGAAACCCCGGATTCCCCACTGCCTGCAAGCAGAAGGGCTTCTCCCGATACCGGGCGAAGCAGCGCAAGCATCAGATGAAGCATTGTGGTTTTCCCTTCCCCGGAGGGCCCCACCAGGGCCGCAATCTGGTGGGGACGGGCAGTAAAGGAAGCGTCCTCCAATACATTTACGCCCTGGCGGTAGGAGTAGGTCAGGTGGCTGAAACGGATGGAAAAGCCCTCTGCGCCGTATTGCTTTAAAAACAGAGAGGTTTCCTCAGTATGACTGTAATCCTCTTTTGGCATATTCAAAATATCCATGAGCCTTCCTGCAGAGGTGGTCAGGGAGATGGAGGTGGGAACCAGGGAAATTAAGTTGTTTAAGGCACCGGTCAGGGTCCCGGACATGGATAGAAACAGCGTCATGGTTCCGTAGCTGATGGCGCCGCTCCAGACCCGGTAAATGCCCCAGCCGTAGGAGCTGTAGGACACGAGCAGTCCCACCGCCGTCATCAAAAGAGAGGTAAAGAGGGACATTTTCTGAAAATCCATTTTCATGGAGATATATTCTGTCTGCAGATCCTTTAGCCGTTTCACATACAGAGGAACCATGTCAAAGGCCTTGATGGTGCGCAGATTGGCAAAGGATTCCTGATTGAATCCCGACATTTTTGCATTCATGGCCGCGCTCTTTTGGTTATTGTCTGTCATGCGTTTTAACAGCCTGCGGGACACGGCGGCGCCAAAGGGGATGCCGAGCAGGGCAAAGAAGGCGAAGGAGGCGTCGTGGTAGACAACAATGGCAAAGGCGCTGATAAACCGGAACAGGTAAATGATCAGATTTGGGAGAAAATTTAACACCCCAGAAGCTATATTGGAGGTATCCTGGCTCCAGCGGGTCAAAAGATCGCCGGTGTGGTAATGGGCTATGGATTCCAGATCCACTACCAGCATTTTTGAAAAAATATCCGCCTTGATTTCCGTGTCCACCTTCATGCTGATCCAGGAGGAGGCATAATTGCAGAGCTGATTCATCAGGGCGCTGCCCATGCCAAAGCCGATCATCAGACAAAAGGTTTTAAGCAGCTCACCGGTCTGACGGCCGGTGATAATGTCCACCAGATTTTTGGAGATAAGGCTGGAGCCCAGGGAAACCAGTGTGCCCGTAAGACCCAGAAATGTATAAAAAATCATGGCCCCCCAATAACGTCTGGCGTACCGGTAAATCCATTTTGTCTGCCGCCACATATCCTTCAGCAGGCCTTCCTGTATCCTCTTTTTGATATGCTTTATCTTTTCAAACATTTTTTCTCTCATTCTGCCGCGCGGACGGCTTTGTAATCAGAAGGGAATTTTAATTTTCAATCTGCATTTCCAAATAGCTGTCGATGGCCTGTTTGATCACATAAACGGCGGAGACCTCCTTTGTACAGTGCAGTCTGCAGATGAAAATATGGGGCAGCAGCCTGCCCGCGAAGGATAGATTAGCCTCCTGCTGCTTTTTGCTCCAGGCCGGCGATATGAACCGCTGCATCACAAGAAGCTGTTTCTGATCCTCACTGAGGGCTTCTACATAATTCTTTTCCGCCTGTCTGAGGAGGATAATGCCTCCTAAGGGGTAGGAGCCTGTATGGCTGATTCCGGAGGTCCCGCACCAGGGAAGCCCATGAACGAAGGGGGTTTCCCCATCCATGGCAAGAAGATTTAAATCCCCATTGATGAGGGGAGCCTGAAGGACTTGGTTCCAAAGCCCGGTATGTGTGGACTTGCCCGTTCCCGAGGGAGCGGCAAAGAGCCATGCCCTGCCCTGGTAGAGCAAAGAAGCGGAATGAATCGCCGCCATGTGATGCCTTTGGGAAAGATACAAAAAACCCAGCCGGATGGCGTGAAACAGATTTTCCCGAAAGGCATCCGTAAAGGGCGGACGGCAGTAAAAGGTCATCAAAGAGCCGTCCCTTGTCATTCTCGCTTCCCCAATATGACGAAGAGCGGGGAACAGGAAGATATATTCTGCCTCCCCCTCCATAACCACCAGATCACTGCTTCGCAGAAGCACGGCGCCGTTTGGATGCTCTGCAGGCATGCGGCACAGCACCCTTATCCTTTGGTGCACATTTTCGCATTTTTGTACGGCAAAGGGGAGAAAAAAATCTGAAAATGCACCGGCAGGACCCCTTAATTCCAATATAAGGCCTCCAATTTTGATCTGCCTGTAAAAGGAGACGGGACTGTCCGGTTTTGCCTGTGAGGATTCTATAATCCCATGGGCCTGCAGGATATTCAAAAATTGTTGTATGTCTTTTCGAAGCCCCGGCAGCAGGGCGCTGTCTGCATGGAAATGAGAGGCACATTTGGAGACCAGCATATCTTCCGTACAGTCCTGCTTTAAAAGCTCCCAGAGATAGACGCCGGTTTCGTTGATTTTGATTCCCCGCCTGTGATCGGCAATTCCCTGCCCGAAGGGGAGAAGATAGGGGATTCCCGATATATGGCATAACATATAGTCCTTGCTTCGCTTCATTTTTTCCTCCGATTTCAGTATAAGGGCATTATAGCATTCCTGAAGTAAAAATGCTATAATACTTCATACAAGCAGGCATGATAAAGGGCGGAAACAGGGGAAGGACTGGAAGGGGAGCAAATGGGCATGGAGCAGAAGAATGCAGAAAAAAGGGACATGGGGCAAAGAAACATGGAGAAAAAAGAAAAGGAACAGGCAGCGAGGGCAGATATCGAAAAACTGCTTAAGCAAGGAAACCTGATCAGGATTCACCCAAAGGGCTTCAGCATGTATCCCCTTTTTGTGCCGGGAAGGGATGAGGCGGTGATCGGGCCCGCAGACACAGCGAAGCTCAAAAGAGGGGATGTGGCCCTTTACCGGAGGGAAAGCGGCAGACTGGTGCTGCACCGTATCTGGAAGCGCAGGGGCAGTGAATTTTATATGGTGGGAGATAATCAAAAGGAGATAGAAGGGCCTCTTTCAGAAGGACAGATCAAAGGCGTTCTAAAGGAGGTAATCCGCAGAGGACGCCGGTTTTCTGTGGACAATCCCATTTACAGGCTGTCTGCCGGGATATGGCTTTTTTTCCGCCCAATCCGCCCCTTTTTCTGGGGCGTTTTGGCGAAAATACGAAAAATCAAATCCTCCTAAACTCGGGAGTGCGTTTTTCAAAGATGGTGTAATACCGAAAACCGCAATCCAGCAGCACTTTTCCCGCCCGGTCGAAGTCGGCAGCCATGCTCTGCGCGTTGTGGGCATCGGACCCGACGGTGACGATCTCTCCGCCAAGCTGTCTATAGCGCTTCAGGATATCCGTACAGGGATGAAGATCGGAAAGTCCTCTCTTTAGCCCCCCTGTATTTACCTCAAGCCCCTTTCCGCCCTCGATTAACGCTTCCAGAATCTGATCGAGCACTTCCCTGTATCCGGCGTAAGAATAGCCCTGATCCTTGTTTGGGCCGTAGCGGACCACATAATCCAGATGGCCGTACACGTCAAAATTAGAGTGCTTTTTGATGTTTTCCAGAATGGATTCAAAATATTCCAGATAGGCTTCCTCCTGCGTGCGCCCTTCAAAAAAAGAAGGGAAGTAGGGGTCTCTCCCGTGGCACAAGTGGGAGGAGCCGATGATAAAGTCGAAATCATAGGACTTTGCATATACGGCGTCCTGCCGCATAAGCTGCGGCTGCAGGCCCAGCTCTACGCCAAAGAGAACCTTGATCTTGTCAGCATATTTTTCCCGATACCGGATCAGGTCATAGAGATAGGCGTCAGTGTTTAATAAAAATTGAGAGCCGTCTCCGCCCGGGAAGGCCGGATAGGCAAAATCATTGTGCTCCGTAAAGCAGATTTCCGTAAGTCCCAGGGAAATTCCTTTCAGAATCATTTCCTCCATGGGAGTGGAGGAATCCCCGGAAAAGGAGGAGTGCAGATGAAAATCAGACGTAATGGGCATAATTTTTTCCTTTCCTGTAAAAACTTTTAAAAGCGTACATCCACAGTATATCAAAAATCCGGTGAAAAGCCATATGAAATCTAAACAAAGTGTAAAATTTACCCAAAACCGGTAATTATTTTTTATTTACATCTTGAATTCTCCATGGGAATTAGGTAAAATGGATTTGCTGATAAAATTTTGACAATCTGACAGGGTTTTCCCGCGGTTTTTCCGCCGGTGCCAGGGCTTAAGGATCGTCAAAAGATATAAAATTAATATTTTAGGAGGAAACTAAAATGGCAGTAAGAGTAGCAATTAATGGTTTTGGCCGTATTGGTCGTCTGGCATTCAGACAGATGTTTGATGCGGAGGGATATGAAGTAGTAGCGATCAACGATCTGACAAGCCCTAAGATGCTTGCACATCTGTTGAAGTACGATTCTTCCCAGGGTGTTTACAAATATGCAAGCACCGTAGAGGCAGGCGAGGACTGCATCACCGTTAACGGCAAGACCATCACGATTTATAAAGAGGCTGATGCAAGCAAGCTTCCCTGGGGAGAGCTGAAGGTTGATGTTGTTCTGGAGTGTACAGGCTTCTATACCTCCAAGGAGAAGGCATCCGCACATATCACTGCAGGCGCCCGCAAGGTTGTTATCTCTGCTCCCGCCGGCAATGACCTTCCTACCATCGTATATAACGTAAACCATACCACCTTAAAGCCGGAGGATACCGTGATCTCCGCAGCTTCCTGTACCACAAACTGCCTGGCTCCCATGGCTAAGGCACTGAACGACTGCAGACCTATCATGAGCGGTATCATGACCACCGTTCACGCTTATACCGGCGATCAGATGATTCTGGACGGACCTCAGAGAAAGGGCGATTTGAGAAGAAGCCGTGCAGGCGCATGCAACATCGTTCCTAACTCCACAGGTGCAGCTAAGGCAATCGGCCTTGTTATCCCTGAGCTCAACGGCAAGCTGATCGGCTCCGCACAGCGTGTTCCTACCCCTACAGGCTCCACCACGATTCTGGTGGCAGTTGTAAAGGGCGCTGTTACCAAGGAAGAGATCAATGAGGCTATGAAGGCTGCTGCTACAGAGTCCTTCGCATACAATACCGATGAGATCGTATCCTCCGATATTATCGGAAGCACCTACGGCTCTATCTTTGACGCTACCCAGACCATGGTTGCTCCCATGGAGGACGGCAATACCCAGGTACAGGTTGTTTCTTGGTATGACAATGAGAACAGCTACACCTCTCAGATGGTTCGTACCATCAAGTATTTCAGCGAGCTGAACTAAGCTGTTTTTACAGAAAAATAAGCAAGACCTATCAGGGTCCGGTCTTAAAGGGCCGGACCCTTAATATTTGGAGGTAAAGGAAATGGGCTTAAATAAGAAATCAGTTGACGACATTAACGCAAAGGGAAAAAGAGTGCTGGTGAGATGTGACTTTAACGTTCCTTTAAAGAACGGGGAGATCACCGATGACACCCGTATTGTGGCGGCGCTGCCCACCATTCAGAAATTGATTAACGACGGCGGCAAGGTGATTCTCTGCTCTCATCTGGGCAAGGTGAAGAATGGCCCCAACGAAGGAGAGTCTCTGGCGCCTGTTGCAAAAAGACTTTCCGAAAAGCTGGGCAAGGAGGTTGTGTTTGTATCGGATTACAACGTAACCGGCGAGGCCGCTGCCAAGGCTGTGGAGGCAATGAAAGAAGGGGATGTGGTTCTTCTGCAGAATACCCGCTTCCGTGGAGCTGAGGAGACCAAGAACGGCGAGCAGTTCAGCAAGGAGCTGGCTGACCTGGCTGATATTTATGTTTGCGACGCATTTGGCTCTTCCCACAGAGCGCATGCTTCCGTTGCAGGCGTGACCAAATTCATCTCCGCAAAGGGCGGCGAGAATGTAGTGGGTTACTTAATGCAGAAGGAGATCAATTTCCTGGGCAATGCGGTTGAGAATCCCGTGAGACCTTTTGTTGCAATTTTAGGCGGTGCAAAGGTGGCTGACAAGCTGAATGTAATCTCCAATCTGCTGGAGAAATGCGATACCCTGATCATCGGCGGAGGCATGGCTTATACCTTCTTAAAGGCACAGGGATATGAGGTGGGCAAATCTCTGGTGGATGATGAGAAGATCGGCTACTGCAAGGAAATGATGGATAAGGCTAAGAAGCTGGGCAAAACCCTGCTGCTTCCGGTTGATACCACCATTGCGGCAGATTTCCCCAATCCTATCGACGGTCCGGTGGAGGTATCCTATGTGGATTCTGACAAGATTCCTTCCGATATGGAGGGACTTGATATCGGACCTAAGACCTGCCAGCTGTTTGCAGATGCAGTGAAATCTGCAAAGACCGTTGTATGGAACGGACCTATGGGTGTATTTGAGAATCCTACTCTGGCAGCGGGAACCATCGCCGTTGCAAAAGCCCTTGCAGAGACAGACGCAACCACGATCATCGGCGGCGGTGATTCTGCGGCGGCAGTAAATCAGCTGGGATTTGGCGACAAGATGAGCCATATTTCCACCGGCGGCGGCGCTTCCCTGGAATTCCTGGAGGGCAAGGAGCTTCCCGGCGTGGCAGCAGCGGATGACAAAGAGTGAGCGGAGGATAATCAAATGGCAAGAAAAAAGATTATTGCCGGCAACTGGAAGATGAATATGACACCCAGCCAGGCGGTGGAGCTGATCAACACCTTAAAGCCCCTGGTGGTGAATGAGGATGTGGATGTAGTTTTCTGCGTACCGGCCATTGACATTATTCCGGCCATAGAGGCAGCCAAGGGCACCAACATTGTGATTGGCGCGGAGAATATGTATTTTGAGGAGAAGGGAGCCTTTACCGGGGAGATTTCTCCTGAAATGCTCACAGACGCGGGCGTAAAATATGTGATCATCGGCCACTCTGAGAGAAGAGAATATTTCGCAGAAACCGATGAAACTGTAAACAAGAAGGTTTTAAAAGCCTTTGAGCACGGCATAACGCCAATTATCTGCTGTGGTGAGACCCTGACCCAGAGGGAACAGGGGGTTACCATTGACTTTATCCGTCAGCAGATTAAGATTGCGTTTTTAAATGTGACGGCCAGTCAGGCGGCGTCAGCCGTGATCGCTTATGAGCCTATCTGGGCTATCGGTACAGGCAAGGTTGCAACTACAAAGCAGGCTCAGGAGGTATGCAAGGCAATCCGCGACTGTATCGCTGAAATTTACGATGCAGAAACGGCGGAGGCAATCCGGATTCAGTACGGCGGTTCCGTATCTGCTTCCAGCGCGCCGGAGCTGTTTGCACAGCCGGACATTGACGGCGGACTGGTAGGCGGCGCGTCCTTGAAGCCGGATTTCGGCAAGATCGTGTGCTATAATAAATAAGCAAAAGAATTCATAGGAAGAGGACATTTTTCAGGAGGAAAGCTGAGAAATGTCCTCTTCATAAATTATGCTGGCAAAAGACGAAAAAAGCCGGTGAACGGCAGGGTAAGCAAGGAGGGGCACAGTTGAATCAGATATTGCTTTTAGAGGATGATGAGGCTTTGGGGCGGGGAATTGGCATGGCCCTTGAAACGCCGGATTGTACAGTTACCTGCTGCGGTACGCTGCGCCAGGCGGCGGACCTCTTGTTAAAACAGCGATTTGAATTGTTAATACTGGACATTAATCTGCCGGATGGCAGCGGATTGGAGCTGCTGCAGTCATTGCGGAAGGAAGGAAACCAAACGCCTGTCATTCTGCTCACCGCCAACGATCTGGAGCTGGACGGCTTTGTCTTTGACTTCTCCCGCCTGGAATTTTCCAAGGATGGAACGCCCATTGAATTGTCCAAAACGGAGCAGCGGCTGCTGCGTCTGCTGGTGGAAAACCGGGGCCGCACCCTGCCCCGTGATCTGCTGCTGGAGCGGGTGTGGGACGGGGGCGAGTTTGTGGATGAGAACGCCCTGTCCGTGGCGGTGCGCAGGCTGCGTGCCAAGCTGGGAGAGGCACCTATTAAGACGGTGTATGGGGTGGGCTATGCCTGGGAGGTGGGGAAATGACCGCCCTGACCTGGGGCCTGACCGCCTTGGCTGCCGCCTGCATGGCCTTTGGAATCTGGCAGTGGGTGGCCAGACGGCGCATGATACAGCAGCTGAACCAGATGCTGGACCGTGCCATTGCCGGCGGTTTTGCTGAGGACAGGTTCGATGAGACAGAGATGTCCGCCTTAGAGAGCAGGCTGGCCAGGTTCCTGCGAGGCTCTGCTGCCGCCAGAAAGGCAGTGGAAGGGGAACAGGCGGCGGTAAAAACCCTCATCGCTGATACTTCCCACCAGACCCGCACCCCTATCTCGAACCTGCTTTTGTATGCCTCCCTGCTTTCCGAGAGTGATCTGACCCCGAAACAGCGCGAGCAGACACAGGCCATCACAGCCCAGGGAGAGAAGCTGTCCTTTTTGATTCATGGGCTGGTGAAAGCCTCCAGACTGGAAGCTGGCATCGTGGCTCCGCTTCCGGCCCATAATCCGGTGGGGCCGCTGCTGGAGGGAGCGGCAGAGCAGGAGGAACGCGGGGCGCAAGCCAAGCAGATCACCCTCAGGGCGATGCCATTCCAAGGCGATGCAGCCTTTGACCCCCGTTGGACAGGGGAGGCGCTGGGAAATGTGGTGAACAACGCAGTGAAGTATACCCCTGTCGGTGGAACAGTGACCATCTCCGCCCAGATGCTGGATTCCTTCTGCCGGGTGGATGTGGCGGATACCGGCCCGGGCATCCCGGAGAGTGAGCAGGCTGAAATCTTTAACCGTTTTTTCCGGGGCAGGGACGCCTGCACTGCACAGGGATTGGGCCTTGGGCTCTATCTTGCCCGGGAGATATTAACCAAACAGGGAGGATACATCAAGGTGACGTCCAAGCCCGGGGAGGGATGTGTCTTTTCTCTGTATCTGCCAAGAGAAGTACAGGGCGCGGGAGAGGCAACGTGAAGGAGGGAATCTTTCCATTTTGTTAGATTTGAGAAAGGGCCTGGAAAGATTGTTCTGGTAAAGTCTGTATTGTTGAAAGACAGTACAGACTTTTTCCAGGAGGAATATTACTATGACAATTTTGGAAACCAAGGATCTGAAAAAATATTATGGCAGCGGGGATACGCTGGTAAAGGCTCTGGATGGAGTCAATCTAAGGGTGGAGGACGGAGAATTCGTGGCTATCGTGGGCACCTCAGGCTCCGGCAAGTCCACGCTGCTCCATATGCTGGGGGGACTGGATCGTCCCACCAGCGGTTTAGTCACCGTGGACGGAAAAGACATTTTTTCTCTGAAGGATGAGGCTTTGACCATTTTCCGCCGGAGAAAGATCGGCTTTGTGTTCCAAAGCTACAATCTGGTGCCGGTGCTGACGGTATATGAGAATATCGTCCTTCCCATCCAGCTGGATGGAGGAAAGGTGGATGAGGCCTATGTAAAGGAAGTCATCACCGCCCTGGGGCTTGAGAAGAAATTGAACAATCTGCCCAGTCAGCTCTCCGGCGGCCAGCAGCAGCGGGTGGCCATTGCCAGAGCCCTGTCCACTAAGCCCGCCATTATTCTGGCTGACGAGCCCACTGGCAACCTGGACAGCTGTACCAGCCAGGACGTGCTGTCCCTGATGAAGGTCACAGGACGGAAATTCGCCCAGACCATGGTGATGATCACTCACAACGAGGAAATTGCCCAGCTGGCAGACCGAATCGTCCGCATCGAGGACGGCCGGATCGTGACGCGGTAAGGAGGTGGGCTTATGAACGTGAAAAATGGCAAATGTATCAGACATCTGGCTCTGAAAAGCTTACAGGCCAGCCGCACCCGAAATCTGATTGCAGTGGCGGCTATCGCCCTGACGGCAGTGCTGTTTACCAGCCTGTTCACCATCGCCCTTTCCATCAATGAGGGCTTTCAGCAGTCCAACTTCCGCCAGGTGGGCGGATTCTCCCACGGCGGGTTCAAGTATCTGACCAAAGAGCAGTTCGAGGAATTAAAAGACGACCCCCTCATCGACCAATGGGGAGTGCGGCGCTTCCTGGGCATGCCTATGGATGCGCCCTTCCATAAATCCCATGTGGAGATCAGCTATTCTGACGCCGCAGAGGCTCACTGGCAGTATTGTGACCCAGTGGAGGGCTCCCTGCCCCAGGAGGGCACTGATCAGGCCGCCACCGACACTCATGTGCTGGAGCTGTTGGGCATTGAGCCGGAGATCGGGGCCAAGTTTACAATCTCTTTCGATGTGGACGGCAATCCTACCACCCAAACCTTTACCCTGTCCGGCTGGTGGGAGTACGACGAAGCCATCGTAGCCAACCATATTCTCATTCCGGAGAGCCGGGTGGATGAGATTCTGGCAGAGACCGGCGTGGACCTGAATAATCCTGCTGACGGCATGACCGGAGCCTGGAATATGGATGTGATGCTGAAAAGCGGCTCCCGGCATATCGAGCAGGACCTGAACCAGATTTTGGAAAACCATGGCTATCAGAATGAGGAAAGGGGAGACAACTACATTGACATTGGTGTCAACTGGGGCTACACCGGGGCGCGGCTTTCAGATGCGGCAGACCCCACAGCTATTGCCGCCATCGTCGCTGTGGCGCTCCTTATCATCTTCACCGGCTACCTTATCATTTATAACGTATTCCAGATTTCCGTGGCCGGGGACATTCGGTTCTATGGCCTCTTAAAAACGATCGGCACTACGCCCAGACAGCTGCGGCGGATTATCCGTCTCCAGGCCCTGGCCCTCAGTATTGCCGGTATCCCAATAGGCCTGGTGCTGGGCTGGTTTGTGGGAGGGCAGCTGACGCCGGTGATTGTGGAACGGCTCAATGGAGTGATAGCGCTTACCTCCCAGAACCCCCTGATTTTCATCATTGCAGCCCTGTTCGCCCTGTTCACTGTGCTGCTTTCCTGCCGCAGGCCGGGGCGGATGGCGGCTAAGGTTTCCCCGGTGGAGGCGGTTCGCTACACCGAGGCCGGAAGTAAGAACCGTGCCAAAGGCCGCAGGGTCAGAAAGGTAAGTCCATTTACCATGGCTTGGGCCAACCTGGGCCGCAGCAAGGGGAAAACCACGGTGACAGTGATTTCTCTTTCCCTGGCGGTGGTGCTGCTTGCTGTGACCGTCAATTTCACCGGCGGCTTTGACATGGATAAGTATGTGTCCAGCTTTACGGCCAGCGATTTTATTGTGGCAGATGGGGCCAAATTTCAGACCTCTACCGCAGGCTTCAACACTGATATGGGCGTGCCGCAGACGGCAATGGATCAAATAAAGGCCCAGGGAGGCATCACAGACAGCGGCGTTGTGTATGGCCAGACCTCTCAAATGCTGGAGTATGTGGAGGAGGATTACTTCCGGCAGTTAAACCAGTATTTTTATACGCCACAACAGCTGGATAACCTGATACGCCTTACGGACCGGAACGAGGAGGGCCTGCTGGCGGCTGGTATCCAGCTTTCCGGTATGAGTCCCTTCGCCTTGGATCACCTTACTGTGCTGGAAGGGGATTTGTCGGCCCTTTATGAACCGGGCAGCCGCGCCATTGCAGCCGTATACTCCGAGGACGACTATGGCAACGCCGATATGGACTCTCACTGGGCCGGATTGGGAGATATGGTAACCCTTCGGTATGTGGAGGAGTTGGAATATTACGACCCCGATACCGGGGAAATCTACGGAGACTATGAGGATGTGCCCCAGGGAGCAAATTTTGTGACCCGGCCTGTGAAATTCCGGGATGTAGAGTATGAAGTGGCTGCCCTGGTGACAGTGCCCTCGGCCCTTTCCTACCGTTACTATGGCAGCGACGAGTTTATTCTCAATGATGAGACATTTGTGGCCGATACCGGCACGGATTCCGTTATGTACTATGCCTTCGATATCACCGATGACGCCAACGCCGCCATGGAGGAATTTCTGACCAATTACACCGAAAATGTGAATCCTGCTCTTGACTATGAAAGTAAAGCTACCTACGCCGGAGAATTTGAAAGCATGCGCACCATGTTCCTGCTGCTGGGCGGGGCGCTGAGCTTCATCGTTGGCCTGGTTGGGATACTGAATTTCTTTAACGCCGTTCTCACCGGCATTATCGCCAGACGGCGGGAGATGGCGGTACTTCAGTCCATCGGCATGACGGGAAAACAGCTGCGGACCATGCTGGTGTGGGAGGGGCTGCTGTACGCCCTAGGGGCTGCGGTACTGGCCCTGGCTTTGACCGTTGCTCTGGGGCCGGTGGCTTTCCGGGCGGTGGAAGGGCTGTTCTGGTTCTTCACCTATCGGCTGACCCTGACGCCTTTCCTGCTGGTGATTCCCTTATTCGCCCTGCTGGGAGCAGGTATCCCTGTCCTTACCGTTCGATTGGCGGCCAGACACACCATCGTGGAACGCCTGCGGGAAGAATGAGGCAGCTTAGTGTTTATTGAATACGGATGCTCCAAGCCTGCGCCCGGACAGCTTCATGCTGTCCGGGCGTTTTTACGGTACGATGTCCGGTTTAACCGGCGTTGGAAATACCATTTTGATCAGCTTCCTGGTAAAATAAGGAATATCCTGTAAATATCACTTCTGTGTAACCTTTGCGGCGCAATTCCTCGGCATATTCGGTAAGGTGATTTCTCACAATATAATTGTACCCGTCCTGTATTTCCGGCAGACTGCCGCAGACATAGTAATCACTGTCCAGTGTGTGGATATCATACCGGACGTCATAGGGAGATGCCAGTGTACTGAGCATATAATAGACGACGGGTTCGGCCATATAGGTGCCTTGATTCTGAAACTCCGGGTGCGCCTCCAGATATTCTACTGCCTCGGTCACTAAGATGTCGAAATGGGTAAGAGGGTTGGTTTCAGCAGTATAAGCGCCCATGTAGTAGTAGAATCCAAAACGGGCGAAACCCACCAGATAGAATGCCGAAAATGCCGCAGATAAACTGATTTTCAGTATTTTTTTTCTGCTTAAAAAGCAAAGCAGACTCTGCAGGCCGCAGACTGTTATGGCAACCACAGCAAAATAAATCCCGCTGATACGGTAGCCGATGGGTTTTAGATTACAAAAGAGAAGAAAAATAATCAAAAACCATAGGAGCACATAAATGCTGCCTACATGCTTCCTTTTCGCAATACTTCTCCATGCCTTCCAAAGCAGACTGCAGAATCCGATGAAAAACAGGGGAATCGATAAAATATAAAAATTGAAGAAGCCCGGAGCCGATGTATAGGAAAGCTCATTTCCGATAAAAACCATCCGGAGCATTGATAGGAATTTGGAAAAGTCGAAGCCGGTAAACTCACTTACTCTGTACATGTTCAGTTTGGTCAGAGTAAAGCATCCAAGCTTCATTTCCGGCAGATCAAATATATTGATAATCTGAATCAGAATCAGAGGAAATGCCAGGACAGCCATAGGGACGGCCATGGCAGCCCAGCCACGAAGGGAAAATCTTTTCACCCAGAGAACATAAAAAAGACTTATTGCCAGAAACAGTGGAAGCACAAAGTAAGTCAGGGCATAAGTATACAACAGCAGTCCACCTGACAGCCCTGCACCGATATAGTACCTGACTTTTCCAGTCTCTGCAGCACAGAGGAAAAGGTACAGAAAAACGGTAGATGCTCCCAGCATCAGATAGCAGTCAATGCCAAGGCGTCCCTGTAGAATAAGGGCTGGGCAAATGGTGAGCAGTATACCTGCTGCAAGGGCCGGCATATATTTTCCGGGGTACAGCTTTTCTGTAATCTTGACTCCAAAGAACAGAGTTAATGATGAAAATAGAATTGATGGAAGCCGTACCAGAAAAGAATGGTATCCGAATATACGAAAGAGTGCGGCACAAAGATATGCGTACAATATGCTTTGCCCGCCCCCGTAATTTGTTAGATACAAGGGCCAGGAATTTAAATATCTGTCTACTCCGTACTGCGAAAGACACCAGGCATCATATGCCATTCCTGCCTCGTCGTAATGCAGTCCAAAGGGAATTATATCAATGCGCCAAAGTCTTGTGATTAGAAATATCAAAAATAAAAAACCCAGGGCAATATGATATAGTTGTTTGCTTTTCACGTTTGTAAATCCCCTCTCTTGATATAGATTTCCCCGTCAGGGGATAATCATAAAGCGTTTTATGGTAAATTCAACTTTATTCTAGCAAGCTCTGATATGTATGTCAACGCTGACCATTGGGTTAGAACCGCAGGAAGCTGTTTTACTCTATAAAAAAAATGGAAAGTATACTTGACATTTCTGCGTGTTGCAGTTATACTACAAATGTAAAGCAAACTTTCCATAGAAAGGAGGTCCGTTATGAAAAACAGATTAGAAGAGCTGCGAAAGGAGCGTGGCATTAAGCAGGAGGAGCTGGCGGCCATACTTGAAGTTTCCCGCCAAACCATTGGTTCATTAGAAAATGGCAGGTATAATCCATCTATTTTATTGGCATTCAAAATTGCAAAATTTTTTGGATTAAGCATTGAAGAGATTTTTATTTACGAGGAGGAAGCAAAATGAAGAAATCCACAAATTATATCATCGTCATAATTGGCATCGTTCTGGTGGCAGCGGGCTTATATTTGTTAAAAAGTGTAGAAAATCCCAGCCAGCTTCTGACTGCGCTGCCATATGTCTGTATCGGGTTTGGATGCGGTATTTTCGGACATGGAATGGGCAGTCTGATTGCAGACAAGGCTGTCAAAAGCGATCCCAGCGTACAAAAGCAGATGGAAATTGAACAAAATGACGAGCGGAATATAGCAATTTCCAACAGCGCCAAAGCAAAGGCTTATGACATCATGACATTTGTATTTGGGGCATTGATGGTTTCCTTTGCCCTTATGGGAGTGGATATTGTGCCCATTCTGCTTTTGGTTTTCGCTTATTTATTTGTACATGGATGTGCAATTTATTATCGTCTTAAGTATGATAAAGAAATGTAAAGATGTTGGGGTCAAAAGGTCTCCCAGTCACAAATCGTCAGAATTGTTTGCGGCTTCGGAGTCAAGTTGCACCAGAAATCGACAAATTTGCTAAATGCGTTCCAAAAAATCCGAACTCGCTGCGCTCAAACAAGCGGATTTTTTTCTCACAACGCAACCTTGTCGATTCTAGGAGCAACTAAGACTCCTGCAGATGACAAACAATTCTGGCGATTTGTGATCGAACCCCCTTTTGCCCCTGTTTATGTACTTACCGCCGCATGGATGATGCCATAGCGGCGGCTTTGTCTTGTTTAATAGGTAAACAGCTGGGCCCAATAGTGAGTGCTTCCCTTCTGATAATGTCCAACGCCGATAGTGGTAAACCTTTCATTCAGGATATTGGCCCGGTGCCCGGCGCTGTTCATCCAGGCATTTACCACCTCCTCGGGAGAACGCTGTCCCCAGGCAATGTTTTCTCCTGCGCCCCTATAGGAAACATTCTGCTCCTTTAAAGCAGTGGAGAAGCTGCTGCCGTTGGGCCTGGTGTGAGAGAAGGAGGTTACGATTTCCTCAGCCCGTACCTGGGCCGCCGCCTGAACGTCCAACGCCATAACCAGCGGAGACAGGCCTTCCTTTGCACGCTCTTCATTTACAAGACGGATTACCTGTTCTGCGTAGGAGAGGTTCTCGCTGTCCTCAGATTCTATGTCATTGCCTGGCTTGTCCGTTTCGGGGGAATCTGTGCCACTGCCTGGCAGACTGGTGTCAGGCGTTTCCGCCTCGTTGTCTGGCAGATTGGAATCAGGGGTGTCTGTGCCGTCATCCGGCAGACCGGCGTCAGGTGAGCCTCCATTGCTGTCCGGCAGGTCTGCTTCGGGGATGTCTGTGTCGCTGCCCGGCAAATCCGTATCGGTTTCCGGAAGGGAGGGATTGACAGAAGGGAAGCAATCCTTCCATTGCTCCAGCAGAGAGGACAGGTCACAGTTTTCCTGATAGGAAATCACGATGCGGTTTCCGTTTTTGGAAATTACAGTATTTTTCCAGCCGTTTCCGGCAGCCTGTGCGGTCAGTGTCTGGCTTCCCAGCGCAGCTGTGGACAATAGGGCTGCAGTAAGCAGTGTAAGTTTTCTCATAATGTCTCCTTTCAAATGTTTCACATATGTTAAAAATATTACATAAATGTTACATGAAAATCATAATATAAAATTTGAAAATTGCAATATGCAATATCTGGAAGGGATAGGGCAACAGATAGGATAACATATTCATTGCTTCTAAAATAAAATTTTGTTATAATACTACTCATATGAATAATTATACACCTGCAGCAATAGATACATAAGAGAGGGGAGTGCGATATGGTTTTTAAATGTAAAAACTGCGGCGGCAATGTGATTTACAGTCCTGAAAGAAAGGGGATGTATTGTCCATTCTGCGAGAGTGAAAACAGTGAGGAAAAGAAAGAGTTTCCGGATCAGGACATGAAGATTTGTCCAAACTGCGGCGGTGAAGTGCCCGTGCAGGAGCATACCAGCGCATCACAGTGTCCTTACTGTGACAATTATCTGATTTTTGATCAACGGATTGAAGGGGAGTACGAACCAAAAATAATGATTCCCTTCCGTTTTGGAAAAGAAAAGTGTAAGGAATCCATCCGGGAGAAGTTTAAAAAATGTCTGTTTGCTCCCACGGATTTTCTTTCCGAAGCGCGTTTAAACGGCATGCAGGGCACTTATGTTCCTTTTTGGTTTTTTGATTACGACGTAAACTGTGATTACAGTGCAGAGGGCACTCGTGTGAAGAGCTGGACAACAGGAAACACGCAGTATACGGAAACTTCCTATTATAATATTTTCCGAAATATGGATGCGGATTTTGAAAATATTCCGGTGGATGCCTCCGTAGATATGCCGGATGATGTTATGGATCTGATGGAGCCCTACAATTACAGCGAGCTTATGCCCTTTAAGCCGGAGTATCTCTCGGGATTTTATGCGGAAAAATACAATATGACCGCAGATATCGCCCAGAACCGTGCGAAGCAGAAGATGAATGAGGATGTGGGACAGATGCTGTCACAGAGCTATTCCGGTTACAGCCATGTGACGGTGCGGAAGAACAACATTCAGGTAAAGCGGGAGGAAAACCGATATGGACTGCTCCCTGTGTGGAAATACATATACCGGTATCAGGATAAGGATTATCCCTTCTATGTGAACGGGCAAAACGGCAAGATTGTAGGCGCGGCCCCCATCTCAAAGAAAAAGGTGTGGAGCTATGCGGGGACCTTGTGGCTGTGCCTGACGCTGATTTTGGGCATGATAAACGGCATTATATATCTGGTGTAGCAAGCATCGGCTTTTATCATTTTAAAATGTAGGAGGGAATGCCGTTTTGGGACGGCAGAAAAGAAAAATGGATAAAGATATTAAGAAAGAGGCGCTCAGACAATACATACATTATTTTCGTTTTTGGTTTATTGGGATTTTAGTGCTGGCAGTGGTGCTGGCGGGGCTGTTTATCGCCGGGCTGGTGATTCCAAAGGCTCCCAGAAAAAATCAGGAGGCGCCTCAGGAAAGGGTTTTTGATTATGCGGATGTGCTGACGGATGAGGAAGAGCAGCAGCTTAGAGAGCAGATTGCAAAGGCGGAGCGGAGGCATCAGATTGATATTGTGCTGGTGACCATAAAGGAGGATGTGGAGCAAAACGGATACTGGGAAACCCAGATGATGAATATCGCCGATGACTTTTATGATGAGAATGCTTTTGGCTATGACAGAGTACACGGGGATGGCATTCTGCTTTTGGATAACTGGTACGAGGGACAGGAGGGAAGCTGGCTTTCCACCTGTGGAAGGGTGTACGAAAGCTTCAGCACCCGGGACATTGACAGAGTGCTGGATGCTGTCTATGAGAAGGTGGAGGAAAATCCCTTTGAAGGATACAAGGCATACGTGGATGAAACCTGCAGGCTGTATGGAAACAAAGTGGGAGTGAGCATTCCCTTGGGCGTGATTTTGGTGGTTCCGCTGGCTGCGGCGTTGATTTACGCACTGGTTCATTTAAGACAGGAGAAGGCGAAGGACACTACAACGGCCACATCCTTTGTGGAAGGAGGAAAGCCCCGGATGAACGACAGCAGAGACGAGTTTGTTCGAAAGAATGTGGTGACCCGCAGAATCCAGACAAGCAGCTCTGGCGGCGGACGAGGAGGACACCGAAGCAGCAGCGGCGTCAGACATGGCGGCGGCGGAAGACGCAGATAGCGCGTAACAGACAAAAGAAGGATATGAAAAGAATGAAAGAGCGGCAGAAGACATAAGCCTTGCTGCCGCTTTTGAGTGCCTGAAAAAAACGCCTATACTGCGGTATAGGCGTTTTGAAATCTCAATATGTTAAAAAATTAAGCCATCTGATTTACAGCCTTGCTGATGCTGGAAACTTTTCTTGCCGCATTGTTTTTGTGGTAAACACCCTTGCTGGCAGCCATTTCGATTACTTTGGTAGCAGCAGCAAGCTCTGCCTTTGCAGCTTCCTTATCGCCGGATGCAACTACGGCATTTACCTTCTTGATCGCTGTTCTGACGCGGGATCTGATGGCTTTATTTCTCTCAGCGTTTGTGCGGTTTACTAAAATTCTCTTCTTTGCGGATTTAATGTTAGCCAAGTCATACACCTCCATTTGTATAGATTATATAATTTGTTTGAAAATGTTTCACTTTAGCCAGACACGGAGGACTAACGTAAACATACTATTGTAGTGTAGTCAATTCTTGAGGGTTTGTCAATACATATTTTCCTGATTTTTGTAAAAAATATGAAAAAAAGCGAAAGGATAGGCTTATGGGGAATTTTCAGGTAAGGACAGACCTGGCGCTGGAGGCCAGGGAGAGCATCAGTGAGGCAGACAGCGAGCTGCGGGGGGTCCGTGTGGAGGAGTACTATTTGGAGGAGGAGGATATTCAGGTCACAAAGGTCATGATAGAAACGAAAAATGGGGCCAAGGCCATGGGAAAACCCATCGGCACCTATGTGACCATGGAGGCGCCTGCCCTTGTGGAGCCGGATGAGGATTATCACCGGGAAATCTCAGAATGTCTGGCCAGGGAGCTTGAGGAAATGATACCTGATTCGGAGAAAGAGCAGTCCGTGCTGGTGGTGGGATTAGGCAACAGGGAGGTTACGGCGGATGCTTTAGGGCCCCAGGTGGTAGACAATCTTTTTGTGACCAGGCATATTATAAAAACCTACGGAAAAGCGGCATATAACTGCAGCAGGATTAATACCATCAGCAGCATTGAGCCTGGAGTTATGGCCAAAACGGGAATGGAAACTGCTGAAATCATAAAAGGAGTAATTCATGAGACGAAGCCGGATGTGCTGATTGTGATAGACGCTCTTGCAGCGCGCAGCACAAGGCGTCTTAACAGAACCATACAGATTACGAACACGGGGATACAGCCCGGCTCAGGGGTTGGCAACCACAGAAACGCCCTGACTCAGGAGAGCCTTGGAGTCCCTGTGATCGCCATTGGAGTACCCACGGTGGTGGATGCGGCTACCATTGTGGGAGATGCTTTGGAGAAGCTTATGGGGGATGACAGTGAATTTGACGGACTGAAATATATGGGACAGCATCGCCTGGTCTTTGCGGAGCTGAATAATATGTATATGACGGGAAAGGATATCGATGCGGTGATTAAGCGGGTGAGCTTTACCATTTCTGAGGGAATCAATATTGCACTGGAGAAGGAATAGGATGTTTTCATCCGGCATATATATAAAACAGCTCTAAGGAAAGGGAGTGCTGAGCCGTAAAAGGAAGAAAAAACGCAGCCAGTCCCGCTGTGTGGTTGGCGGGGCTGGCTTTCGTGTGCCTGTTTCTTTTGTCCCTGGTACGAGATTTTGGAAAAGATATGGAAGAAGGACAGGATGTGGAGACGCAGGCTTCTCTGGGAGAGGAGCTTTTGCATATGGCGGGAAGAGAAATCGGAAACGCATTGTACCGGCAGTTTGTACCGGCGTTTGCCTTTGTGCAGGAAAACGCCGGTGATACTTCGGGAATTTTTCAAAAACAGGTAAATTCTCTTATGCCCTTTTGCCTTTATGCTCAGGAATACGGTTTTTACGGGGATACCCAGAGTATTCCCGGCACGCAGGAATCCCTGTCACTGGAAGAAATTCTGCTGGCGGAGTCCCGGGAGGGAAGCGGGGATATTGCGGATGGCGGAGAATTGGAGGCGGGTGAGGGGGAAGGACAGGCAGGAGGGGAAGCCATGCCGGAGGAAGAAAGGGGAGAGACACAGGACGCAGAAATGTCGCTGGATGAACTGCTTCGGGCGGAAAATGAAGCGGCCATGGAGGCGTCCCAGGCCCTTGCAGGACAGGAAACGGGGCAGCAGTTTATTCCCCATGCCCTTAAAAACCCTGTGGATTCCCAGATGCTTCAGGATTATGAGAGTCTTGTGCAGAATTTTTATACCATTGACAGCAATACCATGGCGGGCAGCGACCAGCTTGACGCAAAAAAGCTTCTGGAAAAGGACATGAGCATAGAAAAGGAAAGCGCAGGGCCGCAGATACTGATCTTTCATACTCATTCCCAGGAAACCTTTGCGGATTCGGTCCCTGGGGATGAGAGCACCTCTATTGTGGGGGTGGGGGACCGCCTGGCAGACATTCTTACACAGCAGTATGGATATCAGGTGCTCCACCATAAGGGGCAGTATGATGTGGAGACCAGAGATGACGCCTATTCCAACGCCCTTCCGGCCATTGAGCAGGTGCTTGCGGAAAATCCCTCTATTGAGGTGGTGATTGATTTACATAGAGATCAGATGGCGGAGGAGACCAGGCTGGTCATGGACTTGGACGGCAGACCTACCGCCCGTTTCATGTTTTTTAACGGCCTTAGCAGGACGAAGAAAACGGGGAATATTTCTTATCTGTATAATGAAAATCAGGAGGAAAACCTTGCCTTTTCCTTTCAGATGCAGATGGCGGCGGTTCAATACTATCCGGGACTTACCAGAAAAATATATTTAAAGGGCTATCGCTACAATATGCACTTAAAGCCCCGTTATCTTTTGGTGGAGCTGGGGGCGCAGAACAATACGGTGGAGGAGGCCATGAATGCCTGTGATCCGCTGGCGCACATTTTGGAACTGGTGCTGAGCGGGCAGACGAGGCAGCAGACGGACAGTCTGCTTGCGCCTGAATAGACTGGACAATGCCTGTAAATTCTGTTAAAATCTAACTCAAATTGTAACGGTTGGAGAGGAATACAAATGGCAGCAGTAGATCAAAGCAAAATACGGAATTTTTGCATTGTGGCGCATATAGACCACGGGAAATCCACCCTGGCGGACAGAATTATCGAAAGGACGGGACTGCTTACCAGCAGGGAGATGCAGGATCAGGTCCTGGACAATATGGAGCTGGAAAGAGAGAGGGGCATTACTATAAAGGCCCAGGCGGTGCGTACGGTTTATAAGGCTAAGGATGGGGAGGAATATATTTTCAATCTCATCGACACCCCGGGGCATGTTGACTTTAATTATGAAGTGAGCCGTTCACTGGCGGCCTGCGACGGAGCCATTTTAGTGGTGGACGCCGCCCAGGGCATTGAGGCCCAGACTCTGGCGAATGTGTATCTGGCTCTGGATCACGATCTGGATGTGTTTCCTGTAATCAATAAGATCGATCTGCCCAGCGCACAGCCGGAGCGGGTGATTGAGGAGATAGAGGATGTGATCGGCATTGAGGCCCAGGATGCTCCGTTGATCTCCGCCAAAAACGGCGTGGGCATCGATGAGGTTTTGGAGCAGATTGTAAAGAAGATACCGGCCCCGTCGGGGAGCCCTGACAACCCTCTTAAGGCTCTGATTTTTGATTCCCTTTATGATTCCTACAAGGGCGTGATTATCTTTTGCCGTATTATGGAGGGCACTGTCAAAAAGGGCACTGTGATACGGATGATGGCCACGGGTGCAAAACAGGAGGTAGTGGAGGTGGGGTACTTTGGCGCGGGACAGTTTATTCCCTGTGACGAGCTGAGCGCCGGCATGGTGGGCTACATCACGGCCTCCATCAAAAATGTGAAGGACACCGCAGTGGGAGATACGGTCACCGATGACAACCGCCCCTGTGCGGAGCCTCTTCCGGGCTATAAGAAGGTGCAGTCCATGGTGTACTGCGGCATGTATCCGGCGGATGGGGCAAAATATCCGGATCTGCGGGACGCGCTGGAGAAGCTTAAGCTGAATGACGCTTCCTTAAACTTTGAGCCGGAGACCTCCATAGCCCTGGGCTTTGGCTTCCGGTGCGGTTTTTTAGGACTTTTGCATCTGGAAATCATCCAGGAGCGTCTGGAGCGGGAATACAATCTGGATCTGGTGACCACTGCCCCGGGCGTTATCTACAAGGTGCACAAGTCAAACGGAGAGGTGATAGAGCTGACCAATCCCTCCAACCTGCCTGACCCGTCGGAGATTGCTTATATGGAGGAGCCCATTGTCAGTGCGGAGATTATGGTGACCTCGGAGTTTATCGGCTCCATTATGGAGCTGTGCCAGGAGAGAAGAGGAAAATATCTCGGCATGGAGTATGTGGAGGGCACCAGAGCACTGCTAAAATATGAGCTGCCCTTAAATGAAATTATCTATGATTTCTTTGACGCGTTGAAGTCCCGTTCCAGAGGATATGCTTCTTTCGACTATGATATCAAGGGGTACGAGCAGTCCAATCTGGTAAAGCTGGATATTTTGATCAACCGTGAGGAGGTGGATGCGCTGTCCTTTATTGTGCATGCGGATTCCGCCTATGAGAGAGGACGGAAAATGTGCGAGAAGCTGAAGGATGAAATTCCGAGGCATCTCTTTGAGATTCCCATTCAGGCTGCAGTAGGCGGGAGGATCATAGCCAGAGAGACGGTAAAGGCCATGAGAAAGGACGTTTTGGCAAAATGCTACGGCGGCGACATCACCCGGAAAAAGAAGCTTTTGGAGAAGCAGAAGGAAGGCAAAAAGCGCATGCGCCAGATTGGCAACGTGGAGATTCCCCAGAAGGCGTTTATGAGCGTGTTGAAGCTGGATGACAGAAAATAAAAAACTGGAATTATATTTTCATATTCCCTTCTGTGTGAGAAAATGCCTGTACTGCGATTTTTTGTCAGCCCCGGGAACCCGGGCCCAGATAGAGGCCTACATGGAGGCATTGCTGACAGAGACAAGAAAAAGGGCAGGAGAGTACACAGACAGGACGGTGACCAGTATTTTTCTGGGAGGGGGCACGCCCTCTGTGGCGCCTCCCCAAAAGATACAGGAGCTTATGGATACTGTAAGGGGGAGCTTTCGCCTGTCTAAGGATGCGGAAATCACTATGGAGGTAAATCCCGGCACGGCGGATGCGGAAAGACTTGCCGCCTATTATGAGGCCGGAATCAACAGGCTGAGCATTGGCTTACAGTCTGCAGATGAAAAAGAGCTTTCAGCCCTTGGACGGATACACAGCTTTTCGGATTTTCTGAACATCTGGGAGGCGGGACGAAGGACTGGCTTTTCCAATATGAGTGTGGATCTTATGAGCGCCATTCCGGGCCAGACTATCGCTTCTTGGAGGGAGACTCTCTTAAAAGTCCTTTCCCTGAAGTATCCTCCTGAGCATATCTCGGCCTACAGTCTCATTGTGGAGGAGGGAACGCCTTTTGCATCCCTTCAAAAGGAGGGACGGCTTCCCTTGCCGGATGAGGACAGCGAGCGCCTGATGTATGAGGAGACGGGGCGCATTCTGAGAGAACACGGATATGAAAGGTATGAGATATCCAATTATGCGAAGCCTGGCTATGCCTGCCGTCATAACTGTGGGTACTGGCAGAGAGAGGATTATCTGGGGCTTGGGATTGGCGCGGCGTCTCTGGTGGACAATGTGCGGTTTCAAAACGGCCGTGATCTGGACCGCTATCTGGAGGCTCCTCTGGGCTGCAGGGAGGGGGTGCAGAGCCTTTCTGTCACAGAACAGATGGAGGAATTTGTGTTCCTGGGGCTGCGTATGATACGGGGAATCAGTCCCCTTGCATTTGAAAGGACCTTTGGCGTGTCCATGGAAAAGGTTTATGGGCCTGTCATTGAAAGAAACAGAAAAGACGGCCTGCTTTACTTTCGGGAGGATGAGGAGACGAAGGAGGGGAGGCTGGCTCTCACGGAAAGAGGCCTGGATTTGAGCAACTACTGCATGGCGCAGTTTTTGCTCTCGTGACAGGCACCGGAGACGGAGGTTTTTCATAGACTATTGTAAAGAGAAATCCAGGGGGGTATTTTGAAAACATTTCAAAAACCTTTAACCTCAGGAGAAGAAGCCGAGTATATCCGGCTGCTGCAGGAAGGCACCCCCGTAGAGGCCCGGCGGGCCAAGGAGATTCTGATTGAGCGAAACCTTCGGCTGGTGGCGCACATTGCCAAAAAATATCAGAATGTAGACGAGGATATGGAGGATTTAATATCCATCGGCTGCATTGGACTGATCAAAGCGGTAGATACCTTTGATGCGGGAAAGGGACGGCTTGCCACCTACGCCTGCCGCTGTATAGACAATGAGCTGCTGATGCTGCTGCGCAGCAAAAAGAAAACCTCCCGGGAGGTTTCTTTATTTGAGCCCATTGGGCAGGATAAAGAGGGCAATGAGATACATTTGGTGGATGTGATCGAACAGCAGCAGCCGGATATCGTTGACAGCATGGAATTTCACAGCAATATAAAGAAGCTGTTTGTGCTGTTAGAGGAATGTCTCACAGACAGGGAAAGGGAGATATTGATTTTACGCTATGGGCTGGACGGAAGGCCGGAGGCTACCCAGAATGAGATTGGCGAAAGGATGGGGATATCCCGCAGCTATGTGTCCAGAATCGAAAAAAAGGCACTGCAGAAGCTGAGAGACGCTTTTGCTTGTCAATCAGATAGAGCCGGGGTATAATAAATCCGTAAGGAAGATTTAAGAGGCTGGGCAGAGTCATTCCAAAGAGACAGGAGAAGAGCATAAGATGCCAGAGATAGAGGAAATTTTAAAGGCGGCTAAGGAGGCCGGGGCAAGCGATGTACATTTGACAGTGGGGATTCCGCCGAAAATGCGCATAGACGGCGGACTGGTTTCCATGGCTTATCCGAAGGTGCTGCCTGCAGACACACTGGATGTACTGGTGAATATCATGACGCAGCAGCAGAGAGAATATTTTGAGGAGCATGGAGAATGTGACCTGTCCTTTTCTATTTCAGGATGCGGGCGCTTTCGGGTGAATGCGTATAAGCAGAGGGGATCGGCAGCTTTGGCCTTCCGGCTGGTGGGGGCCAAGGTGCCTGCCCTGGAAGAACTGGGAGCGCCGGAATGCCTGGCAGACCTCTGTGCAAAGAAAGAGGGTATGGTGCTGGTGGCAGGACCGGCCGGGAGCGGAGCTTCCACCACGCTGGCGGCTTTGGTCGACCAGATAAACGAAAGCCGCCAGGTGCATGTGATCACTCTGGAGGAGCCTATAGAATATCTTCATCAGCACAAAATGGCCATGGTAAATCAAAGGGAGATCGGAACAGATTCCGATACTTATCTAAGCGCCCTCAGGGCGGCTCTGCGGGAGGACCCAGACGTGATCCTGATAGGGGAGCTGCAGGATACGGAAATCATTGAGCTTGCCATTCATGCTGTTGAGACAGGGCATTTGGTTTTGTCCTCTCTGCATGCTGGAAACGCAGCCTGCGTGGTGGAGCGCATTGTGGAGAAATTTCCGCCGGCCAAACAGCGGCAGATAAAAATACGCCTTTTGCATGTGCTGGAGGCGGTGGTTTTCCAGGAACTGGTGCCTGTTTCCGGAAACGGAGGGAGGACAGCGTCCTTTGAAGTGCTAAAGGGTTCCCTTTTAGGGGAAGATGTCTAAAAAGCAAGGCAGGCCTGCATCTTGCCTTGCCGCATCTGTTTTTTCTATCATAATCATTATATTTCCATATTATTTTCTAAGATTTTTTCATTCTACAATCCTATTTTATATTCCAAAGGAGGAGAAAAATGTATAGCATGATTCAATCCGGCGCTCTGCATGGAGTGCAGGCTTATCCCGTCTGTGTGGAGGTGGATATTGCAGCCGGGCTTCCGGGCTTTTCCCTTGTGGGTTCCTTAAGCGGCGAGGTGCGGGAATCCAAAGAACGGGTGAGCGTGGCGCTGAAAAACGCGGGTCTGCGCCTGCCGCCCAGCCATATCACGGTAAATTTGTCCCCGGCAGACTGCCGGAAGGAGGGAACGGCCTTCGACCTGCCCATAGCTGTGGGAATCCTGCAGTCCATGGGAGCTTTTAGGGAAAATCCCTGTTCCGCAGAATTGATTGCAGACACGCTCTTTTTAGGGGAGCTTGGGCTGAACGGAGAGGTAAAGAAGGTTCGGGGTGTGCTTCCCATTGTGAGAGAAGCAGCCCGAAGAGGAATTTCAGAATGTGTGGTTCCTGTGGCAAACGCCTTAGAGGGAGCGGTGATTCCGGGGATAGCGGTCCGGGGAGTCAGTCATATCAGGCAGCTTTTGGATTATCTGAAAGGTGCAGGCAGCGAGGAAGAAAAGGAACGGCTGCTGCCAAGAGCGCAGGTGGATTTAAAGGAAATCTTCCGGGAAGGGGCGGACGATGGGGAAGAGGACTTTGCGGAGGTGACAGGGCAGGAGACTGCAAAGCGGGCGGCTGAAATTGCGGCCGCCGGCTTCCATAACCTTTTGATGACGGGGCCTCCCGGAGCCGGAAAGTCCATGATTGCAAAAAGGCTTCCGGGAATCCTTCCCCCGCTTACGCTGGAGGAAAGCCTGGAGGCCACTGCCATTTCCAGCGTGGCGGGAACGCTTCCGGAGGGAAGCGCTCTTGTCACAAAAAGACCCTTTCAGAGTCCCCATCACACCATTTCCCACACTGCCCTGATCGGCGGCAGCTTCCTTCCCAGACCGGGAATCATTTCTCTGGCCCATAGGGGTATCTTGTTTTTGGATGAACTGCCGGAGTTTCGCAGACAGGCGCTGGATGGCCTGCGCCAGCCGCTGGAGGAACGAAGGGTGCAGATCGCAAGAGTGGGAGGAAATCTCTCCTATCCCAGTAATTTTATGCTGGTCTGTGCCATGAATCCCTGTCCCTGTGGATATTATCCGGACAGAAACCGCTGTAAATGCACCCAATTCCAGGTAAACAAATACCTGGGAAGGATTTCCGGGCCTGTACTGGACCGGATGGATCTTTGTGTGGAGCTGCGTCAGGTGGAAATTGGAGGACTCCAGGGAAAGCAAAAGGGAGAGAGCAGCAGGGAGATCAGAAAACGGGTGATGAGGGCAAGAAAACGCCAGATGAAACGGTTTGCCGGAAGCGGCTGCCGGTTTAATGGGGATATTTCGGCGGCGGACATGGACAGGTATTGTCCTCTGGGAACTGCTGAAAAGAGACTTATGGAGGAGCTTTACCGAAGCTTAAGGCTCAGCGCAAGGGCTTACCACAGAATTTTAAGGGTGGCAAGAACCATTGCGGATTTGGAGGAGAGGGAAGCAATCGAGGAATCACATATTTTAGAGGCTTCCTTTTTTTGCCCTGCAAAGGGCTGCTGGAAGGGATGGGAGGATGCAGATGGGGATTGAAATGGAAGGAAAGGACGAGACGGAACGGGCTTATATGCTTTGGCTGTGCAGCCTGCCTGGAATTGGAAACGTAAGAGGAGAAAGGCTTTTGAACTTATGCGGAGGAAGCGCCCGGAATCTGTATCATGCTCCCGGGGAGCTTTGGAGTAAAGTGGTGGGAGAAAAAACCTATGAAAAGGCAAAGGAGTTTACAGAAGGGTGGAAGGTGCAGGAGGAGTATGAGAAGCTGCGGGAGAAGGGCATTGGGTTTGTGTGTCGGTGTGAGGATACATACCCGGAGCGGCTTCGTAATATTCCGGACGCGCCTCTGGGGTTATTTTACCGGGGGAGTCTGCCAAAACAGGACGTCCCTTCCGCTGCGGTGATCGGGGCCAGGGATTGCTCCGAATATGGAAGCTATGTGGCCAGAGAGCTGGGACGGTTTCTGGGGGAGAGGGGTGTTAATGTGATCAGCGGAATGGCACGAGGGATCGATGGCATCTGCCAGTCTGCGGCGCTGGAAAGGGGAGGAGCCTCCTTTGGGGTGTTAGGCTGCGGCGTGGATATCTGTTATCCCCGGGAGAACCGCAGGCTGTATATACAGCTCTCCTCTCAGGGCGGCCTTCTTTCTTCTTATACGCCGGGAACGGAGCCCAGACCGGGGAATTTCCCGCCGCGGAACAGAATTGTCAGCGGTCTGGCGGATGCGGTGGTTGTGGTTGAGGCCAGAAACAAAAGCGGTACGCTGATTACGGTGGACATGGCCTTGGAGCAGGGAAAAGAGGTCTATGTGGTTCCGGGCAGAATCACGGACAGATTAAGCGACGGCTGTAACAGTCTGCTGAGACAGGGAGCCCGGGTTTTTCTGTCCCCGGAGGACTTCTGGGAGGAGCTGTCGCGGGATTTTCACAGGAAAAATCCGAAATATGCGCTTCGGGAGAGGAGAGTGGAAGGGGGAAAGAAGGAGAGGGAGCTTGTGCCTGAACTTCAGCAGATTTGGGAGGCTTTGGATTTTACGCCCAGAACCTTGGAGCAGATAAAGGACAGAATATCTTTTTCCTGTAGTGTGGGGAGTCTTGGAGCCATGCTGATGGTTTTGTGTATGAAGGGATTTGCAAGCCAGGTAAGTCCCGGGTATTTCTGCGCGGCAAAGCGCTGAAAGCAGCCTTTCCGTTTGAATTGTTTCTTTACAGGGTTCCTGGATTGGATTATAATCAAGAAAGGAACATCAGGAAGGTGTTCTTTTTTTCTCTTTGAGGATGGAAAGGAAAGGGAGGAGCCATGTACAGAGACAATACCAAGGTGATACAGATAGGAGACAGAAAGATCGGCGGGGGAAATCCCATATTGATTCAGTCCATGACAAATACAAAAACTCAGGATGTGGAGGCCACTGTGGCGCAGATTTTAAGCCTTGAGGCGGCGGGCTGCGAGATCATCCGCTGTACTGTGCCTGATATGGAGGCGGCAAAAGCCCTTTCAGAGATAAAAAAGAGGATACACATCCCCCTGGTGGCGGACATTCATTTTGATTACCGGCTGGCTGTTGCCGCCATGGAAAACGGCGCAGACAAAATACGCATCAACCCGGGAAATATCGGCGCCCCCGACAGGGTGCGGGCTGTGGTGGAGACGGCGAAGGAGCGCAATATTCCCATCCGGGTGGGGGTAAACAGCGGTTCCCTGGAAAAGCCTCTTTTGGAAAAATATGGAGGGGTAACGGCCCAGGCTATTGTGGAGAGCGCCCTTGACAAGGTGCACATGATAGAGGATATGGGCTATGATAATCTGGTGATCAGCATTAAGTCCTCCGACGTGCTGATGTGCGTGAAGGCTCATGAGCTGCTTGCGGGAAAGACCGCTTATCCGCTGCATGTGGGCATTACAGAAGCAGGCACGGTGCAGAGCGGCAATATCAAGTCTGCGGTGGGGCTTGGCATTATTCTCTATCAGGGAATCGGAGATACCATACGGGTTTCCCTGACGGGAAATCCGGTGGAGGAGATCAAGTCGGCCAGATTGATTTTGCGCACCCTGGGTCTTAGAAAGGGTGGGATTGAGGTGGTTTCCTGCCCTACCTGCGGAAGAACCCAGATTGACTTGATCGGACTGGCGCAAAAGGTGGAAAGACTGGTGGAGGACTATCCCCTTGCTATCAAGGTGGCTGTGATGGGATGCGTGGTAAACGGCCCCGGGGAGGCCAGAGAAGCAGATATTGGAATCGCCGGAGGCATAGGCGAGGGACTTTTAATCAAAAAGGGGGAAATTGTCCGCAAGGTGAAGGAGGAACAGCTGCTTGCGGCATTAAAGGAAGAACTGGATAACTGGAATTAGGTGAAACAATATGGGTAAACCGTTTTTTGAAGTATTTCCAACGCTGAAGCTGAAACCGGATGTGCAGGATATTATGGAGCAGACCAGCGTGGAGAAAATCTCTGCAACCAAAAGCAGGGATTATCTGAGAGTGTATTTATTCAGTACCAGACTGATTGTAAAGGATCATATCTGGGAGGCGGAGAATCAGATTAAGAGGCAGCTTTTTCCCAATGTAAACATGGCGGTGAAAATATATGAGAGGTTTTCCCTGTCGGCTCAGTATGATCCGGAGAAGCTTTTGGACATTTATAGAGAAAGTATTCTGGCGGAACTTAGGGAGTACAGTCATGTGGAATATAATGCCTTTAAGACGGCGGATATTACCTTTCCGTCAAAGGATAAGGTGCTTTTGACGCTGGAGGACTCTGTCCTTGTCAGAAGCAAGGAGGAAGAGCTTGTCAGAATATTGGAAAAGGTTCTGGTGGAACGTTGTGGCTTCCAGGTAATGGTGCAGACAGATTACAAGGAAGGACAGACCGGAAGATATGCAGAGGATGACCAGCGCAGAATTCAAATGAAAGTGGACGAAATCTGCCGCAGGGTAAAGGCTGGTGCGGCCGGCGGGCAGGACTCTGAGGCTCAAGGAACGGCTGGTGCGGTACGTTCTCCCGGCGGGCCTGGGAAGGCGGACTTTGGCGGCAGGGGGCAGAAAGAGGCCGGTATGCCGGGCCGGAGGGAGGCGCAGTCACCCACGGCGCAAAAGAGTCTGGAAAAGGGACGGGGGGAATGGAAAAAGGGAGAATTCAGACGGGGAGGCGACTACGGAAGGAGCGTCAGACGCTCTGACAATCCCGACGTGCTCTACGGAAGGGACTTTGAGGAGGAACCCGTAAAGATAGAGGAAATCATCGGAGAAATCGGGGAGGTGGTCATCCGGGGCAAAATTCTTACCCTGGACAAGCGGGAAATCAGGAATGAAAAGACAATCATCATCTTTGATGTAACCGATTTTACGGACACCATAACCGTGAAGATGTTTGCAGGCAATGACCAGGCAGAGGAGATCACGAAGGGACTTAAGCCCGGCGTTTTCATCAAGGTGAAGGGCATCAGCATGGTGGACAAATTTGATCATGAGCTGACCATAGGCTCCGTGGCCGGAATTAAGAAAATTCCGGATTTTACCACAAGCAGGACGGATACTGCCCCGGTGAAGCGCGTGGAGCTGCACTGCCATACTAAGATGAGCGATATGGACGGTGTGTCAGAGGCCAGGGACATCGTGAAACGGGCTTATCAGTGGGGGCACAGGGCTATCGCCATCACAGATCACGGGGTGGTGCAGAGCTTCACCGATGCCAATCATGTGTGGGAGGATTTGTGGAAGGCGGAGAAGGCAAAACGCAAGGAGGCCGGGGAAGAAAATCCGGTCAAGCAGGACTTCTTTAAAATTATTTATGGCATGGAAGCCTATCTGGTGGATGATCTGCGGGAAATTGTGACGGGCGAGAGAGGACAGAGCCTTTCGGATGACTTTGTGGTATTTGACATAGAGACCACGGGATTTTCGCCGGTGAATAACCGTATTATTGAAATCGGTGCGGTGAAGGTGTCAGGGGGCGAAATTGTGGACCGTTATTCCACCTTTGTGAATCCTAAGACGCCCATACCCTTTGAGATAGAAAAACTGACGGGGATCAGGGACGATATGGTACTGGACGCTCCTGAAATAGAGGAGGTTTTACCGGAATTTCTGCATTTCTGTCAGGGCTGCATCTTAGTGGCCCATAATGCGGGCTTTGATATGAGCTTTATCATGGAAAATGCCAGAAGGCTGGGATATCCCACGGAATATACCTATGTGGATACCGTGGGCATTGCCAGGGTGCTTTTGCCTCATCAGGCCAAACACACCCTGGATGCGGTGGCAAAAACTCTGGGGATATCCCTGGAAAACCATCACCGTGCGGTGGACGATGCGGAGGCAACGGCCCATATTTTTGTGCGGTTTATCAAGATGCTTGCAAAGGAAGAGGTGTATACTCTGGCGCAGGTGAATGCACTGGGAGCTGCCAGCGTGGATATGGTAAAGAAGCTCCCTTCTTATCATGCCATTATTTTGGCAAAAAATGATCTGGGGAGAATCAATCTCTATCGTTTGGTATCCGAGTCCCATCTGACTTATTTCAACAAACGTCCCAGAGTGCCAAAAAGCCTGGTGATGAAATACAGAGAGGGACTGCTCCTTGGCAGCGCCTGCGAGGCAGGAGAGCTTTACAGGGCGCTTTTGGACGGGCAGTCCGACGCCCAGATCGCAAGGCTGGTAAACTTTTATGATTATCTGGAAATACAGCCCTGCGGCAATAATCGTTTTATGATTGCCTCAGAAAAGGTGAGAAATGTTAATTCCGTGGAGGATATTCAGAATATCAACCGCAGGATCGTGGAGCTGGGAGAGCAGTTTCACAAGCCTGTGGCGGCTACCTGCGACGTGCATTTCCTGGACCCTGAGGATGAGGTCTACCGCAGAATCATCATGGCCGGAAAGGGCTTTGAGGATGCGGACGAGCAGGCGCCCCTTTATCTGCACACCACAGAGGAAATGCTGGAGGAATTTGCTTATCTGGGCAGCGATAAGGCGAGGGAGGTGGTGATCACCAACACCAATCTGATCGCGGACATGATAGAGACTATCTCGCCTGTGAGACCGGATAAATGTCCTCCGGTGATTCCCGACAGTGATAAGACGCTGACGGAAATCTGCTACAATAAAGCCCACGAGATTTACGGCCCAGACCTTCCCAAAATCGTGGAGGACAGGCTGGAAAAGGAGCTGCATTCCATCATCACCAACGGCTTTGCGGTGATGTATATTATCGCCCAGAAGCTGGTGTGGAAGTCTGTGGAGGACGGGTACCTGGTGGGCTCCAGGGGTTCTGTAGGAAGTTCTTTTGTGGCCACTATGTCGGGGATCACCGAGGTCAATCCCTTAAGCCCCCATTATTATTGCAGCAAATGCCATTACGTGGATTTTGACGGAGAGGATGTAAAGGCTTATGCGGGCAAGGCCGGCATTGATATGCCGGACAAGCTGTGCCCTGTCTGCGGGGAGAAGCTGAATAAGGACGGCTTTGACATCCCCTTTGAAACCTTTTTGGGCTTTAAGGGAGACAAGGAGCCGGATATTGACTTGAATTTCTCCGGAGAGTATCAGTCCAAGGCCCACAAGTATACGGAGGTTATTTTTGGCGCAGGACAGACCTTCCGGGCAGGCACCATCGCAACGCTGGCAGACAAAACGGCTTTCGGATATGTGAAAAACTATTATGAGGAGAGGGGCGTTCACAAGCGGACCTGTGAAATCAACCGCATCACTGCAGGCTGTACGGGCGTAAGGCGAAGCACCGGACAGCATCCCGGCGGTATTGTGGTGCTTCCCCTGGGACAGGATATCAATTCCTTTACCCCGGTTCAGCACCCGGCGAACGATATGACCACCGACACCATTACCACCCATTTTGACTATCACTCCATTGACCACAATCTGTTAAAGCTGGATATTCTGGGACATGATGATCCTACGATGATTCGCATGCTTCAGGATTTGACCCAAAAGGACCCTACCACCATACCCCTGGACGATCCTAAGGTAATGTCCCTGTTTCAGAATACGGACGCCCTGGGCATTACACCGGATCAGATCGGAGGGTGTAAGCTGGGGGCTCTTGGGATACCGGAATTTGGCACGGACTTTGCCATGCAGATGCTGATTGACGCCAAGCCCCAATCCTTTTCGGACCTGGTGCGGATTGCCGGTCTGGCCCATGGAACGGATGTGTGGCTTGGAAATGCCCAGACACTGATTTTGGAAGGAACGGCAACCATTGCAACGGCCATCTGCACCCGTGACGACATTATGCTTTATCTGATTCAAATGGGAGTGGAACCCAGTCTGTCCTTCACCATCATGGAGAGCGTCCGCAAGGGAAAGGGACTGAAGGAGGAGTGGATTGCGGCCATGAAGGAGAAAAATGTGCCGGACTGGTACATAGAATCCTGCAAAAAGATCAAATACATGTTTCCTAAGGCCCACGCGGCTGCTTATGTTATGATGGCCTGGCGTATTGCCTACTGTAAGATATATTATCCGCTGGCCTATTACGGCGCATTTTTCAGCATCCGGGCCAAGGCCTTTTCCTATGAGATTATGTGCCAGGGTCAGAGGCATTTGGAAAGCATTATGGCGGACTATAAAAAACGGGGGGACAGCCTGTCCAACAAGGAGAAGGATGCCTATGGTGATATGCGGGTGGTGCAGGAAATGTATGCAAGAGGCTATGAATTTGTGCCCATCGACATTTTCAGGGCAAAATCCCGGGCCTTTCAGATCGTGGACGGGAAGCTGATGCCTTCTTTAAACAGCATTGACGGACTGGGGGAGAAGGCAGCAGATGCCATTGTGGAGGCGGCAAAGGACGGGCCTTTCCTGTCCAAGGATGATTTCAGGCAGCGCACCAAGGTTTCCAAAACGGTTATTGATTTGATGGATTCCCTGAATCTTTTGGGGGATCTGCCGGAATCTAACCAGATCAGTATTTTTGATTTTGTATGACAGGCAGGCGGAAATGGCGCTTCAGCATTAAAAAAAATTGTAGAAATTTTTAAAAAAATACTTGCAATTTTTTCGAAGATGTATTATGATAAGCAAGTACCGCTGATACAGCAAAAGAAAGAGCGGTATTTGCAGATGGCTGATTGGTCAAGCGGTCAAGACGCCGCCCTCTCACGGCGGAAACAGGGGTTCGATTCCCCTATCAGCTGCTTGTTCTTTAGAAGAACAGCCCAACCCGAAAAGTGCTGGAAACTTGATGAAAATTGAGTTTTTAGCATTTTTTTATTGCCGAAAAAGATTTTTTTGCGGATAAGTTTACCGATAAGAAATCATTTTTGCCCCCTTGACATTATATGCAAAATGGAGTACTATACTGTTCGCATCCAAACAAAATAATTTGACAGTTGTACCAAAAAAAGGGGGTGTCTGAGGTGGAAAAGGATTGCGGCGCGTGGATCAATCTGCTGTCTCATAAGGTCAAAACGCGGCTGAATGCTACCTTACAGAATCTGGGCATTACCGGCGTGCAGAGCCGGGTAATCTATTATATTCTGTCTCATTACCAGGAAGGTCCGATTTTCCAGCGTGACATTGAGAACGTGTTCGGGCTGAGCCGTTCCACTGCAACGGGTATCTTGCAGCTGCTGGAAAAAAACGGCATTATCCGGAGGGAGAGCGTAGAAAGCGATGCCAGACTCAAAAGTCTGGTTCCCACACAGCGTGCTGCTATGCTGGACGCTCAGGTGTATGCCTGCCTGCAGGAGACCGACCGTATGCTGACGCGCGGACTCTCGGAGGGTCAGGTGCAGCTGTTTAAGGAAATGGCGGCTCAGATGCTGCGCAATCTGGATGACTGGGATGGCGAAGCGGCTGATAATGCTTCCTGCGGGAAAGTCCACGCATCGAACCCAAAAAGTTCGCAGCAGAACATTCGAGCCAAAAACAAAGAAACGAATTGAAAAAGGAGGAAGTCAAAATGATAAAAGTCTTGGCCCGCAGCATTCGCGAGTATAAAAAGGCTTCAATCTTGACGCCGCTTTTGGTGACGGTGGAGGTTATTCTGGAATGCGCGATCCCGTTTGTGATCGCTAATCTGGTAAACCAGATGCAGGCCGGCTGCTCCATGGACGTCATTGTCCGGTATGGCGCGGCTTTGATTGCCATGTCCGTTGTCTCGCTGATTTTCGGCGGTGCGGCAGGCGCTACCTGTGCAACGGCATCCGCCGGCTTTGCGCGTAATCTGCGCAAGGATATGTTTTATAAAATACAGGATTATTCTTTTGAAAACATTGACAAATTTTCCGTTTCCAGCCTGGTCACCCGTCTGACCACTGACATCACCAACGTGCAGATGGCTTACATGATGATTATCCGTGTTGCCATCCGCTGCCCGCTGATGTTGATTTTCTCGTTTGCAATGGGCTTTATCATGGGCGGTCGTCTGGCTATGATTTTTTTGTTTACCATACCGCTTCTGGGTATTGGCCTGTTTCTGGTTATCCGCGCTGCCACGCCTCTGTTCCGCCGGGTGTTCCGCAAGTACGATGCGCTGAACGATTCGGTGCAGGAAAATGTGCAGGCTATGCGTGTGGTAAAGTCCTATGTGCGTGAGGATTATGAAAAGAAGAAATTCGGCGCTGCGGCAGAGGATGTTCAAAAGGATTTTACCCGTGCCGAGCGTATTATGGCCATCAATAATCCCATGATGCAGTTCTGTGTTTATGCGGGTATGGTGTTTGTGCTTTCCTACGGCTCCTATTCTGTGATTACCAGCTATGGACTAGACCTGAACGTGGGACAGATGTCCTCCATGCTGACCTACAGCTTTCAGATTTTGATGAGCCTGATGATGCTGTCCATGGTGTTTGTTATGATCACCATGTCCATTGAATCGGCGGAGCGTATTGTGGAGGTTCTGAATGAGGAGAGCACGCTGCAAAGTCCGGAAAACGCCTTGACGGAAGTTAAGGACGGCTCTATTGACTTTGACAACGTCAGCTTCAAGTATTCTAAGAAGGCTGACCGTATGGCACTGTCCGACATCAATCTACATATCAAGTCCGGCGAAGTGATCGGTATTCTGGGAGGCACCGGTTCATCCAAATCGTCGCTGATCCAGCTGATTCCCCGTCTGTACGACGTGACTGAAGGAAGTGTCAGGGTGGGAGGCGAGGACGTGCGCCGATACGACTTGGAAACGCTGCGTAACCAGGTCGCTGTAGTGCTGCAGAAGAACGTGCTGTTTTCCGGTACGATCAAGGACAATCTGCGCTGGGGAAATCCAAACGCCACCGATGCGGAGATGGAGGAGGCCTGCCGTCTGGCTCAGGCAGACGAATTTGTCCAGCAGTTTCCGGACAAATATGACACCTGGATCGAGCAGGGAGGAACCAATGTTTCCGGAGGCCAGAAGCAGCGTCTGTGTATTGCCCGCGCGCTGTTAAAAAAGCCCAAGATATTGATTCTGGACGATTCCACCAGCGCTGTGGATACCCGCACCGACGCCTTGATCCGCAAAGGCTTCCGCGAGTTTATTCCAGAAACCACTAAAATTATTATCGCGCAGCGTGTTGCCAGTGTGCAGGATGCCGACCGTATCATTTTGATGGAAGGGGGCCGCATCAGCGCTGTGGGCAGCCATGATCAGCTGATGGAATCCAGCGAGGTCTACCGCGATATTTATACATCCCAGAACCGAGTAGGAGGTGACAAGAATGCCGAATAACACCAATACTACTGCACGGGGCCGCCGCGCTCCCAAAGGCGTGCTGGGCCGCGTAATCAAGACCGTATTTCAGTTTTACCCGGTGCTTCTGCCCATTACGCTGGTTTGTATTCTTATCAATGCCATTGTCAGCTCCATGCCGTCAATTTTCATGCAGAATGCGATCGCCGTGGTCGAGGACACCTTCAGGGATGGTGACTGGGCCACAGCCTCGGGCCGGATTTTCAATCTGCTGGCTATCCTGATTACCATGTATGTCATCAGCCTGATTGCGGGCATATGCTATACCCAGCTGATGGCGATTATTACCCAGGGCACGCTGGCCAAACTGCGGAAAAAGATGTTTGACCATATGCAGGATTTGCCCATTCGTTATTTTGACACTCATAACCATGGCGATATCATGAGCTTTTATACCAATGATATCGATACCCTGCGTCAGATGATCAGCCAGAGTCTGCCCCAGATGCTGATTTCAGGCGTTATGCTGCTCAGCGTCTTTTGTATTATGCTGTATTACAGCGTCTGGCTGGCGCTGGTTGTGGTCTGCGGCGTTGTGGTCATGACCTTTGTGGCGCGCTATGTCAGCGGACATTCCTCCCGCTATTTCATCAGACAGCAGATCACCATTGCCCGTACGGAGGGATTTATGGAGGAAATGATGAATGGCCAGAAGGTCATCAAGGTATTCTGCCATGAGGACGGCGCTAAGGCAGATTTTGACAAGGTAAACGATGAGCTGTTTGAAAATTCCGAAAGGGCAAACCGTTACGCTAATATTTTGATGCCCTTGTTAGCCAACATCGGCAATGTGATGTACGTTATTGTGGCGCTGGTCGGGGGAAGCCTGCTGCTGGCTGGTGCGCCCAACCTCAGCATTTCAGGCATGGCCTTAAGCATCAGTATTGTGGTTCCTTTTTTGAATATGACCAAGCAGTTTGCCGGGGCCATTGGACAGGTGTCCAATCAGGTCAACATGGTGGTTATGGGTCTGGCTGGTGCCCATCGTATCTTTGCGCTGCTGGATGAAGAGCCTGAGACCGATGAAGGCTATGTGACGCTGGTCAACGCAAGAGAGAGAGCTGACGGTACCCTGGAGGAATACCATGAACGCACCAATGTGTGGGCGTGGAAGCATCCCCATCACGACGGCACCGTCACCTATACCCGCCTCCAGGGAGACGTACGTTTCTTCGATGTGGACTTTGGCTATGTGCCGGAGAAAACCGTTCTGCATAATGTTTCCCTGTACGCAAAACCGGGGCAGAAGGTTGCCTTTGTGGGTTCTACCGGCGCCGGAAAAACCACTATCACAAACCTGATCAACCGCTTTTATGACATTGCCGATGGTAAAATCCGTTATGACGGTATTAACATCAATAAGATTAAGAAGGCGGACCTGCGCCACAGCCTTGGCATTGTGCTGCAGGACACCAATCTTTTTACCGGAACGGTTATGGAAAATATTCGTTACGGCAATCTGGAAGCCCGCGACGAGGAATGTATTGCCGCTGCCAGACTGGCTGGTGCAGATGATTTTATCCGCCGTCTGCCGGACGGCTATAACACCATGCTGACCGGAAACGGAGCAAATTTAAGCCAGGGACAGCGCCAGCTGCTGGCCATTGCCCGGGCTGCTGTGGCTGACCCGCCCGTTATGATCATGGACGAGGCCACCAGCTCCATTGACACTCACACCGAGGCTATTGTTCAGCGCGGCATGGATGCGCTGATGGCGGGGCGTACTACCTTTGTGATCGCCCACCGTCTATCCACGGTGCAGAACGCCGATGCGATCATGGTGCTTGACCATGGACGGATCATTGAGCGAGGCACCCACGAGGATCTGATCAAGCTTAAGGGAACTTATTATCAGCTGTACACCGGCGCGCTGGAGCTGGATTGATTCTATAAGACTTCCCGTGTATGTAAGGCTTAAGGTACGGCTGCTTTCCATGCAGTGATTTTATGAATGAATGATGTAAGACTAATGAGGACAGAGCTGCCATAAAAAACAGCTCTGTCCCTTTTATATATAATAATAGAAGAAAGTTTCATTAAAAATCTCTGAAAAAACTTGCAAGCGCCCTGAATTTAGTGTATAGTGTTTCACGATTGTTGAGAGAATCAGGTATATATATCAGATAATATGATGTTGGGGGCAAAAGGTCTCCCAATCACAAAGCGTCAGAATTGTTTGCGGCTTCGGAGTCAAGTTGCGCCAGGAATCGACAAATTTGCTAAATGCGTTCCAAAAAATCCGAACTCGCTGCGCTCAAACAAGCTTTGTGACCGAAAATCCTTTTGACCTCAACATCATAATATAAATAGAAGAAACACAGCGAAAACATGGAGTAAGGGGACGGCGACATGGCAAAGTATTTAGTGATCGTGGAATCACCGGCAAAGGTGAAGACAATCAAAAAATTTCTGGGAGCAAACTATGAGGTGGCGGCCAGCAACGGACATGTGAGGGATCTTCCCAAAAGCCAGCTGGGGATTGACGTGGAGCATGATTATGAGCCCAAGTATATCACGATCCGGGGAAAGGGTGACATTCTTGCCAATCTCCGCAAGGAGGTAAAGAAGGCGGAAAAAATTTATCTGGCAACCGACCCCGACAGGGAGGGCGAGGCCATCTCCTGGCATTTGATGGCAGCCCTGAAGCTGGAAGGGAAGAAGGTGTACCGCATTACCTTTAACGAGATTACCAAGAATGCGGTGAAGGAATCTTTGAAAAATGCCAGAGAAATCAATATGAACCTGGTGGACGCCCAGCAGGCCCGCCGGGTGTTGGACAGAATGGTGGGCTATCGCATTTCCCCGCTGCTTTGGGCCAAGATTAAGAGGGGGTTAAGCGCCGGAAGAGTGCAGTCTGTGGCGCTTCGTCTGATCTGTGACAGAGAGGAAGAGATCAATGCGTTTATTCCGGAGGAATATTGGTCCTTGGATGTAAACTTAAAGATAGAAGGTGAAAAGAAGCCCATTACAGCAAAATATTATGGCACCGAAGAGGGCAGACAGTCCATTACCAGCAAGGAACAGGCGGATGCTGTTATGGCATCCCTGGAGGGGGCCCAGTATCGGGTCACAGAAGTGAAAAAGGGGGAGCGCATGAAGAAGGCCCCTCTGCCCTTTACCACCTCCACACTGCAGCAGGAAGCCAGCAAGGTGTTAAATTTTTCTACCCAGAAAACCATGCGTCTCGCCCAGCAGCTCTACGAGGGCGTGGATATCAAGGGAGAGGGCACTGTGGGTCTGATTACCTATCTGCGTACGGACTCCACCCGTGTGTCTGAGGAAGCGGAGCTTCAGGCGGCAGACTTTATAAAATCCCGTTATGGAGAGGAATATCAGTCTGAAAAGAGCGCAGAAAAAAAGACAGGGCAGAAGATTCAGGATGCCCACGAAGCCATCCGTCCTACGGATATCAACAGACTTCCTGCGCTTGTAAAGGATGAGCTGCCCAGGGATTTGTTCCGGCTTTATCAGCTGATTTGGAAGCGTTTTACAGCCAGCAGGATGAGCGGAGCCAGATATGAGACAACTTCTGTGAAGATTCAGGCGACAGAGCATATATTTACACTTTCGGCTTCCAGGCTTTTGTTTGATGGATTTATGAGTGTATATATGCAGGAGGAGGATAAGGAGGAGGAAAATTCTCTTGCAAAAGAGCTGGATAAGGACAGCAGGCTGGAGTATCTTTCCTTTGACCCCAGGCAGCATTTTACCCAGCCCCCGGCCCACTACACAGAGGCCTCCCTGGTGAAAACCCTGGAGGAGCTGGGCATCGGCAGACCCAGTACCTATGCGCCTACCATCACCACAATTCTGGCCAGACGCTATGTGGTAAAGGAGAATAAAAATCTCTATGTGACGGAGCTGGGAGAGGTGGTAAACAATATGATGAAGGAGGCGTTCCCCAGCATTGTGGATGTGAATTTCACAGCCAACATGGAGGCCCTTTTGGACGGGGTGGAGGAAGGCACCGTAAAGTGGAAAACCATTGTATCCAATTTTTATCCCGACCTGGAAGAAGCGGTAAAAAATGCGGAGAAGGAGCTTGAGGAGGTCACCATAGAGGATGAAGTGTCCGATGAGGTGTGCGAGCTCTGCGGCAGGCATATGGTGATTAAATATGGCCCTCACGGACGATTCCTTGCCTGCCCGGGCTTCCCGGAGTGCCGCAATACCAAGCCCTATTTTGAGAAGATCGGAGTGGCCTGTCCCAAATGCGGGGGAGACATTGTCCTGAAAAAAACCAAAAAAGGCAGAAAATATTATGGCTGCATCAATAACCCCGAGTGTGATTTCATGGTATGGCAGAAGCCATCCGGGGAGAAGTGTCCCAAATGCGGCGATATGCTTCTGGAAAAAGGAAATAAACTGGTGTGTATGAACGAACAGTGCGGCTATGTGACCGGGAAAATCCCTGTGGAAAAGCAGTGATATGCAGGCAGGAAACAGGGGTAGTGTCAGAATTGTCTCATAAATCAAAAAAAATACAAAAAAATTAACTGTATGCACATTGTAATCTGATTTTATTTGTGATAAAATGTTTATATATTGTAATCGGTCTCAATAAAACGGAGGAATGTGTATGAGCAGTGTACAGCTATTGGACAAGACCAGGAAGATCGGCAAGTTGTTGCACAATAATAATTCCAGTAAGGTGGTTTTCAACGATATTTGCAGTGTGATGCGTGAAATTTTGAATTCCAATGTGCTGGTGATCAGCCGCAAGGGCAAGGTGCTGGGGGTGGGGAAGTCCGATGGGATCGAATCCATCACGGAGCTGATTGAGGAGAATGTGGGGGGATTTATCGACTCCATGTTAAATGAAAGGCTTCTGGGCGTGCTGTCCACCAAGGAGAATGTGAATCTGGAAACGCTGGGCTTTGAGAGTACGGATGTGAAAAAATTTCAGGCCATCATTACCCCTATCGAGATTGCGGGAGAGAGGCTTGGCACTCTGTTTATCTATAAATGCTATGACCAGTATGACATAGACGATATTATACTCTGTGAATATGGCAGTACCGTGGTGGGTCTTGAGATGCTGCGGGCTGTAAATGAGGAAAGCGCAGAGGAAAGCCGAAAGGTGGCGGTGGTGAAATCTGCCATAAGCACCCTTTCCTTCTCGGAGATGGAGGCCATCACCCATATTTTCGACGAATTAAACGGCATGGAGGGAATTTTGGTTGCCAGTAAGATTGCTGACAGGGTGGGAATCACAAGGTCGGTGATCGTCAATGCGCTGCGTAAGTTCGAGAGTGCCGGCGTGATTGAATCCCGTTCCTCCGGCATGAAGGGTACCTACATCAAGGTACTCAACGATGTGGTGTTTGACGAGATAGAGGAGCTGAAGCGCCAGAATCGTAAAAAATAAGAGCAGATGGCGGGACTTGTTGCATAGTCAATAAGTCCCGTTTTTCATGTTTTTGCATTGAAAACCATAAAAAAATGTTGTTTTTTTGGCAAAATAAATTATAATAGAATAAAGTGGCAGGAGTGTGTGGAAAGGAGTTCCCTGATGATTCAAACCAATGTATTTGATTATATCAATGTGCTGGACAAGGCTGCGGACGCAAGCTGGCTGAGAAATGAAGCCATATCCAACAATATAGCCAACGTGGATACACCTTACTATAAGAGGCAGGATGTGTCCTTTGAAAATGAGTTAAAGAAGGCTTTGGGAAGCGGGCTGAACAAGTCTATGGACGAGAGAGTATCCTCCATAAAGACCAGTGAGCTTCAGGCAAGGCCCTATACAGATTATGAGAGCTATTCCTACAGACTGGATGGGAATAATGTGGACGTTGAAAATGAAAATGTGATGCTTGCGGAAAACCAGCTGAAATACCAGGGGCTTCTCACAAGCATCAACCAGGAGTTTACCAATCTGCAGACCGTGATAAAATAGATTTTCTCTGTTTTGTCTCAGCTTAGAAAGGATAGAAAAGAATGAGTATGTTCTCTGCTTTTAATATTAACGCATCCGGTCTTACCTCTCAGAGATACCGTATGGATGTGATTTCTGAAAATGTGGCAAATGCCAACACCACGCGCACGGAGGACGGCACGCCCTACCGGAGAAAAGTGGTTACTTTCGCCCAGAAGGGGGATCAGACCTCTTTTGGCAGAGTGCTGGGCAGCGTGTCTTTGTACCATGGATACAGCGGACAGGGCGTCAAGGTGGACGGCGTATATGAGGATACGGAAACAGAAATGAACATGGTATATGATCCCTCCCATCCGGATGCGGATGAGAACGGTTATGTTACATATCCCAATGTAAATATCATAACGGAAATGACGAATCTGATTGATGCCAGCAGGGCTTATGAGGCAAACGCCACAGCGTTCAACGCCAGCAAATCCATGGCTCTGCAGGGGCTTCAGCTGACGCAGCAGTAAAGCTTAAGCTTTTGAGGGGGAGCAGAAGGCATAGAAATACTGCGCAGAATGGATAAGAAGGATAAGAGGAGTACATACAATGGATTTATCAGCAATTAGCGGTCTTACGGGAGTCAGTGCTTTGAATGCAGTGGGCGCGGGCTCGGAGGTTTCTGCGGCTTCGCTGACAGGAATGCTCACGGAAAAAAATGAAAAAGCGGACGGAACATTGTTTAGCGCTATTTTTAATTCGGCGCTGGACAACATTAAAACCACAAACAGCTATCTTTCAGATGCAGAAAATGAGGAAATTAAGTTTGCTCTTGGAGAAACAGAGAATACCCATGATCTGACGATTGCCTTAAAGAAGGCTTCCACAGCTCTGCAGTACACGGTGACGGTGCGGGACAAGATCCTGGAAGCATACCGTGAGCTGATGCAGATTCAGATATAATAGAGCTGGGGGAAATTTATCATGGCAGACAAGCTGAAAGAAATACCTGCAAAGGTGCTTGAGTGGTGGAATAAATTTACCGCCAGACAAAAAACCATTATCATCGGTATCGGTGCGGTGGTCATCTTTACTTTCGCAATAATCATATATGTGTTCTCACAGCCCCAGTATTCAAGGCTGATCGAATGCGAAACAACAGCCGATGCGGCGGAGGTCATCGACATTCTGGACGGCGCAGGCATTACGCACAGGGAGTCAAGCGACGGCTTAAAGATCGATGTGGAGACCAGCCAGCTTTCTTCGGCCAACGTAGCGCTTGGCTCGGCGGGGTATGTTCCTGACGACTATTCGCCAGAGGATGCGCTGAGCGGGGGAATGTCTACTACGGCATCCGATAAGGAAAAGCTTTGGGGCGTGTATCTGGAGAACCAGCTTTCCAAGGATCTTACCAATTTAAGCAATGTAAAAAGCGCCACTGTGCGCCTGCATATTCCCGATCAGGATGGGACGCTGATTGCGCAGCAGCAGGAGTCCTCTGCGTTTATTCAGCTTGAGCTGGATGGAACCTTCACCTCCGCCAATGCGGCGGCGGTGGCTAAGGCGGCGGCGACTTATCTGGGAAACGAAACCACAGCTAACATCACAATCATCGACAGCGATTCCAATATTCTGTTTGAAGGCGGGGAGGATTACACCTCTGCGGGTATTGCCAATTCCATGCAGGAGCTTCAAAATCAGGCGGAATCCATGGTGGCCAATCAGGTGAAGAAGGTTTTGTTTGGCACCAATCAGTACAACGCCATTGAGGTCACCAGCCATCTGACTATGGATTACGCCAATTACGAGGAGACTGTAAAGGAATATTATGCCAATGATGGACGGGAAGAGGGCATGATTTCCCATCAGGACACCTTCGATTCTGAAAGTGACAGCGGCGGAAGCGCTGTGCCTGGAGCGGAGTCAAATGACGGAACTGTGGAGGTATATCCCGATTCCGGCACCACCTCCTCCACACAGTCGGAGACCTCCACGGACTATCTGCCCAATGAATCCATCAACTATAAAGTGACTCCTGCGGGCAGCATTGATTATTCCCAGTCCTCCATTTCCATAACGGCTATTACCTGGAATGAGATTCATGAGGAGGATGTGGAGCGTCAGGGCCTTTTGGACGGCACCAGCTGGGAGGAATATAAGTCTGCAAACAGCGCGGATGTAAAGATGGATGTGGACCCGGATTTTTACAGCATTGTAGCCAATGCTACCGGAATCAGCGAGGATAATATCACCATAGTGGCCTACGAGTCCCCTGTCTTTTATGACAGGGAGGGCATGAATGTCAGCTGGACCACTATTTTAAGCATTATGATGCTGGTAATGATTCTGGCCCTGCTGGCCTTTGTGGTGCTGCGCAGCATGCGCACCCGGACAGAGGTGGCGAGGGAGGAGGAGCTTTCTGTGGAGAACCTTCTGCAGTCCACTCCTGGGCCGGAGCTTGAGGACATTGATGTGGAGGCTAAATCAGAAACCCGCAAGCTGATAGAGAAATTTGTGGATGAAAATCCTGAGGCGGCGGCCAGCCTGCTTCGAAACTGGCTGAATGAGGACTGGAATTAAAGGGTTTGGAAGAGAGGCGAAGGATTATGGCTAGAACAAGAGAGGGAGACATTACCGGACTGCAGAAGGCGGCGATTCTGCTGATTTCGCTGGGGCCGGAGCGCTCTGCCGGTGTGTTTAAGCATTTAAAGGAAGATGAAATAGAGGAGCTGACCCTGGAAATTGCAAATACCAGAAGCGTGACGCCCCAGGTAAAGGAAGAGGTTATCAACGAATTCTATGAGGTGTGTCTCGCCCAGCAGTATATCGCAGAGGGCGGCATTAACTATGCGAGGGAGCTTTTGGAAAAGGCTCTTGGGTCGGACAAGGCCATGGATATCATCGGCAAGCTGACGGCGTCCCTGCAGGTAAAGCCTTTTGAATTTGTCAGAAAGACGGATGCCACACAGCTGATTAACTTTATTCAGGATGAGCATCCGCAGACGATTGCATTGATTTTATCCTATCTATCTCCCAACCAGGCGGCATTGATTCTTTCTGCGCTGCCTCCTGACAGACAGGCCGATGTGGCGAGACGTGTGGCTGTGATGGACAGAACCAGCCCGGATGTGATCAAAGAGGTGGAGAAGGTTTTGGAGTCCAAGCTGGCAAGTCTGGTAAATCAGGATTACACCATTATCGGCGGCGTGGACGCGGTAGTGGAAATTTTGAATACTGTGGACAGAGGAACGGAAAAACATATTATGGAAACCCTGGAGATCGAAGAGCCGGAGCTGGCGGACGAAATCCGGAAAAAGATGTTTGTGTTCGAGGACGTGCTTCTTTTGGACGACCGGGCTATACAGCGTGTGCTGCGTGATGTGGACAACAACGATCTGGCGGTGGCCCTGAAAGGTGCAAACGAGCAGGTGCAGAATGCGATTTTCAACAATATGTCCAAGCGTCTTGCTGTTATGATCAGAGAGGACATGGAATTTATGGGTCCTGTCCGCATGAAGGATGTGGAAGAGGCACAGCAGAAGATTGTAAATATTATCAGAAAGCTGGAGGATGCAGGCGAAATCGTTATTTCCAGAGGCGGAGGTGATGAGATCGTTGTCTAGTAATCTGCTGAAAAGAGGATATACCTGTCTGGCCCAGGATGATTTGCGTGTAATTGACAGCAATGAGCGGATGGCCAGGCGCATGGAGGAGCTGACGGCCAGAATGCAGCGCCCGGAAAACGAAGGCTTTGTCCCGGGACTTCAGGCCGGGGAGGTGCCTCCTTTGGAGGAAGGGGAAGAAAATTCCCAGACCGGCAATGTGATAAAGGCGGCTGTGGAGGATGAAGCTGCATCACAGCAGGCGAAGGCGGAGGCTGATCTTATTGTACAACAGGCGAAAGAGGAGGCTGAGACCTTAAGACAGCAGGCAATCTCCCAGGCAAAACAGGAAAAGCGCAGTATTCTGGAGCAGGCCAGGATCCAGGGCTATGAGGAGGGGCAGAGGAAAGCGCAGGCTGAGAAAGCCCGCCTGGAGCAGGAGTACAGGAAGAAAGAAAACCAGCTGGAGGATGCTTATCAAAAAAAGCTAGATGAGCTGGAGCCGGCGTTTATTGATACCATTACAGGAGTCTATGAGCACATTTTTCATGTGGAGCTTGCCTCCTACAGAGAGGTGCTTGTCTACCTGATTTCCACCGCCATGCGGGATGTAGAGGAAAAACGCAGCTTTTTGATCCATGTCTCTAAGGAAGATTATCCTTATGTGAGCATGGAAAAGAAGCAGCTTACAGCCGTTTCTCCCAACAGCGAAATTGAAATCATTGAAGATTTGACGCTTGGGAAAAATGACTGTCTGATCGAGACAGACGGCGGTATTTTCGACTGCGGCGTGGGTACACAGCTTGCGCAGCTTAGGCAGAAGCTGAAGCTTTTGTCTTATGAAAAATGATTCCTGATGTTAGGAGCAGTATGACAATAGACTTTGAGAAATATAAGAAATTAGAAGAAAAAACATTTTTCCGCAGGCTGGGAAAGGTGGTCAACGTTGTGGGACTGACCATTGAGTCGGCAGGTCCGGATGCAAAGCTGGGAGACATCTGCAGGATATATCCTGAGGGAGACGGTGAACCGGCGCCTATTATGGCGGAAGTGGTGGGCTTTAAGGATAAAAAGACACTGCTGATGCCCTATGAGGCAGTGGACGGCATTGGCCTTGGCTGTATTGTGGAAAACACCGGTTATCCCCTTCGGGTACAGGTGAGTCAGAAGCTTCTTGGAAAAACCCTGGACGGTCTGGGACGCCCCATTGATGCAGAAAAGATAGAGGGCGCCAGCTACCCGGTGGAGGCTGCTCCGCCGGATCCTATGAGCCGGACGATTATCGACCAGGTGCTGCCCCTTGGAGTGAAGGCAGTGGATGGGCTGATTACAGTGGGGAAAGGCCAGCGAATTGGTATATTCGCAGGCTCTGGTGTGGGGAAGTCCACACTGATGGGCATGTTTGCCAGGAATACCCGGGCAGATATCAATGTGATCGGACTGATTGGAGAGCGCGGCAGAGAGGTACGCGAATTTATCGAGAGAGACTTAGGTGAGGAGGGCATGAAACGCTCTGTGGTGGTGGTGGCCACCTCGGACCGCCCCGCTCTTGAACGAAATAAGGCTGCCAAGACAGCAACGGCGATTGCGGAATATTTCAGAGACCAGGGAAAGGATGTGCTTTTGATGATGGATTCCCTGACTCGTTTTTCCATGGCCCAGCGTGAAATCGGGCTGGCCAGCGGGGAGCCGCCTGTGAGCAGAGGCTATCCGCCCAGTGTGTACTCCGAGATGCCAAAGCTGCTGGAGAGAGCCGGGAGGGCCGCAAAGGGTTCCATAACAGGCCTTTACACGGTACTGGTGGATGGGGATGACTTTAACGAGCCTATCACGGATACGGCCCGCAGTATTTTAGATGGACATATTATGCTGAGCCGCAAGCTGGGACATAAAAATCATTATCCGGCCATAGATATTCTTCAGAGCATTTCCAGGTGCATGAGCCAGATTGCTGACAGAGAGCACAAACAGGCGGCAGGCAGGCTAAAGTCGGTGCTGGCTACCTACAACGAAGCGGAGGATTTGATCAACATCGGCGCATACAAGAGCGGAAGCAATCCCTCCATTGACTACGCCATCACAAAAATTGATGCGGTAAATGAATTTTTGTGCCAGGGTGTGGAGGAAAAGTTTGAATTCGAAGAGACTGTGGCTGCCCTGGAAAAGCTGTTTCAGTAAAAACAGGAGGCCGTGAACATAAATGGCAAGATTTCACTATTCACTGCAAAGCATTCTGAGTATCAAGGAAAAGATGGAGACCCAGGCAAAGCAGGAGTTTTCCTCCGCTAAAGGCGCTCTTGACAGGGAGGAGGAAAAGCTGGCGGAATTAAAGGAGCGGAAGCGGGCTTATGAAAAACAGGCGGCAGAGCTTCTTTCGGGGAAGCTGGATGTGAGAGAGATTGAAGAGAATCAAACTGCGATTCTGCGCATGGATTCCTTTATTGCAGAGCAGAACGTCAGGGTGCGGAGAGCAAAGAAGGCTCTTGAGGAGGCCAGGGAACGTCTGACGGAAGTGATGAAGGAGCGGAAAACCCATGAATCTTTGAAGGAAAAAGCCTTTGAAAGCTTTTTACAGGAAGAAAACAGGCAGGAGAGCAAGGAGATAGATGAGCTGACCAGCTATACTTATGGTCAGAGGCAGGTGAGCAAATAATGGCAAAGGCAAAGAATCTTGAGGGGCTGGCGGCTCCGACGGAAAAAGAAAAATTAGAAAGTGAAAAAAAGGAACTGAAAAGACAGCAGCGGGAGCAGAGAAAAGAGGCAAAAAGAAGAGCCAGAGAAATTGCCAGGCAGGAGGACGCTCTGGGGGAGGATGAGGAGAGCAATGGTCTTTTGACTCTTGGAGCGACGCTTCTGATTGTGGCCCTTTGGCTGGCGGTAATCTGCGTCGTTATCAAGCTGGACGTGGGAGGCTTCGGAAGCAGGGTTCTGGCTCCCATTCTGCAGGATGTGCCGGTGCTCAACAAAATATTGCCGGAAAATTCCGTGACGGAGACTACGGATACAGAAAGCTATGGGGGATACACCAGCCTGGAGGAAGCGGTGGAACAGATAAGGAGCCTGGAAATTCAATTAGAGCAGGCTCAAAATGAGTCCCGGTCCAAGGATGAGGAGCTTGACAGCTTAAAAGCTGAGGTTCTGCGGCTTCAGGAATTTGAAAACAGCCAGGTGGAATTCCAGAGGGTAAAAACGGAGTTTTACGAGGAAGTAGTGTATGCCGAAAACGGTCCCGGGGCTGAGGAGTACCAGAAATACTATGAGTCAATGGATCCCACCACGGCAGAATATATTTATAAGCAGGTGGTTACACAGCTCGAGGAAAGCAAAGAGGTTCAGGATTATGCAGAAGCTTATTCTCAGATGAAGCCTAAGCAGGCTGCGGGAATTTTTGAGTCTATGACCGATGATTTGGATCTGGCGGCCCGGATATTAAAGGTTATGAGTGCTGAGGACAGGGGCGCTATTATGGGGCAAATGGATCCTGAGGTGGCAGCCAGACTGACCAAAATCATGGATCCTGAATCTTGACGGAAAGCGTAACAATTTTTTTGATTTTTTCCGATATATGGTTTGAATGCCTTAACAGGCTTTCAAATAAATAAAATACGAAAAGAAAGGAGGAGAGAGTATGACGAGTACACCTGTAAAGGCTGCGGGCAGTGCGGTCAAGGGAGCCGCTCAGATTTTTCCCGCTGCAGGGAAAACCGGGGAATCCGGATTTCAGGAAATACTGAATTTTCAGACGGACAGAAGGGATACCCAAAAGGCAGTGAAACAGGATACTGCTTCCTTTGGCGGGCAGACTTCCCTTCGAAAGACAGAGCATGTCCAGGGCGAATCCCTAAAGACAAAGGACACGGGGAAGGCCGGGGCTGAAAAAGAAGCGGAAGCTTTGCAGGATGCGGACCTTGCCGGTGAGGAAAGGGAGGAAGTCCTGGAGGTGCTTGGCAGTGTGTCTGCACAGTTTATGGAGCAGCTTGGCCAGATACTTGGATTGACAAAAGAGGAAATCCAGGATGTGCTTGGACAGCTTGACATGGAGCCCTTACAGCTGTTAAATCCGGAGAATTTGAGCGGTTTTCTGCTTGCGGCGGCCGGAGCGGAGGATTCCCTTTCCCTGATTACCAACGGGGAGCTGTATCAGGATTACCGGACGGCCATGGAGCAGCTGAGTGCGCTTTTGGAACAGGCCGGCAAAGAGCTGGGACTGGAAGGCGAAGCACTTTTAGCGCTGACAGAGGATGTGGGAAGCACGCCCGGTGAATCCGGCATTGGCGGGGAATCTGTATCCGTGGAAATCACGGTAGATGAAGCTGTTTTGCAGGAAGAAATGCCGGAAACAGAGGAAGGCAGCACGCCAAGGAGCAGCCAGGGGATGTCTGAAGGGAATGCCCAGACGGATACGCAGCTGGTGAAACAGAGTGCCGGGGCAGACGCACAGACAGACGAAGGAAACGGCGCACAAAGCCGCCAGGAGCACACGGGCGGACAAACCGCCAATTTCCTGCAGCAGGAATTCAGGCTTGACAGCTTTCAGGCTCAGGCAGCGCAGACAGGGGAAAGCGCCCTTATATGGGATGTGGATACCCAGGATATTATGAAGCAGATCATGGATTACATGAAGATTCAGATTAAGCCTGACGTATCTAATCTTGAAATGCAGCTGCATCCGGAAAGCCTTGGAACCGTACATGTTCAGGTGGTGTCAAAGGGAGGGGCTGTAACGGCTCATTTTATCACGCAGAACGAGACGGTAAAGGCCGCTTTGGAAAGCCAGATGATTCAGCTCAAGGAAAGCTTTCAGGAACAGGGAGTGAGAGTGGAGGCTGTTGAGGTTTCTGTACAAGCCCATCAGTTTGAGAGAAACTTAGAGCAGGGCAGAGGAAGGCAGCAGGAGCAGGCTCCATCCAAAGGAAGAGCGAGAAGAATAAATCTCAATGAGCCTTTGGATTTAGAGGATTTAGAACAAGAGGAAGCTCTGGCGGCTGAGATGATGACTGCCACAGGAAGCACGGTGGATTTCACCGCGTAGCACAGAAAAAGGAAAGGAGTGATGTTATGGCACTGGTACAGGCAGTGGAGGATGGAAAACTGGTAGAATCTACATCCCAGAGCTCTCTGTCCCAAACCACAGGCGCCAGCAGCGATATGGACAAGGATGCTTTTCTGCAGCTTTTGGTGGCGCAGATGAAGTATCAGGATCCGCTGGAGCCCACCTCTAACACGGAGTACATATCCCAGTATGCACAATTTACCCAGGTGGAGCAGATGCAGAACATGGCAAAGAGCATGGATCTGCAGAGGGCAAGCACCCTTGTGGGAGAGGAAGTATATATCAAGACCACAAATTCCTCGGGAGAGACCAACTATGTGCGGGGAAAAGTAGACTATGTGGTATACGAGAACGGAAAGGCATATCTGTCTATCGGAGAGCAGCTGTATTCCATTGACGATTTGGATACGGTGGCAGACCCCGAATACCTTGCAGCTTACGACAAGGCATATGATTTCAATGTGGCGATCAACAAGCTGCCCGGCGTAAACGCTATTGGTCTTTCAGATGGAGAGGCCATTGATGAGCTGGAGAAAATCTACAATGAAATGACGGATTATGAGAAAAGCTTTCTGGCAACCGATGTGGTGAACCAGCTGAATAAGTATATCGAAAAGCTTGAGGAGCTGAGAACCATAGCAGGAGAGGACGAAGGCACGCAGAACGGAGAGGACACGGAAGATACGCAGGGAACAGAGGGAACTGGGAATACAGATACGGGAGCCTGAGAAATGAACATACAAAAAAGCGGTTATCTGTCCATTGAGCAGCTGACCGACCGATATCTGAATCCGGCGCAGAGGACGGGGACAGAAAGGACCACGGACGGTCTGACGTTTGAAGAGGTTCTGCAGACAAAGACGCTTCAGGGCGAGGAAACAAAGGGGCTTAAGTTTTCCAAGCATGCGGCGGTGCGTCTGGCGGACCGGAATATTGAATTGAGCACGAAGCAGCTGGAACGGCTGAATGAAGGGGCAAAGAAGGCAAAACAAAAAGGGATCAGGGATTCCCTGGTGATCGTGGATGAAATTGCCTTTATTGTAAATGTGCCCAGCCAGACGGTAGTGACGGCAATGGACAGTGCACAGACAAGTGAAAATGTATTTACCAATATAAACGGAGCGGTGATTATATAAGCCGGACCTGAATGGAGGCTTGAGCCTTTTGAATGACAGAGAGAGGCAGGAACCGTTTCTACAGGAGGAATCAGTACTATGATGAGATCATTGTATTCTGGTGTGTCAGGACTGAAAACACACCAGACAAAGATGGACGTGATCGGTAATAATATTGCCAACGTCAACACGGTTGCATTTAAGTCAAGCTCGATTGTGTTCAGCGATCTGCTCAGCCAGACCACGCAGAACGCAAGCGGCCCCAACGCCCTTACGGGAGCCGGGGGAACCAATGCAAGACAGATCGGTCTGGGCGTTAAATCCGGAGCGATCAGCACAAGCATTGCTACACAGGGGGCCAGCCAGTCCACGGGCAATCCCTTTGATATCATGATCAACGGAGATAACTTTTTCATTGTGAACAACGGCAGTGAGAATTTCTTTACCCGTGACGGTTCCTTTTATGTGGACGCAGCAGGCAACCTTGCCATGACCAGCACCGGCTACAATGTAATGGGCTGGGGCGTGGACGAAACCACAGGAGAAATCAGACAGGATACGGTGACAGCGCTGCGTATTATGAGCGCGGCAAATATGACTTATCCGCCGGAGGCTACCTCCCAGGCGTATGTTTCCGGCATCCTGGACAAAAACGATACGGATGTGACCAGTGCAAACGGCAAGGTGATCAACCTGAATTTTTATGATGCCCTGGGCTACAGCTACACGGCAAAGCTGACCTTTAAGCAGTCGGCGGACGAAAATGAGTACAGCCTGGAGCTTTCCAGCCTGCTGGATTCCGAGGGAAACGAGATAGACATTACAGGGGTTACCTTCGGAACGGTAAACAATACCCAGGAAAGGCCGGTGACGGTAAGCTTTAACAGCTCGGCTTATAGGTGGAACGGCAATCAGCTTCAGTCTGCTGACGGCGGCATTATCTATGCGGATTTAACGGCTATATTCAACGCCGGTACTTTAAGGGACAGAGACGAAGTGGTAAGCATTGGCGGAACGGACATGACAGTGCAGGAGGTTCTGGACAACATTGCTGCAGCCTATGGCTATGAGGGTTCTACAGAGGAATTTTTAAATCTGTTTGTGTACGATGAAACAAACGGCACTACGCCGGTTTCTGTGGAGCAGATGCTGGCAAACATGGTACAGGGTACAGGAACTGATATGTTTCCTTCTACGGAGGATTCCTTTGAAGCTGACGGCCGTTTCTTTGACGGCACCACGATAACCTTTGACGGCAACACCGGAAACTTTGCCGGTATCGGCGGAGCGGCTACCCAGACCACTGCTGTTTTGGGACTTTCCGCCCTGGGCGGAAACTTTTCCGACATCACCGTTGATTTTTCCAATGTGTCTATGGTAGACAACAAGGGAACCTCTACCGTGTCCGCTACCAGCGGGGACGAGGACGGACTGGGTGCCGGCAGACGCCTTGGGGATATGATTGGTGTTTCCATTCAAAACAATGGCATGATTTATGCAAGCTACGATAACGGTATGACAAAGCTGCTGGGACAGATTGCGACTGCGGAGTTTGCCAATGCCTCCGGTCTGGAGAAGCAGGGTGACAATCTTTATTCCGCATCCTTAAACTCCGGGGAATTCGACGGCATCGGCGTGGATATTACCGCAAACGGCGGCTATATGTCCACTGGACAGCTGGAGATGAGCAATGTGGATCTGTCCTCAGAGTTTACAGAAATGATCACTACACAGAGAGGCTTCCAGGCAAACAGCCGTATTATCACGGTGTCCGATACCTTGCTTGAGGAATTGACAAACCTGAAGAGATAAGGTATTATTAATGAATAAGGGACGGAGCTTTCCGTCCCTTATGTCACTTACGGCCTGTGCCTGATGGAATGACAGAAGCGAGGTGGATTCTATGATAGAGGTAACGAAAATCAACGGCGTGAAAATCCTTGTAAATCCGCATCTGTTTGAAGTGGTGGAGGAGACGCCGGATACGGTGATTACGCTGACGACAGGCAGAAAAATAATTGTAAAAGAAAGTAGACAAGAGATAAAAAATCTTGTAAAATTGTACAGAAAGGATATTCTTGCAGAATAATTCAAAAAATTGCGGAATGTTTAGGTGATTCTCGTGGATATAGCATCCTTATTAGGCATTATTTTAGGATTATTGGCAATCGTATTCGGTGTTATCAGCAGTGCCGGCCTGGGAGGTGTTTATGAATATCTGGATTATCCATCCGTTATCATAACCTTTGGCGGCGCCTTTGCCTGTACGCTGATGAGTGTGAGCCTGCAGAATTTTATTGGCGGAATAAAGTCCATGGGGCTGATTTTCAAGGCTCCTGTTGTGAATACAGCGGAGATGATACGCAAGATCATCGACTTGTCCAATGTGGCCCGCAAGGAGGGACTGCTTTCCCTGGAGGAGGCGGCAGAAGATTTAGAGGATCCCTTTTTGAAAAAAGGTATTCTTTTGATTGTGGACGGCACGGATCCGGATCTGGTCAGAGCGATTATGGAAACAGAGCTTGTGAGCGTTGAAGGGAGACATAAGGACAAGATTGGTTTCTGGGACACGCTCTCTGCGATGGGCCCCGCCTGGGGTATGATCGGTACCCTGATCGGCCTTGTGGATATGCTCTATAATATGGAAGACCCCTCCACCATTGGGCCAGCCATGGCGGTTGCGCTGATTACCACCTTGTACGGCTCCCTGCTGGCAAACTGGATTTGTATTCCGGTGTCCAACAAGCTGAAGGCGGATAATGATGTGGAAATGATGCAGAAGGAAGTAATGATAGAGGGGCTTTTGTCCATTCAGGCCGGGGAGAATCCAAGAGTCATTGAAGAAAAGCTGAAATCCTTCCTCGCTCCAGCCGAAAGAGAGAATGCGGCCGAAGAAGCAGAGGCGGGAGGTGAGGCGTAATGGCCAGACGCAGAGAAGATCCGCCATCAGGGGGAAATGCGCCGTGGATGAATACCTTTGCGGATTTGATGAACCTTCTTTTATGTTTTTTCGTCATGCTGTTCGCTATGTCAGATACAGATACGGAAAGGTATAACCAGATGGCGGCGTCCATGAACAGCACCTTCAGTATTTTTGACGGAGGAGACACTGCTTTGGAGGAAGGTGTGCTGATTGGGAACGGCATCAGCCAGCTGAATAATCTGGATCAATACATAAACAGTACGGGAAGGGCGGCTGAAGGACAGAATGACGCCCAGGAATTCGAGGAAAATACGCAGAGCACTGCCCAGGAGCTGGCTCAGGCATTGGAAGAGGAGATGCTGCAGCAGAATGAAGAATTGTCTGAGAACATTGAGGAAGCCGTATATGAGAGCGGCTTGTCTGATCAGGTGGAGGTGAGTTTTTCGTCTCAGTACGTCCAGCTGACCATGAAGGGCGCCCTTTTGTTTGACTCGGGCAGCGCCGAGTTGAAGGGAGAGGCGCTGGATGTTCTGGATAATGTAGGAGTGATTCTGGAAAAATACAGCGAAGGCACCATTGAAATAGAAGGCCATACGGATAATGTACCAATAAGCAGCGCCAGATATGCCGATAATGAGGAGCTCAGCAGTGCCAGAGCCCTTTCTGTGTTCTATTATCTGGTAGAAAATACCTCTTTGGATCCGGCAAGGCTGCGGCATGCGGGAATGGGAGAAAGAGAACCCATTGCGGATAATTCCACTGAGGAGGGCCGAAGCAGGAATCGAAGAGTAGAAATACGAATTTACAATCCTGCCAGCTGAGAAATAAGAGCGGCAGCTGTCTGGGTTTTAAATTAAAAAGTGTGCAAAAATGCGCAGATGGGAGTAAAAATGAAGAAGAACATGCTGACAGTGCTGATTCTGGCACTACTGATTGTAAATCTTGTGTTGACCAGCGTGCTGATGGTCAGTGTCATGGGAACCAACCAAAAGACATCCGAGCTGGTGAATAACATAGCTACGGTAATGCGGCTGGAGCTGACGCAGCCGGGAGAGCAGGGGCAGGAGATTTCTCTGGAGGACACAGCGGTATACAATCTGACAACTATGACTATTCCTCTGGCAAATGATCCTTCTGGCAATGATGGAGGGGTGCAGCGGTATATTCAGTTTGATGCGGCGTTATCCATGAACATGAACAGTGATGGATACAAAACCTATGGCGAGACCATAGCGGATCGTGAGAGTCTTGTGAAGGATGCTATCTCCTCGGTGGTTTCAGCCCACACAGAAAGTGAGTGCAGGGCGGACCTGGAGGGACTGAAGGCAGAAATCCTGCAGGCGGTTCAAAATTTGTTCCAGTCTGATTTTATTTATCAGGTGGCAATCAGCGAAGTGAAGTTCGGAAGTTAGGCTAAGGAGGTGAGCTTTTGTGGGAGAGGTCCTTTCACAAAATGAGATAGATAATCTGCTTGCAGCCTTATCGGCCGGAGAGCTGGACGTAGATCAGATGCAGAGCAATGAAGAGAAGCATGTGAAGAATTATGATTTCAGCCGACCCACGAAGTTTTCAAAGGAGCATCTGCGGACGCTGGAAATCATATTCGAGCATTACAGCCGGCTGGTTTCTACGAATCTTCCTGTCTACCTGCGGAAAAATGTCCAGGTGGCGGTGGCAAGCTCAGAGACAGTTACCTTCAGCGAGTTTACCAATGCTTTGTCTAATCCCGTTATTTTGGGAATCATTAATTTTGCTCCGCTGAATGGAACGGTTATCATAGACCTGGCAACAAACCTTGGCTACGCCATGCTCGACCGTATGCTGGGAGGCAGCGGCGTACCATTGGAGAAAAGCAGGGAATTTTCAGAGATTGAGCTTACTATTTTACAGAAACTGATGATTATGTTTACCCAGCTTCTCAGGGAGCCCTGGAAAAATGTGATTGATGTGAATCCTGTTTTAAACCGGATGGAAACAAATCCACAGTTTGCCCAGGTGATCGCTCCCAATGATATGATAGCGCTGATCACGCTTAACATGAAGATCGGGGATGTGGAGGGCTTTATGAATATATGCCTGCCTTTCTTTACCCTGGAAGACATCATGGATAAGCTGAATACAAAATACTGGTTTTCTACAATGCAGGAGAACCGGGATGAAAATTATGAGGAATATATCGAATCGCTGATCCGAAGGGTAGATGTACCCATTAAGGCAGTACTCGGAAAAAGCCTAATTTCAGTGAATGATTTCCTGAATCTTCAGGTTGGAGACTGCATCCGCCTGGATTCAAAGATTGATAGCGATATGGATATTTATGTAGGAAATATCAGAAAGTTTACCGCATTGCCCGGAACCGATAAAGAATCTTATGCTGTCCGGATTACATCGGTAATCAGAGAGGAGGAGTAAGCATGGATGGAATGCTGTCTCAGGATGAGATAAGTGCGCTGCTAAATGGAATGGATTTATCCGCCGATGGCGCAGGTGATTTGGACAGTACAGAAAACCTGCCGAAAGGGGATGCGGCAGGAGACATAAGCAATGAAAGTACAGCCGGCAGCACAGCTTCCGGAGAGGGAGAGCTGCTGACAGATGTGGAAAAGGATGCAATTGGGGAGGTTGCCAATATCAGTATGGGTTCCTCTGCCACCACCCTTTATTCTCTTGTGAATAAAAAGGTGAATATCACTACCCCGGTGGTTACCCTGGCTACATGGAATACGCTGCTGGGAGATTATGAAAAGCCATGTGTATTTATCCAGATTAAATATACCAAGGGGCTTGACGGCATGAATATTCTCGTGCTGAAGGAGCACGACGTGAAGGTGATTGCCGACCTGATGATGGGCGGTGACGGAACCAATACGGACGGTGAACTGGGTGAGCTGCATTTGAGCGCCATCTCTGAGGCTATGAATCAGATGATGGGTTCTGCTGCCACATCTCTTTCCACGATGCTGCAGACGGTGATTGATATCAGCCCGCCAGAGAGCACTCTGGTGGATTTATCCGAATTCCAAAACGGTGGGGATGTTTCGCCGTTTCTGGGCGGCACCTTCGTTAAAATTGCTTTTCGCATGCAGATTGATGATCTGGTGGATAGTACCATTATACAGTTATACCCCATTGAATTTGCCCGTAAGGTGGTGGAAACCTTCTTTAACACCCAATCAGTAGGCGCTTCGGAAAGCGTTTCCGCTCCGGAACAGGAGATGAATTCACAGCAGATGCCTTCGTCAGGAGATTCTCAGGGCCAGACGGGATATGGTAATGGGATGGAAAGCGGAATGAATTCCAATGGAATAAATTCCCATGGAATGAATTCCATGGCAATGAACCAGATGGACATGAATCCAATGAATATGAACCCCATGGGAACAAACCAGATGAATATGGGGCAGATGGGCATGGGCCAGATGGCAATGAACGGGAACCCAATGGGAATGAACCAGATGGGCATGAATCAACTGAATATGAACCCCATGGGAACAAACCAGATGAATATGGGGCAGATGGGCATGAACATGAATGCAGGCGGATTCAATCAACCCATGGGGATGAGTCAGATGGGGGCGGTTCCCCAGATGAATCAGCAGAATGTTAATGTTCAGCCGGCCCAGTTTCAGAATTTTTCCAGCAATGTAAATAGTGTTCCAGGCCAGGAAAATATCGGCCTGATCATGGATGTCCCTCTTGAGGTTACAGTTGAATTGGGACGTACCACTAAGTCGATTTCCGAGATACTTGATTTCGCGCCTGGCACGATCATTGAGCTTGACCGTATTGCAGGCGAACCTATAGACGTTTTGGTGAACGGCAAATTTGTTGCAAAGGGAGAAGTTGTTGTAATCGAAGAAAGCTTTGGTGTGAGAGTAACCGAAATTATCAAATAGGAGGATAGTTAAATGGCAAAGAATATTTTGATTTGTGATGACGCGGCATTCATGAGGATGATGATTAAGGACATTTTGACGAAAAACGGCTACAATGTCGCAGGAGAAGCGGAAAACGGGATTAAGGCTGTGGAGAAGTATAAGGAGGTTTCTCCCGACCTTGTGCTTATGGATATCACTATGCCTGAGATGGATGGTATTCAGGCGCTGAAGGAGATCAAAAAGCAGGATGCCGGCGCAAAGGTCATTATGTGTTCCGCCATGGGACAGCAGGCGATGGTGATTGAGTCCATTCAGGCTGGTGCAAAGGATTTTATTGTAAAACCTTTTCAGGCAGAGCGTGTGATTGAAGCCGTTAAAAAGGTAGTGGGCTGACGGCAGTGCTGCTGACAGGGAATGTAAACAGCTACGCGCAGTTTCTTGCTGTGCTGGTAGTTTTTGTTTTGGTGCTCGGCATAACGGCGCTGACTACCAAGTGGATTGCGAATTACCAAAAGCAGCAGAATGTGACCTGCAACATTGAAATTCTGGAGACAACCCGTATCAGCAATAACAAGTATATCCAGCTTGTGCGGATTGGTGAGACATATCTTGCCATCGCGGTCTGCAAGGATACGGTAACGCTGCTTGGGGAAGTGCCTAAGGAGCAGCTTAAGGAGAGCGGCCCAAAGGAAACAGGGAAGCCCTTCAAGGCCTTGCTGGAAAAGGCAATGAAACCAAAGGAATAACTGCATGAAGAAGCAAATGTTGACTGGAAAAAAAATATGGATGCTCGTATGCCTGCTGATTACGGTAGGCATATTGTGTATTCACGAACCCATTACAGCCCATGCGGCACAGCAGCACCTGACGGGAGAAACAGAAAATTCAACTGTTATCAATCCTCCCGGCACGGCCCAGACGCCCGAAGAATTGAATTCACTGAACACAGGGAATACCATAAGCATCACCTACAATGATGGGAACGGACAGCTGAATGGAGCTTTAAGAATTTTAATTATTCTGACGCTGATTGCTTTGGCTCCCACCCTCATCATTATGATGACCTCCTTTACCAGGATTATCATCGTGATGCACTTTACCCGGTCGGCGTTAAATACCCAGACGGCGCCGCCCAACCAGATTTTGATCGGTTTGTCCCTGATTCTTACCTTTTTCATTATGGAGCCTACCATAACAACTGTTTACGAGGAGGCTGTGGTTCCTTTTGAGGAGGGTCAGATAGATCAGGAAGAAGCCTTTGAACGGGGGATGGAGCCTCTGAGGGAATTTATGTACCGCCAGACCCAGGTAAAGGATGTGGAGTTGTTTATGGACATTGCAGGGCAGGAGTGGGACAGTGCATCTTTGGAGGATATACCAAATTCCGTGCTGGTTCCAAGCTTTATGGTCAGTGAGCTGAGAACGGCCTTTTGGATTGGTTTTATGATTTATATTCCTTTTATTGTGATAGATATGGTGGTGGCCTCCACGCTCATGAGTATGGGTATGATGATGCTGCCGCCCACCACCATTTCCATGCCTTTTAAGATACTTTTGTTTGTTTTGGCGGATGGCTGGTCTCTTGTAATAGGCAATCTGGTAAAGACCTTTTACTGATGGCTGTCGTGGAAAGGATTTTTAGATGACCGTTGATGCAGTTACAGAAATGGCGAACAATGCCTTATATTTGATTATCCTGGTATCGCTGCCGGTTTTGCTGGTTTCCCTGATTGTTGGTCTGATAATCAGTATTTTTCAGACGGTAACTTCCATACAGGAACAGACCCTGACCTTTGTCCCCAAAATCATCTGTGTGTTTTTGGCGCTGATGCTGTTTGGACACTGGATGATGAGCACCATGGTGGAATTTACTACTCAGCTGTGGTCGAGCTTCAGTCTTTATGTACATAAATAGACGGGAGCAGGGGATATGATCAATTATTCTTTTTCCATTTATGATCTGGAATATTTTCTGCTGATTTTTACCAGGGTATCCTGTTTTGTGTTTATTGCTCCTTTTTTCAGCATGAGCAACACGCCTGCGAGAGTCAGAATCGGTCTCAGCTTTTTTTCATCCATGCTGCTTTATGGGGTATTAACCCCTGCAGAGGCAGTGGTATATGACTCTGTGCTGGAATATACGGTAATCATAATGAAGGAGGCTGTCGTCGGGCTTTTGATTGGCTTTGGCGCAAATATCTGTACTTCTGTTGTGAACTTTGCGGGTTCCATTGTAGATATGGAGACGGGACTTTCCATGGCCACGCTGATGGATCCCGCCACCAGGGAAAACACCAGCATAACGGGTGTTTTTTATCAGTATGTTTTTATGATGCTCCTGATTGCTACGGGAATGTACCGGTATCTGTTTGGTGCGCTGGCGGACACCTTTACGCTGATCCCGGTGAACGGAGCAGTATTTCGTTCGGACTCTCTTGTGCAGTCCATGACGAATTTTTTGAGCGACTATATCGTGATCGGCTTTCGCATTGTGCTGCCGGTATTTTGTGTGGTGCTTTTGCTGAATGCAATATTGGGTGTTTTGGCAAAGGTGTCTCCCCAGATGAATATGTTTTCTGTGGGAATTCAGCTGAAAATACTGGTGGGGCTTGCGGTGATGTTTTTTACGGCTGCAATGCTGCCTGGCGCCGCTGATTTTATTTTTCAGGAGATGAAAAAGATGATTGTATCCTTTGTGAACGGCATGATGTAGAGGTGTGATAAGTGATATTGGAATATAACCTTCAATTCTTTGCAAAAGAGGGACAGGGCGGAGAAAAAACGGAGCCTGCCACCGAGAAAAAGCTCACTGATGCCCGCAAGGAAGGGCAGGTGGCCAGAAGCCGTGAGGTTGGAAATGGCCTGGGGCTTTTGGCGCTTTTTCTGGTTTTAAAACTATGGGTGGGAAACATGGGCACCCAATTTCTCTCAGTTTTTTCTGATATTTACAATCGAATTCCGGAGACGGCAACATTCTGGAATGGCTATATGCCGGAGACAGACACGGGAATCGTGTTCCGGGAGATGATGCTGCAATCGGTAATCATCATGCTGCCCATTCTGCTGATCGGTGTCGCGGTGGCTTTTTTCAGCGATGTCATACAAGTGGGCTGGCATCCCACGGGGAAGCCCATACAGCCTAAATTGAACAGAATGAGTCCTCTGTCGGGCTTTCAGCGGATTTTTTCCGTGAATTCCGTGATGGAGCTGCTAAAATCCCTTTTGCGGATTGGTCTTATTGTTTATATCTGCTACAGCTATCTTCAGGATAAATGGCCGCTTTTGTTTTCCCTGTATGACATGACGCTTATGCAGGCGCTGCAGCTTGCAGCAGAGACGGTGACGGATCTGGGAATCCGTATTTCTATCGTGTATTTGGTTTTGGCGGCTGCAGATTTTGCTTATCAAAAGATAAAATTTGCGATGGATATGCGGATGACAAAGCAGGAAATCAAGGAAGAGTACAAGCAGCAGGAAGGAGACCCTCAGGTCAAGGGTAAAATCCGCCAGAAAATGCGGGAGGTTTCCCAGAGACGTATGATGCAGAATCTGCCTCAGGCAGATGTGGTCATTACCAACCCTACCCATTATGCTGTGGCTATCAAATATGACCCCCAGGTTGCAGATGCGCCGGTGGTAATCGCCAAAGGAGAGGATTATCTGGCAGCCCGCATCAAGGAAGTAGCAAAGGAAAATAAGATAGAAATTGTTGAGAATAAACCCCTTGCCCGTATGCTTTATGCAAATGTGGATGTGGGGGCGGTGGTGCCGCCGGAGCTGTATCAGGCGGTTGCAGAGGTGCTGGCCTTCGTTTATCATCTGCAGGGCAAAATTTAAAGGAAAGGAAGTGTATACATGAAACTGAACAAAGCAGATATGGGCGTTGCTCTCTATATAATAGCTGCCTTTTTAATGTTTATCGTTTCCATTCCTACGTGGCTTTTGGACATTCTTCTTGCACTGAATATTGCCATTGCGCTTACGATATTGTTTGTAGCCATGTTCAGCAAGGAAGTGCTGGATATGTCTTATTTCCCTACGATGCTTTTGTTTACCACCATTTTCAGAATCGCGCTGAATGTGTCCTCTACTAAATTGATTTTGGGACAGGGTGATGCGGGAAACGTGGTGCAGACCTTCGGTGAGTATGTGGGCGGCGGTAATCTGATCATCGGCGTTATTGTGTTTATCATTCTGATCATGATACAGTTTCTTGTAATCAACAAGGGTTCAGAGCGTGTGTCAGAGGTAACCGCCAGGTTTACCCTGGACGCTATGCCTGGTAAGCAGATGGCCATTGATGCGGATTTGAACACCGGGGCTATCACGGATGCTGAGGCAAAGCGCAGGCGTGAGAAAATTCAGGAAGAAGCAAGCTTCTTTGGTTCCATGGACGGTGCTGTAAAGTATGTAAAGGGAGACGCCATTGCCGGTCTTATTATTACGGTGATCAATATTGTGGGCGGTATCATCATGGGCGTCACAAGAGAGGGGCTGGACATAACGGCCGCTCTGGATAAATATGCTATTTTGACCATAGGCGACGGTTTGGTGAGCCAGATTCCTTCCCTGTTAATTTCCCTCTCCACAGGTATCCTTGTGACTAAGGGAAGCAAGGAAGCGGATTTTGGAAGCACTCTGATAAAACAGCTTTTCAGTATTCCGAAGGTTCTTTATCTGGTGGGGGGAATGCTGATCGTATTAGGCTTTACCACCAATTTGAACACTATTTTGTTTGTGGGTCTGGGGCTGGTGTTTATCATTGCAGGGAGAAGCATTGCAGGTACCATCGAGACCGCCAGAATCGAGCAGGAGGTAGACACTGAGGAGGCGGCTGCAGAGGAGATTCGTCAGCCGGAGAATGTGAACAGCCTGCTGCAGGTGGATCCCATTGAATTGGAATTCGGCTACGGGATTATTCCACTGGCGGACGTAAACCAGGGGGGCGACCTTTTGGATCGTGTGGTTATGATCAGAAGGCAGATTGCGCTGGAGCTGGGGACGGTTGTGCCCATTATTCGACTCAGGGACAATATTCAGTTAAATCCCAACCAATATATTATTAAGATCAAGGGGATACAGGTCAGTGAGGGCGAAATCCTTTTTGACCACTACATGGCCATGAATCCCGGCTACGTGGAGGAGGAAATCACGGGAATTCCCACCTTTGAGCCCTCCTTCCATCTGCCTGCCATCTGGATTACGGAGGGGCAGAGAGAGCGCGCGGAAAGTCTGGGATATACGGTTGTGGACCCTCCTTCCATTATAGCCACCCATCTGACGGAGATTATCAGACAGCACATTGCGGAGCTTTTGACCAGACAGGATGTGCAGAATCTGCTAAACAACCTGAAGGAAAGCAATCCTTCCCTGGTGGAGGAGCTTGTGCCGAAAACGCTGGGTCTTGGGGAAATTCAGAAGGTGCTTCAGAACCTGCTGCGGGAGGGCATTTCCATCAGGGATCTGCTTACGATTCTGGAAACGCTGGCGGATTATGCGCCTACCACCAGAGACACAGATGTTTTGACAGAGTATGTACGCCAGAGCTTAAAGCGGGCCATATCCACCAAGTATTTTCCGGCCAACGAGACCACAAGCGTGGCAACCTTAGACCCCAAGGTGGAGCAGGAAATTATGGGAAGCGTGAAACAGACGGAAACGGGAGCGTTTTTGAATCTGGATCCCAGCCGCTCCAAGGCTATCATAGATTCGGTGGGGAAAGAAATCCGCAAGCTGGAAAATCTGGGCAAGACGCCCATTATCATTACATCTCCCATTGTGCGTATGTATTTTAAGAGACTGACGGAGGATTATTTTAAAGATTTAGTGGTGGTTTCTTACAATGAGGTGGAGTCTAATGTAGAATTACAGTCGGTAGGGATGGTGACAGCGTAATGATTATTAAAAAATACGTAGGGAAAACCGAAGAAGAAGCGGCGGAGGCTGCCAAGAAGGAGCTTGGCGGAAGCGCCGTTATCATGAATGTGAGGGATGTAAAGCCCAGCGGATGGCGGAGACTGTTCCAATCAAAGCAGGTGGAGGTGACGGCGGCTTTGGAGGAGGAGCAGGATGCCTATACGCCCGTACGCAGAGAGGCAGCGAAAGCCCAGGCTGGTCAGCCCAAGGCGACGCTTCTTTCGGAAAAAGTCTCTGATATGGATAACGGGCTTGAGGGAAGCTCAAAGGACATTGAAAAGAAGCTGGAAAGCCTCCAGAACCTTCTGGTGACTCAGCTTAAGAAATCTGAGACAGAGAAAAATCAAGCCAGAGAGGAAGAGGAGGAACAGATACCGAAGCACGAAGGCAGCGACAAACAGGGAGACAGGGAAGAAAATAAGGAACAGGAGAAATTTATCCGTCTTTTGTACAATACCATGCTGGACAATGAGGTGGATGAAAGATACGCCAATCAGATTCTGGAGGACATAGACAAAACCAGAAAGCCCAACACTCCCATTGATTATATTCTTACAAACGTATATCAGAAAATGATTTTAAAATTCGGAAGGGCGGAGGGAATCAAGCCCGCTGCAAAAGGACCGAAGGTAGTGCTGTTTCTTGGGCCTACCGGCGTGGGCAAGACTACGACTATCGCAAAAATAGCAAGCAGCTATTCTGTAGGAGAGAAGAAAAACATTGCCCTTTTGACCGCCGATACTTACCGGATAGCCGCTGCGGAGCAGCTTAGGACCTATGCCAATATACTGGAGGTTCCCTTTCAGGTAATCTATACCAAAGAAGAGCTGCAGAAAGCGATTTCAGATTTTGAAAGCTTTGATTACATTTTTGTGGACACGGCGGGGCATTCCCACCAGAATGAGGAGCAGCTGGAAAAAACCAGCGGTCTGCTTAAGGCCGTGGAGGAGATGGCGGAGTATCAGGCGTTTCTTGTGCTCAGCGCCACCACCAAATACAGTGATCTGCTGCGTATTGCAGAAAGCTATAAGACGATAACAAAATATCAGCTGATTTTTACCAAGCTGGATGAGACGGCTGCGTTTGGAAATCTGATGAATTTGAAGCTGTATACGGATGCTCCCATCGCTTTTGTAACCTGTGGTCAGAATGTACCGGATGACATTGAGCAGTTTAATCCGCAAAAGACTGTAAAATCCCTGCTGGGAGGGAAACGCGGATAAAGGAGTGTGGATATGGATCAGGCAGAACAGTTGAGAATCATGAAAGCAGGCAGACAGACAAGACCCCTGGCGCGTGTCATTACCGTTACCAGCGGAAAGGGCGGGGTAGGAAAATCCAACACCTCCATCAATCTTGCCATTCAGTTTCGCAGGCAGGGAAAACGGGTCGTTATATTGGATGCAGACTTCGGGCTGGCGAATATTGAGATTATGTTCGGGGCGGTTCCAAAACATAATCTATACGATTTGATTTATCAGGGAAAAAGCATTCAGGAAATTATCACCTGGGGGCCCATGAATGTGGGTTTTATTTCCGGCGGCTCCGGAATTTCCGGGATGGCAAACCTAAACAGGGAGCAGCTAAGCTATATTATTCAAAATCTTGCCCAGTTGGATGCCATTGCGGACATTATCATAGTGGACACGGGAGCCGGCATTGCAGATGCGGTGCTGGAATTTTTGGTGGCCAGCGGGGAAATTCTTCTGGTAACCACGCCGGAGCCAACCTCCATTACAGATTCCTATTCTCTTTTAAAGGCGCTGTACCGTCATCCTAAATTCAACGAGGAGGAGACCAAGGTAAAGCTCATTGCAAACAGAGTGCAGAAGGAGGAGGAAGGGGAAATTCTGTTTCATAAGCTGAATACGGTGGTGGCCAGATACCTGAAGGTGCCTATGATCTTTTTGGGAAGTGTGCCGCAGGACGCTTTCTTGTCACAGGCAGTGATGCAGCAGGTTCCGGTTTCTCTTCAGAGTCCGGACGCAAAGTCCAGCCTTGCCTACGAAAGGATTGCCGGACGGCTTTTGGGCGCAGAGGAAACAAAGCGCCAGCCCAAAAGAGGGATTGCCGCATTTTTTTCTCATATAATTAGCAGAAGGTAGAAGGAGTGGCATATGCTTTCAAGGATGATTTCTGTGGGAGATAAAATTGATTTGCAGGCCCTTGAGGGGCCGGGGGAGAGCGGTGAGGAGCCGGCCATATACCACAGCATGGTGTATGACATCCTGTCCGAGGACACGTTAGAGCTTACGATGCCCCTTGAAAAGTCAAAACTGGTACTGCTGCCCGTTGGCAGTGAATACCGCATGATTTCTTATGGAGAGACGGGACTTTATCAATGCCTGGTGCGGGTGATTGGCCGGCGCAAAAGCGATAATGTATTTATTCTCGGGGTAAGGTTAAGCAGCGGTCTGAGCAAATACCAGAGAAGGGCGTACTACCGCTACAACTGTACGCTGGATATGCAGGTTCGGAGCCTTTCCAGGGAAGAAATACGGGTGCTGGAAAAGAAGCTGCCCTTTGTGCCCCAGCCGGGGCTTCCCATGGAGAAGGGCGTTATTGCGGATATCAGTGGAGGAGGACTGCGCTTTGTGTCACAGCAGCGCTACGAAGCGGAGGAATTTATTTACTGCGCTTACATTCTGGTGAGGGACGGAAAAAAGAAGGAAATAGAGGCTGCAGGCAGAGTGCTGAGTGTGAGAGAGCTTGAGGAAAAAAGGGGAACCTTTGAGCACAGAGTGGCATACTGCAATTTGAGCAGGGTGATGAGAGAAGAGATTATTAAGTACATATTCGAGGAAGAACGAAAAATCAGGAAGAAAGAAAATTTGATGTGAGAGGAGGCACTTTCGTTATGCCAAAAAAAATTCTGGTTGTAGATGACTCTGCACTCATGAGAAGAGTGCTATGTGATATAATAAACAGCGATAAGAGATTTCAGGTTGTCGCGAGAGCCACAAATGGTCTGGAGGCCTTTGACCTTTTGAGCAGGAATCAGTACGACGCAGTGGTCCTTGATGTGAATATGCCAAAGATGAACGGGCTTGAGCTGTTAAAGGAGCTGCGGAAATTCAAGATATCTGCCAAAGTGATGATGGCAAGTACGGATACCAGGGAAGGCGCTAAGACAACCCTCGATGCTCTTGAGCTTGGAGCACTTGATTTCATACATAAGCCGGACAGCGCCATCGACTGCAGGGTAGACGCTTTTAAAACGGAGCTTCTGCGGATACTGGATGTGGTGGCAAACAGTAAGCCTCCTGTGTTTGAGTCCGAGGAAAAAATCCGGGAAAACAGACAGACTACCAGTAAAATGGTGGATATTGTGCGCAGGCACACCGTCAGGGTTCCGGGAAGAAAAGTGGTGGCTATTGCCAGCTCCACAGGCGGTCCCAAGGCTCTCCAGTCGGTGATACCGAAGCTTCCCAAGGAGCTGGATACACCGGTGCTTGTGGTGCAGCATATGCCCAAGGGCTTTACGGCGTCCCTGGCCGAGCGGCTCAACGACTTAAGCAGTGTTGCTGTGAGGGAGGCGAAAGAGGGAGATGAGCTGGAAGCGGGAGTGGTGTATATCGCCATGGGGGGCATGCACATGAATGTGAAGGTCTCTCCCGCAGGAAGGCATACCATCCATTATTCCGACGAGCCTGCCAGGGAGGGCGTGAAGCCTTGCGCCAATTATATGTATGAGTCCTTGGCAGACAGCCGCTTTGACAATGTGGTCTGTGTGGTAATGACGGGGATGGGCGCCGACGGAACGGAAGGAATCAAGAACTTAAAAGCGCAAAAGCAGGTACATGTGATTGCCCAGGATCAAAACAGCAGTACTGTTTTCGGGATGCCTAAGAGTGTTATCAATGCAGGATTGTCTGATCAGGTGGTTCCCCTGGAGCAGATCGCACAGGAAATTATATTGCATGTTGGAGTGAAAACCAGCAATGTGTAAGCCGTTTGTGGCAGAATGGAGGATAAAATGGACGTAAGCCAGTATCTTGAAATTTTCCTGGATGAAACGAAGGAGCATTTGCAGGCTTTAAACACACAGATTCTTGAACTGGAATCAGATCCTGAAAACATGGATGTTATCAATGAGATATTCCGTGCTGCACATTCCTTAAAGGGCATGGCGGGCACCATGGGATACAAGCGGATGCAGACGCTGACCCACGATATGGAGAATGTATTCTCTGAGGTGAGAAATGGCAATATCAAGGTGACCCCTGATATGATAGACGTGCTTTTCCGCTGTCTGGATGCGCTGGAGGAGTACAATAACAATATTCAGGAAACTGCGGATGAGGGCACCAATGACAATGAGCCGTTAATCAAGCAGCTGAATGATATTTTAAATCAAAACAAAAAAACACAGGAGGCTCCCACAGATAATGCTGCCGGGGAGCAGAAGGTGCAGGAGGCGAAAGAGACGGAGACCTCCGCAGATAAATGGGATCACATTCCGCTGGACGAAAGCCAGATTCATGTAATATTGGCGGCTCAAAAGCAAGGGAAGAAGGTTTACGGCCTGAATGTGGTGGTACAGGACAGCTGTATCCTGAAGGCTGCCAGAGCCTTTCTGGTTTTTAAGGCAGTGGAGGAAAAAGGTGAAATTATCGTGTCTGAGCCCAGCGCCCAGGATGTGGAGGATGAGAAATTTGACAAGGACTTTACCTTAATTGTCCTGTCTGATGCCACTCTGGACGAGGTGATTCAGGCGGCTGGAAGTGTATCCGAAATTGCAAATGTGACAGGCGCTCCCATTGTTTTGGAAAACAACAGCAGCTATCATCCTTTGGAAGAGACGGCCGCAGAGCAGGAAAAGCCGGAGACCGAGGCTGCCGGGGCGGAAACCGCCCAGTCGTTGCCCGAGGAAAGAAGGGCAAAGCCTGCAGCCAAAGCGCCGGAGAAGAAGCAGACGCCCGGAAAGCCCGTGGTGAACCGGACTGTCAGAGTGGACATTGAAAAACTGGATGTGCTGATGAATTTGGTGAGCGAGCTGATTATTGCCAAAAACTCGCTGGTATCCTTTGCAAATCAAGAGCATGACCAGACCAGCGGCCAGGGCTTTAATGAGCAGATTGAATATATTGAGAGTGTTACCACAAATCTCCATGAATCTGTAATGAAGGTGCGGATGGTTCCCATTGAGAGCGTTGTAAACAAGTTTCCCCGTATGATACGTGATCTCTCCAAGACTCTTGGCAAAAAGATGGAGCTGTACATGACGGGTGAGGAGACGGAGCTTGACAGAACTGTTGTGGATGAGATCGGAGACCCGCTTATGCACCTTCTGCGCAACGCAGCGGATCATGGGCTGGAATCTGCGGAGGTACGGGCTCAGAGAGGCAAGCCTGAGACGGGCTCTATCTGTCTGGACGCATACCAGGATGGCAACAATGTAATTATTGAAGTGAAGGATGATGGAAACGGTATTGACGTGGAAGGCGTGAAAAACAAAGCCATTGAGAAGAATGTGATCACGCCGGAGCAGGCAGCCAATATGACAGAAAAGGAAATCATCAATCTTCTTTTCCTTCCCAGCTTTTCCACAGCAAAGAAGGTTACAGACGTTTCCGGAAGAGGCGTGGGACTGGATGTAGTGCGTTCCAAGATCGAATCCTTGAGCGGCGAGGTAGAGGTAAAGACCAAGCTGGGCGTAGGCAGCACATGGATCATCAGACTGCCGCTGACTCTTGCCATCATTCAGGCTCTCATGGTAGTTGTAGGGGGTGAGAAATATGCTATCTCCCTGGGATCCATTCAGACGCTGGAGGACATTGAACCCAGCGAGGTAAAGCTGGTGCAAAACAAAGAAGTCATCAATCTGCGGGGGACGGTTATTCCTCTGATCCGGCTTTCGGAGGTGCTTGACGTAGAAAGCAGCAGGTCTGCCGACGAAAACCTGATCGTGGTCATCGTAAAGAAGGGAGACAAGATGGCGGGACTTGTGATTGATGAGCTGATCGGACAGCAGGAAATAGTGATCAAATCCCTTGGGAAATATATGAAACAGTGCAAATTCATCAGCGGCGCCACGATCCTGGGCGACGGCGAGGTGGCGTTGATTCTGGATGCCAATGCTTTGATTTAGGAAGGAGAGATGACGATATGGAACAGCTCAGTACAAGGAAACAGGAATATGTGCAGGAAGTTGAAGGCAAAGAGCCGGTTGAGACCATTCAGTATATCGTAATCCGTCTGGGAAAAGAGCAGTACGGCATCGACATCTGCAACGTGGACAGCATTGTAAGGATGCAGCATATTACCAGAGTGCCCAAGGTGGCAGCGTATCTGAAGGGGGTCATCAACCTGCGGGGAGAGGTGATACCGGTTATGAGTCTGCGCTTAAAGATGGGCCTTGCAGAGGATGAGGTAACCAGAGCCACCCGTATTATCATTCTGAAGCTGGATCAGCAGGGCAATGTGGGAATTATGGTGGATGAGGTGAAAGAGGTGGTGACCCTTGAGGCCACAGACATCGAGAAGGTTTCCTATGATTCCAAGGACGACAAGACAAATTTTATCAACGGAGTGGGAAAGCACGATGGCGAATTGATTTCCTTGCTGGACTTAAGCACCGTCGCGCTGGAGGATAACGCATAATATTCAGTGAAGGAGAAGGAGCCAATGGGAGAGCTCAGCTTGGAAAAGGTTTCGGAGACCTATTTTGACGTATTGAAGGAAATTGGAAATATCGGAGCGGGAAATGCCATGACGGCTCTTTCCCAGATGCTTCAATGTAAGGTGGACATGAAGGTTCCCCAGGTAAAGCTGCTGGAATTTTCGGAGGTGGGAGCACTGATGGGCGGCGAAGAGCAGGTCATGGTGGGTGTGCTCCTGGGCGTCGAAGGCGATATCACCGGCAGCATGATGTTCCTGGTGGAGAAGGAGAGCGCAAAGCATCTGATTAATAAGGTGATGATGGGGATGGCGCCGGAGGGAGACGACTTTTCCGAGATGGAGCTGTCTGCCATGAAGGAGCTGGGAAACATTATCACAGGAGCTTACCTGAATTCCCTTTCTACCCTGACAAATCTGCAGATTTATCCTACGCCGCCCGCTCTGACGGTGGATATGGCGGGAGCAATTTTGAGTGTTCCCGCCATTCAATTCGGCGTGCTGGGAGACAGAATCCTGTTGATTCAGTCCCAGTTTTATGATGAGATTGAGATAGACGGATATTTTATTCTGATACCGGACCTGGAATCCTATTCTAAGATTCTGTCCGCATTGGGGATACCGGTGGAATAGACCAGACAGGGAAAAGTGAGAAGGAAAAGCGCATGAGTGAGATTATCAAAGTGGGAATGGCAGATTTAAAGACCTGTGTAAGTCCCAATGGCGTCACCACGCTGGGACTTGGTTCCTGCGTAGGAATCGCCATCAGAGACCCGAATACGAAAATAGGCGGGCTGGCACACATTATGCTGCCGGACAGTAAGCAGATACGAAACAGCCAACAAAATATTGCAAAGTTTGCAGATACCGGAATTGCGGAGCTGGTATCCCAGATGGAAAAGCTGGGGGCGGTACGCAGCCGTATGGTGGCAAAGATTGCGGGGGGAGCTACCATGTTTTCCTTTCAGGGACGTTCTGATATGATGCAGGTGGGGGATCGCAATGTGGAGGCGACCAAAAAGAAGCTCAAGGAGATGAATATCCCGATTCTGGCCCAGGATACAGGAGCGAACTATGGACGGACAGTTACCTTTTTTCCTGAAACAGGAGAATTTCATATCAGGGCCGTGGGAAGGGCAGAGAAAATTATCTGACAGGGGTATGCTATGAACAGAAGATATTTGCCTTTGATACTGATGCTGGCAGCGGGAGCCGTTACCTGCATAGTTACATTTATAAGGGATTTTTCAATTTTGGGGAAGCTGGGAGCGCTGCTTTTTGTTTTGGTTGTATTTTATTTTTTGGGCAGCGTTTTAAAATGGACCTTAGATTATTTTGACAGACAAAACCAGGCGGCAGCGGAGGAAAAGGAAGAGGGAGAGAGCGGGGGCGAGGAACTGAAAGCGCAGAGCAAAGAGGGAGAGCAATAAAATTTAATGGAAGAGGCTGCTAGAAAGAAACTTTTAGAAGAATACGCAAAGACCAAATCGCCGGAAACCAGGGAGAAAATCATTTTGGAGTATGCTCCTTTGGTCAAGGTGGTGGCGGGCAGGCTGAGCATGTACCTGGGCTATAATGTGGAGTATGAGGATCTGGTCAGCTACGGGATATTCGGTCTGATTGACGCTATAGACAAATTTGACTGCATGAAGGAGGTCAAATTTGAAACCTATGCCAGCCTCAGAATCCGCGGAGCTATTCTGGATCAGATTCGCAAGATGGACTGGATACCCAGAACCATCCGGCAGAAGCAGAAAAAGATTGAAGCTGTGATCAAACAGATAGAGCAGTCAACCGGGCATGGAGCTACTGAGGAGGAGATTATAAAGGGGCTTGGAATATCGACAGAAGAATACCTGGAATGGCAGTCTCAGATGAAAATTACAGGACTGGTATCCTTGAATGAATACATGGAGCAGGGCAGCGATGTGTCTCAGGATTATGGAAGGTACACTGCGGCCAGGTTTGACGGCCCGGAGGAACGTATTGAAAAGGAGGAGCTGAGCAGGGTCTTAGGGGAGGCTTTGGAGCTTTTGACGGAAAAAGAAAAAAAGGTAATCACGCTTTATTATTATGAGGATTTAACGTTAAAGGAAATCAGCAGCCTTTTGGAGGTATCGGAATCCAGGGTATCGCAGCTGCACACCAGAGCGCTGCAGAAAATGAAAACAAAGATGGGAACTTATATGGGACTTCTGTCTGATCATTGACAGAGAATGTATTGGGAGATGTGTTATGCAAAATGGATTTTTTCGGCTGGTAAAGATGCCGGGAGGCTTTGGAATCCGTTTTTTTCCGCCGACGGACGGTGGAGAGGAGGTTCGGATTGCGGAGGTAATCAGCTATCTTGACCGGCTTCATGTGGATTACGACGCCAATCAGCTCAAGAAATATATTGGGGAAAAGACCCAGGGAGCTTGTTTTTTAGGGAGAAAGGACTGCCCGGTATGCGATGAGACTTATCAGCTTGAGGTAAGCGATGATTTTATGGAGGCTGTGGCAAGATTTTATCCGCCCTCAGATACCGGAAAAAGAATTACCTTTGATGAATTCTATAAGGACCTCAGGTACCGTAATATTGTTTCAGGAGTACAGATGTCCTCCTTGCAGGATCATTTTCAATCGGAGGGGATTTACTGTACGGACCTGGTGGTGGCAAGGGGCAGGGAACCCAGACAGGGCACTGATGCCCGTGTGGAATACTACTTTAACACTGAAGTGCATGTACAGCCTACGATGCGTGAGGATGGAAGTGTGGACTTTTTCCATTTGAATATGATCAACCACTGCCGGAAGGGAGAAATGCTGGCAAGGATTCTTCCGGAGACTCAGGGAGAACCGGGAGTTAATATTCTGGGCAGGAGGATTGCGCCAAAACCTGTAAAAAGAGCGGTTCTGAAATTCGGGCGCAATATTGAGCTGTCTCCTGATAAAAACGCTATTTATTCCAAGGTGGACGGACACGTGGTTTTGGTGGATGACAAGGTTTTTGTGTCCGACGTATATGAGGTAGAGAATGTGGATATCACCACAGGTAATATAGAGTTTGAGGGCAGTGTGCAGATAAATGGCAATGTGGCCTCAAATTTTGTGGTGAATGCCAGAGGAAACGTGATTATAAACGGTGTGGTAGAGGGCGCCCACATTACGGCCGGCGGCAATATCATCATTGCAAGAGGAGTAAACGGCATGGGAAAAGGAACCCTGGAGGCAGGAAGGGATGTGGTGGCAAAATTTATTGAGAATGCCACAGTGAATGCAGGCGGCTATGTCAATACGGAATCCATCCTCCACAGCCAGGTCAGCGCGGGAACAGAGATTACGGTAACCGGCAGGAGAGGCTTTATCACAGGAGGGCATGTTCAGGCGGGCAACCGTATCAATGTAAAGAATCTTGGAGCCGCCCTGGGAGCGTCTACCATTGTGGAGGTTGGAGTGGATCCGGAGAGAAAGGCCAGATATGTGCAGCTGCAGAAGGAGATTTCTGAGCTGGTGAAGCTGATTAAAAACACCCAGCCGGTATTGATCAGCTTTGGAGAAAAACGCGCCAAGGGAGTGCGGTTTACTCCGGAGCAGCTTAAATATGTGAAGGATGCGGCGCAGCTGGTAGAGACTAAGAAGGAAGAGCTGGCCCGGAAAAACAGGGAGATGAACGAGCTTCATACGCTTCTTGCAGGGCAGCGCAAGGCCGCAGTGGTGGTGCAGGGCAGTGCTTATCCGGGTACTACAATCATTATTGGGGATGTTTCCATGATTCTGCAGAGCAATTATCAATATTGCAGATTTGAAAAGGTAGAAGGCGATGTAAAAATGCTTCCTATGTAGGAGCTTACAGAAAAAAGGAGAAGTACTATGGCGTTTGGCTCCATTGAAATAACAACAATCACCAGAGCGCAGGATTATACAGCCATCAAGCAAAACGAGGACAATAAGCCTTTGGTGAACCAGACCAATATTGGGCAGCAGATACAGAAGGATACACAGCAGAGGGCCAGGGAGGTTCGAAGCTCCGATAATTCCGACTGGCAGAATAAGAAGTTTGACGCCAGAGAAAAGGGAAGCGGAGAATACTATGGAGACGGGGGAAGAAACCGTCAAAAAAAGGAAAAGAAACCGGACGGCATGAAGGAAAATGGGTATCGGGGATTTGACATAAAAATTTAAGGGACGGACTGCACAATGAGCGCAATGGAAATATTTCTGCTGATTACAGGCGGAATCATTTTTATAGTGAGTTTTCTTCTTCCGGCGGGCAGAGAGGATACGTCGGAGGAAAATAAAGCCCTTGTGAGAGAAGAGATCAGGGGCTTTGTTGCCGATGAAATGGAAAATATAAAGAGCCAGATGGATGATGTGGCAGAGGAAACTGTGGGATATGCCATGGAGAAAACGAAACGATCCCTGGAGAGAATTTCCAATGAAAAAATCATGGCGGTAAACGAGTATTCCGATACCGTGCTGGAGGAGATTCATAAAAACCATCAGGAGGTAATGTTCCTGTATGATATGCTCAATGACAAGCATAAGCATCTGAAAGATGCGGTTTCAGAGATAAACCGGACAATGAAGGAGGCCGAGGAAACCAGAAGAAGGGCTCAGGCAGTGGTGGATTCCTTGCAAAGTCTGGCGCCGGAGGAAACAAAAGCCGGGGAGATGGGTTCTGATTTGGAAAATACTCCGGAGGGCGGACAGCCTGAGGAAAGGAAAGGAATCGGCGCAGACATCAGTCTTTCTAAAGAGGACGAAAGGGGAGCCAACAGTAACGACAGGATTTTAGAGCTTTACAGGGCGGGCTGGTCAAAGGTTGCAATCGCTAAGGAGCTGGGTCTTGGCGTGGGAGAGGTGAAGCTGGTGGTTGACTTATATAAAAATATGTAGAAGTGCATAATGGCTGCAGAACAGCCCTGCACTACGGAGTTGAGAATTGAGATGAGGTTGAAATATTATTTGCGGGGATTGGGGATCGGAATGGTGGCTGCCGCAGTGCTGATGGGGGCCGCCTCAGGAAGGGGTCAGACGCTCAGTGATGCGCAGATCAGGGAACGTGCGGCAGAGCTTGGGATGGTGGAAAGCACCCCGGCCGTTTTGTCCGATCTGGAAACGCCCCAGTCAGAAACGCTGCCGGAGGCACTGCCAGAGGCAGGGCAGGAATCCCGGGAAACCATGGAGGAGCCGCCGGGGACGCAGGCACTGCAGCCAGAGGAGACAGAAACGCTGCAGTCAGAGGCAGCAGAGGCGCAGCAGCCGGAGGAAACAGAGGCACTGCAGCCAGAGGCCGCGCCGGAAGTGTCTGTGACCATACAGCCGGGCGACAGCTCGGTGACGGTGAGCAGAATGCTGGCCGAGGCGGGACTTGTAGAGGACGCAGAGGCTTTCGACAGGTATCTTTGCGACAACGGCTATTCCAAATCTCTTCGGATCGGCACCTATCAGATAGAACCGGGAACCGGGGAGGAAGAAATTGCGGAAATTATCACCGGAAAACAGTAAAACCCCTTGCAACAGGGGTTTTCTTATGCTATAATGCCACTGTTGTGACGAAAAAACACGCGTTTCGATTTGGCATCGGTGTTCTCCCACAGGAGAATAGATGTCAGAGCTAACCGGGCTTAAGTAACGCCGGCCCGGCAGAAAAGAAGCTGCGGAAGAAAAAACCAAATGGAGGTAAAAAAATGAGCGTTATTTCTATGAAACAATTACTTGAAGCAGGTGTTCATTTCGGACATCAGACGAGAAGATGGAACCCTAAGATGGCTCCCTACATCTTCACAGAGAGAAACGGCATCCACATTATCGACCTGCAGAAATCCGTAGGCAAGGTGGACGAGGCTTATAAGGCTGTTTCCGAGATTGTGGCACAGGGCGGAACCATTTTATTTGTGGGAACCAAGAAACAGGCCCAGGATGCTGTTAAGACAGAGGCAGAGCGCTGCGGAATGTATTATGTAAACGAGAGATGGCTGGGCGGTATGCTGACCAACTTTAAGACCATCAGATCCCGTATCGACAGGCTGCATGCCATTGAGACCATGTCCGAGGACGGAACCTTTGATGTTCTGCCTAAGAAGGAAGTTATCGCTTTGAAGAAGGAATGGGAAAAGCTGGAGAAGAATCTGGGCGGCATTAAGAATATGACCAGAATCCCGGATGCAATCTTTGTAGTAGATCCCAAGAAGGAGAGAATCTGTGTGCAGGAAGCGCATTCACTGGGCATTACCCTGATCGGAATCGGTGATACCAACTGCGATCCCGAGGAGCTGGATTACATTATTCCCGGAAATGACGACGCAATCAGAGCAGTGAAGCTGATTGTTTCCAAGATGGCTGACGCCGTGATCGAGGCAAACCAGGGAGAAGCGGTTTATACACAGGAAGATGTGGCAGAGGGTGAAGCAGAGGATATCGAAGAGGTAGCGGCCGCAGAAGAAGAGGAAGCAGTTTCTCAGGACGCGGAATAATTTTAATGTTGCAGAGAAAAACTTTTAGGGAAAGATAGGGTGAAGAATATGGCAGAGATTACTGCAGCTATGGTAAAAGCGCTGCGCGAGCAGACAGGCGCAGGCATGATGGATTGCAAAAAGGCGCTGAGTGAGACAAATGGAAATATGGAAGAGGCTGTGGAGGTTCTGAGAAAGAACGGACAGGCCAAGGCAGTGAAAAAGGAAGGCAGAATTGCAGCGGAAGGTATCTGCCGCATTGCTTCTAAGGGTGACACCGCAGCAGCGGTTGTGGAGGTGAATTCCGAGACTGATTTCGTGGCAAAGAACGAGCAGTTCCAGCAGTTTGTAGAGGCTGTTGCAAGGCAGGCTGTAGAATCGGATGCAGCAGATATGGATGCGTTCCTTGCAGAAAAGTGGAACGAGGATGCTTCCAAGACTGTGCAGGATGCGTTGATTGAGAAGATTGCCGTGATCGGTGAGAAGCTCAGCATCAGAAGATTTGAGAGAGTGGAAGCTGCAAATGGCTGCGTGGTATCCTATGTGCACGGCGGCGGAAGGATTGGCGTGATTGTTGAGGCCCAGACCAATGTGGTAAACGATGCTGTGAAAGAGGCTATGACCAATATAGCTATGCAGGTTGCAGCCCTTTCTCCCAAATACGTTGCCACAAGCGATGTGTCAGAAGAGTACAAGGCACATGAGAAGGAGATCATCGCGGCACAGATCGCGCAGGATCCCAAGATGGCAGGAAAGCCTGAAAAGGTGATCGAGGGTGCAATCAATGGACGCTTGAATAAGGAATTAAAGGAAGTATGTCTGCTGGAGCAGGTTTATGTGAAGGCCGAGGACGGAAAGCAGACGGTTGCACAGTATATTGCGCAGGTTGCAAAGGAAAACAATGCGGAATTGAGCGTGAAGAGATTTGTGCGTTTTGAGACCGGCGAAGGCCTGGAGAAGAAGAACGAGGACTTTGCGGCAGAGGTAGCTGCACAGATGGGAATGTAAGCGTTTGCCGCATGTGCGGCAGACGTATAAAAAGAGCCTTGAACACGGGCTTATTCGTGGGCCGGGCTCTTTTTACGTAACTGGTACTAAAATACTAAAAAAAACATAAAATGATTGCAAAAGAAAGTATCAAGTGGTATTCTGTCACTGTAGGCTTTTGCTTGGCTTTTGCTTTATATGCCTGAATAGGAAAGGAGAAAGATATGAATAAGATTGAAGCATTTTTAAGAAACCGACCTATTAAGAAGAAAATTCGTGCTGCTTTTTCCTGTATCATTGTGATTTTTTTAATCAGCATATTGATATCAGTTTTTCGGTTTATAGTTGATAGAGATTTCTTGTCAGCATTACTGGTTTTGCTAATCGCAGCTATCGGCGTGGCCGCTACGATAGTGATTGGGATAAGCCTGCAGAATTTGATTGTGGAACCGGTGCGCGAATTGAAAGATGCAGCTGAAAAAATATCCAAGGGTGATTTTGACCTGGGAACCTCCTGGGAGTCGGAGGATGAGCTGGGAGATCTTTCCAGAAGCTTTGGGAGAACAGCCAGCACCTTGAAGCTTGTGATTGGAGATTTAAATTACATAGTGTCAGGATTTGCCGAGGGTAATTTTAACGTGCGAAGCAAATGTCCTGAGGCGTATGCCGGAGAGCTGGGTTCTGTGCGCCAGGAGCTGATTAAGATGGTCAGGGCTATCAGTGAGCTGCTGGAAGGCATGCAGTCCTCTGCGGATCAGGTTGCTGCAGGCTCCTCACAGCTTGCCGTCAGTGCACAGGATATTGCCGAGGGCGCTACGGAACAGGCGGCTGCCGTAGAAGAGCTGGTGGCTACGGTGAATGAAGTGACCAATCAGGTGCTGGAGAACACCAAATCTACGGATATTGCCCATGACAAGGCAAAGGTGGTAGGTGCAGAGGCTGAAAACAGCAAGGCGAAGATGAAGGAGCTGACCCAGGCTATGGATAAGATCAGCAGCACCTCTCAGCAGATTGAAAAGGTAATCGCAGATATTGAGGGAATCGCATCCCAGACCAATCTTCTTTCCCTGAACGCATCTATTGAGGCGGCAAGAGCCGGAGAGGCGGGAAGAGGCTTTGCGGTTGTTGCGGATGAAATCCGCAAGCTGGCGGAGGAAAGTGCGGCTTCAGCGGTAGAGTCCAGAAAGATGATAGACGCCTCTATGAATGAGGTGGCGGCAGGAAGCAGAATCACTCAGGAAACGGCGGACGCGCTGAACAAGGTGATTGAGGAGCTGGATCATATCATTCAGCAGGTTGCAAATATCCGCACGGCGTCGGATCGTCAGGCGATTTCTGTTAAGGAAATGGAAAAGGGCGTGGAACAGATTAACGACGTAATCCAGTCTAATTCGGCTGCTTCCCAGGAGACTTCTGCAACCAGTGAGGAGCTGTCTGCGTCTGCGACTACACTGGATGAAATGATGAAACGGTTCCAGCTGCGTCAGGATTGACAAGGGCTGATATGGGATGGATAAAGAACTGACAAAGGATTAAGATGGACGAAAAAGGACAGAGCCGGATTTCCCGCCGCTATGATTACCTGGATGCCTTGAGAGGACTTGCGTTAATCAGCATGATTTTGTATCATGGGGTGTGGGATCTGGTTTACATAGGGAATGTGGATTGGAAGTGGTTTCGTTCCGATGCCGCTTTTATATGGCAGCAGAGCATATGCTGGACTTTTGTTCTGCTGTCAGGCTTTTGCTGGATGTTTGGAAGGCGCCGCCTAAAGCGTGGACTGATCGTGCTGGGAGCAGGCCTGCTTACCTCCCTTGTAACCTGGAGCTTTACCTATAATGAGAGAGTTACCTTTGGGATCCTTACATTTTTAGGGACGGCAATGCTGGTCATGATTCCTCTGGAAAAGGTGCTTGGAAAAATTCCAGCAAAGGCGGGATGTGTGCTTGGCTTTGCACTTTTCCTGATAACAAGAGGAATCAATGATGAATATCTGGGGTTTGGTCCGGCAGAAATCATAAGGCTTCCTCATGGGTGGTATCAAAAGGGTCTGTTTATGACCTTTTTTGGCTTTACAGACGAAGCCTTTTATTCGGCGGATTACTTTTCTGTGTTTCCCTGGATTTTCCTGTTTGTAACAGGTTACTTTTTATATCGGATTGCACGGGATAGAAATCTTTTGGATAAAATAGCAGATGTGGCGCCCAGACTGCCGTTTTCGGCGCTGGGGAGACATTCTCTTTTGATTTATCTGCTGCATCAGCCGGTGATGTATCTGGCGCTTGTGCTTCTTGGGGTTATAAAGACTCCTGGCTGAAGAAAGGCATATGAGCGGATGCAGCGCAGGACATCTGACAGTTAGAAGGACGGCAGCATTGTCCTTCTTTTTTTATGCTTAGAAAATGAGTTAAAAAAATTACAGATATATTTTACAGGTATTTAACACAGAAAAAGGGATATGATGAACAATGACAAAAGTTACATGTCATACAGTGAAAAATGTGTCAAAATTTAACATTGTATATCCGGCTGCGTTTTGATATACTGAATGAGGTTCAGGAAAAAGGAGGTTGCCATGCGTTTTGATATGCACTGCCATACCAAGGAAGGGTCCATGGATGGCAAGGTACCCATAGCGGAATATATTTCTCTTTTGATAGACAGAGGCTATGACGGTATGCTTGTCAGTGATCATAATTCCTATAAGGGCTACAGAGAGTGGAAGCGGAATCTAAAAGACAAAAAATTTCCGGATTTTGTAGTTTTAAAGGGCATTGAGTATGATACCATCGATGCAGGACACATACTTGTGATTATGCCGGAGAATGTGAATTTAAAGATTTTGGAGCTGAGAGGGCTTCCTGTGCATCTGCTGATTGATATTGTGCATAAAAATGGAGGTATTTTAGGGCCCGCCCATCCCTGTGGGGAAAAATATCTGAGCATTACCAATACCCGCAAGCATAAAAGCCAGCTGGCGGTGATGGACAGGTTCGATTTTGTGGAGGGCTTTAATGCTTGTGAGACAGTCCAGAGCAACCGCAGCGCTTCCGCTATTGCGGAGCAGTTTGAAAAACCACGGTTCGGCGGCAGCGATGCGCATAAGGCGGATTGTGTGGGATTAGCCTATACGGATTTTCCGGTTCCCATACGTTGTGAATCCGACCTGATCCAATGTGTGCTTGAGAAAAATCAGATTACCTGCGGAGGCAGCTATTATAAGGGAACCACAAAAGAAAGGATAGGGAAGGCAAACAGTATTCTTGTGCAGTCATTTTGGTTTTACAACCGTCTGGGAAGTCTGTGGCGTCACCGCCAAAGAGTGATGGAAATGCACAAGCTGGTATAAAAAAATTGGAAAAAAAAGGACGAGAAAGCGACGGGTTGTAATCATTTCGTCGCTTTTCTTCATAAATTCTTAAGATGCTTTTTTGTATGGCGCAGGGTATAATGTTTTCATTAAAACAAATGTTTTTTTGAAAAGAGGGAAAGTATGATAAAAACACAAAACGTGGAAAAGGAAAACCGGAAAAAACGCAGGGCAGCTCTCAAACAGGGACTGTTGTCTGCGCTGATTGCCGTGTCTGCGGTTACGCTTACCGCCTGCGGCGGCAGGGAGGAGACGGTTTCAGCAGATGAAACTCCGGCGTATGTGTATGTGCCGGAATACATAGAGCTCAGTAATGACAGCTACTCCAACTTTTATGATGTGCAGATTACTGGGGATGCCGTCTATTATGTCCGCAACACCTATGACGAGACAGCCATGACTTCGGTTACGGAAATCTGCCGGTATACGCCGGGAGCGGACACAGAGCCGGAGGCGCTTCCTGTTTCTGTCAGGGAAAACACAAGCATTAACGGCTTTACAGTGGATGGAGCGGGCAATGTCTATCTGTGCCTTTACGACTATTCGGGAGAGGAGTTGGATGCAGATGGCTTTCTAATCAGCAAAACCTTTCTGGCTCAATATGACGCTTCGGGAAATCTGGTTTATGAGCAGGAGATCACAGACCTTTTAAATGAGGATGCAGACAATAACTATGTAAACGGCATCCTTTCCGATGATGAGGGAAATCTCTATCTTTGCTCTTCCTATCTGGTTCGTCTCTTTGACGGCCAGGGTAATTATCAGGGGGAGGTATCCACTGGGGAGAGCTGGATCAACAGCATGGGAAAGGGCAAGGACGGCAAGATTTATGTAAGCTACTATGACAACACCTCCGCCGATGGAGGAATGGTGATTGCAGATATCGATTTTGCCGCAAAGAAGCTGGGCGAGGCAAAAGAAAACTTTCCAAGCGGAAACGGAGGAAACATTCTTTCTGCTGGTGCAGAGAAGGATTTTCTGATCAATGATGGAACAAAGCTGTCTGAATATGATTTGTCCACGCAGACCAGTGAGGAGATTTTGGACTGGCTGGACAGCGACATCAATGGACAGTATGTGAACAGTGTGGGTGCTTTGTCAGATGGCCGGATCGTGGCGATTGTAAACGACTGGAACACAGGGGAGACGGAAATTGCATTGCTGACAAAGACCGACAGCTCCAAGCTGGTGCAGAAGGAGCAGATTACCATCGGTACGCTTTACACCAATCAAAACCTCCAGGCTGCGGCGGTGGATTTTAACAAGAGCAGTGAGCAGTACCGGGTGGATATCAAAACTTATATCGATACGAACAACTGGACGGAAACAAGCTATCAGGACGGCATTACCAGCTTGAATAATGATATTACCTCGGGCTCAAACTGCCCGGATATTCTGGACTTGTCCCAGCTGAATGTGGAGCAGCTTGCCACAAAGGGTGTGTTTGAGGATTTGATGCCCTATCTGGAGGAAAGCAGCGTGCTGGACAAGGATGATTTTATGGAAAATATTCTGGAAAGCTTCCAGTATGACGGCGCTCTGGTGGCAATTCCCAGCACCTTCTCTCTCAGCACGGTAATTGGCAAGACCTCTGATGTGGGAGAGGAAATGGGCTGGACGCTGGATGAGCTGATCGCATATGCAGACGCCCACGAGGGAGCGGAGCTTTTTGACGGGGCCTCCAAGAGCAGCATTTTGTATTACTGCCTTACCTATAATATGGATTCCTTTGTGGATTGGAGCACAGGGGAGTGTAAATTCGACACACCAGAGTTTAAGAGCCTTCTGGAATTTGTAAACAGATTCCCGGATATCTATGACTGGGAATCGGATACCAGGTCCCAGCCGGCAAAGATACAGGCCGGGGATGTGCTTTTGGCAATGGCGGGCATTTACGATCTGAACGGCATTCAGGAATATGCCGCAATGTTTGGCGAACCGGTGACCTGTATCGGATACCCTACGCTGGACGGGAGTGCGGGATGTATTTTGAATGTGAGCGATATTTACGGTATTGCATCCAAATCTGATAATAAGGACGGCGCATGGGCCTTTATTGAGCATTATCTGGCAGCGCAGGACGAGGACAATGTTTTCTCCTGGGGACTTCCCACCCGCCAGTCCAAGTTCGACGAAATGATAGCGGAGGCTGCCAAGGCAGAGTATGTATTGGATGAAAATGGCGAGCCTATGCTGGATGAAAACGGCGAGCCCATCCTTGCAGGAGGAACGTCCAGCATTTCCTATGGGGACTGGGAATATACCTATCATGTGCCTACCGAGGAGGAGATAGCCCTTCTGCGGGAATTGGTTTCTGTGGCAAAGCCTTCGCCTGCGGGAAATGATGAGATAAACACGATTATTTCCGAGGAGGCAGAAGCCTTTTATCAGGGACAGAAGTCTGTGGACGATGTGGCTAAGGTGATTCAAAGCCGTGCGCAGATTTATGTAAGCGAGAACAGCTAGGAGTGCAGCAGTGAGAAAGTATCAGTCGTTAAAGCATAAAAAGTCAACAAAACAGACACGCAGGATTAAGATAAGCTCGGGGCTTTACATAGCCCCCAGCTTTCTTGGCGTCCTTGTGTTTTTTGTGATTCCTTTTCTGGTGGTGATTTATTATTCTTTGGTAGATAATCCCATCAGCGGTAATTTTGTGTTTTTGGATAATTTCAAAAGTATTGTGCGCAACGCTGCTTTCCGTCAGGCGGTGAAAAATACATTTACCTTTTCGGCGGTGTCGGTTCCTCTTGCGGTGATACTGTCCCTTTTGCTGGCCATTGTACTGGAATCCAAAATGCCTTTCAGGACCCAGTTCCGCACCTTTTTCCTGAGTCCTCTGATGGTGCCCGTGGCCTCCATTGTGCTGATCTGGCAGGTGCTTTTTCATTACAATGGCGCCGTGAATGATGTTTTGACCATGTTTGGGGGAAACAAGATAGATTGGTTAAAATCGGATTATGCCTTGGTGGTGGTAGTGCTTTTGTTCCTCTGGAAAAACCTTGGCTATAATATGATTTTGTTCATGGCGGCCCTGGCAAGCATTCCCAGGGATATTCTGGAGGTGGCAAGGCTGGAGAGCGCAACGCCGCTTCAGACCTTTTTTTACATAAAGGTCCGTTACCTTTCTTCTACCATGCTGTTTGTAACTATTATGTCGTTGATCAATTCCTTTAAGGTGTTCCGTGAAATTTACCTTTTGACGGATGATTATCCCTACGACACCATTTATATGCTGCAGCATTTCATGAATAATAAGTTTAAATCTCTGGATTATCAGACGCTGTCGGCTGCGGCCATACTGATGGCCATAGTCATGGTGGTCATCATCAGCATCTTGTTTCTGGCGGAGAACAGATTCGGAAAGGATGTGGAAGGATGAGCGGGAAGCGTACGCCCATGCGGGCTGCAGGCAGAAGAAATTCAGGCATCAGGGGACACAGCGCTTTGGCACGCAGCACACACCGGCGCAGCACTTATAAGCACAGGAAATTTTGGAGCGTATTCAGGATAGCCGTCGCCACGCTCATTGCTGCGGGCTTTGCCATATTGTTTCTCATGCCCATTATACTTACAATCACCAATTCCTTCATGTCGGCCTCAGAGATATCTGCCAATTATGGTTCGGTATTCGCCACCAGCGAAAGCGGGGGAAAGGTATATATTTCCGAGAAGGTCAATCTGAAGTTTATACCGGACATGGTATCCTTCAGCCAGTATATCACGGTGCTTTTCAAGAGCCCGGATTATCTTTTAAAATTTTGGAATTCTGTGATTTTGGTGGGCCCTATTGTGGTGTTTCAGCTGTTGACGGCCTCTCTGGCCTCCTATGGCTTTGCAAGGTATACCGGGAAGCTCAGGCAGATTGTGTTTTTTTCTTACATCATATTGATGCTGATGCCTTATCAGGTGACGCTGGTGCCAAACTATCTTGTTTCAGACTGGCTTAATATATTAGACAGCTATTGGGCGATCTGGCTGCCAGGGATTTTTTCTCCCTTTGCGGTTTATCTTCTCACTAAGTTTATGAAGCGGATTCCCCACTCGGTGGTGGAGGCCGCCCAGATAGACGGGGCGGGGGAGTGGCAGATTTACAGGCGGATCTGTCTGCCTTTGTGCAAGGGAGCGCTCTGTTCGGCGGCGATTTTGGTTTTTATAGATTATTGGAATATGGTGGAGCAGCCCTTGATTCTGCTTACAGACACGGAAACTCATCCCTTGTCCGTGTTTTTGAGTAAAATCAACAAAGGTGAAATCGGCCTGGCGTTTGCGGTGGCCACAATTTATATGGTGCCAAGCCTCTTGGTGTTTTTGTATGGAGAGGAATATCTGGTGGATGGCATCACCTACCAGGGCGGTATCAAGGGATAAAGGCGTAAAGAGAGGAAGCGGAGTATGAACGAAAAAGGAAGCAAAAGAAGAGAGTGGGTGAAAACAGCAGCGATTATTTTTCTTTCCGTGCTGCTGGTGCTCACCTTTTTCTCCAATACAATTATGAATTATTCCCTGCCGGAGGTCGCGGCCCAGTATGTGCAGTCGGGAACCATCACCGCTAAAATCCGGGGAACCGGCGTGGTGGAGAGCGGGGATCCCTACAACGTGATGGTCAATGAGACCAGGAAGGTGGCAAGCGTTGCCGTAAAGGCCGGGGACACCGTGCAGAAGGGCGACGTGCTTGTGTATCTTGAGGATCAGGAGAGCGATGAGCTCAAGGCCGCCCAGGAAGCCCTGGAGACGGCCCGGGACAATGTGGAGACGGCTCAGAATACTTATTATGCAGCCCTGCTTTCCGCAGACATCAACACAGAGGTGCTGCAGTCGGTGGGAGAATCCTCTGTGAGCGGATATCTGCAGAGGATTGTGGACGCACATACAGCTGTGGAGCAGGCGCAGAAAGAGGTGGATGACTGGACGCAGAAGGTGAACGCGTTCAAAACACAAATTTCCATAACCCCTGAAAACGACGCGGATGTGTCTGCGGAGACAAAGGCTTTAAACGAGGCAAAGACCGCCAAGGAGAACGCGGATTTTGCATTGACGGAGGCGCAGAACCGGTTAAAAGCCATTGAGTCCCAGCTGGAGTATGAGAACAGTGTCAGTGACGGCAACGCTGGTGCGGCAGGAAATATAGATGAGCTTATCAGGCAGAGAAATCAGGCCCAGTTAGCGGTGATCAGCGCACAGACTGCCGCTGATAATGCAAACCTTGCATATGAGAGGGCACAGACAGCGCTTGAAAATAAGACGGCCACAGGGGATAATGCCAGTGATATCGCAAGCCTGCAGAATCAGCAGGCCAAGGCTCAGGCGGAGCTTGATGCCGCAACAAACAGATTGACGGAAAAAACCAATGTGCTGGGAGAAATGAGCCAGGCGCTGAATCTGGATTCCCAGTATGACGCCATTGTGAAGGCACAGGAGGAGGTTGCAAAGGCCGAAGAGGAGCTGCAAAAGCAGATGGAGAAATCCATAGGCGCTGTGGTGACCGCAGATGTGGCAGGAACAGTTACCTCCATCAATGTGACGGCAGGCGAGAGCACCAGCGCGGCCAATCCGGTGGCGGTGCTGCAGCCCGAGGGCAAGGGCTTTTCCATGAGCTTCTCCGTAACAAACGATCAGGCGTCGCGTCTGGCGGTGGGAGATAAGGCGGAGCTTGTAAATGCCTGGAGGTACGAGGATGTGGAGGTGACCCTTTCTGGCATCAGGCCGGATACCACGGATCCCGGGCAGAAGAAATTATTGACCTTTGACGTGACAGGCAGCGTTACTGCGGGGCAGACCTTGAACATATCGGTGGGGCAAAAGAGTGCAAATTATGATATGATTGTGCCAAACAGCGCCATTAGAGAGGACAACAACGGTAAATTTATTTTAATTGTGGAAACCAAGAGCAGTCCTTTGGGGAATCGTTATTATGCCACACGTGTGGACGTGGAAGTACTTGCCAGCGACGATACACAGTCAGCGGTGAGCGGAGGGCTTTACGGCTCTGAGTTTGTGATAACAACCTCCACTGCACCTGTGGAGGCTGGACAGCTGGTGAGACTTGCTGAGAGTTAAGGAGTGGATCATGAAAAAATATGTGCTAAGCATAAGCGCTGGGGTATCCTTCCTGATTTTCCTGATTTTGCTCCTGGCATCCAATCATATGGCGCAAAAGCAGCTTTCTCAGCAGATGGCCGAGCGCTGGAGCGAGGAAAAGGATGTGGCCCAGGTCAGCTGCTTTTTCTCCCCCAATGCGGGTATTACCAAGGATTCCATAGAGGAATTTGAACATTCCATGGATCAGGCTCTTTTGGAGGCATCCATCACTCAGGAATCGGAAAATCCGGGTGCAAGGCTTTGGGCGGATGCGTACAGCGCAGACGGCCGCATTACCCTTACCACTGGCCGGGCTTCTCTGGAAGCAGACGCCATTGGAATTGGCGGTGATTTCTTCTTGTTCCACCCGGAGAAGCTGCTGGCAGGCTCCTATTTTTCGGGAAATGATTTGATGCAGGATTACTGTGTGCTTGATGAGGATGCTGCATGGCAGCTGTTTGGCTCAAATGATGTGGCTGGAATGACGGTTTACATTTCGGGAGTCCCTCATATGGTCACGGGCGTAATAGAAAGGCAGGATGGAAGACTTGCATCTGCTGCGGGGCTTGACAGTACTCTGGTTTATGTGTCCTATGAGACCCTGGAGCTGTATGGGAAAAATAATGGGATCAATCATTATGAAATTGTCATGCCAAATCCTGTGAGCAATTTTGCCCTCAACCACGTGAAGGAAAATATCGGCGTTGAGGAAAAGGAGATGGAGGTGCTGGAAAATACCTCCAGATATTCTCTGGTTTCCAGGTTAAAGCTGCTTATGGCCTTCGGCACCCGCTCCATGAATGGAAAGGCAATTATATATCCCTATTGGGAGAATATTGCAAGAGGCTATGAGGATATCATTGTATTGCTTACGGGCCTGATGCTTTTGTTTCTCCTTTATCCGGTAATTTTACTGCTTGTTGTCTTTATCAGATGGTGGAGGCACAAGGGCTGGACCCTGAAGGATGTGTGGCATTGGTGTAGGGACTGGATGGAGCGCAGGATGGAACAGGCCCGTGAAAGGCGTAAAACTTTGCGCAGCCAAAGAGGCGTGCCAAAGAGTGAGGAGGAAGAAATTTTATGAGAAAGAAATGGTTTCGCAAGGGGATGAGCCTGTGTCTTGCCGCAGCTATGGCTCTTGGGCTTACTGCCTGCGGCGGCGCGGATAAGGTAAGCGCGGATCCCAGTCTGGCAAAGCAGTATGTGTATTCCTGTCAGGATATCGAGATTCCGCAGATAGGGGACAGCTTTGACATACAAAGGGGTTATTTCAGCGACGGAAAGATATATCTGCTGGCAAATGTGTATAATTGGAATGATACCGGCAGCAGTCAGGAGCTGAGGCTGATCTCCCTGAATGAGGATGGAACAGGCCTGCAGGAAATAGAATTGCAGACGTCGGCGGCAGGAAGCGGTGCGGCCGGACAGGAGGGAGAAGCGCAGGAGGAGACCCCGGATGAGGAGGCAGGACAGAATCAGGAAGAAACGGGAGACAATGACCTGACGATACAGCCCAGAGCAGAAGCAGCGCAGGAGGAGACTGACGCGGAGACCGACGTGGAAGCTGATGTGGTGGAGTCGGAGGAGATTGAGGATATGCCCATGGTCACACCGGAGCCTCTTGCCTCCTCCGTCTACGAATATACCGGCTATGCGAACTATACCTTTACCGGGGACGGAATGCTTTACGCAGTGAAAACCTACAGCTATGAGGATTATTCCGACCCGGAAAATGTGGTCAGCAGACAGGAGAATTCCCTTTGCAAGTGGGATATGGCGGGTACGCTTCTGGGAGAGTATCCGCTGGAAACCATAGATTATCAGCAGGAGTATGCCTACATCAGCTCTCTGGTGCCTTTGTCGGACGGTGGAATGGGAGTGTTGTATACCGGGGACGGCGTACAGATGAGCACGGTGGATGCACAGGGAAATGTATCTGAGAGAAAGCAGCTGTCCGACAGCACCTCGGTGCTGCAAAACGCAAGTAACTTTATGGTAAAACCGGACGGCGTCATTGTGGTGACCTATTATGATGAAAGCGATTGGTCGAAAATGTACATTGCCACCTATGACCCGAACACGGATACCCTCAGTGAGGGGGTACAGATGCCGGAGAGCTTTTCCACGGGCGGCTACAACAGCATGACAGCAGGAACCACCACGGATTTGATTGTTACAACCAGTAACGGCGTCTATTCCTACAATATAGGGGATACGGAGCCTACACAGATGATGAGCTTTGTGAACTCGGATATGAACATTTCCAGTATGAGCAGTGTGATCGTTTTGGATGACACCAGGTTTGTGGGGCTTTATTACGACAGCATCAATTATGACAGCAACGTAGGGATTTTCACCAAGGTGGACCCGGAGGATATTCCTGATAAAAAGGTGCTGGTGCTGGCAGCTAATTACGTAAACTCGGATGTAAGGCAGAGAGTGGTAGATTTCAATAAGAGCAGCGATCAGTACAGGATTGTGCTGCGGGAATATCAATCCTATGCCACTACGGAGGATTACAATGCGGGATATACGCAGCTGAACAATGATATCATTTCCGGAAATATGCCGGATATCCTTGTGGTGGATGCCAATACTCCTGTTGAAAATTATATTTCCAAGGGCTTGATTGCGGATGTGGGAAGCCTTATTGAATCCGATGAAGAGCTGTCCCAGACAGAATTTATGCAGAACGTTTTTGAAGCCTACTCCATAGAGGGTAAGCTGTATCAGGTAATTCCGTATTTTAATGTGATGACGCTGGCGGGCAAGAAATCCATTGTAGGGGACAGAACCAGCTGGACTATGGCGGAATTTGAGGAGCTGGAGGCAAGCCTGCCGGAGGGCACCGCTATGATCGGAGAGCTGACCAGGAGCAGCTTTATGAATATGATGATGCGGTACTGCGGTACGGACTTTGTGGATGTCTCCACCGGCAAGTGCAACTTTGATTCTCAGAATTTTATCGATATACTTGAGTTTGCAAATGAACTGCCGGAGAATCTGCCGGATGACTATTATAACGATGATTACTGGAACAACTACGAGTCCCAGTATAGGGAAAACAGAACCGTTTTGATGTATTGCTATATCAGCAGTGTCAGGTCTATGAATTATACGATAAACGGCTCCTTTGGCGAGGAAATCAGCTTTATCGGTTTCCCTACGGAGAGCGGAAACGGCTCCTCCATCGACATTGGGAATTCCTTTGCCCTCTCTGCCAGATCGGAAAATCTGGAAGGAGCCTGGGAGTTTGTGCGCTACTATCTGACAGACGAATATCAGGAGACTGTTGAATACGGACTGCCCATATCCAGTGATATCTTTACACAGAAGGCCCAGGAGGCCTTGAATAAGCCTTATTATCTGGATGAAAACGGAAACAAGGTGGAGTACAGCGAAACCTTTTATATGAACGGGGAGAACATCGAGCTGGAGCCCATGACCCAGGAGCAGATTGACCAGGTGGTGGAATTTATCCGGTCCGTAAATACACGTTCTTATTATAATCAGGATATTTCCAAGATTTTGGAGGAAGAGGTTGAGGCGTACTTTACCGGCCAGAAATCAGCTAAAGAGGTTGCACAGGTGATTCAGAGCCGTGCACAGATTTACGTATCTGAAAACAGATAGAGCTTTTGAGGGCTGGGGCCATGAAGAGGGGATTTTCCTTTCATGGCTCCGGGTCTCTTTTTTTGTAAAACAGGCTGACGGCAGAAAGAAGGGGGAAGATTTCTGCCGGAGCGCTTATAAAGTTAAGGGGATTCCCCGGCGCAGCAGATAATTTTCAAGGGTGAGCTCATGACCGTGTTCTTTCAGCCAGGTTCGATACTGCTTATAGTCGGGCAGAACACTCTCCACATGCTTCCAGAAATCCCTGGAGTGATTCATATGGGTCAGGTGGCAGAGCTCATGCACTACCACGTAGTCCAGTACCTTGGGCGGCGCAAACAGAAGCCTGTAGTTAAAGGACAGGGTTCCCCGAGAGGAGCAGCTTCCCCAGCGGGTTTTCTGGTCCCGTATGGTAATGGAGGTATAGCTGCCTCCGGTGTAGGGAAGGAAATAAGAAGCTCTTGCCTCAAAAATGGATTTGGCGGCGTTTCGATAGCGTCGCTCCATGGCCTGAAGCCGTTTTTCTTCGGCAGCAGATAAGGTTTTTGGGAGATTGGAATATGCAGCTGTCATAAATCTGCCTTTCTGGAATCAATTTCCGACTGCAGACAGCAGCCGGATTTCCCTTATCATACGCCGGTTTTTTGAAAATGTAAATAAGAATGAAGAAAACAAAAGGAGACAGCCTATGGTATCAGGAAAGGGAAAATGTATTGTGATAGGTGCGGGAGAGCTTTCTGTCAGTGAGGTTTTGACAGAAGAGGAGGACTATGTGATTGCGGTGGATGGAGGGTTTTCCTACTGTAGTCAGCTTAAGCTTAAGCCGGATCTTATCATAGGGGATTTTGATTCTGTCAGTGAAAAAAAGAGAGAGGCTATTGAAAAGCTTAAGGAGCAGATGCCCCACAGAATTATTACGCTTCCTCCCGAAAAGGACGACACAGATATGCTGGCGGCGTTAAAGCATGGTCTTTCTCTTGGGTATGCGGATTTTCGCATTTATGCCGGCTGTGGAGGACGGCTGGATCACACCCTGGCAAATTTCCAGTGCCTTTTGTATTTAAAGAATCATAATGCCGCAGGATATCTTGTGGATGGGGATGCTGTGATCTTTGTCCTGCAGAATGAAACAATGGAATTTAAGGGGAACATGGAAGGCATTTTGTCGCTGTTTTCCATGGGAAAGGAGGCAAAGGGCGTGACCTTAAGAGGAATGAAATATCCTCTTGCGGATTACACCATGCGCAATGACTTTCCCATTGGAATCAGCAATGAATTTACCGGCCAGCCGGCCAGTGTCAGCGTAAGGGATGGAGCATTGCTCTGTATTTTTTCCTACAAGGCAAATTGTGCCATATAAAGCCGGTAGTAGGCTCCCTTTTTGGCAAGCAGCTCCTTTGCCGTACCCTCCTCCAGGATGCCGCCCTGATCGATGACAAAGATTCTGTCCGCCTTTTGAATGGTGGAAAGCCTGTGGGCAATCACAAAGGAAGTGCGTCCCTTTAAAAGGGTATCAATTCCCTGTTGAACCAAAAGCTCGGTCTTGGTGTCGATGCTGGAGGTGGCCTCGTCCAAAATCAGGATACGGGGCATGGATAGAAAGGTTCTGGCAAATGCCAGAAGCTGCCGCTGGCCTACGCTCAGCCCTCCGCCTCGTTCGCTTAACTGCGTGTCGTAGCCCTTTTCCAGCTTCATAATAAATTCATGGGCATTTACGGCTTTTGCCGCAGACTCAATCTCTTCGTCCGTGGCATCCAGCCTGCCATAGCGGATATTTTCCCGGACAGTGCCGGAGAACAGAAAATTATCCTGAGTCATAATGCCCATCTGGGAGCGGAGGGATTCCAGAGTTACCCTGCGCACATCCTGTCCATCTATTAACACCCGTCCCCCGGAGGCATTATAAAACCGGCTGATCAGATTTACGATGGTGGTCTTTCCGGCTCCGGTAGGCCCCACCAGCGCAATGGTTTCTCCCGGATGGATGTGAAAGCTTACATTTTGCAGGACGTTTACGCCGGGAGCGTCGGAATAAGCAAAGGTTACGTGATCAAAGGTTACGCTTCCAGCTATGGGCGGCATTTCTACAGCGTCTGCCTCATCTGTGATTTCGGAAGGAGTGTCCAGTATCTCAAAAATACGCTCAGCCGCCGCCAGATTGGTGATAATCTGGGTATAAAAATTGCTCAGATTCATGATGGGCCGCCAGAACATGTTGATGTAGCTGCCAAAAGCAAGCAGCGTTCCCACCGAGATCTGTTCTACGCCGATCACCACGATTCCCATGTAATACAAGGCCGCACAGCCCACGCCCCAGCACAGGTCGATGACAGAGCCCATGGCGTCGTTGATCCGTACGGCGCTGTTGTAGGCGGTGCGATGCTCCTCCACCAGCCGAAGGAAGGTTTTGTTTGTCTCCTCCTGGGCAGTAAAGCTCTGTATAATCCGCATTCCTGAGAGATCCTCATGCACGAAGGCGTTTAAGTTGGCGGATTTTTTGCGGAAGATCTGCCATCTTTTGTGGGAGAGCACCTGGATAAACCACATACCGGAGGCCATCACGGGCAGGGAACACAGGGAGGCCGCCGTCAGTGCCGGACTTTTTGCCAACATGATCGCCACAACACAGCAGATGGTGATAAAATCAGGAATCAGTGTGGTGACGCAGTTGCCCAGCACATCCTTTAAGGAATTAATGTCTCCGATGATCCGGGACAGGATTTTCCCGGTGGGGCGACTGTCAAAAAAGTGGAAATCCAGGGTCTGAATATGGGTGTAAAGTTCCTGGCGGATCTCCATCAAAATGCTGTTGCAGACCTGGTTCATAATACGCATGCGCAGCTTGATAAAAAGAACCATGGTCAGATTTAAGAAAACTGCTGCTGCAATCAGACGCAAAAGGCCCGGATAATCCCCTGAGCCGATGTGATCGTCGATGGCGGTCTCTATCATGAGAGGATTGATCAAAGTGACTCCCACACAGCAGGCCATAAGAAGCAGCACAAATAATATTTCTTTTTTGTAGGCGAGAAGATAGGAAAACAGACGAAGCAGTGTTTTTGCTTTTCCTGCCTCAATGCTCTTTTCATCTTCTCTGAAGGAATTGACAGGCATTAGATCACCTCCGTAAATGCTCCGTATTGTGCCTGATAGGTTTCGTAGTAAAGTCCCTTTTTGGCCAGAAGAGACTCGTGAGTGCCCCGCTCTGCAATTTCACCCTTTTCCAGGAAAATAATTTCATCTGCGTGGCGAACAGCGCTGATGCGGTGGGCGATAATCAGCTTTGTGACGCCCTTCAGCCCACGAAGGGTCTGTTGAATCTTATGCTCCGTCTCCATGTCAAGAGCGGAGGTGGAATCGTCCAGCACCAGAATGGGGTTTTTCTTGGCCAGCGCCCGGGCGATGCTGATGCGCTGCTTCTGGCCGCCGGACAGTCCCACGCCTCTTTCCCCGATCACGGTGTCGTAGCCCTTTTCCAGCCTTTCGATAAAGCCTCCCGCCATGGCGGCAAGAGAGGCTTCCTTTACCTGCTCCAGGTCAAGGAGATCCTGCTTTCCCAGACGTACATTGTCCTGAATGGTGTCGGAAAACAAAAAGACGTCCTGCATGACCACGGAAATGTTTCCCCGAAGCTGTTTCAGGGAAAGGCTGCGGATATCTGTGCCATCCACCAAAATGGTTCCCTCCGTGCAGTCGTACATCCTTTGCAAAAGCTGTATGATGGAGGTTTTGCCAGAGCCTGTTGCTCCCATGATTCCCAGTGTGGCTCCGGGCCGTACATGAAAGCTGATATGGCGAAGGATATCCGTGTCCCCTCGTCTGAAGCTTACGTCCTGGAAGGTGACGGCGCCCTGAATCTGAGGAAGCACCACAGGGGAGTCCGCCTCCCTTATGCTGGGAGTCTCGGCGTATATCTTTTTCAGCTTCCGGTTGGAGGCTGCCGCGCTTGAGAGGGAGTTGGTAAGCCAGCCGATCATTTCCATGGGCCATACAATGTTGGTGGAGTACTCAAGGAAGGCACCCAGAGAGCCCAGGGAAAGCTCCCCCGCAATCACCAGATACCCGCCTGGAAGCAGCACCAAAAGCGGAAGCAGCTTGGTGACAAGGGTAAACAGAGGATGGTATTTTACAAAAACCCGGGATTGCTCCATATTCAGCTCATAATAGCGGCTGTTGTGGGAAAGAAATTTTTGTATTTCAAATTTTTCCCGGGCAAAGGCCTTTACGGTGCGTACACCTGCCAGATTTTCCTCTGCTACAGTGTTCAGTATGGCGTTTTCCTCACTGATCTCATCGTAAATCCGGTTCAGCTTCTGTTCCAGCAGGACGGCCAGAATACCGCAGAAAAGCATGGCGGCTGTGGGAATCGCGGCGAGCCTTGGGTCAAGCCTGTACATACAGACAAGCACCATGGCGGTGTGAATAATCACTTCTATGACGAGCATGCCGACAAAGGTCAGTCCGTCCCAGATGCGGTCAATGTCATCCTTTACCCGGGCCATCAGCTCTCCGGTATTGTTTTTGTCGTAAAAATCGGCGGACAGCCCCTGAAGATGGCAGAACAGGTCGCGGCGCATAAAAGAGCTGATTTTTGAGCCGATGGTGTCAAACAGGTATTCCTTTATGTAGGTGAAAATACACCTTCCAAGCCCGATCAAAAGGATGCCCCCCAAAAGCCAGGGCAGAAGCGTAAGCCTTCCCGCTGTGATCACATCGTCTATGATGCGCCTGGTGAGCTGTGGGGAAAGCATATCCAAGGCTACGCTTACAATGAGACAGACAACTGCCGCAAGGTATCCCCAGATATGCTCCCATATATATTGTGATATTTTTTTCAAATGAATCCCTCCCTGAGAAAAGTGTGTACCTCGGATATTTGTCCCTTTTCCCCACATCTACAGCGCAGTCTGCAGAACGCAAAAAAGCCCATGGCAGACATGCCGCCATGGACTTTGAGGACGAAACAAAAGGAACAAAAACAAATACGCCTTTAATTACCGCAAATATCTCCCGAGGCAACTGCATAACAGAAAGTACCTCCTCTGAGAAAAAATGTCAACCCTCTTTTTCGGGAACGTACTGCTTATCCACCTCGATCACTGCAAAATAATTGGGATTTTCCCTTTGGATGCGCCTTTGTGCTGTTTCTATGAGCTCTTCGTCTGTCATGGGAAAATCGTAGGGGACCGCAATGTCAAAAATCACGTTAGTGTGGGTGGACCCCTTCACAATCCGAAAATCATGTATGGAGATGGAGGGGGATATTTCCTTCAGGCATCCGGTTACCAGCTCCTTAAGATGCTCTGTTTCCTCGTCCCCAACGCAGACCGGGTCCATGTGGATCACGGCGCTGCAGTGCAGAGTGTCCCGCAGCTTATGCTCGATGACGTCAATCATATCATGCAGGGTGAGAAGGTCGCCGTCTGCGGGAACCTCTGCGTGCAGGGAGATCAGAATCCGGCCGGGGCCGTAATTATGTACGATCATATCGTGTATACCGAGAACACCGTCATAGGACATGACGATGTCGTTCACCTGCTTTACAAATTCCGGATCCGGTGCCTGGCCTAAAAGAGGGCTTATGGTATCCTTGGCGGCTTCGAAGCCTGCGTAGCAGATAAACAGGCCTACCAAAACGCCGCACCAGCCGTCAATAGAAAGGCCGGTGAAATGGGAGATCAGTGTGGCGGCTAAAACCACGGCGGTTGCCAGGCAGTCGCTTAAGCTGTCTGTGGCGGTGGCTTTCATGGCGCTGGAATTTATTTTTTTGGAGATGCTTTGGTTGTAAGCGGCCATATAGCATTTCATCAGGATAGAGGCTAAGAGGATCACAAGAACCGTGGGACTGTATGTAAGCTCCTCCGGGTGAAAAATTTTTTCTGCGGAGCTTTTTATAAGCTCAAAGCCCATAAGCAGTATGATGACGGAGACAAAAAGCCCGGAAATATATTCGATGCGCCCATGGCCGAAGGGGTGGTCCGGGTCGGGTTTTTGTCCCGCCATTTTAAAGCCGATGAGGGTGATGATGGAAGAACCTGCGTCGGACAGGTTGTTAAAGGCGTCTGCGGTGATGGCGATGGAACCGCTGAGCATACCTGCGAGAAATTTGCTTCCAAAGAGAAGCAGATTTAGGAAAATGCCGACTGCCCCGCAGAGAACCCCGTAGGCCTGCCGCACGCCAGGGTCTTGTGTATTTTCTCTGTTTTTAATGAAAAATTTGGATAAGAGGGTAATCATAATAGTAAGCTCCTATATGCAAATAGTTTTACAGTACATTTTATAGCGTCATTTGAGAAAAAACAATCCTTTCTTTGGGGAAGTTACTATTGCGTGGTGGGAATTTTGCGTGTATAATTTGCTAAGGAATCCGGGTTTGCGGCCGCGCTGCCGCCGCAGACCTGGAGAGAGCAGAAAGGATATGCAAGGGGCAGCGCAGAAATGAGGACAAATATGAACAAGAGACCGGTAGTTTTAATGATTTTAGACGGCTATGGCCTGAATGACAAAACTGAGGGAAATGCCGTGGCACAGGCACAGACTCCTGTTATGGATAAATTGATGCAGGAATATCCTTTTGTGAGAGGAAATGCAAGCGGCATGGCTGTGGGGCTTCCCGAGGGCCAGATGGGAAATTCCGAGGTGGGACACCTGAACATGGGAGCAGGACGCATCGTGTATCAGGAGCTCACCAGAATCACAAAGGAAATTCAGGACGGCACCTTTTTTGAAAATCCCGCTCTGCTTAGGGCGGTGGAAAACTGTAAGGAAAACAACAGCGCCTTACATCTTATGGGGCTTTTGTCCGATGGAGGCGTTCACAGCCATAACACTCATCTTTATGGGCTTTTGGAGCTGGCAAAGAGAAACGGCCTTGATAAGGTTTACGTGCACTGCTTTCTGGACGGAAGGGACACGCCCCCTGCCAGCGGAAAGGAATTTGTCCAGGAGCTCCAAACGGAGATGGACAGGATTGGCACAGGAAAAATTGCCTCCGTCATGGGGCGTTACTACGCTATGGACAGGGACAACAACTATGATCGTGTGAAGCTGGCCTACGATGCTATGACCAAAGGGGAGGGGCTGACTGCGGAAAGCGGCGTATCCGGCATTCAGGCATCCTATGACAGGGATGAGACCGACGAGTTTGTAAAGCCCACAGTGGTTTTGGAGGATGGAAAGCCTGTCTGCGTGGTGTCGGACAAGGATTCCGTTGTATTCTTTAACTTCCGTCCCGACAGGGCAAGGGAGATTACAAGAGCCTTTTGCGACGATGATTTCAAGGGCTTTGACAGAGGACCCAGAAAAGATATCGTCTTTATATGCTTTACGGATTATGACCCCACCATCCCCAACAAAGAAGTGGCCTTCCACAAGGTTTCCATCACCAATACCTTTGGGGAATGGCTTGCAGCACACCATATGACCCAGGCCCGCATTGCGGAAACGGAGAAATACGCCCATGTGACCTTTTTCTTTAACGGTGGTGTGGAGAAGCCTAACGAGGGCGAGGACAGAATTCTTGTAAATTCTCCCAAGGTGGCAACCTATGATCTGAAGCCTGAGATGAGCGCCTATGAGGTTTGTGATAAGCTGACGGAGGCCATCCGCTCAGGAAAGTATGACGTAGTGATCATCAATTTTGCAAACCCGGACATGGTGGGACACACTGGTGTGCTGGAAGCGGCTGTGAAGGCTGTGGAGGCTGTGGATGCCTGTGTGGGAAAGGCAGTGGAGGCCATCAAGGAGACGGACGGCGTGATGTTTATCTGTGCGGACCATGGAAACGCAGAGCAGCTGGTGGACTATGAGACAGGGGAGCCCTTTACGGCCCATACCACCAACCAGGTGCCCTTCCTTCTGGTAAATTACGATCCGGCCTATACCCTGAGGGACGGCGGCTGCCTGGCGGATATCGTGCCTACTCTGATCGAGATCATGGGAATGGAACAGCCGGCGGAAATGACGGGCAAATCCCTTCTGATAAAAAAATAAGAGAGCCGTCTTAAAAACATGATTCTGCAGGAACCACGCTTTTGCAGAAAGTGCTGTGGAGGAGGAAAAATGGCTGAAGTTACGTTGGGAAGAACAGGTATTACCGTGCAGAAAAATGCCTTCGGAGCGCTGCCGATCCAGAGGATATCCAAGGAAGAGGCGGTAAGGCTTTTGCGCAAGGCATATGAATATGGCATAACCTTTTTTGACACTGCCAGATATTATACGGACAGTGAAGAAAAGGTGGGAGAGGCCTTTTTGGGAATGCGGGAAAAGGTTTATATCGCCACCAAGACCGGAGCGGTGGATGCAGAGGGCTTTTGGCGCGATTTAGAGACCTCCTTAAAAATGCTTCAGACAGACTACATTGATCTTTATCAGTTTCACAATCCAGCCTTCTGCCCTAAGCCGGAGGATAGCACCGGTCTTTATGAGGCCATGCTGAAGGCGAAGGAAAAGGGAATGATCCGGCATATCGGCATTACCAACCACAGACTTAAGGTGGCTCATGAGGCAGTGGGGAGCGGCCTATATGAAACGCTGCAGTTTCCCTTCAGTTATCTGGCTACGGACAAGGATATCGCCCTGGTGGAGGAAAGCAGAAAGGCCGGCATGGGATTTATCGCAATGAAAGCGTTGTCGGGAGGGCTGATTACCAATTCTGCGGCGGCCTATGCCTATCTGGCCCAGTATGACAATGTGCTTCCCATCTGGGGCGTGCAAAGAGAGCGGGAGCTGGATGAGTTTTTATGCTATATCGACAACCCGCCAAAGCTGAATGAAACCCTCTCGGCGGTCATCGAGCAGGACAGAAAAGAGCTTTCGGGAGACTTCTGCAGAGGCTGTGGATATTGTATGCCTTGTCCTGTGGGAATTGAGATAAACAACTGCGCCCGTATGAGCCTTATGATCAGAAGAGCTCCCTCGGCAGCCCAGCTCACAGAAGAAATGCAGGCGAAAATGAAAAAGATCGAGGAGTGTCTGCATTGCGGGAAGTGCAAAGCAAAATGCCCCTATGGTCTGGACACGCCGGCCCTGCTTGAAAAAAATTATAAGGATTACTGCGAAATTCTGGCAGGCAAGGTTTATTAAAGGTATAGAAAGCCTTCCTTTTGGAGATACTGCATTTTGATGTCATGAACGTATCCCATAAGGAGGCTTTTTTTATGCAGCAGTATTTGGAAATAAAGCAGGTACATGCCAGAGAAATTCTGGATTCCAGAGGAAATCCCACTGTGGAGGCTCAGGTGGAGGTAGAAAACAAAGAGAATGGACGCAGATACACGGGTCTTGCGGCGGTGCCCTCGGGGGCCAGCACAGGCCGGTTTGAAGCGGTGGAGCTTCGGGATGGAGAGACACGGTATTTTGGTCTTGGCGTGCAGCACGCCGTAAAAAATGTCAATGAAAAAATAGCCAGTGTGCTCTTGGGAAAAAACGCTTTGGAGCAGATTGTGATAGACAGGATGCTGATGGAGGCGGATGGCACGGAAAACAAAGGAAATCTTGGGGCAAACGCCATGCTTTCGGTGTCCATGGCTGTGGCAAAGGCAGCGGCAGCCGCTGTGGAACTGCCTCTGTACCGCTATTTAGGAGGCATAGGACCAAGGCTGATGCCTGTCCCTATGATGAATATTCTTAACGGCGGAAAACATGCGGCCAACACGGTGGATTTCCAGGAGTTTATGATTATGCCCGTGCAGGCGGAAAGCTTTGGAGACGGCCTGCGCATCTGTGCAGAGATTTATCATAAGCTGAAAAAAATACTGGAGGAAAAAAAACTGTCCACAGGCGTGGGGGATGAGGGAGGCTTTGCACCCGACCTGCCAGATGCGCCCAGCGTGCTTTCCCTTTTGGTGGAGGCCATAGAAGCGGCGGGATACACCCCCGGACAGGATATCAAAATTGCCATGGATGCGGCCAGCAGCGAGTTATATCATGAAAAGACAGGAATGTATCATTTTCCTGGGGAGAGCAGGCTGAAGGGACAGGAGATTGTCAGGGACACAGGGGAAATGATTTCCTATTATGAGGAGCTTACGGCGCAGTTTCCTATTATATCCATAGAGGACGGACTGGCGGAGGATGACTGGGATGGCTGGCGGGAGCTCACAAAGAGGCTGGGAGATAAAATTCAGCTGGTGGGAGACGATTTGTTTGTCACCAACACCAAGCGGCTGGACGCCGGAATTAAACTGAATGTGGCAAATGCCATTTTGGTGAAGGTAAATCAGATCGGAACACTCACAGAGGCATTTGAGGCAGTGGAGATGGCTCATAAAAACGGTTATAAGGCGGTGATATCCCACAGGTCTGGTGAGACAGAGGATACCACCATTGCGGATATTGCGGTGGCTCTGAATACAGGGCAGATCAAAACCGGGGCGCCCTGCAGAAGCGACAGGGTGGCAAAGTATAACCGCCTGCTGCGCATTGAGGAGGAGCTTGGATGCGCTGCCCAGTATATGGAACCCTTTCGGAAGCTGTAAAATGCAAATTTCACAAAAAATACACAAAACAAGTTTTTTTGTGCAAAAGATACAAAAAAAAGGCTTTGATTTTGGCGCACCGGGGAGATTGCCCTGTGCGCCATTATGAATTTTTATACATAACATTCATAATGTGTAAATAATTTGCTGAAAAATGTAGAAGCTTAAAATGATTTCTTGAGAACGAATGAATTATAAGCATTTTTATTCATGAAAAAAGAAGCGCACAGGCGGACAAAAGTATGCAGTATACGGACAAAAAAACTGCATAATTGTATGCAATCTGCCATATTATGCGCTAAAAAACCCCATTCCTGCTAGATTTTTCTTTATTGGCAGAAGGAATAAATTATTGTAAGATACAAAAAGTCGGACGATGATGAACGGCTTTTTTGAGGCGCATCATCGTTTTTTCGCTTTAGAGCGCATTGTTTGGACTGCAGTGCTTTGAAGTGTACGAAGAAAAATCGAAGGAGTGAGAAAATGTACCGATACGTCATAAAGCGGGTGCTGCTCGCCATTGTTACTGTTTTTATTATTTCAGCGCTGACCTTTTTTGTGATGAATGCTATTCCCGGGGGGCCTTTCAATTCGGAGAAGGCACCCAGCAAAGAGGTGCAGGCCGTTTTGGAGGCGCGCTATAATCTGGACAAGCCTGTTTTGGAGCAGTTTATGATTTATCTGAACAACTTTTTCCATGGAGACCTGGGAGTTTCCCTGAAAACAGGAAGAAGCATTTCCACAGTCATCGGAGAGTCCTTCCCCATATCTGCAAAGCTGGGCGGTATGGCCATTGTGCTTGCCACTGTTGTGGGGCTGGTGCTGGGGAGCATTGCGGCACTGAAGCGCAACACGATCATAGACCGTCTGATCGTATTTTTCACAACACTGGCCACGGCTGTTCCCAGCTTTGTGCTGGCTACTATGCTTCTTTATGTATTCTGCTTATACCTTGGCTGGTTTCCTGTGTACGATGCAAATAAAACTCATTATACGCTGCCGGTGATTGCCCTTGCGCTGTACCCTATGGCATACATTACGCGTCTTACAAAGACCAGTATGCTGGATGCGCTGGGACAGGATTATGTGAGGACGGCCAATGCCAAGGGTGTGGCCGGCTGGAAGGTGATTTTCAAGCACGCCTTAAGAAATGCGGTGATTCCGGTAATTACCTATGTGGGACCTATGACCGCATACATTCTGACAGGCAGCCTGGTTGTAGAGAACATCTTTACCCTGGGCGGCCTGGGCAGTAAGTTTGTCTCCGCCATCACCAACCGCGATTATACCATGATTATGGGAACCACCATATTTCTGGCTGCGATTATGGTGACCATGAACCTGATTACGGACCTTGTGTATAAGGTGATAGACCCGAGAATCAAACTGGACTAAAGGAGGATGTTACGTGGAACAGCAGACAGAGAAGATGCCGAATAAAAATGTATTCAGCACACAGATCAATCTGGCCAAATTTGAAAAGGCTACCGAGGAAGAAAAACGCCAGCAGGATGTTATGAGCGAGTCCACCACCTTTTTTAAGGATGGCATGAGAAAGCTGATGAAAAACCCCCTGGCGGTTATGAGCCTTATTTTTCTTATATTTATCCTGCTTGTGATTACTTTTGCACCAATGGTGGTGCCTTACAGCTATTCTCAGATCAACACGGTGAACGGTGTGAGGGACAAAACCGCAAAAAATCTTGCCCCCTTTGAATATTCCGAAATGGAACAGGAGTATATGGCTGAGGGAGGAAAGGTGTTTCCTCACATTATGGGTACGGACGCCCAGTGCCGGGATTACTTTATGCGTATTGTGTACGGCACCAGAGTTTCCCTTGCAGTGGGACTGTTTGCCAGTATTCTGGTGCTGATCATCGGTCTGCTTTACGGCAGTATCTCAGGGTATCTGGGAGGGAAGGTGGATCTGATTATGATGCGTATTGTGGACATTATCTATTCCCTGCCGGACATGCTGATCATTATTCTGTTGTCCGTGGTTTTGGATGAGGTCTTATCCGGTGTTATTCAGGGGACCGTTTTCGCAAGACTGGGCGTAAACATGATCGCCTTGTTTATTGTGTACGGCCTGCTCTACTGGGTGGGCATGGCAAGACTGGTGCGCGGACAGATTCTTACCATAAAGAACAATGAATATGTCCTGGCGGCAAAGGCTTCCGGCGCAAAAAGCGGAAGAATCATCAGAAAGCACATCATACCCAACTGTATCAGTGTGATCTTCATTTCCACTGCACTGCAGATACCCTCCGCAATTTTTACGGAGAGCTATTTAAGCTTCTTGGGATTGGGTGTAAGCGCCCCTATGCCTTCTCTGGGAAGCCTGGCCAATGAGGCCAGAGAGGGTCTGCAGAGCTATCCCTGGAAGCTCTGGCTGCCGGCCGTTGTGATCTGCCTGATCGTACTTTCCTTCAATCTGCTGGGAGACGGACTGCGCGATGCCTTTGATCCGAAGCTGAAAAAATAAGACCTGGAAACGTAGGATTGGAAAGGAAGAGGAACAATGAGTGAAGAATATATTTTACAGGTGAAAGATCTGCATACATCCTTTTTTACCGATTCCGGGGAAGTAAAGGCTGTAAACGGTGTTACCTTTAATCTTGCGCCGGGGAAAATCCTGGGAATTGTGGGGGAGTCCGGCTCTGGTAAAAGTGTAACTGCTTATTCCATCATGGGGATATTGGCTGACACCGGCAGAATCACCCAGGGAGAAGTGCTCTATAAGGGGCAGGATGTGACAAAGTTTACCAAAAAGCAAATGCGGGGCTTTCGGGGAAAATGCTGTAGTATTATTTTCCAGGACCCCATGACCAGCCTGAACCCTGTTTTTACCATCGGAAATCAGCTGATAGAAGCTATCTGTCTGCACACCGATAAGGACAAGAAGCAGGCAAAGGAGCGGGCTGTGGAGATGCTGGAGCTGGTGGGGGTTAATGAGCCGGAAAAGAGAATCAAGCAATATCCCCACGAGCTTTCCGGCGGTATGCGCCAGCGTGTTATGATCGCCATGGCTTTGGCCAGTGAGCCGGATATTTTGATTGCAGATGAGCCGACCACTGCTTTGGACGTTACCATTCAGGCACAGATTCTCGAGCTGATGCAGGAGCTGCAGAAAAAGCTGGGGATGGCCATTATCATGGTGACCCATGATCTGGGCGTGATTGCGGATATGTGTGATGAAATCATTGTGATGTATGGCGGACGGGTCTGCGAGAGGGGCACGGCTGAGGATATTTTTTACCGCCCCAGTCATGAGTATACCAAGGGACTTTTGCGTTCCATTCCCAAGGCGGACGGCAGCAAGGAGAGGCTGGTGCCCATTGCGGGAACCCCTATCAATCTGCTGAATATGCCAAAGGGCTGTGCTTTCTGTGCCAGATGTGATGAGGCCATGAAGATCTGTCTTGAGGAAATTCCTCCCCAGGTGCAGGTGCCGGACGGGCATTTTGCTTCCTGCTGGCTTACCTATAAGAAGATGCTGGAGACACAAAAAGCGGGAGGTGCTGCAAATGAGTAAGGAATATTTGATCGAGGTAGAGGATTTAAAGCAGTACTTTCCCATTAAGACAGGATTGTTTCAGACCACACCCCTAAAGGCGGTGGATGGCGTTTCCTTTTATATTAAACCGGGAGAAACCCTGGGGCTGGTGGGAGAGTCCGGCTGCGGCAAGACCACGGTGGGCAGAAGCATACTAAGACTGTATGAGCCCACCGCAGGCACGATAAAATTTGAGGGAGAGGAAATCACAGCAAAGAATATGCGGGAACACCGCAAAAATATGCAGATGGTGTTCCAGGACCCTTATTCTTCTTTAAATCCCCGTATGACGGTGGAGGATATCATCGGAGAGCCTTTGGATGTACACAAGCTTTACAGCAACAGGAAGGAACGCCGGGAGAAAATTTTAAATCTTATGGAGCTGGTTGGTTTAAATGCAGAGCATGCCACCCGTTACGCCCATGAGTTTTCCGGCGGACAAAGACAGCGTATCGGTATCGCCAGAGCTCTTGCGGTAAATCCCAAGTTTATTGTCTGCGACGAGGCTGTGAGCGCCCTGGACGTATCCATTCAGGCGCAGGTGATCAATATGTTTGAGGACCTTCAGGAGAAGCTGGGTGTTGCCTATCTGTTTATCGCCCATGACCTATTGGTTGTGCGTCATATCTCTAACAGGATTGCCGTGATGTATCTTGGCAAGGTGGTGGAGATTGGGGATGCGGACGAGGTGTACGATCACCCGATTCATCCCTATACAGAGTCTCTTTTGAGCGCGGTGCCCATTCCCGATCCTGTCATTGCAAGAAAGAACAAGAGAATTGTGCTGACAGGGGATGTGCCAAGCCCAATGCATATGCCTACAGGCTGTCCCTTCCGCACCCGCTGCCGCTATGCGACGAAGCAGTGCGCAGAGGTATGCCCTGCCTTAGAGGACAAGGGAAACGGCCATATGGCTGCATGCCATAATCGATAACTTTTCTTGTGCTAATACCAAATGGAAACATTTGATATTAATATTTTAAATCCAAACGGAAAAGAAATAAGGAGGATATTTATTATGAAGAAATTTACAGCAATTTCTTTAGCGCTTGTTTTGGCGCTGGGCTCTTTGACCGCCTGCGGTTCTACACAAGAGCCTGCAGATACTTCATCTTCATCTGCGGCTGCTTCCACCGAGGGCGCGGCAGAGACCACAGAAGCGGCATCTACAGAGGCTGCTTCTGCAGAGGGTACAGTGGACCCTGCAAACTGGACGGAATATGACAACCTGATCAGCCAGATCAAGTCCACCACCGATTATGTGGAGCGTGAGGCGCTGATGCATCAGGCGGAGGATATGCTCATGGAAACCGGAGCGATTCTGCCTCTGTATTATTACAATGATATTTATATGCAGAAGTCTGATGTGACCAACATCTATTCTAATCTGTACGGCTTTAAGTACTTTATGTTTGCAGAGGCTCCTGACACAACATTGAGAATCAACCTTGCAAGCGAGCCTGATACGCTTGATCCTGCGCTGAACAGCTCTGTTGACGGCGCATGTATGATTGTTAACAGCTTTGCCGGTCTGTTTACCTATGACGCTGACGGCAATCTGCAGCCTGATCTTGCAGCAGACTATACCGTAAGCGAGGACGGACTGACCTATACCGTTAATCTGATTCCTGGTCTTGTATGGTCCGACGGCTCTGAGCTGAATGCAAATGATTTCGTATATTCCTGGAATCGTGCCGTAAATCCTCAGACCGCTGCAGACTACTCCTATATGTTTGACGTAATTGCAGCAAACGAGGACGGCACCCTGAAGGTGACTGCAAGCGAGGATGGACAGAGCCTGACCATAGAGCTTGACTCCCCTTGCGCATATTTCCTTGACCTGCTTGCTTTCCCGGCTTACTATCCTGTAAAGCAGAGCGAGGTAGAGGCGGCAGCTGACTGGGAGACCAACCCTGGCGCATGGTGCCAGGAGGCTGGCTTTGTGACCAACGGCGCTTACACCATAAGCAGCTGGACCCATGACCAGACCATCATCATGACCAAGAATCCCAACTACCACAGAGCAGATGAGGTGAAGGTTGAGACCATCGAGGTTATGCTGAGCGCAGATGACACTGCAATTTACGCTGCATACAATGCAGATAACCTTGACTTTATTGATACGGTTCCCAATGATGAGATTCAGTCTCTGTTAGATAACCCTGAGTTCCACATCGTTGACAACCTGGGCACCTACTATGTATCCTTCAATGTAAAGAGCGATTTGTTTGCGGATAAGACGCCTGCACAGGCTAACGCAATGAGAAGAGCTTTTGCTCTTTTGGTTGACCGTGACTATATTGCGGAGAACATCGGCCAGACCGGCCAGGAGCCTGCCAACACCTTTATTCCTACAGGAATGTCTGATGGACACGGCGGCATCTTCAAGGAGAACGATGACGCGTACACCTATCCTGATGCGGAGGATGTAGGTTACTTCAATCCTTCTTATTCCGAGGAAAATGTGGCTGAGGCAATTGCGCTGTTAGAATCTGCAGGTTATGTATTTGATGATAATGGTATGCTGTCCGCAGAGACTCCTATCACCTTCGAGTACTTGACCAATGACGGTACAGGACATGTGGCAGTAGCAGAGGCGCTGCAGCAGGATTTTGCAGCGATCGGCATTGATATGACTATCCAGACTGTTGACTGGAATGTATTTTTGGATGAGAGAAAGGCCGGCAATTATGACATTGCCCGCAATGGATGGCTGGCAGACTTCAACGATCCTATCAACATGCTGGAAATGTGGACAACCGACAGTGGAAATAACGACTGTCAGTTTGGCAGATAAGTAGTTTTGTTTGAATCCGTTTGGTGAGAGAAGCCGGGCGCTTATGCGCTTGGCTTTTTTTACTTATTTTTTGGAGAAGAAAGCAGAATGCTTCAAAATGTTGACAAAATACATGGCTTTTGATAAAGTAAACTAATGAATTAACATTATTCAAATAAATTAAAGGAGGAATTATGAAAAAGAAAAGACTATTTTCTCTTTTGCTGGCTGGCGCGCTTACCATTTCACTGGCTGCGTGCGGCGGACAGGAAGGCGTGACGAATAATGCGTCCGAGAATCCTTCGTCCTCCAGCGAAGAGACAGGCGCACAGGCATCTGCAGAAACGCAGGCGGAGGAGGCGTCCGTAAAACCTGAGACACCGTCCGGACAGTTGATTTTTGGCTTTGTCACTGATCTGGAGGGAGAGTTTTACGATACGGCCTTCAACAACACGGCAACCAACTACAAAACCTATGATCTGATTCACGGCTATGAGACTGTTTCGTATACAAAGGAAGGAGAGTTTGTATACAATCCGACCGTTGTAAAGAGCCATGAGGAAGTGGAAAACGAGGATGGCACCAAGACCTACACGATTACCATAAACGACGGTCTGACCTGGAGTGACGGAACGCCCATCACCGCAAAGGATTATGTATTTCAGATGCTGCTGGAATCCAGCCCTGAGATGAACCAGGTGGACGGCTATCCCAGCCTGAGCGGCATTTATTATGTTGGATACGAGGAGTATCTGGCAGGGGAGACGGAGTATTTCCAGGGCGTCCGCCTTGTGGACGATATGACATATTCCCTCACGGTAAAGGCGGATGAACTTCCCTTCCATTATGATATTACTTATGCGAGCAGCATGCCCCGTCCCCTGTTTGTAATCGCGCCTGGCTGCGATGTGGTGGACAGCGAAGAGGGGGCCTATATTTCCGGTGATTTCACCACAGAGCTGCTGCAGGAGACCATCAACAATCCGGATACTGGATACCGCTACAATCCTCAGGTAACCTGCGGGCCTTACAAGTTCGTGAGCTATGACACGGCCAGCCGCCAGGGCATCTTTGAGGTGAATCCCAACTTTGCAGGGGATTACCGCGGAGTGAAGCCGGCGATTCAGACCCTGATTATCAAGACTGTCAATTCCCAGACGCAGATTAATGAGTTAAGCGCAGGCACCGTTGACATTCTGGTGCAGATCAGCGGAGGAGATGACATCAACGCAGGTCTGGATCTGGTGGATGCGGGCAGTGCAGGCAAGAACACTTACTTCAGAAACGGTTACGGAAAGATTCAGTTTGACTGTTCCCAGTTCCCGACAGATTCTGTGAATGTCCGTCAGGCCATTGCTTACTGCCTTGACCGCAATGAGTTTGCAAGACAGTATTCCGGCGGCTACGCTTCCATTGTGCACGCTGCTTACGGACTGGCTCAGTGGGAGTATGTGGAATCCCAGACCTGGATCGATGAGAATCTGAACGCTTATGACAAAAATATCGAAAAGGCAAAAGAGCTTCTGGCAGCAGATGGCTGGAACAAAAATGCCTCCGGCGGAGACTACCAGGATGGAGATGGACTGCGCTACAAGGAAGTGGACGGACAGCTTGTTCCCCTTGTGATCGAATGGGCAAACACGGAGAATAATCCTGTTTCCGATCTGTTAAACACCATGCTGCCCGAAGCTATGGAGCAGGCGGGTATGCAGCTGAATGCCACAACGATGGATTTCCCCACGCTGAGCGCAAGCATCGGCCATCAGGGCGACACGATTTATAATATGTACAACCTTGCCACTGGTTTTGCATCTGCACATTCTCCCTGGTATTATTATTCCACCGATGAGAGATTTATGACAAACGGTTATAATTCCAACTGGATTGTGGACGAGGAGCTGGCGGAGGCTTCCGGCGCTTTGAAGTCTATTCCTTATGATGACAGGGAAACATGGCTTAGCACATGGCAGAATTATATTAAGGTATGGAATGAAAAACTGCCTGATATTCCGTTGTATTCCGATGAATATCATGATTTCTTTAATCCCAAGGTAAAAGGATGGGAAGCTTCTTCTATCTGGGATTGGAGCCGGGCGGTTCTCGATGCCTGGGTTGAAGAGTAAATCCCATGGGGCGGAAACTGCGGCGGGAAATTCTCCCCCGGAGTTTCCGATACAAGAGAAGGGGTATCCCTTCTCTTTTTTTTCCCAGGCAGTTAACGGCGTATGACTATGGATCACAGGAATGGAGGAACGGATTATGGGGAAAGGCAGATATCTTTTAAAAAGGATAATTTATATTATATTTGTGTTTTTTATCATTTCCATTCTCATGTTTATTATTTATAAATCCACCCCAGGGGATCCGGTGGAAATGATGATCGGCGGAAACAGGGCGAATATGAGGCCGGAAATGTATGAACAGCAGTATAAGCAGGTGGAGGAAATGCTGGGGCTGAACAAACCGCTTCCGCTGCAGTATTTTTCCTGGATCGGAAACATGCTCACCGGCAATTTCGGTTATTCCACGCAATATAAGCGTCAGGTAATCGATATCATCGGAAGTCCCATGAAAAATACGATTCTTTTGAATCTCTGCAGCATGGTAGTGGTGTTTCTGATATCGGTTCCCTTGGGGATTGCCACAGCGGTCAGGAAAAATTCTATTTTTGACAAGGCTGTTCAGGTTCTCACCATAGTAGGCTACAGTATTCCCAGTTTTATCATCGCATTGCTGGCTATATTTCTTTTGGCAATCAAAATTCCCATATTTCCCATCAGCGGTGTACAGACGGCAGGGTTTCGGGGCAATTCCCTTGAAATGCTTCTGGATACGGCGAAACATATGGTGCTGCCGGTACTGGTGATGTCGGTGGGAGGCGTAGGAGGAATTACCAGATATGTGCGGGCCTCTATGATCGACGCTCTTCGGATGGACTATATTAAAACGGCCAGAAGCAAAGGGCTTAGAGAGCGGGTTGTAATTTATGTTCATGCCTTTCGGAATGCGTTGATTCCGGTGGTTACCGTAACAACATGGTGGATTATCGGACTCTTTGGCGGTTCGGTGGTTATTGAATCCATCTTTTTGTGGCCGGGTCTTGGACAGATGCTGTTAAATGGACTGATGCAGAGAGATTTCTCTGTGGTTTTGACGATGCAGATGTTTTACGTGGTTCTGGCCTTGACCGGAAATGTAATTATGGATATTGCCTATACTCTGGTAGATCCCAGAGTGAGACTGGAAAACTAGGGAAGGAAAGCACATGAAGGATAAGAAGAAAAATAAGAAAAAGCCTCTTACAATGACGCTGGCCGCCAGGCGTATGATGGCGGGAGGAGCCGCAGCGGAAGAGGAAGAGGTTTTGATTACCCCTTTTCAGATGGTTGTAAGAAACTTTATACATGATAAGGTGGCAGTGGCGGGAGTGATCTGCTTTCTGCTGATCTTTTTCTGTTGTATTATATTGCCGTTTTTTCTTCCCCTGGACAGGTATTATCAGGATGTAACACAGGCGAATGTGGCGCCTGGATTTCGGATGCTGACGCCGCCATCGGGACTAAACGGGAATGCCCAGTCCGTTTCCGTGGGAAGTACCTTTTCTGTAGGACTGGATAAGGATGGAAATGTCTATGAATGGGGAACCTTTCCCAACGAAAAATTGAAAAATATTCCGGCCGCTTCTGAGATGGGTAAAGTAACCCAGGTGTCGGCCGGGTTAGATCATATTCTTGCAGTCAATGAAGAAGGTATGCTGTTTACTTGGGGAAATGACCGTATGGGTCTGGAAGCAATTCCTTTAGAGCTGCGCAATGGGGCCAATATAAAGCAGATATTGGCCGGTTATCAATTTTCACTGGCGCTGACGGAAGAAGGAAGGCTGCATAACTGGGGAAACAGTTACCTGGTGAATATCACTTTTCCGGATGGTGTACAGGGGAATATAGACAAGGTAGTTGCCAACACGAATATTGTGATTGTTAAGACGAAGGATGGAGAAGTGGCTCCTTTGACACAAAAGAGTTCAGCCTTCACGCAGATTCCGGAGGAAATACAGGGACAGGTGGCAGATATTGCCATCACGGATGAAAGTGTGGCGGCAGTTACAAATTCGGGAGAGGTAGTTGCCTGGGGGAATTCCGGAAAGGGCACGCTGGATGTTCCCGAGGAAATACAGGGGCATGTAAAGGCCATCACAGGAGGCCGTTATAATTTTGTAGTTTTGTTGGATGATAACCGTCTGATCTCCTGGGGAGACAATACATTCCAACAGACAAGCACGCCCGATGTGGATGGGGAGATCGTCTCCATATCTTCTGGCTACTACGGCAATTACGCCATAACAGAAAGCGGAGAGGTGCACAGCTGGGGTCTGAAGGGATATCTGATGGGAACGGATAATCTGGGAAGAGATGTATTCCGCAGATTGCTCCAGGGCGGACGTATGACTATGACAGTGGGCGCCATCGCGGTGGTGATTTCCACTGTGATCGGCATTCTCGTGGGAGGTGTTTCCGGCTATAAGGGCGGCAAGGTGGATAATCTGCTGATGCGTTTTGCAGAGATTGTTTCATCCATTCCCTTTTTGCCATTTGCCATCATTCTCTCATCCATATTAGGAAACAGGATTTCGGAAACTCAGAGAATTATCATGATCATGTTTATTCTGGGCGTGCTTTCCTGGCCAGGCATTGCAAGGCTTGTGCGTGGAAGCGTGCTGGCGGAAAGAGAACAGGAATTCGTTACAGCGGCTAAGGCTTTGGGAGTGAGGGAATTTGGCATTATTTTCCGGCATATTCTTCCTAACATTATTACAGTAATCATTGTCAATGCAACCCTGGATTTTGCCACCTGTATGCTTACGGAATCCTCACTGTCCTTTATCGGTTTCGGAGTGACGGAGCCGAATCCTACTTGGGGAAATATGCTGACAGGCTCTCAGAACGCAAAGGTCATTGAGGATTATTGGTGGCGCTGGGTATTTCCTGCGATAACACTCGGTATCTGCACCATTAGCATCAACTGCGTGGGTGATGGACTCAGAGATGCGGTTGATCCTAAATCAAATGAAAGGTAGGCGGCGAAATGAGTTTACTGGAAATAAAACATCTGCATACCAATTTTAAAACCAAGCGTGGGATTATTAAGGCGGTAAACGATGTGTCTTATTCTCTGGATGAGGGGAAGACTCTGGGAATCGTGGGAGAAAGCGGAAGCGGCAAGAGCGTTTCCGCCATGAGCATTCTGCGCTTGCTGGATGGTAACGGCTACATCGAAAGCGGCGAAATATACTTTGATGGAAGAGATATCCGCAAATGTACGGATAAGGAAATGTATCATATTCGGGGCAATGAAATATCAGTTATTTTCCAGGAGCCTATGACTTCCTTAAATCCCGTGTTTACTATTGAAAAGCAAATTGGGGAAGTATTCAGAAATCATCAGGGCATGAGCAAAAAACAGGCGTATGAGGCTGCTGCTAAAATGCTGGGAGAAGTGAAAATCCCTAATCCGGAAAGGGTGGCCAGACAGTATCCTTTCCAGCTTTCCGGAGGTATGCGCCAAAGAGTTATGATAGCCATGGCATTATCCTGCCGTCCTAAGCTTTTGATTGCAGACGAGCCCACCACGGCTTTGGATGTGACCATTCAGGCACAGATTTTAAAGCTGATGAATGAAATGAAGGAAAAACTGGGGACTTCCATTTTGTTTATTACCCATGACCTGGGAGTGATCAACGAAATGGCGGACGAAGTTGCCGTCATGTACTGCGGACAGATTGTAGAGAGGGCCAATGTTAAGGAGATTTTTATGCCTGGACTCTTTTCCCATCCCTACACGGAGGGGCTTATGACGTCCATTCCCAGGCTGGATACGCCAAAGGGAGAACGTCTGGAGCCGATTCCCGGTTCGGTTCCCAATCCTCTCTATGCGCCTAAAGGGTGTCGCTTTGCTCCCCGGTGTAAATATTGTCAGGAGAGATGCAAAGCCGAAGAGCCGGAGCTTTTGCCGGTGGAAGATGGACATCTGGTGAGATGCTTTTATGCAAAAAAGGAGGTGAGGAAGGGTCATGCAGACAAATGAGAAAAAGGTTTTGCTCCGCATTCAGGACGTGAAGCAGTATTTCCCTATTAAAAAAACACATTTCAGGGAGAAACAGAAATATGTGAAGGCCAACGATGGAATCACGCTGGATATATACGAAGGGGAAACCTTCGGGCTGGTAGGAGAGTCGGGGTGCGGAAAATCGACTTTTGGCAGAACCATACTTCAGCTTTATCCGCAGACGCATGGAGAAATTCTGTATCAGAAGGATGGGGAATGGGTAGACCTGAAGGCTCAGGATAGAGAATCCATGCGGAGCCTGCGTAAAGAGCTGCAGATTGTCTTTCAGGATCCCTATTCTTCTTTGAACCCCCGAATGACAGTGGGACAGATCATCGGCGAGGGACTGCTTTCTCATGGTATGTTCAAAAGGGGAGACGGCGCCATGAAGGACTACATTTTTCAGATAATGGAGGACTGTGGTCTTTCCACTTATATGTTTGGACGCTATCCCCACCAGTTTTCGGGAGGACAAAGACAGAGGATCGGCATTGCAAGAAGCCTTGCGCTTCGTCCCAGGTTTGTAGTATGTGATGAGGCAGTTTCAGCGCTGGATGTTTCCATACAGTCACAAATACTGAATTTGCTCAGGGACTTGAAGGAAAAAGATAATCTGACCTATCTGTTTATTACGCATGATTTGAGTGTTGTAAAGTATGTCAGTGACAGAATAGGCGTGATGTATCTTGGAAATCTGGTGGAGGTTTCAGAAACGGGCGAGTTGTTTGAAAACACAATGCATCCCTATACAGAGGCGTTGCTCTCAGCCATTCCCACAACAGATGTAAATGACAGAAAAAAAGAAAGGATTTTATTGGAGGGAGATATTCCAAGTCCTGTAAATCCGCCAAGGGGCTGTAAATTCCATACCAGATGCCGTTATTGTCAGGAAGTGTGCACACAGCAGGAGCCGGAATGGACAAATGTGGGAAAGGGGCATTATGTAGCCTGTCATTTCCCTTTGGGCAGAAAGGAAAAATAAGATGCTGTTCCAGAAAAAGGTGGACCGGGTAATCGACGTAAAAAAATCGGAGGAGGAACTGGAAAACAGACAGGAGGAAAAGCTGGAGCCAAAGGATAAACTAGCCATTGCAATCGCAGCACTTCTGGTCTTTGTTCCGGCGCTTCTTCTGGTGATGGCTGTTTTTCTGTTTTTGATATGGCTGTTGTTTTTGCGCCATTTGTAGGGAAGGGAGCTTTTTGCCCATTTTTGGGAAAAAACGGTTGAAAAGATATGCTTTTTATGGTATCATGAAAAGCGCTTGACATTAGGAGGTGTAGAATGGAAGCACTCAGAGTGGTTTTGACAATTATTTTTATATTGATATGTATAGCGCTTACAGTGTTGGTATTGATGCAGGAAGGCAAATCTGCTGGCCTTGGCTCCATCAGCGGTGCGGCTGAAACCTATTGGGGCAAGAACAAGGGACGTTCCATGGAGGGACTTTTGGTAAAGATAACCAAGATTTTAGCGGTATTATTTATGCTGGTTGCGGTCATACTGAATCTTAACGTATTTTAATCACGTAAGAAAAACACTCTTGTGACAAAGAGTGTTTTTTTATGCGGGCAGGAAGCCATAAGGAGTATTCATGAACAGCGGGATGGAAATAAGGGAAAAAAGGAAAAAAATCATCTGTGATCTGGTGAATGACGACCTCTATGTGCCTATGAAGGAAAAGGAGCTTGCCATGTTCCTTCAGGTGGCTGCGGAGGACAGACAGGAGCTGAAAAGCATCCTGATGGAGCTTTTGGCGGAAGGCAGGCTGATGCTGACCAACAAGGGAAAATACGTGAAGTCCAACGGAAGAGTTTTCACAGGCACCTTTGTCGGAAACGCCAAGGGCTTTGGCTTTGTGAGGATAGAGGGCAGGAAAGAGGATCTTTTTGTGCCCGAGGACAAGGTGAATGGAGCTTTTCACAGGGATACGGTGCAGGCAGCCCTTTTGGAGAATCCAAAGGGAAGGCGCCAGGAGGCCCAGGTGATCCGGATTCTGGAAAGAGGCATGAAGCAGGTGGTGGGCACCTATGAGCGGACCCGGAATAATTTTGGCTTTGTGATACCGGACGACACAAAGCTGGCCCAGGATATTTATGTGCCAAAGGAGCATTCCAAGGGGGCTGTGAGCGGACATAAAGTGGTGGTGGAGATCACAGGCTATGGCACAGACAAAAAAAGTCCGGAGGGCCGCATTATTGAGATTCTGGGCCATAGAAATGATCCGGGCGTTGATATTATGTCCATCGTGCGTGGATATGAGCTTCCTGTGGAATTTGGCGAAAAGGTGATGAATCAGGCGCTGCGTGCGGCGAAGGAGGTGTCTGAGGCGGATAGGGCCGGGCGCAGGGATCTGCGAGATGTGGTTATGATTACCATTGACGGAGAGGATGCCAAGGACTTAGACGATGCCGTGAGTGTGAGCTTTGACGGAAGCTGTTACCATCTTGGAGTTCACATTGCGGATGTGGCAAACTATGTGCAGGAAAATTCCGCGCTGGACCGGGAGGCACTGAAAAGAGGCACCAGTGTGTATCTGGCAGACCGGGTGATTCCCATGCTTCCCCATGCCCTTTCAAACGGCATCTGTTCTCTGAATGAGGGAGCAGACAGGCTGGCTTTAAGCTGTCTTATGCGCATTGACCTTTACGGGGAAATTCTCGACTATGATATCTGCGAGTCGGTGATCCGTGTAGACCACCGTATGTCCTATACACAGGTGAAGAATATACTTGCCGATGAGAAAATTTTGAAAACAGAGGCGTATCAGAAATATGCTGATCTATTGCCTATGCTGCGGCAGATGGAGGAGCTGGCGGCAGCGCTCCGCTCCAAGCGAAGGAAGAGAGGCGCCATTGATTTTGATTTTCCGGAATGTAAGATACTGCTTGACGGGGAAGGTCATCCTGTGGACATAAAGCCCTATGAGCGGAATGTGGCCACCAATATCATTGAGGACTTTATGCTGGCTGCAAACGAAACCGTAGCCCAGCATTTCTACTGGCTGGAGGTGCCTTTTTTGTACAGAGTCCACGATGTGCCGGATGCAGAGAGGATTCAAAGGCTTTCCACCTTTATCAATAATCTGGGGTATTATATCAAGGCTGTTGGCAGAAATGCAGGCAAGGTAAGCGGGGGAGAAGTGCATCCCAAGGAAATTCAAAAGCTGCTTGACAAAATTGCAGGCACTCCCGAGGAGGCCATGATAAGCCGCCTGGCTCTTCGCAGCATGAAGCAGGCGAAATACAGCGTGGAGAGCAGTGGGCATTTTGGACTGGCCTGCCGCTTTTACAGTCATTTTACCTCGCCCATCAGACGTTACCCGGACTTACAGATTCACCGTATTATCAAGGATCAGCTCCGGGGAAGGCTGGGAGAAGAGAGGACAGCCCATTACCGGGAGATTCTCCCGGAGGTGGCAAGTCATTGCTCCGATATGGAACGCAGGGCAGACGAAGCAGAGCGGGAGACGGACAAGCTGAAGAAGGCAGAGTATATGAAGGAAAGAACCGGACAGTGCTTTGACGGCATTATATCCGGCGTGACAGGCTGGGGAATCTATGTGGAGCTTCCCAACACTGTGGAGGGACTGGTTCATGTATCCAAGCTCCCCGGGGATTATTACTATTACAAGGAGGATGCCTTTGAAATGGTGGGCGAGGCTACCGGAAGAACCTTTAAGCTTGGAATGCCGGTGAGAGTCCGCGCATCAGGGGTAGATATCATGACAAGAACCATTGATTTTTCTTTGGTGGAGACGAAAGAGGAAGAATATAACGAGTAAAGAGGTGTGAGGAATGGCAAAGGGAAAAGATGCGCAGAAGGTGGCTGCGAACAATAAAAAGGCATTCCATGACTATTTTATAGATGAAACCTATGAGGCGGGCATTGCCCTTCACGGTACGGAGGTAAAATCCCTGCGCATGGGGAAATGCAGCATAAAGGAAGCCTTTATTCGCATTGAGAACGGAGAAGTCTTTGTTTATGGAATGCACATCAGTCCCTATGAAAAGGGGAATCTCTTTAACAAGGATCCCTTAAGGGTAAAAAAGCTTCTGCTTCACAAGTATGAGATCAACAAGCTGGCGGGAAGGGTGGCGGAAAAAGGCTACACACTGGTGCCGCTGCAGGTTTACTTTAAGGACGGAAGAGCCAAGGTGGAGATCGGCCTGGCAAGGGGCAAAAAGCTTTATGATAAACGCCGGGACATCGCAAAGAAGGATCAGAGAAGAGAGGCGGAAAAGGAATTTAAGATGAGTGGCAAATTCTATTGACTTATTGTCAAAATTCTTCTATACTAACAGCGAAAGAAAATCTTTACGGAAAAATCCGGAGAGTTTGCTCGGGGTAGTAAAGGTTTCGACAGGAGTCTTGCAGCTGGAGAAGCTATCCGTTGTGACACGTTAATCACAAAATTAAACTAAACGCTGAAGATAATACTCAGTTAGCATTTGCAGCGTAATTGCTGTGAATGACGCTGCCTTAGGCAGCTTGTCCGCTCCGGGGCACTCACACCTCGGAATCCGGGCATCAACCATGTGAGAAACGACATGCGTTAAGCTTTGCGCGCATGGGCGTAAAATGAAGCTACCAAATGGAGCAGGCTGTTCGTTTCCTGCCCCAGGCGGGAACAGGCCGGGGAAAGCCCGGCCAAGATAACGGACTATGATAGTAGAAGGACAGGGAATGGGCTTTTGGACACGGGTTCGACTCCCGTCTACTCCATTCTGGAACCCGCATTTTATACGGGTTCCAAGGAATACAAAATGAAAGGTACTCACAAAGGTACTCAAACATAAAAACACAGGAAAGGAGAACCCTGTGCAAGTGCTGCTAAAGATAAATCGACCACAAATCGGTTTATTTTTTTTGCAAATATTCTTTAAAAAATCTGAATAAATGATTTTGAGACGATTGGCAATGCGAATTTTTTAAGCAGATAGGGCAGGAGAATAACAGAAGTTTGTACGGCATTGGTATAAAAGCCTCTGTGGGAGCCCTGAATGGCTCTATTTTGATTTTATGGCTTTTGACGATAAAAATTACCAATAGAACATAAAGACGGCTTAAATTTGATTTTGCGGGGTCAACATATATTTGTCAAAGTGCACACGAAGAGGGGCGGGCTTACCGCCCCCGCTTTTTCGCATATGCCATTAAAATACTTTTTACAGCCGCCTTTGCCGCTTCAATCTTTGACACATCCGGCATTTTATCCAATTCCCGGATAAGAACAACCTGCCCCCATTTGATTTCGAGAGACCAATGCCGCCGCACGTCTGATAACTTTTCAAAGTTTCTAATGAAATAGCCGTCTTTGTCGCAGGCGGAGTATTTAAAACCGTTTATGCCGCGTCTGACCTTGATTATAGTTGGCTGTCTGCTCATGTGTTCGCCTCCTTATCATTATCATTTATTTGGAAATCCGCTTGCGGGTCGTGAGCCTCGCCGACTGTATTGGACAAGCAGAGATTTTAAAAGCCGCCGGTAGTGATCTGGCGTGTATCCTCTGCGGCGGCTGCATTAAAGCCTGAATGTTGCAGTTGAATAAGTCCTCCCGTAAGACACAGGGCACCCGATGCTTTCCAAAAATATTTCCGCGTTGTATGAGGAATCATCAAGTCCAAGACGCACATGGCCATTCTGGAGAAGTCGCAGAAGCAATTTAGCTTCATAATACATTCCATGCCTAGTGAATTCTATGTGCTTTTCCATTATCTTGTATTTTCTGATGTTTCTCTTTATCATTTTTACCTCCATCATCTGACATAAAAATATTGTAAAACTTTTTAATGCCCCTTGCCATTCATTCCGGCATTCCGCTGTCTTTTCTATTTTCGGAGAGGAACCAGATATTCAGTGCTCTCATCTCAGAATTTGTGAGGATTTTCATTTAATTTTTCCAGGGCGCATCTTGTCATTTCTATGCCTCCAATTCCTTTATCTGTTAAAATAATAATAACACTTAATAAGTGATATTTCAATAAGAAATTTAATGAAAACACTTAATAAGTGAATTTTTGGAACATTTACTAAAAACATTGTCAATGTATTTGTTAAAAGTTGTTAATAATGCACTTAATAAATGATTGTTGACAAATAAATATAGACAATGTTATTATTAAGTCAGTAATAAATACACTTATTAAAGGCGGTGAATATATGCCAACAGTAACAAACGAAGAATTAGCGAGATTGAAGAAAGCAGAAGAAAAACTAAAAGAAAGATATAAAAAACAGAATGAGCACACGAACACAATTTATGACAGGCTTAATTTTACCGTACCAGCAGGAAAGAAAGCGGAGATTGAAGCAGCTGCAAAAGCCGCTGGTGTTTCACTCAATGCCTTTTGTCGTGATGCGGTACTGGAAGAGGCAGAAAAGGTATTGAAGAAATCAGGACAGGAAGAAGCCGCACCGCCGTTCCTGTAATAATGGTACTTGACAGATCTATTTTAATATGTTTTATAATATAAACATAGGGCAGAGATGTATTTAATTTAATATAAAGCGTGTATGTGCCAGCCAGAAGCCTTGACCACATACAGCGGCCCTGTAACAGGCAGGAAGAACAAAGAGCAGTGCAGGCTCCAGTGTTAGCCGGTATCCATTCCGGCAATGCTGGGGCTTTATTTTTTTATCCGGGAGGCAGGAAAGATGAAATGTGAAAAATTCAGATGTGTTTACGAGATAGATGGAGAATGCGAAGCGGATGGCGGCGAGTGTATCGGCGATATGTGCGAAAGCTTTGGCGACTGCACAACGTGCCAGGATCAGAACCGCGAAGAGTGCGGCGGCTTAGAGTAATATATTATTTATCTATCTGGGAGGTGTATGCAATACATGGGAAATAACACAGCTGCAGCTTATAACGGCACGGAAATCTACACCAGTGATATATTAAGGCTCGCGGACGAATACATGGACCACGAGCTGGACGAGAAGCGCCGGGAGGATATATATAACAATCCCAGCATTTTTATGTCTATGATACTTTATATCTCTGACAATATAGTTAAACCGGATAATAACGATATAGAGCTCTTAGATAATATATTTAATATATATATAAGGCTGTGTACTAAGTATAATATGCTGCCTACTTTAGAGTGTTTCAGCATATTAATTAAAGTTAACCCGGGCACCTTGTCTGACTGGGGAAGCGGAGCATTAAGAAGTAATGTATATTATGATTTTAAGGGTAATTATATAAAAGACTTTCCGGCATGGAGATTGAACCATCAGAACGAGCAGTACCGCGCGGAACCCAGTACAGCCCACGCCGAAGCGGTCAAAAAATGGAAGAATATCTGTAAAAATTTTCTTATAAATTCGCTTCAAAATTCACGGGGAACCGACGCAAATAAGATATTCATTGCCAAAGCCGCCTATGGCATGGTTGAAACAGCACCGATTCCAGTACAAAACAGGGAGCAGCACAGGACGGCAGAGCAGATCGCTGCTGATTACGGCCCCCAGGAAGCGCTTCCTGGGGATGTGGAGCCGGATTTCTAGTAAAAATGCACAAAGGGAATGGGGCTGCTAATGACACAGAGGGAACGCAGAAAGCCATGCAAACCGCATAAATACTGGATAGTTAAAGATTCTACAAACAACTATTCACAAAATAACTGTTTTGCGCATAGTTGAAAGGGATGGGGGTGGGGGTCTGGAAGGAAAGCCCCCGGAGGCCATAACTGAATCCCTCAAGCAGCGTCAAAACAAAAAAAGCCGCTTTGAGAAGAGCGGCGAAAATACATAAGACCGCCAGGAGCCGGAATCAGGGAAAGGAGGAAGGATGCACCATGAGGGTCATATCGCAAAACAGGGATATGTCTGTAGACTTTGAGAAGGTGATTATTAGTGTAGGGGATTATGGAGAGATATTTTTCAGCACCTATGAAAATAATTCCCCTAAAATAATGCTTGGGAAATTTGGCACCTCGAAACGGGCAAAGGAAGTGTTTGAGGATATGCACAGGGCATATAACCCGGTTGGAATTATCACCTGTGCATTGACAGAGGAGCAGGCAAAACAATTTATCGGGTCTGCGAATGTGAAGCAGAATATCATAATGATGCCTGCGGAGAACAAGGACTGGGTTGTCAATACATACGATAACATTGTTTATTATATGCCTGAGGAATAACCGGAATATAAGCCAGTGTACCGAAACGGTTATAACGGCGCAGCCTTGAAAACTGATGTGTTGCGGAAAACATGACCTGCAGGTTCGAATCCTGCCGCTGGCGCTTGCGGAATGTATGTTCCGCATAACCCATTGGGTTTGCTCCTTTCAGCCGCTAGGACGATTCTGTTAAGGGTGGAGCGTGACCACCCGGCGGCTTTAACCGGTTTATGTAAGCCCGGTTCTCGCAGAATACCGTTGCTGGTTGTTAATCTGCGTCTGTTCTGCAGTGTGCAGCCTTTAGAAATGCACGTGCTCAACAGAGATACTGCACAGTCCTTGCAGACATAAGATGGACATCTGCGGCGCAAAACCGCAAAAGTGGATTGTGGAGGCGGCGAACCACTATAAAACACACGAGCCGAGGTAAGGTATCGCAGAGTTGGAGATACTGATTGATTCTTGAGCATAGTCGGAGGTTTACGGAATCATTTTGGGAAAGCAGTAACGATTGGCGGTGTTACGGCAGACTGCAAATCCGTTTGCTTGTGGTAAACAATAGAGGTTCGGTTCCTCTCTTTCCCATTTAGCGGTGTCAGTAGCATCGCGCCATTCCGAAGTACAAGGAATGGTTCGGGTGGGATTAATTTCCTGCCCGGGCGCTTGCAGATATAATCCTAATTGGCAAGGAAGCTGTTTGCTAAACAGTCAGTAGCCGGAAACGGCGTTCGGGTTCAAATCCCGATATCTGCGTTTGAACATTGATAATTGAATATTGGCGGTTTTGGTGGTAAAATTAAAAAAGTACAAAGGAGGAATTTTACTATGGGAAGTACTTTTTTGGATGTTTTATTAAGTATTATTTCAGGCATTATTTCAGGCATTATAGCTTCAATACTTTTAAATTATTATTATTGGAATAAAAAACCTAAATTATTAATATCAAATCAGATTGCAAAAAACCTTAAAAATGAGTATAGAATTAAAATAGTTAATTTATCGAATTTTTATGTAACAAATGTTTTTATTCAAGTACATTTAGTTACTGTAAGTAATGGAGATGGGGGCAACATATTAAATGTCATAAACTTAGATATTCCATATAAGACAATACAGATAATTGCGCCATATGACGATAAAGATGTAAATGCATCATATGCAATACGGTTTGTTCTGCCTAAGAACTTAGAAACTTTGTGGGAAAATGATGATCATACATATTTGAAACTAGTGACATACTGTAGTAACGAGCATAATAATTCAAGTAAATTATATGAAAAAATATACTATAAGAAAAGCAATAGTATAAAAAATGGGGAATTTGAATTTGGGAAATCGATTAACATAAGATGAAATAAAAAGATTGTTATTGAGATAGATGTTTTTTTGTTAAATTAATCTGCCAACCGTCAATATTCGATGGTTGGTATTTTTTTGCAGAAAATCAGGAGCTTTGAAATGGTATCAGATCGAAACTTAGAAATAATCAATTCCATAAAGCAGTCGGACTTAAATTCACACAAGGCTCTGCGTGACCTTTTGGACATGGCGAAGGTAATCGCTGATGAGCAAGGTGATAATGACCTTGCCTATGCGTTGAAGCTGTCTGATTTCGTCAAACGGAAAGTGCCTGCACTTCCTGTATCGGCTGGAATGAATGAGCTGTATTGGGAGGCATTGAAGTTTGAAGCGCCGCACCGGTTTGAAAGCTTCCTGCTGTACATGGAACGCAGGCGCCGCCCGGAAAAGCGCTTTTACCAGCCAAGGCGGAGAACTTTGCATATCGTTGCAGAAGATCTGCAGGACTTGGAAGATGGCAGGCTTGATTTCTATGGGTTATCACTGCCGCCTCGGGTAGGGAAATCAACCATCTGCATATTCTTCCTGGCATGGGTTATTGGGAAACGTCCTGCAAGCCACAACGCCATGTCTGGCCATTCCGGCATATTGGCGGACAGATTTTATACAGATGTGATGAAGCTTACCACAAGCGAAGAATATACCTTTTCGGAGATATTCCCGGATGTAAAAGTGCGGGCGACTTCTGCGGATAAAAAGGAACTGCGGTATGACGAGACAGAAAGCTTTGCAACGCTCACCTGCCGGGGCATTGACGGCACATGGACAGGAGCTGTCGATATCAGCGCAGACGGATATCTGTATGTTGATGATATGGTCCGGGACAGAACGGAATCATTAAGCCCGAAACGGCTGGAAGCCAGGTACCAGGATTACCTGAACGTGCTGGTTGACCGCAAGAATGACGGCTCGCGTGAATTAATGGTTGGCACCAGGTGGAACGTATTAGACCCATTAGGCCGCGCAGAATCAGAAAATAAGAACAATCCGAGGTACAGATTCAGAAAGATACCGGCCCTGAATGAGCACGATGAATCAAACTTCGAATATGACTACGGGAAAGGGTTTTCTACACAGTATTACCGTGATATGAGGGAAAAACTTGACCGGAATGAGTGGATGGCCAAGTATCAGCAGAAACCATTTATCCGGGAAGGATTATTATTTCCGCTGGACGAACTGGACACTACTTTCAATGGAGTGCTGCCAGACGGGGACTGTCTTACTGCGGCAGCCTGCGATGTGGCGTGGGGAGGAGGGGACAGCCTTTCAATGCCTTTTGGGAAGGCATATGGAAGCAGAGAGGACGGCCCGGTATACATTACAGACTGGATATTCAACAAGGGTGACAAATATGTGACAAAACCGCTGGTTGTGGCAAAGACATTACAGCACAGGCCCAATATGGAGCGTTTTGAAGCGAATAATGGCGGCGATGAGTACGCAGAATCTGTAAATTCGATGCTCAAGGAACAGGGATTCAAAACCAGCATTACATGGGCAAAAGCAAGCAACCAGATAGGGAAGATGGCGAAGATTATCCAGTATGCGCCGGATATTAAGCGGCGGTTCCGTTTCCTTAAGCCAGAGTTGCAGAGCGAAGAATATAAAGCGGCCATGGAAGAGCTGGGCATGATTACTCAGGTTGGGAAAAACGAACATGAGGACAGCGCGGACGGATTAGTGCAGCTGCTGCAGCTTATTTCCGGGGAAGTATACGCTAAATGCGAAGCAATGGAAAGACCGTTTTAAGGGGGGACAGCGTGGTTTCAAAGGAAATTTTAATCCAGTACAGCGATCTGCAGCAGGAAATCAGTGAATTACAGGAGAGGAAAAAAGTTTTGGAGAAGCAGTTTAAATCGTTCCTTGACGGCGGCACTGTCACGGATATGGTGACAGGGGGAAGCGGCGGGATTCAGCATTTTAAGATCGAGGGGTTTCCTGTTGTCGCTTATGAAAAGGCAAGAAATGCCTTATCGAGGAACATCCAGAAAATAGAGGATAAGTATACGGAACTGCTTGAATTACAAAATGAGGCAGAGGAATACATAGAATCTATCGGAGACAGCCGCATGAGGAGAATTATCAGAATGAGGTTTCTTGACAAGATGACATGGAACCAGGTTGCGGACAATATTGGGGGAAACAATACGGAGGACAGTGTAAAGAAAGCATTTTACCGATTCATTGAAGAATAAGCAAAGTTGTCCCATATGTCCCGAAAAAAAGTTTTATTATTATACTCAGCAGAAATGCAGAATGAAGCCCGGAGTGAAACATCTGGGCTTTTTTGCGCAGGAAAGGCGGTGGGAATCAGTTGGAATGTCTTTATCATCATAATGACAAACCATTTCATAAGGTCTGCAAGGGGCGGTATGGCAGGAAAATGATTATCAGCCGTCGTGAAGCGATCCGAAATTTTAAGGAGGCACTTGAAGAATTGGATCATGCGCTCCCAATTCATAACCAGAACCGCCGGGAAATTGATTATCTGTATCATTATGTGTCAGGAGACCAGCCGATTCTCTACCGGGTGAAGGATGTGCGCCCGGAAATCAAGAACGACATCGTGGAGAATCATGCCTGGGAATTTACCCGGTTCTCCATGGCGCAGAATTATGGGGAGCCTATCCAGTATACCAGCGTGACTGAGGATGAGGAAAAATCGAAAGAAATTGACCAGCTGAATCGGTTCATGAAGACCAGAAGCAAAGATTATCATGATATTGTCATGGGGGACTGGCAGAGCACCTGCGGTACGTCGTACCGGGAAACCTGGAGCTGCCCCAGGGACGAAGTCGATGCGGGAGAGCCGATGTTTGATTTATGTGCTCCAGACCCACGGGAGAATTTTATCATATATTCTCCAGCACATGGAAATCCATCCTTGATGTCTGTATCCATCCGGAAAGATGAAGAGGGGCGGAATTTGTATTACTGCACCACAAAATCATATGTTTACTGCATCCGGGACGGCGGGATGGTTCCAGAGAAGTCCTCTCCAAACGGCCACGGAAGGATTCTGCTGGTGGAATTTCCCAATAATCCCCGGAGGCTGTCTGATGTAGAGATTGCGATCACCATGATGGACGCAATTAACCGTGTGCAGTCGAACCGGGTGGACGGCGTGGAGCAGTTTGTGCAGGCTTTTATCAAATTCGTAAACTGCGAGATTGATGAAACGACATTTCTACGGATGTGCAAGATAGGGGCGCTTAGTGTAAAGACAGTCAATCCGTCCATGCCAGCAGATGTGGGAAGTGTTTCCAGTGAATTGAATCAGGAACAGACGCAGACCCTGAAAGATGACCTTTACAAAAATATGCTGATTATTGCTGGAATGCCTGGCCGGGAGCAGAATACCGGCGGCGATACCGGACAGGCAGTGTACCTGAGGAATGGCTGGGATTTCGCAGAGCAGCGGGCAAAGATAGACGAGCCGGTTACAAAGAGATCGGAGCGGGAATTTTTAAAAATTGTCCTGAATATCCTGCGGACAAAGCAGCAGCTTTCCAGCCTGACGATTGCAGACATCGACATCAAGATTACCAGAAACAAGACGGATAATATGCTGGTTAAGGCACAGGCGCTGATTTATCTGCTGGAAAAGGGAATCCATCCTAAAATCGCAATCCAGACCTGTGACCTATGGGGCGATCCGGAGAAAGTGTATGTGCAGTCGAAGCCATACCTGGATGCCCTGTATAAGACGGCAGCAGAGAAACAGGCTGAAATGGAGGCAGAACAGAAAAGAAACCTGGAAATGGACAGGGCAGATCGGGGAGGGACAGCAGATGGTGGAAATACGGTGTAAAGGCTGCGGGCGGCTCCTGGGATATTTTGAGGGGAGCGGCCGGATAAAATGCCAGCGGGCAGGCTGCGGTGCGGTAAATGAATTTGACACTGCATCCATGCAGTATGCGCCAGCAGCAAGGAAAGCAGCATCCATGAGAAACAGAGCGACTTCCAGCGGGGTGACTCTTTGCTGAGAGCCGTTCTTTTTATATTTGCAGGCCTGAGCGTAAGAGGGCGGAAACTATGCGGAGCGCACCGTGTTAAAAAAGTGTATGTTTCGGAAGGAGAATGAAAATGACCAGAGAACAGATTAAAGAACAGTTCCCGGAGGCAGCCGAGGAACAGATTACTGCAATACTGAACATTAACGGAACAGATATCGCCGCAGCGAAGAAAAATACTGTTGATCCCAAGGTGCTGAAAAAGCTGCAGGAAGATTCCGCAGCCTATCAGAAGCTGCAGGAGGCGGGGCTGTCAGATGAAGAAAAGATTCAGAAGCAGCTGAAAGCCGCCAGGGATGCGGAAGCTGATTTTAAAAGGAAGTCGAACCGCTTGGATGTAGAGAAAATTCTTGTGGCAGCGGGGCTTGCAGAAGAGGACTATAAAGATTTGATTGACGGGCTGGTATCGGAGGATGCGGAAGCATCGAAAACGCTGGCCACAAACCTGTCCAAGATGCTTGCGAAGCAGAAGGAAGCGGCCGTCCAAAAGACAAAGGAAGAGCTGATGGACGGCACAAAGGGCGGCGCAGGCGGAAACGGCGGAGACGGCGGGGCTGGCGGCGGACAGGGTGGGGACGATGATGAGTCCGACGGCGCAAAATATGCGCAGATGTACAATGCCCAGTATGAAGTGTAGGAGGTAAACAAGATGGCATTCCATAAAACAGAACAGACATATGAGAGGCCGAATTTCCTGGACAGCGAAGTCGGCTTAGTGCTGAAAACGAGGGAAATTCCACAGTCCATGGGAAAGGATCAGGACAACAGGAAGATTGTTGCTGGCGGCACTCCTTTTCCTTCCAACGATTCCAGTGCTGCAGGAATCGTATTTGAAACCATTGATGTGACTGACGATGAAAAGAGGCCGGGTTCCGTGATTGTAGCTGGAAGAATTATCAAAGCAAATCTTCCGGTTACGCTGGATGGCGGCGCAGAAACGGCGCTGAAGGCACTCGGCATCGTGTTTGTATAAAAGACAGGAGGGCAAAATCATGCCGGAAATTTTGGAAATGATCAAAAGTAAAGACAGGCTTTCTTTTTCCCAGAATTATTCTGTGAAAAGGGCATATAAAGGGAATACCCTGTTCCCGGATGTGAAGACGCCGAATCTGGAAGCTGAATATTTCAGGCTTTCACAGGGCTCTGCACTTCCGACACTTGCCATGGTGCATGCGCTGGATACGGAGGCGGCAATCGGCACAAGACCGGCGCTGGAGAAGGTGACGGTGGAAAAATTCCTGATCAAAGAGAAAATCAACCAGTCTGAAAAGACCCAGGAATACATCAAAAATGGTGTAGATGAGAGCGGCTTGGTGCGGTATATCTACGATGACATGGGGAGGCTGTCCGATTCTGTAGTCGCAAGGGCGGAGCTGATGAAGCAGAATGTGATGTCAGAAGGGAAAATCACCATCAATGAAAACCATCTGAATTTTGTCATTGACCTGGGCGTCCCGGCGGACAATTTCGTGGCCGCAAACTGGTCTGACCCGGAACACAATATCCTGGGAGACATCGCGGCCTGGAAAAAGATCGCCAAAGACCAGGGCCAGACAATCACCAAAGTACAGACTTCTGAAAAAATTCTTGCTTATATGCAGAATAACAGGGGAATCCAGGTCGCCATTAACAGTGCGCTGGGAGCTGGCACTTTTGTCAGTGTTGCACAGGTGAATACCCTGATGCAGCAGATGTTCGGCTTCACCATTGAGGCGGATGAGGATGTCTACGCAGTGCTGGAAAAGCAGCCCAACGGCACTCTGAAAAGGAAAAGTACCCGCTTTTTCCCAGAGAATAAATTCACGATGTATACGGCAGGCGCGAATGGGAAAGTGGGCACCGGACTCTGGGGCAGGCCTCCGGAAGAGCTTGCCTATGGACCGTGGACGGAGAAGTCTGCAAAGCAGTTTGTGACCATTACCCAGTGGGAAACGCCGGACCCGGTTGCAACATGGACGAAAGCATCCGGCCTCTTCGTGCCGGTACTGCCGAATCCGGAGGGAATGATCATTGCAACAATCGCTTTTGACGATGGCGGCAGCCTGGACAACCTGAATGTAACGAGCGCGGCAGGAACCGCTTCGGGAGATACCAAGATTACAGTGTCTCCGGTTCTGACGGATGGAAATTTCTATAAATACAAAACAGGCGAGAACCTGAAGCTGCCCGAGTACGGCGCGAATGTGAGAACCTGGTCTTCCTGGGACGGCGCTTCTGACATTACTGCGGCAACAGGCAATGAAATCTGCATTGTGGAATGCGATGCAAACTATAAGGCTGTGAAAGCCGGAATCACTACGGTAACATCCAAGGCGTAAGGAGATGATGGGGCATGGAACTGCTGCTGGATGAAATTCTGAAAGATTTGGAAACTGAATTGGGCCTGAAAGAGGAATCTGATGCGGCGGTTCTTGCCTCTAAGATAAAGAATGCTGCCCGGGAGGTGCGGTTAAAGCGCAGCTACCCGGAGCATTTTACGGAAGAGCAGATTGTAAAGGATTTGGAGAAGCACTATTCCAATATCCGGGAGCTGGCTCTGTATGATTTTAACCAGGCAGGCGCAGAAGGACAGACCTCCTACAATGAGAACGGCACCAATCGTACATGGAAAAGCCGGAATGACTGTTTAATGGGCGTATTTGCCTACTGCAGGTAGAAGATTGTGCGTGGCCATTGCGGTGGTTTCGCCGGGATGGCTGCAGGGCGGCACTCATTAGGCGGTGGTGGGCGGAGTGCTGAAAATTCAGAGAAAGGTGGCGTGTTATGCGAAGTTTGAAAAAGAATATGCAGAAATTACACTATAGCCTTTACTCTAAACAGATTATGATTTATGAAAAAGATGAAAATGGAAATATCATTTATGACGAGATAGACGGAGAGGTGCTTCCCCGGATTATTGCCGAAAGAGCAGGATACAGTGAACCCGTCTCTTTTTATGCCAATATTTCGGCGGCGAATGGCACGTCCGATTCCGAGGTATTCGGTGTGTCACTTGATTACACCAAGACTATTTCCACAAGCGATATGACATTGCCGATTTCAGAGACTTCGCTGATTTGGTTTGAAACGGAACCGACCTACAATGATGATGGAACGGTCAACGAAGCGTCTGCGGATTATTCTGTGGTGGCAGTGGCAAGGTCTTTGAACAATGTCGTGTATGCGATTAAGAAGCTGGCGAAAGAAGGCTGATGATATGGCAAAGAGAATTTCGTTTGGACTTAGTGTGGCAGAGGTGCAGGCGGCGATCAAAGAGATTAAAGCTTATCAGAATGACCTTAACCGTAAATGCGAGGAATTATGCCGCAGGCTGACGCAAGAGGGTATTCAGATAGCGCAGGTGCATATCGGCAGTAGCGGATTTGGTAAGTATGTCCGTTTATCCTCTGAAATCACTCCAGAGAAAGCTGGATGCAAGGCTATCGTCTATATGGAAGATACCACGAAGATTAAAAGCGAGTGGCAGACCAAGGAGGGCGTACGGAGCGCAGAGGTCTCACCTATGCTCATGTTAGAGTTTGGGTCTGGGCTTAAGGCTGAAAATCCTGCCAATATTCCGGGTGTAGGTACTGGAACATTCCCCGGCGGCAAGCATGGCAACGAACCAGGTTGGTACTACATGGACTTGGAGGGTAACTGGCATTATTCAACCGGAATTTCCCCGAAAATGCCTATGTATTATACAGGAAAGGAATTGAGGGAAAAGGTTGTGGCGATTGCAAAAGAAATTTTGCATAAGCTCTCCCTTTGTCGTATAATGGCGATATAAGGAGGAATGTAGATAAATGAGTGACTTACATCAAAGAGATATTGAAAATGAAATATTGGATATATTGGAGGAAAAGGGTCCTTTAACTACTAGACAAATAGTAGAACAATTAAACATAGCACAATCAACGTGCGAAATGCGTTTAAGGAAATTTGTTGAAGAAGGGAAGCTGCTCCGAATCTCAGCTAAGAATAGTGGGAAAATCTATTTTGCATTGTCCAAAGGTGGTTTTACTGCCGAGGAATATGATAATTTGCGTGATGTTATTGTTAAAGATACTGTAGATACAAAAGATGCGTACGAAGTGTTGAGTGAGAAAATTGCGAGAATAGATGATAATGTGAATGGACTTTTTGCGAATATGATATCTATAATATCTATATTGGTCGCAATATTTGCCTTAATTACTGTGAACGCTAATATAGCATTTGAATTAACACAGGAGAATTTACAAGGTGTTTTTGTTGGTATTATCGCAATAAATGTATTTGTTGTGATATGCATTGTTGTATTACTGATTTGTGTAAAACTTATAATTATCAATCCCATGTTGGGAAAGAAAAGGAAGAAAAAGTCTAAGAGAGGCTAGCCCCTCTCTTTTTTCATACACAAATGCAAGAAAGGATGCGTCTAATGGCAGGCTTCAACTGGAACCAATTTTACACATTATTCAAGGCGAAAATGGGAGATTCCTGCACCGTAGGGCGGTACACAATCCCCAAATTGCCCACATACCCATACTGCGACATCGCCTTGTTGGACAATTCCGGCGGCAATTACGATCTGCAAGGCCACGAGAGCAGCTTAACGCCGCTGATTACTATAACAGTGTACGATAATAATTATGGTGATGCCAGGTGCTATGAAGTCAGCATGAAAGCCAAGGAGCTGATGCTGTCCTACGGTTTCCAGTGCAGGACGGGGCCAGTTAAGATAGACAACACAGACCCGGCAGTGGCCAGGTGGGTGGCGAGATACCAGAGAATCTTCGGCAGCGGAGATGAATTAAGAAAATTACGCTGAATGTTCCCGGCATTATGTCGGCGGCAGATAGATTAAACCAAGAGCTGGAAGGCTCTTATTTTTATGCCATGAAATCAGTGGCGGAAATGGAGGAAAAATGAGCGCGGTAGCATTATCTACTATTGGCGTAGTCTTTGGATGGGCCGTGGAGACTACGGCAGGCACGAAGCCCACAGCCTTTAAAGAGATTGAGGAATGTATCAGCATTGGGGGCGTGGAGCTGACATCGGACAAGCTGGACGCAACGCCCCTTAAATCCAAGAAGAAAAAGTATATCAAGGGCCATGAGGATACCGGCGGTGAGCTGCAGACTGTTTTCAACTACACGGATGCCTTTGAGGCGCAGTGGAATGAAATGTATGAGGCATACGAGACGGCAAAGAAAGCAGGCAAGGCCATGTGGTTCACGGCGTACCATCCATCCAAAGCAAATGCCAATTTCTACATTGTGGAGCCGGGCAGTATCCCGGCACCGGAATACGCGGTGGGAAATGTGCTTCAGGTGACCATCAGCAACACCCTGGTTGATCTGCCTGACGCTTCTGTTGCGATTGAACCCACAGCACCAACCGTCTCTTCGGCGGGAGATTAGCTGAAAACGAAACCGTTTAACTAGGCATTGCCGGGGCGGCTCCGGGCTGCCCCGCTGCTGGCCAGAGGGAAAGGAATGTGAAAAGTATGATGACATTAAAAATCGGTGAAAAGGATTACCGCGTAAAATTCAATTATAACTGCTTCTGCGACACTGATCTGCTGGACAGGGTGAATGACCTCGGGAAAATTTTTTCGAAAGCAGGCGCAGAGAGCGACAAAGATATTTCGGCCATGGGAAAAATCAAAGACCTGTTTGTTTGTGTGCGGGATTTACTGTTTTCGGGATTCCAGGAGGAGAATCCCGTGGAGAATGTGCAGGCCGTGGGAAAACTGCTGGATCAGTACAGGGAAGAGGCACAGGAGGGAGAGGAAAGAGGCGTCCTGCAGCTTTTTGTCATGCTGTCCAGCGAACTTACCGAAGAGGGTTTTTTATCCGACATTATGAAGACGCTGGCGGCTTCTGCGGAAAAGCAGAAGGAGCTTCCCAAGACGCCACAGGATCACAGGAAGGCGCAGAGACAAAGCCGTACAGCAGGCGCATAAAGGAAGATATCCTGCCGCGTTATCTTTCCATTGGCGTTTCCCTGGAGAGGTTTATGAAATCCTGCCCTGTGGAATTGAAGCCATATGAAAAGGCGCACCAGAACAGGCTGCAGGAACAGAATATGATGCTTTTCCTGCAAGGCAGATATGCCGCAGATGCCATTATGGCCACTATCGGCAACAGCCCCTGGTTCAAAAGCAAATCAGCGCCCATCCATAAATATCCGAAAGAGCCTTATCCATTATTTGAAAATGCTCCTGAGAACATGACGGAAGAGGAAAAGCAGCGAGAAGTGGACAAATTCTTTGCGCAGGAGAGCGCGAGGCGGGCAAACTGGAAGCTGCTGCATGGCAGAAGGAACCATGAGGCAGAGGGTTCCCAGGAGTGACGTTTTGTGGTATACTGATGCAAAGGAGAACATGAGATGGCAGTGTGGTATTGTTATGGGTGTCAGGAAGATATAGGAGACAGCGAATACTGCCCTTACTGCGGCTTGCACCGGACAGGGGAGAAGGATACCCGTTCGGCAAAGCCCAAGGGGATAGCTGGCGTTTTGAAGAAAAGAACGCGGAAAACAAATCCGCCGGTGCTATCTGAGGAAGAATGCCTTTTGTACGGAATCCATCCGAAAGATGAAATGTATCGGAAAACAATGGAGCTTGATGTCCTGAGCAGGAATTATAAAAGGTGATCATGAGGCGGCAAATATTGCGAAGGGGATAAAGAAAACCATACCGGGAATATAAATTTAAAAACACAGACACTTGGAGAAATCCAGGTGTCTTTTCTTATGCCAAAAATCAGGCTGCCAGCAGTGGCAGCCGCCAATCAGACGGGCGGTGAGTACATGGGAGTTGAAATAGACCGTTTAGAGGTGCAGGTCGAGGCACAGGCCACAAAAGCAAATAATCAGCTGGATGCACTCGTTAAAAAGCTGGACGCATTGTCGGGATCGCTGTCTCATCTGAACAGCAGCGGATTAACGGGGCTTGCCAATGGCGTAGCAAAGTTTGCACAGGCCTCCGGCCAGCTCTCTAATGTAAAAGCGACTGATTTTAACAGGCTGGCAAAAAATATTGAAAAACTTTCGAAACTGAATACCCAGCAGATTTACAGCGCGGCGTCATCCATGAATACTTTATCTTCTGCGATGAACCGCCTTAGCGGCGCATCCGCAGGCGCTGCGCAGATTTCTCAGCTGGCGGACAGCGTCGGCAGGCTTGGAGGAGCCAATGTGCAGAAGGCCATTGCAAATCTTCCGGCCCTGGCAGCGGCCATGAATAATCTCATGGATGTTTTATCCAAGGCCCCGGCGGTGAGCAGCAATGTCCTGCAGATGACCAAGGCGCTTGCAAACCTGGCGGCACAGGGCTCTAATGTGGGTGCGGCCGGAACCAGCCTTGCAAAAAGCGTCAACAATGCCGGGGCGGCCATGGACGCCACAACGAAAAGGGCCCGGAGCTTTTCCTCGGTGCTCGGCTCGATCTATCAGAAAATTTTCTGGCTGACGCGTTCAGGCGATAAGCTTTGGAATTCCATTGAAAGCTCCATGGATTACATCGAGACATTGAATTATTTCAATGCGGCTTTCGGCCAGGTTGCGGATGCGGCGGCGGAGCAATGGAAAGAAGCGGGGTATGCATCTGCGGAAGAATACTACAATTCTTTCAGCAGCCGGGCAAAAGAACTGACCTCCAAAATGACGGGATTTTCCGTGAATGACGACGGCACCCTCACGGCCACCGGCAGCGCAAGCTTAGGCATTGATCCTAACAAGCTGATGAATTACCAGGCTATGTTCGGGCAGATGTCAAGCTCCATGGGGGTGGCGTCCGAAACTGCCCTGAAGCTGTCGCAGGCCCTTACGGAGATTGGCGGAGACCTCGCCTCTGTAAAGAACATGGACTTCGACAAGGTGTGGAATGACATGGCATCCGGCCTTGCGGGCATGAGCCGGACCCTGGACAAGTACGGCGTGAATATCCGGAACGTGAATCTGCAGCAGAAGCTGCTTGACCTCGGAATCAATGAGAACATTGCCAGCCTGAACCAGAACGACAAGGCGCTGCTTCGGGCAATTATCCTTCTGGACAGCACAAGGTACGCGTGGGGCGATCTTGCGGACACGCTGGACCAGCCAGCGAACCAGCTGTGCCTGCTGGAAAGCAATTTTAACAATCTGTCCCGGACGATAGGCAACCTGTTTCTGCCCGTAGTTTCTAAAGTGCTTCCCTACGTGAACGGCCTTGCAATCGCACTGCAGAGGCTGTTTTCATGGATAGGCGGCCTGCTGGGGATTGACATGGGCGGCATCACCTCTTCTGTGGGTTCCAGTGACTTTGATTTCAGCGGCCTGATAGAAGATACGGACGATCTGACGGGCAGCCTGGAGGATGCCGCGAAGGCCGCAGATAAACTCAGAAAAGGCATCCGCAGCTTCGATGAGCTGAATGTGATCACCACGCAGGAGGACAGCGGGGCCGGGACTGCTGGCGGAGGAGGGATTTCCTCCGGCCTTCTGGACGCGGCATTTGACAAAGCCTTTTCGGAGTATCAGGCGGCATGGGACGAAGCCTTCGCCAATATGGAAAACAGGGCGGACGATTTCGCAGACAAGGTCGAAAAGTACCTGCAGCCTGTCAAGGACATTATACAGGATTTCGCCGTTGGTGATTTCTTCAAGGCGGGGCAGGACACGTCAAACCTTGCTGCTGGAATCTTCAATTTCTTTGCGGATGCCATAGACAATGTGGACTGGTATGGAATCGGGGAGAATATTGGAGATTACCTGGAGGGGATTGAGTGGATAAAAGTGCTCGGCTCCGTGGGACATTTTATATGGGAGGCGCTTAAGGCCTCTCTGGAGCTGTGGGCCGGGGCATTTGATGTTGCGCCTATTGAAACAGCAGTTTTGGCATTTGCGGTAATGCCTAATTTATTAAAACTGATTACAGGCACCAAATTTTCTAAGGGCCTGTCCAATCTTTTTGGTAAATTTAAAAACTTTTACTCGACTGCAAAGGAGCTGGGGAAAGGCAATGTTTTTTCTGGTCTGTCCGGTGCGATAGACCAGGTGAGAGACAATATGGGATTGCTTAATAAAGTGGCAATAACAGCAGTTGCCGGATTTGCGGAATATAAGATCATATCCGACACCACGGAAAATTTGGTTAAGGGGACTGAAAACCTTGTGAGTGGAGTTGCTAAGATAGGAGGCGCGGCTGCAACGGCTGGAACGGCCATGTATGTTGCACTTGGCCCGGCGGGAGCTGTGGCGGCTGCGATAACGGGACTTACTGCTGGGTTGATTGGGATAGACAATGCCTTTATCGAAATAAGAAATGAGGCGAGAGAAAGAGAGGAAATCGAAAAGTATGGAGACACTCTTGAAAATATAAGCATCAAGGCACAGGAAGCGTCCAGTAACTTATTGGAAGCATCGGATGCCAGGCTTGCTGCAGTCGCCAACACGGGAGAAATAGATGTATCGTATATTGAAACGTTGGCAGATAAATATTTTGAGTTATCTCAAAAAATAGGTTTATCAGCAGACGAACAATCAGAGCTCAAGTTAGCATCGGAAAAATTGGTTGGGTATTTTCCCGAATTGGAAGAATTTTATGATAGTACGACGGGATTGCTTGACGTGCAGAGAGAAACGCTGGAAGAACTCGTAGAGCAGAAAGAAAAAGAGCTTATGCTGTCTGCAATCAGTGATCAATGGGAAGCTGCACTAAAAGATCAAATCGAGGCGCAGAACAACCTGAGAGATAATACCAATAATTTAAAAACCGCGACAAGCGAATTGTCTGCTGCATATGCAGAGATGGAAGAATATCAAAAATCGTTTGCTGATCCAAGTATGGCCAATTTGCAAGATTATTGGGACAAAATTGGAGAACTGACTTTGGCGGTTGAGACTTATACGGAAGCTACTTCGGGAGCGAAAGAAGCCTTAGAGACAGTGAATAACGAAGTTGAAAACTATTCCACAATGTATTCCGATTGGAGTAATGGGGCCAAAGAAAAAGGAGAAGATTTTGGAATAGGATATGCAAAAGGCATCGAAGAGTCCGCAGATGCAGCTTTGGCAGAAGCGAAAAAGATGGTATCATCTGCAATGGACGGTATGGCAGAAGAACAGGAATCAAATTCTCCATCCAAAAAGACAAAAGAATTGGGAAAATACGCAGTTGAAGGATACAACTTAGGAATTTTAGCAAACGAAAAAAGCACACTAATGATTGCATCAACATACGTATCCAATGTAATACACAGATTCTCTCAACTCGCAGATTCGCTCGGCCAAATAGGCAAAGATGCAATGTCGGGTCTATATAACGGTCTGGCAAGCATGGAAAGCTCTTTGTATACAAAAACAGAAGAAATTGCTGGCAATGTGGCTAAAACAATCAGGACAACGCTGGATATCCACAGTCCATCAAGAGTGATGTTCGAGCTTGGCGAATTTACAATGGAAGGCTTCCAACTTGGCATGGAAAATCTATATGGAAATATGCAGAAGTCCGTTGAGGAGTTTGGCGGCACATTACAGTTTGACATTGCTCCGCCGCCGCAGCCAGCATATGCGGACTACTATAAGAGTTACGCATTTCCCGCGCCGGAATACAGCAACTATTCTTACTATGACAGTCAAAACGATTTCGACACCTCGGAAACAAATGCACTTTTAAGGCAGCAAAACGAGTTGCTGGTTGCTATATTGCAAAAGCCAAACATAGACAAAAATGACGTCTTTGACGCGGCAAGAGCAGTATACAAAGATAAGGCCTCCCGGAGATACGGTAGCAGTACTGCATTCGATCCAGTATGGGGTTGATTGTTGATTAAACCTCTGCAATATGGTATTATCGTAATAACATATATCATATTGTGGAGGATGAATTTATGGGAAGTAAAAGAATAGGCGCTAAAGCAATAGCTGTTATTGTTATTTGTGTAATTGCTGCGTTCCTTGTATGGTTTTTTATTAAGTGCAGCACTCCTGAATACAAATATGGCAATTCCGCTGTTGAAGACGCCAGAGGAGCCATTTTTACAGCAGATCAGTATTTAGACGGGAAACTTGAAAAAAGAGAATACGAATACCAAATGATTTGGTACGATGGAGAAATTAATATCTCTGATAAGGCGTATGGAATATACCAAACAATAGAGTACATGAAGGATTCTCCTGTAGATGGTGAGGTATTAAAGTACAGGAATGAACTGGCAGATTTGATAGGGGAAAAGAAAAGATAGAAATTTGTGTGTGACGACTGTGGGAATATATTCCAGTAAAATCTACTTAATTTCATTCTATGACAGTCAAAGCGATTTTGATGCAGCAGAAACCAATATGCTTTTGCGTGAGCTGATTGCTACGGTTAGGGAGGGCAAGATAATCCAATACGACGGGAAGGTGATAGGGCAAACTGTACGCGCCGAGGAACGGGATTATTATAGGCGCACAGGACGAGGAATGTTCGAGCATTGACAAAACCTCCACAATATGGCATTATCGTAATAACATATATCATATTGTGGAGGGTGAATTTATGGATGCACAAAAGAAACAAAGCGGTCTGGGCATTGCCGCTCTTGTGCTCGGCATTATTGGGATTTTAACAGTATGTATAGTGATTGGCATTATACCCTGTATCATTGGTTTGATACTTGCACTTATTGCTTTCACAGAAAAGGACAAGAAAAGAGGAATCGCTGTAGCTGGTTTGATTTGCAGTTTGCTAGGAATTATATTATTTGTCGCCATAATGATTGGCGTAATGAATAGTGATGAAACAAACAACGAGAATCATTCTGTTGAAGCTGCTATGCAAGAATCGGATGAAAATATTTCCGAAGAGCACAAAGATCCGGTTCAGGAATCAATACAAAATGAACCTATGCAGGAATCTGTAGAGGAACCTATACCAGAATCGACACAAAGGCAAACTGAGGTACCAGCAAAATCTCCAGAGGAGATAGAACAGGAGTATAAGGAAGCTTGTAAAGAATACAAGTATAAAGATGTGCTTAGAAATCCTGAAAATTATGTTGGAGAAAAAGTAAAAATTACAGTCAAAATCAGTACTGTTATTGAAGAAAGTTGGATGAATGATTGCAAATATTATTTTGCTTATTCCAATGACGATTATGATTGGTGGTTGGGTGATGAGTATGTGATTTTCGATAGAAGAGAAGAGCAAAATCCTAAATTGCTTGAAGATGATATTATCACAGTATATGGTGAGATTGCAGACCCAGAGAGTACAACATCATTGATAATTTCCAGCTCTGAGCTGTTTGCGATAGATATGGAATACATTGACTTTATAAGCGAATGATTTTTAAATAGGCACCCCCATAGGCGCCTATTTTTCAAATCCCTTTTGCTACAACATCTTGTAGTTGCAGGCATGATATTTTTGCGGTATAATGCAATCAAATCAAATAGAACAGGCAATAACATTTTACGAAAGATACAGCAATGCAAGCGTTGCGGGAGCCATATGGAATAGATTGGTTATGGTCTATTTCAGTGGCTCCTTTTTTATTAAGAAAATTCAGCCTTATGGCTTGAATATATGCCAGTGAAGATGCTGGCTACCCAAGGTGCACGAAAATTTTAGGGTACCTTAACGGAACCACCTGCCGACTATCCGCTTCGAGGGTAGCCGCTACGGTAAAAAGTTATACCTCCGACCAGTGATGCGGCTGGTTACATAGTGGACGGACAGACCAGGGCTCATGCCATTGCGGTGTGAGCCCAAAACACTATCAGATTTAGGAGGTGGACGGTATGAAAAATACTGCTCTTTCGACTAAAGATAATGCCCGTTTTGGGAGTGATGTACAGATGAAAACACCGATTGAGATTGCTCTTGGAGTTGACGAAAACGGTATGACAACAGCAAAAAAGTTGTATGATTTTTTGGAACTGGATAGCAGGAATTATTCAAGATGGTGTCGTACAAATATTACAGAGAATGAGTTTGCCACAGAAAATGAGGATTATGAGGTTTTCTTCACTAATGACGAAAACCCATTAGGAGGCAGACCTACACAGGATTTTAAACTGACATCAAAATTTGCAAGAAAGCTATCTATGACACAGAAAAATCATAGAGGGGAAGAAGCCAGAGATTATTTTACAGGTTTAGAGGACAGGGCAAAGCAGTTGGTGATTGACCGCTCCCAGTTATCTCTGCAGACACAGGCTTTAATGAGTCTTATTGAAGGACAGGCAAGGCAGGAATTAGAACAAAAACGGCAGGCCGAGCAGATAAATCGTATTGAGCAGAAGCAAGAAGCCATAGCCGATACATTCCAGAAGGTTGACGACACAGAGGATTTTCAGAAATGGGCGAATGACAAAATTGCACGGATAGCAGAAAGCTCCAAATTTGACAAGGGATATGGCAGGAGCAAAAACTATTCCCTTGCACGAGCCGAAAGCTATGAGAGACTGAAGCAGAAACGGAATTGTCGCCTCGATGACAGAGTGCAGAAAGCAATCGGAAGAGCATTGGAGGAAAGACCGGACATTAAAAAGTCTGAATTGCAGAAAATCAACAAGCTTTACATAATTGCCAACGATAAAGACCTTAGACCAGCCTATGAGTTGGTGATTAAGGAAATGATGATTTATTATTGTGTATCTTAAAGGAATTATGAAACATTTTAATACAGGCATATGTCGGGAGACAGCAGTAAGTCCTGCTTGGAAAATAGGAGGAATTTATATGTTAGAAGCAAAATCTCAAGACGGAGTATACAAGTACCATAAAATGATTGGAGATTCTTGGAAACATCTTATTGGCTATAAGATGCAGGATATAGAACCTCAGCCGGGATATTGTAAAATATCATGTTATACAATGGGATGATGGACATACTGAAGTCTCAGAGGAATATGTTGCGGAGATATTGGAAGAGTATTAAGGTATTAGGGAGTGCTTCGGCGCTCTCTTTTTTAAAACCCTCTTGACTTTTGGCTGACATAAGTTATAATAGATTTATGGCAGACAAAAGAAAGGAGGGATTGTAATGTCGCCGAGAACGGGTCGCCCAACTGATAATCCTAAGAATGAACGTATAACAGTTCGATTAGATGTAGATTCTACCACTATTTTGGACGAATATTGCAAACAAGAAACTGTAGAACGAGCAGAAGCTATTAGAAGAGGGATTAAGAAGTTAAAAAGCGATATAAAAAAATAGGAGCTGCCCTCCGACCAAAGATTGCAACTCCTATAGTTCGAACCAACACCACATGGGTTTGGTAAATCTATTCTATCATTCTTCCTGTGGTGTTTCAAGCATTTTACAAAAGACCAACCCCCACTCTGGGGAGAAAGGAACACGCTATGAATGTAGAAGAAATTTACACGGATTATATGGTAAACCACGATGCAGAGGACGGAGCCGCTGTCAGGCAATCAGATGCAATGGTGTTAAATTATATCTGCCTGCTGACTGGCCGGGACGGGGCCGAGATAGAGGATATTCTTACTTACGCTGGCAGTCAGAGAGAAAAGCAAGGCTTTATAAACGGCTTTCTGTATGCGCTGCAGCTCCAGGAAGGGGGTGCGGCGGTATGATAAAAGGATACACAGCAATATCAAATATCGTTGTATGCAGCCAGTGCGGATGTGCCCAGTTTGCTGTCATAGACACAAGGCAGAAGGCGATTGTGCGCAGAAGGAGAAGCTGCCTGAATTGCGGTAACCGGATTACCACATATGAAATAAGCAAGGAAGATTTTGAAACACTTACTTCATTAAAAGCAGATATTGTCGCCGCTCCTCGCGGGAGCGTGGGTTGAAATTATTGAGGGGTGTAAAAATTTTCGCACCCCTTTAGAGTCGCCTCCCTTGCGGGAGCGCATGGGTAAAAAACGAAGGAGTGCCTAGCCCAAGTACGGGAACAGGGCGCGGATAAGAGGGCATCTGCAAAGGTGCCCTTTATCATGCGAAAATATGTTGAAAACATTCTTTAAATATGTTAATATTAAAAAGTACAAAAGAGGAGGGGGATTATGGAAAAAAGTCATAAAACATCGATTGTAGTTGCTTTGATTGGAGTGTTGGAAACAATTTACAATGATGTTTAATTGGTTGTATAATATTGTGCTATATTCATATGTTAAAGTTTTACGAATGGCAAAAGAATATGATTAATTGTGTACTAACTTTTTTGAGTAACCTCTTAGTGTTTTTTACTAAAGTAATGGATTGGCTTCCTGAAGGTAAAAGAACAAAGAAAAAACAATATACCTATATAGAGGAAGAAAAACTTAGGGTAGAAGCTGTTGATTTTATGAAACAGATAACAGATAAATGTTATACGCTTTCTCCAAATTATATACAACGTGAGTATAAAGTTGTTGATAATGATTTGCGTGGAACATATATCACTTATGGTACTGCGCTAAAAAATGGTGTTGTGGGAATTAGGCATACTTTGTCATCAAGTAAAAAACAAAAGTATGATAAAACAATTTGTTATGGTTATGATTTGTGCAGTTCCAATCCAGAACAAAAGATACGTCCTAGACTGATTTCGCCAGATGGTTTTAGTAAAGTAGTAGAATTGACTTTGAATAAGAGTTTGAGAAAGGGGGATATCTTTAAGGAAAAATACATTTTTGAAATGAAAGATACTATATCTTATGAAAGAGCGTATATTATCTCCGGTATAAATTATCAAAAAGTTAAATTGAATTCATACGATGTACTATTAAAATTTTATGTAACATATCCGCAAAATGTAAGAGTGTATAGATTAGAAAGAGAAAAATATTTATATTTACGTACGCTATACCCTGTTTCGTTAGAGCATGAATTATATGAAAGTGATTGTGCAACATTTACTGATAATGTAAGAGTTGAACATTCGTTTTCATTAATTATATATGTTTTTGATAGAGATAAGGAAGGAGAAAATGAAAATGTGTAGAATTTATATGTGTGGAGAAGGTGGAGGATCTACTGGCGCAGCAGATAGAACAAAGAAACCTGAAAAGCCTACAACATCGACAACTAAAAAAGATAAGCAAAAGAATTGATTCGTGTTACTCTATTTGAGAGCATCTAGTGCATTCTAGGTGCTTTTCTTATGCCCAAAAAGTGAGGTGACAGCATGGCCTACAGCGGATTTTTAATCAAAGTCGGAAACTACGAGATTCCCACAGATAAGTATATAAAAACAGGCAGCTACATTCCCTATGTCAATATGCAGGCCCTTGATCCATATACAGACGCCGACGGCTACGAGCATATAGAGGCTGTGGAGCTTAAGGCGTTAAAAGTGGAATTTGAGACACGGCCCATGCTGACGAATGCAGAATTTGCTGATCTTATGTCCAACATAAGGGCCAATTACATAGAAGCGAGATCAAGGAAGTGCATAGTGACCGCATATATTCCGGAATATGACGATTATGTGACGCAGACTGCTTATCTTTCTGATTTCAAGCCGACCATCCACAGCATTTTTGATAATGTAATCAATTACAATGCTGTCAGGCTGGCATTTATAGGCGGTGTGTATAATGGTTAGCTATGAATATGCAGATTTGTTTAAAAAGGATTCAGTAGACAAGCAGTTAAAGATTGAATTTGATGGCGGCATAATTTCCAATACGGAGCTGCATTCAGAGCAGTTTTCTTTAAAGGAAAGCATATGCTCGGAAGATCAGCTGAAATTTGGCTCCTGCGAAGCAGGCTCTATAGAATTTAAAATATCCAATATATTTACACCACTGAAAGGCAAATGGCTTACGGTTTCCGAAGTACTGGACGGAAATTCCGATAAGCCTTTTTTGCTGGGCAGATATAAGGTGGCTTCCGACAAGCCCACCGCTGACCGGAGATACCGGGACATTGTGGCCTATGATGCCATGTATGACATCACCGGGGCGGAGGTCTCCGGCTGGTATAACGGGCTGGCGTTCCCAATGTCACTGAAAGCCTTCCGGGACAGTTTCTTTGCTTTCCTTGGAATAGAGCAGGAACCGGCAGAGCTAATCAATGATTCCATGACGGTGGAAAAAACTGTTGAGACGGACCAGCTCAGCGGAGGAACCGTGGTTACATCCATATGTGAGGCCAACGGCTGCTTCGGGCGGATTGCCCGGGACGGGAGGTTCCGGTATGTGGTACTCCCGGAAATGACAGAAGGGCTTTATCCGGCGGATGACTTGTACCCGGCGGATGACCTGTATCCTGCAGACCCTTTGAATGCAGAGCTGATCGGGAAATCCCATTACCGGAGCTGCACCTATGAGGATTTCAAGACGGAACTGATAGACCGGATCGTGATCCGGGACGGGGAGGACAGTGTCGGGGGCGGCGCCGGAAGCGGAAATAACTGTTATGTGGTTCAGGATAACTTTCTTTTTTATGGGAAAGGAACGGCGGAGCTGGACACAGCGGCGGCAAACCTGTTATCCGTTATTGGAAAGGTATGGTACCGGCCGGCAGAGGTAGAAGCAAAAGGGAATCCGTGTCTGGAACCCGGGGACGGCATTCGCCTGCAGACAAGGTATGAGATCGTCTACACCTATATCCTCCAGAGAACACTGAGCGGCATCCAGGCGCTGAAAGATACCTATTCTGCGGAGGGGACCCAGTACCTGGGGGAGAACAGCGGCGGCATCAGGGAGCAGATCATACAGCTGAAAGGAAAAGCAAACCGGCTGACAAGAACATTGGAGGAAACAAAGTCAGAAATTCTTGACATGGAGCAGGAGCTTTCCACGAGAATCACCCAGAATGCCGAGGCGATCAAGCTGGAAGCACAGCGGGGAGATCAGATGTCGGCCCAGATATCACTGAATGCCCAGCAGATACTCCTTAAGGTAAATAAAGACAACCTCATATCGGAGATCAACTTAACGCCAGACACGGCCCGGATACAGGCGGCCCGGATTGACCTGGTGGGGCTGGTGAATGCGGATGAGTTTGTCAGCAAATATGCCACCATTACAACGCTGAACGCTGCAAAAGCAGAGCTGGACAGCCTTATTGCCAAAAAGGCAAGCATAGACAGCCTGAACGCTGTCAATGCCACCGTGAACCGCATCAATGCCGATTATGCGTCCATCGGGGAGCTGGAAGTGCAGAAAGTAAGGATAGATAACATTGCATCCAGTTACATAACTGCAGGTACGGTATCGGCAAACTATGCCACCATCTACTCTGTAAACAGCATCAGCTCCAGGATAGATACACTTCTGAACAGCCGTATGCAGGTCACGGGCTACTTTGGCCTGGCCGGGTCATTTGCATTTAAAAACACAAGCGTTAAATGGGGCACGGTGGGAGGATACCGGGTGCTCATGGCGGATGAATAGGAGGCAGGAATGGATCTGAAAATCAGGATATTGCAAAAAACCATAGAGAAGCTGTTGTGGGAATCAGGGCTTCCGGCCGAGGTGAGAAGGCTGGTGCTGTCTGATCTGCAGGCTCAGGCCGGGAGGGAGGCGGATGCGGCAGTGGATGAGCAGATGAAGGAAGAAAGGAGGGAGAAGCAGGATGCAGAAGGCCTACATTGAAGTCTTGTGGAAAAATTATCCCAGCACGGACTCGCCGCTGAATGAAACAAATCTGCTGAGAATGGGAAATGGACTGAACGAAGTGGACAACCGTGTCCTTGAACTTTACACAATAAAATTGGACAAGACAACCGCAAATGACCTGATTAAAAGCATTACTTATGACCGGCAGACAGGGCGCTTTACCATTACCAAGCTTTCAGGCTCCCAGACAGTCATAGACACGCTGCTGGAAAAACTGGCCATTAATTTTGACTATGATCCGGAAACCCAGAAACTTACGATTACACTGGACGATGGAACCAAAAAAGAAGTAGATCTGCAGGCTTTGTTGACCCAGTATGAATTTTTGGAATCCGGGACTGTTTATTTTACAGTTGACAGCTCTGGAATGGTCAAGGCAGACATCAAGAATGGCAGCATTACGCCGGAAAAGCTGCAGCCGGACTATCTTGCGGACGTTACACTTCAGGCAGGTATTGCCGCACAGAAGGCACAGGAAGCAGCCGAGAGCGCCTTGGATGCCAAGAATTCTATGGAGGCTTCCGCCCAAAGTGAGGAAAATGCAAGGGTGTCTGCACAGCAGGCAGATGCCTCGGCGGGAAAATCAAATACCTGCATGGAGGCCGCCGCAGGATATGCTAAGGCAGCGGAAAACAGTGCTGATCAGGCAGCGGAATCTGAGCAGATTGCTGCTAAGGCAGGACAGGATGCGGCGGATATGGTGGCCGACGTGGAGGAAAAGCTTGCGTCCGGGTATTTTAACGGGCCGCCTGGCATCCAGGGCCCTCAGGGAGAAAAGGGAGATAAAGGCGAAAAAGGGGATAAGGGAGACAAGGGAGACAAGGGGGACCGTGGAGACAGCGGCATAGTTGTTCCGGTCAATGGATTTTTTACGATGTATGTGGACGAAAACGGCGACCTATGGGCCTGTTCGGCGGAAAATGGCACAACGCCAGCATTTGAATATGACAGCGAAACTGGAAACCTATATTTTTTAACGGAGGCAGAGTAATGGCAGCAGTAAAGACACTGATTGGAAATGTAAAGGGCCCTCAGGGGGAAAAGGGAGAAAAAGGAGATACGGGACCAGCCGGAAGCACGGGAATAAGAGGAAGCCGCTGGGCGGAGGGCACCGCTATCACAGACACCAGCACGGAGGGAACCATCTTCCCGGATACCGGCATCACAGATGCGCTTGTGGGAGATATGTACCTGAATACTTCCACCGGGAATGTGTACCGGTGCACAGAATCCGGAGCCGCCAGTGCGGCCAGATGGGCGCATACCGGGAACCTAAAGGGGCCCACTGGGGAAAGAGGTGCTTCCGGGGAGGCCGGTCCTAAAGGAGATACGGGCATCCGTGGCAGTCGGATATATCAGGGAACCGCAGTTACCGGAACCTCTTCTACTTCTGAAATTTTCAGTGGAAGCGGCATCTCGGACGCGATGGTGGATGATGTATATATTAATACTGCTGACGGGAATACCTACAAATGTACGGTGCCGGGACCGGCAGAAACCGCACGGTGGGCTTACACCGGATGCATCAGAGGGGCCGCTGGGGAGGCGCCGGAGGCAGCAGACGATATGACTGTGGGATTCACAGCTTCCGCAGAAAGAACAAACATCAATACCGGGGAAAAAATGAGTACCCTGATGGGAAAAATTAAGAAATGGTTTGCGGATATGACGGTGGCTGCATTTGCACAGGTTATCAGCAGCAATACGGACCTTATGGCCAATACACTGCCGGGATATTTGGTGGATGCCTTGGCAGTCAGACAGCAGTTCGAAGCCGTAAATAGCAATTTAGACAAATTACAGAATAAAAGCTTGAACCGCGTGATGGCACATATTAACCCCGTAAAGATCAACGGGTATTACTATGCTTATATCCCTTGTCCATTTGCCAATTGCTACGTAATTACAATCTCACAAGTGACCAAATGTTGGTTTGGGGCAGATAGAAAGGATGTATTTGAGATTATGCCTGCTGCCTCCTTTACTACATCAAGCGGATTCTACATTCGCACTTCTGATGATGAATTTTCGGATGCGTGGATCGAAGTTGTACTCATTTTGAATTAATATATCTTGTCTACTCGACAAACCACATTTATATTTTTTCCGAGATCGCCTAGTGTATATATGGCAAGCTGTGTGCCACTGTTTACAAGTTTTAAAACAGGAGCGGAAGTTGAACTACCTACTGTAATGGTTCCAACAATAATCCACTTACCGGCACTACTTAGCACTGTATATTCAGACGTTGCGTCTGTAACAGGGTTTGCTGCAATCAAAGTGATTTTTAAAAACACACTTCCTTCTGATGGAGCTAGATATATTTCGCCATTAGCTTTACGAATTGCGTACCCTGAGATCTGAGTAATACCCTGTGCCAAAAAATACCAAGACAAGCTGTTTAAATTGCTATTTAAAAACAGACAGGCGCCATCGAAAGGGAGCCAGAAAGGAGGCTATATGGCCTACATAAAATTTCTTGGAGCGGAGGACGTGCGGAAAGCGGACGTCCTCCCAATGACACTTCATACAGTACGGATAACCGGAGAAATAGAGCCGAATACGGGAGGATTTCGGCTTTATCTTGACGAAAAATGCCTGTATCCATTGGACAACGGGGAGTATGAATCCTATACAACGCTTTACCGGGAAGGGGAGGGGTGGTTTGAATTATCTGATGATGAAAGTGTATACACCTCGCCGGACGCGGAAGAGGATTCCGGGATAGCTGAACCGGTTCCCATTACGCTTGATGCGGTCCGCGCTGCAAAACTTCTGGAAGTCAGCGCAGCCTGCGAACGGGTTATCTATGCTGGCGTAGACGTGGTTCTGCCGGGAGGTACGCAAGAACACTTTTCATTGACCGAAAAAGATCAGATCAATTTGTTTGGCAAACAAGCGCAGCTTGCCGCTGGTGTGCAGCAGCTGGAATACCATCAGGATGGCCATCCATGCAGATATTATAGCCAGGAGGAAATGCAGGCGATTATTACAGCGGCTATGCAGTATGTATCTTACCACACTACTTACTGCAACTCCCTGAATATGTGGATCAAGGATGTTGGAACTGTAGAGGAAATAAATGCCATATATTACGGGGTGGAAATCCCGGAAGCATATCAGAGTGAAGTTTTGAAGGATTACTTTGCCGGAGCAGCAAAGGGCACAGGGGAGGATTTGGCAGATGAGATATCTTAAAGAGTTGATGCTTGCGGCTGTTGGAGGTGTGTTGTACGTAGCCTTGGAGCTGGTGTGGCGCGGACACAGCCACTGGACGATGTTCTGCCTGGGAGGCTTATGCTTTGTGTGTATCGGCCAGATAAATGAAATGATACCTTGGTGTATGCCACTTTGGAAGCAGGCTCTCATCGGTGCCGTTATCATCACCGGGCTGGAGTTTCTGACCGGCTGTATTGTCAACTTAGGTCTGGGGTGGCGTGTCTGGGACTACAGCGGCATGCCGATGAATTTACTGGGGCAGATATGCGTCCCTTATATGCTGTTATGGATACCGGTCTCTCTAGCAGCGATTATATTGGATGACTGGCTCCGTTACTGGATGTTCGGAGAGGAGAGACCTCATTACTGTATTTGGAGTCGAAAAGAGAAAATGTCGTGATTTATCAAATGAGAGGGGGATATTTGTGAGAATCAGGGATGCGCCTGAAAAATGAGAGAATAGGATTATGATATAGAGCCGAGGGCCGTCTGTTTTCTTTTAGAAAACGGGCGGCTTTTCTCAACAAGAGAGAGGAAGGATTTGGATATGGAAAAAGTGAAAGTAACGGTAACAGCGGCAATATCCGCACTCATGAGCTGGCTTGGCATTCTGGCTGTGCCGGTATTTCTGCTGGTGGGATGCAACATCATTGATTATGCAACAGGCCTCTGCGCGGCAAAATACAGGGGGGATGGAGGCATCAGCAGCTATCGGAGCATCAGGGGCATCGTAAAAAAGGTGTGCCAGTGGCTCCTGGTGCTGGTGGGAGCCTGGATTGATGTCCTGATAAACTATGCTGTGGACTGCGCAGGCGTGGACATCACCATTCCCTTCGTTGTAGCCACTATAGCGGCAGTATGGCTTGTGGTCAACGAGATCATCAGCATCCTGGAAAATATGCTGGATATCGGAGTGACCATGCCGCCGTTTATGATGCCTGCTGTGAAATACATAAAGCAGCAGGTAGAAGCAAAAGCAGCTGTTACAGAGCAGGAAGAAAGAGAGGAAGAGGAAAATGAGAATTAACGTACATGCAGGACATAACCCGGACGGGATGACAGGATGCGGAGGCATCGGCATCATTAAGGAGTCCACAGAAAATCGGAAGGTAAAGGATGAGGTAATCCGGCAGCTGCAGGCCCTGGGCCACACCGTATACGACTGCACGGTCAACGACGGCCGGAACGCATCAGACGTGCTGAAAAAGATTGTTGCCAAGTGCAATGCAAACGAGGTGGATTTGGACGTGTCTATCCATTTCAACGGCAGCCGGAATGACTACGTTGGGGACGGAAAGACCGGAGGAACGGAGGTGTTTATCTACAGCGCAGACAGCGCCGCTGCATCCTATGCTGCAGGCGTTGCGGATGCAATCGCAGACCTTGGCTATACCAAACGCAAGGACAATACCTATCCTGTGGCAGGAGTTAAACTGCGGCCCGGTCTGTATGTGCTTAAGCACACCAAGGCCCCGGCCATGCTGGTGGAGTGCTGCTTTACGGATGACAAGGACGATGTGGAGCGGTACGACTATAAGAGCATGGCATCTGCCATTGTACGCGGCATTACGGGCACCAGCGCAGCAGATGAGGAAGCACCGGAGGAAGATTTGACGCCGGAAGAGGGAGCCGTAAGCGGAGAAGCTGGCCAGCTGTACCGGGTGCAGGTAGGAGCCTATGCAGTCAAGGATAACGCCCAGAAGATGCTGCAGAAGCTGAAAGCAGAAGGGTTTGACGCAATTATCGTGTCGGCGTAAAATGAGCCCCCTGGCATTTCGCCAGGGGGTATAAGTAGTTATTGTTAGAAACATATGCAACAACAATATGTATTCCCAAACAAGCATGATCCATCAATATCTCGTACTTGAAAAAACAGAACGTTTGTTCTATAATATTTTTACGGGCAAGGAAAATGATTATGTGGAAGGGTGGTAGTAATGGACAAAAGAGAAGATAATGTTTTGGAAATGACGAATGAGGAGTATCGCATAGAATTAGAGAAAATCTTTGACAGCATAGACGATAACAGGATTTTGAGATATTTCTATATATTTGTTTCTGAGAAATTAAAAAGGGTGCTGTGACGGCACCCTAGATTTTCTGCATATCAGCATTTTCAATTACCACGAAAAGACCGTTTTCTCTCAAAGATAAGTGATAATCCGTATCAAAAGACTGATATGTAATCATTTCGTCCTTTTTGTATTTGTTGTAATTTTCATAAATTGAAACACTACCAATTTTATCTTTTCTGCTAGTCAGTAAATATTTGCCTATCTCAATGTCTTCTCCGACAAGATATTGCCCTGCTGGGTAAATTCCTTTTTCTTTGTCATACATATTGTTTGAAATCTCCTTTTCTTTTTGCGTTTGCTCTGATATGACTGCCCTTTGGATTTGTAGATTCGGCTTCTCGTTTTTCACTTCAATGTGCTTTTTCTCACTGGAAGTATTAATAGGGATATTGTCTTTTGAAAAAAGAGAGGTATTTATTTCTCTATAAGGAGTTTCTATTTTAGAGCCTTTCTTCCTATTGCATTTCCAACATAATGTTCTAAGATTGTCTTCTGTTGTTAATCCCCCCTTTGATATCGGTATGATATGGTCTATTTCCAAAAGCAAATTTGGCTCTATGTGTGTAGAAAGACCACATATCTTGCAAGTGTAATTATCCCTTCTCATTATTTTCTGACGGAGAGCACTTGTCATAAGTGCACGTTGTCCAGCAACGCTTTTTTTGAATTTAATTATTTCTGATAGATAGTTAATAAATCTGTTTAAATTACTAATATCCATTACTATATCGCATTGCATAGAAGCATTTCCACCAGAACTGATATATTTAAAAATGTATCTTGGGAAATATGTAGTACTGAAGTCAATGTATTCAAATCCTAACTCTTTTTCCAATTTTTTCTTACTAAATGCTTTTATCAATATTGGGATCTTGTTTTTGATATTATCCAGAATCTTTTCTTTTTCTGCTTTTAGTAGAGTTTTTCCCTGCTCCGCTGCTTCGAAATTGTTTAAAACATTTTCAACTCTTGCTAAGGTTTCTTCGGTTGCTTTTAGATTAAAATATTTGCAGATATATTTGAAAGGTTGTTTTCTGGCATTATCACAAACAGTTCTTGAGCAATTATAAATATTTGGTGCGTATTTTTGTTTCTTCAATTCCGGTCTTTTGTAATTCCATTGGCTATTGTCTTGGTATGTTGCCTTGCCGTAATCTAACTGGTTAATTCCGATATAAGTATCTTTCAAATCCTCAATGTGCCTATTTAGGTCATTGCAGTTATTGACGTATGATTGAATATGGTTCTTTATGGTTAAAAAATCATTGCTTTTGTAATAAAATGTTTCGTATATCTTCCAAACAACAAATGTGATAAAAAGAATGATAAAAAACTCCATGGTCATTTATTCCTCACTAAGTAAATTTATCAACTCAATAACGTGTTTCTTTTTCCGGTCATCAAGAGAGTAATATTTCTTGATGGCTTCTTTTAATTCAAAATCCTCTGATATGCGTACATCAAGTATAGCATCCGCATCAGAATATTTGGAATTTTGTCCGGTCATTAAATATTCCACAGTAACACCGAAATAATCAGCAATTTTTTGTAGTTTCTCTTGTTTTGGAACGCTTCTTCCGCTTTTCCAATCAGAGAAAGTGGAACTTGCAATACCTGTTGTTTTTCCTACTTTGTATGCAGTAACGCCTTTTTGCTCAAGCAGTTTTAAAAATATTTCGTACATTGTTCTCTCCTAAAAAATATTTATGAAATCATAAATAAATGCTTGACAAATAATCTATGGCGTGGTATCGTATAACCATAGTTATGAAATCATAAATAAAGTGAATGGTTTCATAAACAAAAAGAAAACCGTTAAAAATATGTTTCTAGTCAATTCATATTATAACGGATTTCCTAACTAATTGCAACATAAAATTAGGATGTTTTGCAAAAGAAAGAGCCTATTGCTAGGCTCAATCCGATGTAACTTCATACCAGTATGTATGCTCTTTGCATTTGGAACACGTGGGCACGTACTTCCCAATACGAACAGTTCTGTGGGAACCGCATTTAGAGCAAACCAGTACTTTATCTTTCGTGCATTTTTCTCCGGGTATTGCGAACCCCTGAAGTTCCGGGAGTAAAATCATAGAGTCACCTCCCATGCACAAAGTTGTTACGACACAATTATACAGAATATCCTAACTATTTTCAAGGAAAGGAGAGAGCTAATGTATCAGAAATTTGAGCAGCTTGTGAAAGCAAGAGGAATTACTGCATATCGGGTTGCAAAAGATTTAGGACTTGCTCCAACAGTATTTTCTGATTGGAAGTCTGGAAAGAGCAAGCCGAAGGTAGATAAGTTAAAAAAAATCGCTGATTACTTTGGCGTGACGATTGAGTATTTTTTGGAGTAGAAGAAGGTGAGATGATGGAAAAAATCAAGGAGTTTACAAAGCAAAAGGAATTACCATCTGCAAAATGGAACAAGACTTGGGATTAGCACAAGGTTATGCCTATAAACTGGATAAGTCCAGTCCTTCTGTGGACAACGCCAAGAAGATTGCTGATTATCTCGGGACCACGATTGATGAATTGATTAAAGGATGTGAGTAAAATGAAAAAACATAAAGATCCATTAAAAGAGGCTGAGAGGGCAGACAGAATTTCGACAATGGCATTGGTGATTTCCATTATTGTCTTTATTTTAAAAGTTGCGTCACTTTTTCTATAAAAGGTCGAATGACATCTAACTGCTCAAGCACATAAATGCAAAATGTAAGTATTGACACTATTACCGCAATCCAACCTTTGATATCAGCATTTCTTGATTTTTTGAGAGCGATATCAGAGTACAAACCATTCAAGAATTGATAGCCTGCAATTGAAACACATGGCTTTCCGAGTTGCTCAAAGTGGGGCGTACTATTTGCATCCTTGTATGCGTCAACATTTAGTATGTATTCCAATTTGACACATTGGTAAATGAATTCGTCAATTTCGCTTCGGGAATAACCTCTAATTTCAATGGAATTTAGTTTGTCAGTATTTTCAACTTGCATAAAGAGAATTTTGGTAAAGTTGCAAAGGTCTTTATAAGATTTGAACATAATAATATCCCCCATTTTTAGGGCATTATATCACAGAAAGGAGGCGAAATCTATGGCAAAGAATTTAACCAACAAGGATATTGAGGACAGAAAGAAAATTTCTCCTATTTTTGCCGGTTTGTCATAGGAAAACAAGACTATGGCGATGGTTTATTTGTCTGCCCTTAGGGATAAGGAGATTGAGGACAGCAACAAGGAGTTGTCGGAAGTTTAGGGAATGGTTAAAGACAAGTCGCGTAATGCGCAACAAAGGAGAAACGTATGTACAGAATCGAATATGAATCAGGAAAGCACTGTGACTTTGTAAAAAACCGTGAGGACCTACTGGAACGGATTAAGCTGCTTAAGGATGAAACCATAACGGATATCAGCAGAATATACAAAAGCGGCGTATCCGATTCCGTTATGGAGAAATATGAAGCATATATAATGAGGCAGAAAAGGAGGACAAGTTGTTAAAGAGAGGATTTAATCTGCGGAACATTTACAGCAGCATATCTTTTTTATCACTGATATGCGCTCCGGGAGCCGTGGAAAGCGAAATGTATGTCACAGCCGTTTTACTGATTGCGATTATGGGGATTACGGCAGCCCTTGCAATGAGGGAAGATGGAACAAAAAATTAGTCCTGCAGACCACCAATCAGAACAGGACTAATCAAAATTACTACACCGTGATTATACCACGGAGAAAGAGAGGGATCAATGAACAGAATTGCAGAAAACAACCAAGTAACTATCAGCGGGGAAATAACCAGCAAACTTCATTTCAGCCATGAAGTCTTTGGGGAGAAATTCTACACATTTAGTGTTAAAGTGCAGCGTCTCAGCGGTACTTTTGACAATATTCCCGTAATGGTGTCGGAAAGACTTTTTAATGTGGCAGAGGAGTATACTGGGCTTCCGGTATATATTGAAGGTCAGTTTAGGTCCTATAACCAATTTGGAGAATTCAAAAACAGGGTTATACTTTCCGTGTTTGCCAGGAAAATCTTGCTTCTGGATGAGGAAGAAAAAAATCCCAAAAGCAACCAGATTCATCTGAATGGCTATATTTGCAAGAGGCCCGTTTGCCGCCAGACTCCTCTTGGACGGGAGATTGCGGATCTTTTGCTGGCGGTGAACCGTCCTTATGGGAAGTCGGATTACATACCCTGTATCTGCTGGGGAAGAAATGCCAGATATGCCGAGTCACTGGAAGTAGGGACCAGGCTTTCCCTGGCAGGAAGAATCCAAAGCCGAGAGTATACAAAGCAGATTTCGGAGACGGAGCAGGAGCAGCGTGTTGCATATGAAGTATCCGTCTCGAGGATAGAGATACTTTATGATGAATAACGGAACTATTGGAAAACTGCTGTATGTTTTGCAGGAGGGATGATTATGGCATACGGAAATTATTGCTCTGTTTGTGGCGGCACGGTTGATAACGTGGAATTTGATTTTGCAAGAAATATGTGTAAAGAATGCGTTATTGAACAGGAGAAGGAAGAGCTGCGGCGGACAGAAGTATCAAAGATTTTAAACTCGGATTTTGAGCAGATGGTTTTGGAGGTATAAGATGGAGATCAAATTAAAGGCGATCCATATAGAAAATTTCAAAGGAATTAAGCTGCTGGACATATTTTTTGGAGACAAGACAAAAATCAAAGGGCAGAACGCGTCCGGCAAGACAACTATCTTTGATGCGTTCACGTGGCTGCTCTTCAACAAGAACAGTGCTGGAGAGGAAAAATTTAATGTGCGTCCGCTGGATGCTGGCGGCAACCGCATCGACAACGTGGAAATCAAGGTTGTGACCGTTCTGGAAGTGGACGGAGAGGAAGTGGAACTGTCTAAGGTTCAAAAACAGTCGTGGGTCAAGAAAAGAGGTACGGACGCGGCAGTGCTGCAAGGCAATGTCAATTCATTTGAAATTGACGGTTATCCGAAGTCGGAAGCTGATTACAAGGCGTACATATCTAGTCTGGTTGCCGAGGACTTGTTTAAGATGCTTACTAATCCGCAGTATTTTTCCGGCATGAAATGGAAAGATCAGCGGGACATTCTGATGAAATTTGTTTCCGGTATTTCCGATGTGCAGTTTGCGCAAGAAAATCCTGAATTTGCAGATTTGCTGCCAGAACTGGAAAAAGCGCCATCTACGGAGGATATTCACAAGAAATTTTCCAAGGCACTGTCAGAGTGGAAGAAAAAACAGGCGGAAATACCAATCCGCATTGATGAGTTGTCAAAGTCTCTGCTGCAGATTGATGTTGCGGAGCAGGAAATTGCTAAGAGCGATTTGGAACGTCGGATTGCAGAGCTTGATGACAGGATTGCAGATGCCGGAAGCGCTGTATCGGATTTGATGTCAGAGGAAATGCAGTTGCAGTTTGATATGTCTGGCATTATGCAGTCAATGAATCGCGAATTGTCTGCACGGCGGAGGAAACTTGATAATGCCAAATATGAAGTATCGCAAGTGTTTGCTGAAGTGCACAGAAAGATTTCTGACAACCAAAAGCAGATTGAGAGCAATAAGGACACTATTGAGGCTGCTGAGCAGAAACGTTTTGAACTTGGCGCAGAATACAACGCAGAAAAGACAAAGGTTTTTGATGAAACTCCTTATCTTTTCCGCGAGGAAGAGTGGCAGTTTGACGAGAACAGCACGATTTGTAAGTCATGCGGACAAACTCTCCCGGCCGACAAAATTGAGCAGATTAAGGCGGATTTTGAAGTGAGAAAGGCAAGGGCGAAGGCCAATGTGGAGAAGAGGTTAGAAGATGCAAAGAGCGACTTTGCTGTTCAGAGAGAATCCAACTTGGAAGAAATCAAGTCGCACGGATTCGAGCAGAAACATATAATTGAAGATTTGACCGCCAAGAACGAGGCGTTGCAGGAAGAAATCGAATCCCTGAAGAAACAGGAACAGGAAGCGCTTACCAAGCAGAATGCACTTTCCAGGCAGTTAGAGGAAATTCCGGCAGAAGCAGATTATATGCAGAATGAAGATTATGTGAAGCTGAAAGTAAGGCATGATGAAGTAACCGCCAAGATTGAGAGTATGAAATCGGCTGCAGATGCTGCAGAAACATTTAAGGAGGAGCGAAAGGTCTTGGTCGCAGAATTGGATTCCGTAAAGGCTGAAATCGCAAAGGCTTCCAAGAACGCGGAGATTGAGGAGCGTATCGGCGAGTTGGAAGCAGAGCAGAAAGAGGTCGGACAGAAAGTTGCGGATCAGGAGAAAATGCTTTATCTGTTGGAATCCTTTATCAGGGCCAAGATGATTAAGATTTCCGATTCTATCAATCAGCATTTCAAGACAGTTTCGTGGAAGTTGTTTGAAATACAGATTAACGGAGGACTCAAGGAATGCTGTGAGTGTACTGTAAATGGTGTTCCGTACTCAGCGCTCAATTCAGGGCACCGTATCATTGCCGGATTGGATATTATTCAGTCGCTTAGTGAGCTGTACGGTGTGACAGCGCCTATCTTTACGGATAATGCGGAATCGCTGAATGAGTACAATGTGCCGGATATGGCGGCACAGATGATTTTGTTGGCGGTATCCGATGACAAGGAACTGAAAGTTGAGGTGGAGTAGATGAAAGAAGAATTATTGAAAATAGCGCAAGAGAGCCTTTCTTCCGATGAAGTGACAGCGATTGTTAAAGAGAAATTTATGAATGCTCTTGGAAGTGCGATTGAAGATGCTTTTCGTTGGGGTGATGCTAAAAAGGTGATTGAGAAAAAGGTAAAGGAAGTAATGGTTCCGTATATTGAGAATTATGATTTCTCAGAGTATTTGCCTAAGTTGGATTCGGTGTTGACGGAAATCGTCAATTCAGATGCTTGCATTGCAGATAAAAAGATTTTGGAGAATTTCAAAGGGCTGGTGACAGAGCCTGAGCAAAAAGAAATCAAACTTACCGACCTTTTCAAAGCATGGGTAAAGCAATGCGAAAAGGATATAGATACAGACGGCTTGGATATTGACTATGATGACGGAGTATCGTATCAATCGGTGGATTGTGAAATGCGTTTTGAGTTGGAAGATAAACCATCATGGAGTAGTTTGCAAAGGGCAGTAATCACGTTTGAAAATGAGCATGATGAAAAGCTCAATGTTGAAATTCCTGTATCGAAATGGATATGGGGCAGCGGTAAAGAAGAACCGTACACACTTTCGACTTGCAAAGACCTAACGATTTCATCTCTTAGAAGATTAAACGATTTCGAGATACTGCTTCTTAGGTTAGCGAGAGCAGATGCGGCTATCATTATTGACAGGGATTACGATGATAGTTACATACGGCCGGAAAAAGAACCAGAGCCATCATTCAGTTAGGAGGTAGCATGCAGTACATCAAAGCAAAATTTATAAAGCAGGACAAGCCTGCCGGTAGAGCCTATACATACCGCACCGAGGACGATTTAAAGCCTGGTGATATCGTTACGGATTCCAAAGGCAGTAAGTTAGTGGTCGTGGATGAGCCGGTAGATGCCGCCTGGATTATGGCATACGGAGCGGATAAAGTTGCGGTCATTAGGAAATATATGGAGCCGGAAAATGTAGAAAGCGAGGACTAAGTATGGCAAATGAAGTCGTAAAGCAGGAAATGAATACGAAACTGTCGTATTACGCAAATCAGTATACCGGACTTATGGAGCGTGATTTTGCGGAGCATGGCTTACAGTTTGATGATTATTCAAAGCAGTGCGTAATGGCATCTATGAGCGCAATATACAGTCTTGTTACTTCCAGCAAGGAAGCCATGGAGAATTTGCAAGGCTCGAATCTTCGCCAGGTTATCGGGCAGGTGGCGAGTCTGAAGCTGAATGCCAATGCAGTGCCGAGAGAGTGCTATTTTCAACTGCGGAGTAAGCAGGATGCAAACGGTCAGTGGCATAAGGAAGTTGAACTTGGCATTGAGGGTGATGGAAATGATGCGATTCTTCGTCAGTTTGGCGTCGGAGTAAAGAAAGTGCATCCGGTATGGCTCGTGAAAGAGGGGGATATTTTTGTTTATCCCAAACATAAGGGCATGGAAACGACACCTCCAGAATGGGAAGAAAAGGGCGAATCACAGAAAGTTGTCAGAGTTGTTTATCCGGTGGAAATGACGGATGGTCATGTTGAATATCTGATTGCAGAGCGTGAAAGTGTAAAGACGAATCTTTTTGCTCATGTCCGCAACAATCTGATGAATGAAACTTTCGGCATTATTACTGGCAAGAACTCCAAAGGAAAAGACCGCACACGTCACGATGCAACACCAGAGGAAAAGAAGCAGATTGAAGCAAAGAAAGAGGAAATCTATTCTGCGCTGCGCGAGTGTCAGACTGTGGAAGATATGCTGAATTGTGATATTGCCAAACCGTATATCAGTGCGGCGTGGCTCGATACACCGGAAAGCATGATTGTCCGAAAGATGCGTAATAATGCCATCAAAAAATATCCAAAGGACTTCAATGCGATTGCTTCACAGTCTCTTATGCAGATGGATGAAATGTATCGACAGGTGCAGGAAGAAATTGCAGAAAATGCCAACAGTGAAGATTTCATTGTGGACTCACCTGCAGTAGAGGTTACAGAGGAACCTAAGGCAGATGTGGACAAGGCACCGTTTGAGGAATAGGCTATGAGAGTTATATCGCAGGACGGAATGATTGATGTTCCATATGAACAAATGATACTAAATATCAGTTATAAAAATAAAAATCAAATAATGGCAGAAGGTGCACATTGTAACGGAGAAAACACCATATTTTCTATTGCCCAATACGCCACCGAAGCCAAAGCAAAAAAGGCTATGGAGATGTTGCATAATTATTATTATGAGCATGAGGCAGAAAAAAAATTATCGCGAGGGAGTGAATTATATATATCCATATTTTCAATTCCCTTCTGATGAAGATGTGGAGGTTTAAGCCATGAAACTTAAAGTCTTAGGTTCTGGTTCGTCTGGCAACTGCTATATCTTAGAATCTGATACCGAAGCCTTGATAATCGAAGCAGGAGTTCCATTCAAAGAGGTCAAGGTTGCCCTTGAATTCAATGTGAGGAAAATTGTGGGCGTGGTTGTGGGGCATTGCCATAAAGACCACAGCGGCTTTGCAGACCAATACAAAGGCATATGTCCTGTATATAAGCCTTATGAGGTAATGACACCAAACGAGCGATTTGGCAGCTTCTATGTAAAGGCATTTCCGCTTGTGCATGATGTAGAGTGCTATGGATTTTTTGTACAGAATCCGGATATTGGCTCTTTGGTATATGCCAGCGATACGGAGTACATAAAGTACCGTTTCAAAAACCTAAATCATATCCTGGTAGAAGCTAATTATAGCGATGATGTGATTGATAACGAAGCAGTTAATCGCGAACACGTTTTACGAGGTCATATGAGCCTGCAAACAGCTCTGGGCTTCATTTCAACTAACGATAACCCGGCATTACGAAATGTCGTTCTAATTCACTTAAGTGCATCAAATTCCGATGCAGATTTATTCCTGCGAAAGACGAAAAATACAGTTAAATATGGCGCAGATTGCTGCATAGCAGAAAAAGGATTAGAGGTCGATTTAAGCCTATGTCCGTTTTAGAAAGGATAATTGAATGAATGTTGAAACAAAGTGTCCGTGTTGTGGAAAAACACACATTGTACATCTGACAGAGGAGCAGGCAAGCCGCTATAAAGACTATGCCGATGGCAAGGGGCATATCCAAGATTTATTGTCAGACCTATCGGCAGATGATAGAGAAATGCTGATTAGCGGTGTCTGTCTAATATGCTTTGCGGCATTAGCGGAGGAGAATGAAGATGAATAAGGTCATACTTATAGGGCGTTTAACCAGAGACCCCGAGGTCAGGTATTCACAAGGCGAGAAGGCAACTGCGGTTGCGAGGTATAGTCTTGCGGTTCCGAAAAAATACAAGCGCGATGGAGAGCCGGACTGCGACTTCATTAACTGTGTTGCCTTTGGCAGGAATGGAGAGTTTGCAGAAAGATATCTGCATAAGGGCACGAAGATCATGGTTGCCGGGCGCATACAGACCGGAAGTTATCTGCATAAGGATGCCGGAATTAAAATTAATACATTTGATGTCATTGCGGAGGAACATGAATTCTGCGAGAGCAAAAATTCTTCTGCGAATAGCACTGGAGATTATGTTGGGCAATATCCGGGAAATGCAGATGACGGATTTATGAATATCCCGGACGGCATTGATGAGGAATTGCCATTTAACTGAGGAGGGGATCGATTTGAAAGAGCAAAAACCATCCGAGATAATCGAAGAATTCCTTATTTTCCTTGAAGAATCCAGCAAGGAGCATATCAAATGTGAACAAACTGTTGATCTTTGCGGAAAAAGGAACATTGATTATCTCCATGACATGGAATTTGCAAAAGATAAAGGCGAGAGGAACCGCATTGCTACGAGGATACATAGAAACCAGGTACAAAGAAGAACTGCAAAGGACAGAGCATTGGAATTGGAAAAACCAGCAGCATTCTTTACAGATAAAAACAATAAGGCGTTTATCGGCCAATTAAAACGCTTGCTGAAAGAGCAGAAGGATAGGGAAGCTTATCTCGCAAAAGACAGAGAGTACGTTAGAAGGGCGGGTGATGACAATGTTAATCCTTGAAGATAGCAGGCAGCAAGAGAGAAAGCACGAAATCAAGCATGCGTATTTCCGTTCTGTCGGTGTCCATTGGAACCGTACCGCATTATATTGCGGAGATTATACATTGCCTGCTGATCAGAGCGTATGTATTGACACAAAAAAAGACATCCAGGAGCTTATTGGGGACATCCAGGTAAAGCAGATGTCAAAAACAGATATCAAGCAGAAAGTGTTTGAAATCGCTGAAAATAATTACATAGGGTTTGATCTGTCGGAACAGGTTTTTCATGCGATCTGCGATGATGATACGAGCCGTTTCGCGGAGAAGGAAATCAATGATATTTGCTTTAAAAATGCGATTCCCGAACGTGTTATCGGCGAATTTCAAAGCCTTTATGTAAAAAGACATGGATTCTTCCACCGAGGGCTTAAAAGGGCTCAAAACAGCGGCATACGGCTTATTGTGTTAGTAGACAATCGGGAGGGGGTCAGAAATATTGATGATCTTTCCTATTGGGTAAACGGAAGGCTGAATATTTGGAAAAAAACAGATCGGATTGTAGGGTACTGCAAAAATGGGGCGCCGCGATATGAGCGAGTACGGAAATATCCAAATGCAATGTCCGGCGAGCGGCTGGCAAAGGCATGTATAACAATGCAGCTTAAGTATGGAGTGGAATTTCAATTCTGCACACCGGAGGAAGCTGGAGAAAGAATTCTTTCTATATTAAACGTGAAACAGGGGGAATGAAAGTGTCAAAGGAAGGTATAGGATACTTTTCTTTCGATACAGATTTCTTTCATACGGATAAAAAGGTGAAATTAATCAAGAGTGAGTTTGGTGCTAAGGGCGTGGTCATACTGATTTATACCCTGTGTGTCATTTACTCTGATAAAGGTTATTACATGAAATGGGGAGATGACGATTGCTACCTCGCGTCGGAAGATTTGGGCTGTGATTGTTCCCCGAAGCTTATAGGTGAAGTGATAAACAGGTGCGTTAAACGTGGAATCTTTAACGAGGAAGTTTTTAATGCGTTTGGAGTACTCACATCCCACGGCATACAGATTCGATTCCTCAAGGCAGCATCTAAGAGGGAGAAAATCAAAATAATTAAGGAGTACGCGTTATTTGACTTAAATGAGTTAAGGGCGGGTATGCGTAATAAAGTCACCTTTTTTAATCTGAAAGATGCTAGATTCAGCGGAAAAGTAGCTAGATCGGATAGAAAAGTAGCTAGATCACATATAAAGAAAGAAAGTAAAGAAAGAAATAATATTATTGTTGCATCTCCGGCAGAGCCGGAGCCTGCAACCGTGACTTTCCCGGACGGCTCATTTGAGATCCGCTGCGTGGATATGCTGATTCACTCATGCCTTAAGTCCTTCCCCAGCTCTAAGGTGCCGGGGACTCTTTTGGAAAAGCAGAAGTGGGCCGCGGAAATTGACCGCATGAAGCGGCTTGACGGCAGGACGGAAGGGGACATTATACAGGCTCTTAATTATGCAGTTAACGATCCCTTCTGGCAGGCGAACATCAGGAGTGCCAAAAAGTTCAGGGAAAAGTTTGAAACACTTATTGTCCAGAGCAAAGGAAAGCGCGGCAACTGCGGCAGCAGTTTTAACAATTTCAGGCAGAACAGCTATGACTTTGATGAATTGGAGAAAGAGCTGTTAAGCAATTAAGGAGGATATCCATGGTAATGAGCAGAGAGGAAATCATGCGGGATTATAAAAGCGCGAAAAACAGGCGCAGGCAGGTGCAGATACTGGACGAATTAAACTGCTGCAGCAGAGCAGAGATCGAGCGCATACTGGGCCTTGAAAAGCCGGATGATGCCGCCGCCCCGGCAGCAGGCACAGAAACGGAGGAGGGGTGCCCGTTTGAGGCATGGCTGCATGGCAGGCTGGATTCCCTTGACAAGGAGATCAGGGCCCTGGAGGAAAAGTACCGGAAATATGCTGCTGCGCTTGAAGTGCTGGGGGAATACAGTGAGGGGAGGGGCGGCAGTGATGGAATATCATGATTTTCTGAAAAGCAAAATAGACATGGCGGCGGAAAGCGGATTTGCGGCGGACAGGGGGGAATTAAACCCGGCGCTGAAAGAACACCAGAAGGACGCAGTGCTGTGGGCGCTGAAAGGCGGCAGGAGGGCGCTGTTTGAATCCTTCGGCCTGGGAAAAACGGTGCAGGAACTGGAATTCTGCCGCCTGGCAGCAGAACACGGGAACGGCCGTGCTTTAATCGTCCTCCCGCTCGGGGTAAAGCAGGAATTTATGCGGGATGCCGCAGAACTGCTGGACTGTGAACCTCCGGTTTACTGCCGGACCATGGCAGAAGCAGAAGCATCCAACGCACAGATTGTATTGACAAATTATGAGAGGGTGCGGGATGGGGATATCGACCCGTCTTATTTCACGGCGGCATCGCTGGACGAAGCCAGCGTCCTGCGCAGCTTCGGCAGCAAGACCTACCAGACTTTCCTTGACAAATTTAAAGGCATCCCTTTTAAGCTGGCAGCAACAGCCACGCCGTCTCCCAACCGGTATAAAGAGCTGATCCATTATGCCGGATATCTGGAGATCATGGACACCGGACAGGCCCTCACCCGTTTTTTCCAGCGGGACAGCACAAAGGCAAACAACCTGACACTGTATCCAAACATGGAGGATGAATTCTGGCTGTGGGTGTCAAGCTGGGCCCTGTTCCTTACAAAGCCTTCGGATTTGAATCCGGAATATTCCGACGAAGGATACGGGCTGCCGCCGCTGGAAGTGCGGTGGCATGAGCTGCCGGTGCACTACGGGGATACCGCAGACAAGAACGGGCAGATGCAGCTCTTTCAGGAAGCAGCAGAAGGATTGAAGGAAGCTGCACAGGTGAAGCGGGAAAGCATAGATGCCAGGGTGGCAGAGATGAAAAGGATCGTTGACGGGTCGCTGGAGGACCATTTCCTGCTGTGGCATGACCTGGAAGCGGAACGGCACGCAATTAAAAAAGCGGTGCCGGAAACAGTGGAGATATACGGATCGCAGGACTACGATATCCGGGAACAGCGGGTAATTGATTTCTCAGAAGGACGCATCCGTCTGTTTGCCACCAAGAAGTCCCTTTCCGGGTCTGGATGTAATTTCCAGCGGCACTGCCACAGGGAAATCTTCCTTGGGATTGACTACGAGTTTAACGATTTCATACAGGCGGTGCACAGATGTTACCGCTTCCTGCAGGAAGAGCCGGTCATCATAGACATCATTTACATGGAAAATGAGCGGCAGATTAAAGAGGCGCTGCTTGAGAAGTGGAAAAACCACAATTACATGGTGGAAAAGATGGCTGGAATCGTAAAGAAATATGGATTAAATGCAGCGGATAAGGCAGAACGTTTGGAAAGGAAGATGGGTGTGGAAGGAAGCAGAGAGGAAAGAACAGTCAAAGGAAAATACTATACAGCAGTATACGGGGACTGCGTGGAAGAGACGAGGCAGATGGAGACTGACAGCATAGGACTGATACATACCTCCATCCCATTTGGCAACCACTACGAATACAGCGCAAATTATAACGACTTCGGGCACAACCAGAACACGGAGAGGTTTTTTGAGCAGATGGATTTCCTGACACCGGAGCTTCTGCGGATTCTGAAACCGGGCAGAGTGGCCGCGGTTCATGTGAAGGACAGGGTGCTGTTCGGGAATGCCACGGGAACCGGAATGCCTACAATAGAGCCGTTCCATGCGCTGTGCATTGAACACTATATGAAGCACGGATTCCAGTATTTCGGGATGATTACGGTGGTGACAGATGTTGTCCGGGAGAATAACCAGACCTACCGGCTGGGATGGACGGAGCAGTGCAAGGACGGATCAAAGATGGGCGTCGGGTGCCCGGAATATATCCTTCTGTTCCGGAAACTGCCGACGGACCGGTCAACGGCCTATGCTGACGAGCCGGTAACAAAATCCAAGGAAGAATACACCCGGGCCCGGTGGCAGATCGACGCACATGGTTACTGGCGCAGCTCCGGGGACAGGCTGGTTTCCAGAGAAGAGCTGGCACAGATCTCTGTAGATAACCTGCAGACGGCATACCGGGAGTACAGCCGCCAGAATGTATACAGCTATGAAGAACACGTACAGCTGGCAGAGAAGCTGGACGCAGAAGGGAAGCTTCCGGCATCCTTCATGGTCACAGCGCCGGGGTCATGGAACCAGATGGAAGTATGGGACGACATCAACCGGATGCGGACGCCGAATACTACACAGAGCCGCAGGCGGCAGCAGATGCACGTCTGCCCGCTGCAGCTGGATATTGTGGAGCGGATCGTCAACAGATACTCAAATGAAGGCGATGTGATCCTGGACCCATTTGGCGGGCTGATGACAGTCCCAATGACTGCAGTAAAGATGAACCGGCATGGGTATGGCATTGAACTGAACCCGGATTATTTCCGGGACGGTGTGGGGTACCTGCAGGCAGCAGAAGAGGAAAGGGAAATGCCGACATTGTTTGACTATATCAGGAAGGATGCGGAATGAGGGAGCTGACACATTTAAGCCTGTTTTCGGGCATTGGAGGCCTTGATCTGGCTGCGGAATGGGCAGGATTTAAAACGACAGGACAGTGCGAATGGGGAGACTACCAGACAAAGGTGCTGGAAAAGCACTGGCCGGATGTGCCGAGATGGAAGGACATCCGGACGCTGACAAAGGAGAGCTTTTATGAAAAAACAGGTAGAAGGACAGCTGACATTATTTCAGGCGGGTTTCCCTGTCAGCCCTTCTCCACTGCCGGGAAGCGGAGAGGCAAGGAAGATGACCGCTACCTCTGGCCGGAAATGGTCAGGGTTATCAAAGAACTCCGGCCCGCTTGGGTTGTTGGAGAAAATGTTGCTGGGATCGTCAGAATGGCACTCCCCGATATTTTATCTGAACTGGAAGCCTGTGGATATCGGACAAGGACATTTCTTGTTCCAGCTTGTGCTGTCGGAGCCCGCCACAGGAGATACCGGGTCGCAATTGTGGGCTACTCCGAACACAATGGATTATCTTCCGCAGCGGTCGCCGGAAGCTCTCAAACGGCAGGCGGAGGGCAGCAGGAAAGGGAGGAAGCGGCCGGCGAATCTACGGGAACAGGTAAACCCGGAAACAGTAAAGTTGTGGGAAGAACCAAAAATCTGGAAAACACCGGTTGCATCGGATTCAGCAAACAGAGAGATGTATGTGAACAGCCGGGGAGAGCCGAATCTGAGCGGACAGGTGAAACTGTGGCCCACACCGAAATCCAGCCAGCGGGGAGACTGCCCGTCGGAGAGAAACAGGAAAACCCCGGATTTGGCAGCAGCTGTAAAAATGTACAACACCCCTACAGCACAGGATGCCAGGAACAGCACGCTGCCGCCGAGCCAGATAAAAAGGGATTCACTGGCTGGGGATGTAATGCGGGAAATGTTTGCAACGCCGCAGGCCAGGGATTACCGGACAGGGCAGGAAAGCCGCTGGCAGGACAAGAAAAGGAGCAGAAACCTGAACGACCAGAGCGGGGGCAGCCTGAATCCCTATTGGGTGGAATGGCTGATGGGATTCCCGGAGGGCTGGACGGAGATTTAGATTTCTATCTGCATCATTACTGGGATATGGAACCGGACATCCCGAGGCTTGCATCAGGCATAAGCCACAGGAGAGGCAGGCTGGAAGGCCTTGGGAATGCAGTGGTGCCGCAGCAGTTTTACCTGTTCTTCCGGTACATCTGGGAAATAGAATCCAGGATATGGAACGGTGAGCTGCGGTTTGATTAAATCAGGATTTAGAGGAGGAACAGCGTTGAGACAGCTGACATTATTCGACGAAGAGGAGACAGGCATTGCGGATGAAGCACCACAGGAGGTCAGGGAAGCCTGGAGGAAAGCCAGACAGGACATGGCAAGAAACTTCCGTTCGCTGCAGGAGCTGGCGTATGAGGAGAAGATAGAACGGCAGACGGACACGGCGTGGGAATTTTACAATGAAATGAAGGAGCGGGGATGCGGATGCCATGTATCCGTGGGAGGGCTGGACAGCATTACACTGCTTGTCTGGCTGAAAAGCATAGGGATTGACATACCGGCAGTATCCGTATCCGGCGTGGAGGACAAGAGCATCCAGAGGGTGCATAAGGCCCTTGGAATCACCATACTGAAATCTTATAAAACCAAGGTCGAGGTGCTGAATGAAGCCGGGTTCCCGGTTATCTCAAAACGGATCGCCGGAAAGATAGACATCTTGCAGAATCCGACGGAAAAGAATAAGACTGTCCGCCATGCAATCATTACCGGAGAGTGTGGAGCCCAGGGGCACTATGCGAAGAACAGCCGCATGAAGCTGCCGCAGAAATGGCTGAATCTTTTTGGAGGGTATGAGAATGAAAATGAGGGCGTGCATTACCAGAAGCCCAGTTTTAAAGTATCCAACGACTGCTGTTACTGGCTGAAAGAAAAGCCGTGCGATGACTGGGCAAAATCACACAACAGCCATCCATACCTTGGCCTGATGGCATCTGAGGGCGGGCAGAGGGAGGAAGCCCTTGTGGAGCACGGGTGCAATTATTATGGGGCTTCTGCCACCAGGTCAGCGCCGTTTGCCATTTTTATGCGCAATGACATCCTGCGTCTGGCGCTGGAAATGGATAAATGGTATCTGTCACACATTGATGTGTTTGAGGAGCTGTATTATCAGCAGCCATACAGCAGAGACAAAGACGGCCGTATAATCCCCTATGAGCCGCTGGAAACCATTGTGCCGGAAATATATGGGGAAATCAGACAGCACGGGAATGGAGATTACTACACCACCAGGGCACAGAGGACAGGCTGCTCCATGTGCGGTTTCGGGATACACCTGGAAGAGCGGCCGCACCGGTTTGACCGCCTGCGTGAAGATAACCCAAAAGAATGGAAATTTTGGATGTACCGGTGTGTGACAGACCCGGAGACGGGGGAGAAATACGGCTGGGGGAGGGTGCTGGACTACATAGGAGTGGAATGGGAGGACATTCCGGGAGTGCAGATGACGCTGGACTGCATAAACTGAAAGTTAGAGGAGGAGAAGATGGCAATATTTTTGATAACCTGGAACTGCTGGAGGTGGGAGAATGACAGAGAATGAAGCAATTAAAGAATTATCAAATGAATTAAGAATAATTACCAGTATAATTGCATTTTGTAGAGATTTTGAGAAAGAAAGTGATATGGCGTTGGCGTATCGGTTAAAAAGACAAGAAGCTATGAAAATAGCAATCTCCGCTCTCAAAGAAATCCAGGAATACCAGAACATCGGCACCGCAGACGAGTGCAAGGCGGCGGTGGAGAAGCAGAGACCGATGAAACCGCTTGAAGGACTGGATCTTTATGGAAATGATTATAAAATATGCCGGCAATGCTCAGCGATTGTAGAAGACGGAGAATGGAGAGCGAATTTCTGCCCAGATTGCGGGAATGCGATAGATTGGAGCAAAGAAGAATGTGATTTATAATCACAAGATTGAGGTTATCGGCAATATTTTTGATAACCGGGAACTGATGGAGGTGGAATGATGGAAAGATTGACAACAAAAGAAAAATATCCTCACGGAGCAGAGGGAAAGTCGAAGAACAATCTTACAGGTAAGTATTGTCGAGGTGTATTTGAAGCGACGGCTGTTGTCGAAAAACTTTCTTATTACGAGAACTTAGAAGAATCCCTCGAAAAAGTATACGGAGAATGTGATGGGCTTCTTGAAGCTTCTGTGAAGCATCTTATAGAACACGTCAATAGCGATATATGGATGGCAAAGGCGGTATTTACAGACCAAAGAAAGGAAAATAAATATGGCAATTAAACCGATATTATTCAACACAGAAATGGTACGGGCGATACTGGACGGCAGAAAGATGGTGACACGGCGAGTATGCAAAGACGGAAATGATTTTACTGTGCCAGATATGAGTTTCTATGATGCCGATCGGCGCACTTATGCAGTGCATAATTATGCTGATAAGGAGCATAGGGTACAGCTAAGCACTGCAGAGCGTTCATGCCCGATTTGCCCAGGCGATATGCTTTATGTCCGGGAAACCTATTGCCCCAATTATTTTGACGGACACATTGCTGGATATAGAAGCGGAGATAATATGAGGGGAAACCGCAACGCATATAAGGCTGATTATCATAAAGAGATAGTTGGAGATGTTGTTCCAGAGCCGAAATGGCGCCCATCCATCCATATGCCGAAGGAAGCAGCCCGTATCTGGTTAAAGGTTACGGCTATCAGAGTGGAGCGGCTGCAGGATATCACCGAAGAACAGGCAAACGCAGAGGGAATCAGCGAAGAATGGGCAATGAATTGGTGGGAACCTACATATTATGACCCGGACAGCGGAGGATATCCGAAATACAGAGATACATTTGCTTTTGATTTATGGGATACCACAATCAAGAAAGCCGATCTTGACCGCTACGGATGGGACGCAAATCCTTGGGTATGGGTGATAGAATTTGAACGCTGTGAGTAGCCATAAAAAACAGCGGCCAGTATCCCCTGAACCGCTGAACCCTTTTACACAACAGCATTATACAGTATAAACGGTATAGTGTAAACAATATGTCATCGACAAAATACGACAAAAAATGTCCTGCAGCGGGACAGCTCCACGACCACAGAACATTTGTTTGTGCAAAACAAATATACCATGACAGAGCGCGCATGTCAATGGTCTGCAGCAAAAAAACAGCGGTACATCCACCGTCCAAAGTAAAATGTACCGCTCCCACCTGAGGACATTATAGCATAACAGCCGCCCTCAGGCAACAGAAGATTGTGGAGGTATGCGATTATGACGGCTAAAGAGAGGGTTAAAAACAACATCATGCTCAAAATGAGATACCATGTGGATTCCAGCACCCTGGATATTCTTGGGAATGTGCTGGTGCAGGAATTTTCCGGGGTGGAGATCGCTGAGAGCGAAACGCTTCCGGCAGCGTATGCAGATATCAACCATTACATCATGGAGCTTTTCTGGATGCAGAAAGCACCGAAACTGTCCCGCAAGACAGCACAATATTACATGGACACGGTAAACCGTCTTGCAAATACCGTACAGAAGCCCCTTACCGAGGTGACCAGCATGGACGTAGAGAGGTTCCTGGCCGGGCTGGCAGGAAATGGTGCAGTTTCAAGGAATAACCACAGGCGCAATCTGTCGGCAGTCTTTACCTGGATGAGAAAGAGCCGCATTATATTAGAGAACCCATGCGAATCCATAGATCCGTACAAACAGGTACAGAAACCAATAGACCATATGGAGCCGGAAGAATATGAACAGCTGAAAGCAGGATGCAGGCATCCGCGTGACCGGGCCCTGATTGAGGTATTAAGGAGCACCGCCATGAGAGTGGGTGAGCTGGAAGGAGCAAAGATTTCGAACCTGGACTGGCGTACGGGGCAGCTGCTTATTTATGGGGAAAAGGGACGGACATACAGGCCTGTGTGTCTGGACAGCGTGGCAATGAAATATCTGGGTGATTATTTGGAAGCCCGCGGGGCAGCAAGGGGAAGCGGAGAGGCTCTTTTCACATCGCTGAAAGACGGGCAGCATAAAGGCCTGAGCCGGGATGGAATCAGAAGCGCTGTCAATGCGATCAGGAAGAGGGCCGGGATGGAGAGGCGTGTATACCCCCATCTGTTCCGAAAGACAACAGCGACCAACATAGTAAGGCGTGGCGGCTCTGTACACGACGCCGGGGAATACCTTGGGCACAAAGACCGCTCTACGGCCGGGCAGTATTATGCCTATGTGGGCAGTGATCACACAATGGATATTTTTAAAAAGTATGTTGCGACGGTATGAATGCAACAATAATCTCCAAAACATTAGCTTAAGACAACTATAATAAATAGGAGAAAGGGCGGCGCAGCCTATGCAAAATGTCTCAATGTCCGATGCGGAGCTGTTGAAATTTGCCATCGAAAATGGTATACTTGATACGGCACTTGTGCAGGAAAAGATTGAGATGCAGAAGAGAGAGGAGATTTTAAAGAAACACGCATATAAAATATATCAAGGAAAAGATGGAAATTGGTACACATATTTGCCATGCGAGAAATCAAGAAAGAAAATAAAGGCAAACACAAAGGAGAAGGTAGAGGATAAGGTTGTTTCTTTTTTGAAAGAGAAGGAGGACGACCCAACTGTGAAAGAAATTTTTTTCTGCTGGATTTCCGAAAGGCTTTCAAGGAATGAGATAAGTCGTGCTACATACGATAGATATTGTGTGGATTTTGGTAAATATTTTGAAAAAATAAAAAGTAAGCACATAAAGGGAATTGACCAATGTTTTCTTGAGGATTTTGTAAAGGACAGTATTTCCGATTTCAATATGACGGCGAAATGTTTTTCAAATTTCAGAACTTTGGTGTATGGAATATTCAAGTATGCAAAGAGAAAGAAGTATATTTCATTCAGCATAACCTATACAATACAAGACATGGAAATATCTCAAAGGGCATTTAAAAAGGTAGTGAGGAAATCATCAGAGCAAGTATTCTTGCCTAACGAGAAAGCAAGAGTGGAATCTTATCTGATAAACTATCTGGATATAATAAATTTAGGATTACTTTTTATGTTCAAAACAGGTGTGCGCATTGGGGAGTTGGCTGTCCTTAGAATTTGTGATATTAATAACTACACAGTTTCTATTAATGCCACAGAAACAAGATTCAGGGATGAAGATGGAAAAGTACATTATGACATCAAAGAGTTCCCTAAATCAGAAGCTGGTTTACGATTTGCCATTCTTCCAGAAAAATATAAATGGATATTAGATAGAGTTTTACAATTCAATCAAAATGGTGTGTACTTATTTGAGAGAAACGGGAAAAGAACAAAAACATATTCATTTAGGAGGCGTCTGGAATATATCTGCAGTAGTAAACTCAATATGATTCCAAAGTCGCCACATAAAGTTAGGAAGACATACGGTACAATACTGTTGGATGGCAATGTAAAGGAATCAACCATTCTTGACACAATGGGACACGCTGATATTAGTTGCACAAAAGGACATTATTATTTTGACAGAAGTGGAATAGAAGATAAGAGAAAAGAACTGGATGCTCTGGTGGAATTGTAGGTACTCAAAAGTACTCAAAAAGCAAAGTCGATAATGCTTATAAATACTATAAAAAGTGAAAAATAGCATACGGTTCGACTCCCGTCTACTCCATTCTGTGAAATGCTTGAAAATACAGTGTTTTCAGGCATTTCCAAAAGGAGAAAAATTAAAAAATGACCGTTTTACACCATTTTAAACCATTTCAGACCGAAATAAGTGGGGTCGAAATTGGGGTCAAGCTTTTATAAACAAATGCAACAGCAATTTGAATCGAATTTAACACATTTGAAGCACTAAAATCGAAAAACTACTTATAACCAAATGGGTTACAAGTATGCTAAAAATTTAATTGGTCTTTTGGAGTGTTTAAAGGCCGAAATTTCAAATGAAAATATGGAAAGGATAAAATATTAAGATTACAAAATTAATTTCTAATTTGGGCCTATAAGAAAGCGAGCAGGTCATCTTAAAACAATTTATCATTATAATCGTAAAAAATAGGGGACATGTTGTAAAAACACGTCCCCTATAATTTTTTTGATGTTATAAAGGGTATTTTCTGTATTCTTGCGTTTGTGTTAGCAGTAATGTTCTTTTCCTTTTTTATCATGGGTGATAAGGAGAAATTTCAAGGAACAATTTTTACTTATGAAGGTCTTTGGGAAAGATTAAGTTTGTTATTTATGTATATGCCGTTTCTATATTGTGCGATTGGAAATATTATTGGTTAACGTATAATATTTTTATTGTTTTATATATGAAGTTAGTGGAGGTTTTGTGGTTTGAAGATTTTGGAATTTGGTGATACCAGTAAAAGAAGAATTATTCTGATACATGGCTTTCAGTGTCCGTGGCAGGTATGGAATAAATATATAGAGTATTATGAAAAAAAGTTTCATATCATAGTGCCTATTATGTCAGGGCATAACCCGGAAGTTAAAGACGATTTTATTTCATTTACGGATGATGCAAAAGAAATCGAGGATTACATTCTTTCACGCTATGGAAAAGAAATATATGCTGTGTATGGAATGTCAATGGGTGGAGTTTTGACTGCAACGTTGTGGCAGAACAAAAGATTAACTTTTGATAAAGTGATTTTTGATGGGTCGCCTTTGGTATCTTATAATAATCTGATGAAAGGATTTATGAAGAAATTTTATATTGATATTACTCATAAATCACAGCAACGAGATAAAAAAACGGTAGAACAGGCAACAAAGGTTATTATTTCCGAAGACAATCTTGAATACTTTTTGAAAGTTCTTGATAATATGTCAGATGTAACTGTTGGAAATAGTATAGATGACATAGCTGATTTTAAACTGAGCCAGAGCATAAATACTCCTGATACGGTGGTGTATTTCTTTCATGGAACAGCTTTTAATGAAATGCTTGCAAAGAAATCTGCTAAATATGTTAAAAAATATTACCCTACGACAATAATCAAATGTTTCAAGGGTAAATTCCATTGTGAAAATGCATTGTTTAATCCAGAGATTATGATTACGGAATTAGATAAGATATTTGATAAATAGAGAAAAAGACAACTTTCAGTCTTCTGGTGAGCATGAAAGAATACAAGAATTTGAAGTTTTAGGAGAAAAATATGGTAGCAATAATTGGAGCAATAACATTTTCAGTGGTAATCATATTATCTGTTTTAATAATATGTGGCTTGCCATTAGGAGAGTTGACAATGGGAGGTCAATATAAGGTCTTTCCAAAAAAATTAAGAATTGTTTTAGTAACACAATTGATTTTTCAAATATTCTTTGTAATAGTTATTTTACAGATGGGGGATTTTTTCCCGTTGTGGTTTTCAAAAAAAGTAACCAAGATAATTTGCATAGTTATGGCTGTATACCTTTCGTTGAATACGGTCATGAATTTTGTGTCAAAGAGTAAGAAAGAAAAGTGTATTATGACACCTCTTTCATTTGTCGCAGCGGTATGTTTTTGGATAACTGCGTTAGTATGATAGAGGAATGAACTTTGAATTTAGTGGTGCGATTGATGAAAATTATTGAAGTCAAAGAAGATAAAAAACAATATCTTGATTTGCTGTTATTGGCAGATGAGCAGGAAAATATGATAGACCGATACCTTGATAAAGGCAAAATGTATGTGCTTGATGATAATGGGATTAAATGCGAGTGCATCGTTACCGATGAAGGAAGTGATGTGCTTGAAATCAAGAACATTGCAACTGTTCCAGACTATCAAGGCAAAGGTTATGCAAAATCCTTAATTGATTTTATTGTAGAGAAATATAGAGAGCAATATGCTATTCTACAAGTAGGAACAGGTGATAGCCCATTGACAATACCATTTTATGAAAAGTGTGGGTTTGTCCGTTCGCATATCATACCAAATTTCTTTACAGATAATTACGACCATCCAATATATGAGGATGGAGTACAGTTGGTGGATATGGTGTATCTGCAAAGGCCGTTATAAAGAAATTTTCAGTAATACGCTCTGTTGATGTGCTGATTTTTCTACGATATACTCCTTCAAAAAGGAGTGTGCTCTTATGGGTAGAGAAATTTATGACATCATCAATGACATGGCAGAAGTATTAAATGCATCGCAGATGCAGAAACTACAAGAGGTGTTGGTAAAACGGTTATCTGAAAATACTGTATCTGATTATTTGCAGACAACGAATATGGACTTTCTGGATA